>CAVWCJ010000005.1:600000-1200000 GCA_963753465.1 uncultured Chloroflexia bacterium
GGTCGGATGGTTATCCCCGGCCACTCGATAACTTATGCTTCCGATTTCTTCCCCTCCACGCAACCAGTGGACCGAGTTCCAGCTCCCCGGCTGCAAATACGGCGTGAAAAAGAAAATCGTCAGTTTGCGGCACTCTTCCACCCCGGTTTTCTTCCTATGCCATCCCCAGCGCCCGCTATTGTAGCCGCCCATGTCGAATCGCTCCTGTTTTTACGAAATCATCGGAAAACGTCAACTTTCTCCAAGAGAAACGGGAACTATAGAAAAATCGAGAGATTCCATGATTCTTCGCCATTATTATATGTTTTTTCCCAATTCAAGACTCTTTCGGTGCATTACCTGCTCTCGCTTGTATTGCGCGTGTTTACGATTACCTGTGCCGGCAGTACCGACCACATGAGCAACCCGGTACAGGTCAACGCCCTCACATGCCTGCCAGGTTCCTCCGTTGTTCTGTACCATCGGCAGACATTCGCCGGTTAATCGGTCGGCTAGTTTTTGCATTCGGCGCAGAACGCGAAAAATGGTCGCCCTGCCTCGACCAGTCTTCGCCATAATTTCCTTGACCGTCATTGGAGTTTGTAAAAGCCACCAATACACTTCTCCCGCGGACTTGTTCAAGCCGCCCCCATAGCGAAACGCATCATGGCTGATAATCTGTAAGTAATCATCCATTCTCCGCCTCTCTTTTATCAGTCTCAAACTCTGACACTTCCTCACAGGGTGGTGGAGGGAGTGTCAAACTTTGAGACTCAAGCCTGTAACGATTGGAGCAGTCTGCCGCCCATTCCTGTAATAGAGTAATCAAGCCGGCATTGCACAAGCGGCGCGTGGCGTTCATGGCGGCTTCGGGAGAAATGCCAGCCCTTTCTGCCAGTTGGCGTGCAGAAACGTTGTATTCCAGCCGGCCGGCGTTGTAAGCAATGGTTGCATGAGCGATAAAAACCAGCTTGTCATAGTGTCCTGTTTTTCCCGGCCAGGGGCGTGCTTTCGCCCATCCGAGGACGGCCTGGGCAAATTGCCGTCCCTGGCTCTCGTGCGAGGATGCATACTCACGCGCCGCGTCATAACTCCGGCGCAAATAGCCCAAAGCGGACTTGCCGGCCTCTGCCTGAAATCTTCCGGCGCTCGGATACTTCGAGAACAGGCGAAGCACGCCGTCAAAATCAAAGCCGGCGTTCACCAAGCCGGTGATAATGGCCTGGTCTGCATCGCTCCGGCTGGGGTATCTCTCAACCCCATTCCCGTTCAGGAGAGCCAGGGTTCTACGGGGAATACGAGGATATGCCCTGCAACTTTGCTCCGTTTGTTTATTGTCAGTCGGCTCCTTGTTCAGGAATTGCAAAACGTCGGTCTTGCCTAACGCGGGAAGGCGACGGAAGTTTCCTGCAAGCAAATTGTAGGGATTGCCTTCTACCACGCTGGGCGGCGCAACGACATAGGCTCCTGGGCCGTAGCGAAATTCACCTGCACCGAATGAATCAGATATGACTTGGAAATTACCAGCCAGGTCACCCGTAAAAGTGACATAGATATGACGCCCATCCCCGGAGGCTGTTCGTATCAGCGGATAGTCGCCGGGCTGATACCCCAGGCCGGCGAGGAAACTCTGGAAGTTCTGGAATGTACCCGGCTTAACCTTTTCGTCGCAGTCGATGATTGCCACGCGTGCCGGCCCGCCGGCGCGTATACCGATGTTCGCATTCTCAGTGGCAGCCTGCCACATTTGCGCCGGGGTAAGGCGCGGCCAATCCTTGAGCCGCGCCTGCTTGGTTCCCGCTTGAAGAGGCAGGGTATCAAAGCCAAGATTAGAGTATTGCTTGATTGCTTCATCGACCAGTTGCATCGCCGGCTCCTAAAGTAAGGCCAACTGCAAAGGCTCTCCCACGATTTCCCATTTGTCGAGGGGCAACGCGATTTGGTCGCCGAATCCGCGATTCACCTTGAAACCATTTTCCCAAATAAGCCGGATTGAGGCGTGAAAGACTTTACCGGTCTCCCGGTCGGCCACTTCGGCATAAACTGCCCCGACTTGTTCAGTATCCTTCAGCGATTGCACATCGAAGCAGATGGCCGGCGGGACGCGCAAGAAATGCCGGCTCCCATCCACGGATTTGTAGAAGGTATCTCCCTTCACCTTGCCGACCACGTGGCCGCCCGCTCGAATGGGCGTTGAGCCGCTTGACTTACGAACGTTTGAGGAAGTAAAATAGGTTTGCATGTAGTACCATCCTTTGTAGCGCGTCCGCCTGTTACAGCAGGCGGCTCGCGTTTAATTGATTGATTTACTTGTTTCCGGTTGATTTTGAAAAGACAAATCTACTAATTGCTTTTTGGGGAGCAAGCCGCGCCGTTCTAATTCCTTCCGCAAGATAAAACGAGCTTGAATTTGCGGTTCGCGATATTCAAAGGAAGCCAACTTTATCAACGCATCTCTTTCTGCTTGTGAAAGTGGAATAAAAACTTTAGACATTTTGACATCTCCAAAAATCAAAGCCGGCATCAACTATATGATACCGGCTCAATCTTAGGGGTGATTTTGTGGATTTATGGGTTATTTTGTGGGCTTCTTCAATCTATGCGGAATTGGTATATCATCAACAGTGCGCAAGCCCTGAAGATATAATACTCTGAGATAATTCGATACTGTAGATACTGTATTAAACGCCTTGCTTGCTATCCATTTTGGTCCCCACTGGCCCGGTGATAACTCATTGTCGTACGTTTTTCTTGCCTCAGGGATAACCTTCAGGATTCGGATTGCTGTAGCTACTGAGAAATCGGGGAATTTCTGTTTGGCTTTGGCAATATCAAATTTCAAACTGTCAATCTCTGCGAAAGAAATATCAGGGGGTAAACTCCCAGTAGCAATTTGGTTTTGTATGAGGCCGGGCAAGCTAGCGGATTGTCCCCGTTCACCGAGGCCTTTATTCACTATTTCACCCTGCAAATCCTGGGCTAATTGCTTACAGGCTTCTGTATGAGCAATACAGATAAACTCAGCGTGCGGCGGATTGATTGTCACCTGTCTGACCTCGATTGTTCCCTCGTGCGGCGGGTTTGGGTCAAATACCAACCGCGTACCAGTGTGGTCTTGTACCTCGTGGGCAATTTCTCGCACCACAGGAAACGAATCAGGATTATCAAGAGAAGTGCGTAAAGTGAGATAATCCGAAGGTCCAACTGTACGAGGGGTGCGGGGGGCATGGTCAACGATAAAATTCATGACAAATCTTTTTAGTTCTTCTTTCGTGCCGTTGAAGGGTTGCTTTATCCGCTCAACAGGTGCAGGGCACGCCTCTTTTAGATTTTCAACGTCACCAGGAAGAATTTTCGATGACTGTTCAATCTCTTTGCGAAGTTCCTTGCCTGCACGTTCCCTGAGGCTATTGAGGTTTTCCAATAAAGACTTCTCTGGGTCCATGACCAAAGCAATTGTTGCCCTATGTACAGGGTTCTCGGATTGGAGCATCCTTTGAATCATTCCATAAACAGGTTTTGCATCGGGGTCATTAGAAAGTTCTTCGTGAACATCAAGAAAAGGCTTAAAGGCGTGGTAAACCAAAAACATGAATTTATTCAGGGATTCTCTCGCTTGAATATCACCTGCCTTAGCCCTTCGTTCGATTTCAGGTAATGTGAGATTTAGCAATTCGGCAGGCACAGTAGTAAAGTCTATTGTTATTCCATTGGTTGTTACTACTTTTGGTAAGTCATTAGCATCAATATGACCAATAATCTCATACTCAAATTGCGCCGCGTCGTAGGTCGGCGTGGGTTTTCCCCCCAATTCTAAAATGACACCGTTTATCTCCGGTTGTATTTCTTTCCAGTCTTTGGCTATCTCTTGAAACAAGCCCGCCAAGTACGGCGCGTATGCTTGGTGGGTTGAATATTCGACAATCACCTTCAACCCATCCCCAAGCGGTAACAACTCAAACCGGGCTACATCCAAAGGTTCACCTTGCGTCAGGAGCAGGTGAGCTACTCCCACAACCCATTTACCATTATCTTGGTAAAACCTTAATTCATACTCGCCGTATTTCTCCGAAACAATTCTCTCTTTAACTCTGGCAGTTTTGACAGATTGCCAAAATTCATCTGGCTTTGCTTTGCCCAATCGAAAGGTAAACTCTTTCATCTTATCATCCTCTAACCAAAAAACCGCCCGCGCTGACGCGGACGGCCTCATAGTATGCTACAATGTTTTCACCAGCCGCTCACGCCGGCTCGGTCAATGCCCTGGGTGTTTCAGCGCCGCGGGGCGTTCTTAATCGATGGGGCTATTTTACATCACATCTCTTACAGAACAAACGAAGAGACCCTATCAGGATTTCACTCCAGGCGCTTTTTAATAGTGTATTTACCGTCCTTACCGTGAACATCAAATCCCTGCCTTCGATACCACTCAACAAGATATTCAACGGATGTAAACTCATCGGGAACTATCCATCCCCAGACTAAACCAGCGCCTCGCTCTCTGGCCTTAGATATTGCCTCCTGTAACATGGCTTTGCCTAGACCGCGTTTTCGAAGCTTATCATCTCTCCGATGGATTCGAAAGATTCTGATATCGGCAATGATGGCTTCCCCAGGTTTGGAGAAATCCAGGTTTACCCTTCCCACGAACCTCCCTCGATAAAGCACGTCAAGAAACGCAAATTGCTCGTTTTCCTCCCATTGAATCCAGAACTTTTCTCCATACTTGTCAGTGATAAAGGGAGTATCGCGCGAAGGGGGATGATTGAACCAGTGTTGAAAAAGCCTCATATCGGCTCCTTGGTGGATTCTAGCACCAAAGTTCCCAACGACTTGCTGCCAGGGATTCAAACGCATCCCCATGATTCCGTTGTAGAATACTATTGGAAATTGACAACGCAAAAGGATAACTCCATGACCGAACTCATATGGGACGGAAAATACAAAGACGGCAAACGTGTTGCACCCTTGCGCGTCTCTCTCCCCTTTCAGACCGTCGAAACCGTAAACGAATCGACCATCGAACGCCAGCACATGATGGACTTGTTCAGCGCCGGCCGCGACCCCGACTGGCGCAACCGCTTGATTTGGGGCGATAAGAAATATGTGTTGTCTTCTTTATTGGATGAATTCGCCGGCAAAGTGAACCTGATTTATATCGACCCGCCCTTCAACGTAGGTGCAGATTTTTCTTTCACTGCCACTCTTCCAGACCATCCCGACACAGACGAAGATGAAACGGCAGAATTTGTCAAACAACCAAGCGCGATTGAACAGAAAGCCTATCGTGATACGTGGGGAAAAGGCCTGGACTCTTACTTGCAATGGTTTTGTGAAACCACTGTGGTTTTGCGAGAACTACTTGCGGACAATGGCAGCATATATGTTCACCTTGATTATCATATTGGTCATTATGCTAAAAGTGTTCTAGATGAGATATTTGGCATTGATAGATTTCAAAACGAGATTATTTGGCAACGAACCAATGCTCATAACATAAGCCCAAAGTATTATTTACGGGTTCACGATGTTGTTCTGTTTTATACAAAATCTACACAATATACTTGGAATACGCAAAGGACGGAATATTCTCCAGAACAAATAATGCGCTACAAGCCTGACAAAAACGGGCGATTGTTCACTGGGCAAGATTTGACAATGAGTTCAACATCAAAGGCACGGAATTTTGAATGGAGAGGTTCTCGACCACCCGCAAATAGAGGTTGGGCGCTTTCAGAAACAGAACTTGAAAGATTATGGGCAGAAGAACTCATCCTAAAGAAAGCAGATGATACTCCACGGCTTGACGGTCTGAAAGTATATCTTGATGAATTGGAAGGTAAACGAGCAACTGATTTGTGGAACGATATTGGTAGAGTAGGAAATACAAGTGACGAAAGACTTGATTATCCCACCCAAAAACCAGAAGCATTATTAGAGCGCATCATAAAAGCCTCGTCCAACGAAAACGATTTGGTTTTAGATTGTTTCTGCGGCTCAGGCACCACCGCCGCCGTTGCCGAAAAACTCAACCGGCGCTGGATTGCCTGTGATTTAGGCCGCTTTGCCATTCACACCACGCGCAAGCGTTTGCTCGGTATCGAAGGCGTAAAACCGTTTGTGGTCCAAAATCTCGGCAAGTATGAGCGGCAGGCGTGGATAGAATCGCAGTTCACCCAGAAGGACGCACAGCAAAGATACCGCGAGTTCATTCTCGATTTGTATCACGCCCACCCACTCAATCAATACACCTGGCTGCATGGCGTCAAAAGTGGGCGCATGGTGCACGTTGGCTCGGTGGACGCGCCTGTCACCGCCGGCGACCTTGCCAATATCGCCGCCGAATTCAAGAAAGCTGTGGGTACGGGCAAGGACGCGCCGCAGTCCAACGGCGTGGATATCCTCGGCTGGGACTTCGCCTTCGAGCTCAATGAGGTCGCCAAACAGCAGGCCGCCCAAGCCAATCTGGACGTGCGCTTTTACCGGGTCCCGCGCGACGTGATGGACAAGCGCGCCGTCGAACAGGGCGACATCAAGTTCTTCGAATTGGCTGCCCTTGAGGTGGATGCAAAAGTCAAGAAGCTGGAAGTCACGCTCACCCTCAAGGATTTCGTCATCCCGCCGGATGACGTGCCGCAGGACGTACAGAAGTCCATCAAGCACTGGTCCCAGTGGGTGGATTACTGGGCGGTGGACTGGGATTTCAAGGGTGATACCTTCCACAACCAGTGGCAGACCTACCGCACCCGCAAGGACCCAACCTTGAAACTCTCGGCTCAGCACAACTATGAGCAGGCCGGGGATTATACAGTGGTCGTCAAAGTCATTGACATCTTGGGCAACGATACGACCAAGACTGTCAAAGTCAAAGTGGGGTAAATATGCCTCGCAAGAAGAAATCTCCTTCAACCGCTCAATCCTCTTTTATCGAACCGACCCCCAAGACCGCGCCGTGCGTCCCGCAAATCCGCCGGGCGGTGGAAGAATGGCAGGCGAAGGGTTATCCGGGAGCCAGCGATACGACGCGCCTCCTGCTTAACTTCTGGTTTGCCACCGACCACCGCCTGCCCAATGGACGCAAGTTCGAATACCACCGCTCCCAGCGCGAGGCTATCGAGACACTGATTTATCTTTACGAAGTGGCGAAAGTTCGCCGGCACAAGGACCTAGTCGAAAACTATGCCGGCTCCAATAAGGACCTGCGCCTGCTCCAGTATGATGAGTTCGCCCGCTATTGCATAAAGAAAGCGACAGGCACCGGGAAGACGAAGGTGATAGCGCTGGCAATCGCCTGGCAATACTTCAATGCCGTTGCTGAAGCTCGTGACGATTTCGCCCGGACCTTTTTACTGTTCGCCCCGAATGTAATTGTTTTCGAGCGCCTGCGGCTCGACTTTGCCAATGGGCGAATTTTCAGGACCGACCCGGTCATCCCCGAAGAGTTGAAAACGTATTGGGATTTCGATTGCTACATGCGCGGCGAGGCGGAGCGCGCTCATTCCCTGGGTGCTCTGTATCTCACCAATATTCAACAATTTTACGAACGCTTCGATTCGAGGTCGGACGAAGAGCCAGATGTAATGACGGCAGTCCTTGGGCAAAAACCGCCTGCGCAGAAAATTGAGATAGAAGATTTCGACAAGCGCATCCTGGCGCGCGGCGGGTCCGTGATGGTCGTCAATGACGAGGCGCATCATACCCACGATGAAGACAGTGAATGGAATAAAGTCATCCGTCGTTTGCACGAAGGACTCGCCAGCCTGACCCCGACTCCCGGCTTGCTGGCTGCGCAACTGGACTTTACCGCCACCCCGCGCTATAGCAAAGGGGCGCTCTTCACCTGGACAGTCTTTGACTACCCATTGAAGCAGGCCATCGAGGATGGGATTGTCAAACGTCCCATCAAAGGCATCGCGCACGGGATTCGGGAAGCCGCTTCCGATGTCCCCAGCACGCGTTACAAAGCCTACATCACCGCAGGGGTCGAGCGCTGGCGCGAGTACACCGAGCAGCTCAAGCCGCTGAAGAAGAAACCTATCCTGTTCGTGATGATGAATGATACCCACGAAGCTGACGAGATAGGCGATTATTTGCAGAAGAAATATCCTTCTGAATTTGGTGGGAAGCAACTGCTCGTCATCCACACGGATACCAAAGGTGAAATCACCAAGAAAGACCTGGATAAAGCCCGCCAGATTGCCCGCGAAGTGGATAACCCGGAAAGCCCGGTCAATGCCATTGTCAGCGTGCTCATGCTGCGTGAAGGCTGGGATGTCCAGAATGTGACCGTGGTGGTTGGCCTGCGTCCCTATACTTCCAAAGCCAATATCTTGCCCGAGCAGACCATCGGGCGTGGCTTGCGACTCATGTTCCGCGACCTGGCAAGTGACTATATCGAGCGCGTGGATGTCATCGGCAACAAAGCCTTTATCGATTTTGTGGAAGACCTGGAACGCGAAGAAGAAATTGCCTTTGGCACCTTCGAGGTCGGTAAGGACAAACTGGTTATCAATACCATCCTGCCCGACCCCGAGAAGCTCGACAAGGATATAACCATTCCGGTCCTCAGCCCCATCCTGGCGCGCAAGAAGACCCTGGCGGAGGAAATCGCCTCGCTGGATGTCATGTCTTTTGAGTGTCCTGTCTTACCGATGAAAACAGGGGACAAGGCAGAGAAGACCTTTCAATACGAAGGCTATGACCTGCTCACCCTTCAGAAAATGGTCGAGCGGACCTATATCCTGCCGGAGATTCAAACTTCGCAGGAGGCGGTCTCTTACTACGCCAAACGCATCGCCCAAGATGTCAAACTACCATCTCAGTTTGCCGCCCTGGTGCCAAAGGTCCAGGAGTTCCTCAGACTCCGCGCTTTCGGCGAAGTGGTAGACCTGGACGACCCCGCTATTATCAAAGCGATAACCAGCAACGTCGCCCAATATGTGACCGTCCAGACCTTTGTCAAAGCCCTGCGCCCCCTGGTGGTCGAAGAACTGGAACCAAGTGTTATCAGCGAAGAGCGCAAACTCTCCGAGACTCCCCCCTTCCCCTACTCGCGCCAAACCCTGCCGGCCCGTAAAACCGTCTTCAACCTGGTCGCAGTCGGCAATGAATTCGAATTGAATTTTGCCAAGTTCCTGGAGGACGCGCCCGACGTTGACCGCTTCGCCAAGCTCCCTGAACAATTCGGCTTTGCAATCGAGTACACAGACTCGAAGAATAATCTCCGCTATTACGAGCCTGATTTTGTAGCAGTCACAACCGAGGGCAATTACTATCTCGTGGAAACCAAAGGTCGGGAGGATGTAGATGTTGCCAACAAGGACCACGCCGCGACTCTCTGGTGCGAGAACGCAACGCGGCTGACCGGCACCGCTTGGGAATACATCAAAGTCCCGCAGAAGGAATTTGAAAATCTATTGCCCGACGAGTTTTCAGATTTGAAGGTTTTTGCTGGCAAATTGTCCCTATTCGCAGATATGCATGAATAAAGCATCGCCTATCTAAGGGATATATGTACTTAGCAGAAATCCACGGCAAGTTCACCCCCCACGAGGAACGTAAGGAAGATATCCTTACTTCTAACGTTTTTTCTTTCTTCAAATATGCTAGAAGAGATATTTTCCTCTATCGATTAGTTACGGACCTCGGTTTTCATGTTGAAAGAACGGATGCCAGTGAAGCTGAGTTTATATTTTGGCCTTCCTTTGAAGACGGGACACAACCAGATGTAGTAATTATTATAGGTAATTACTACTTGGTTTTCGAAGCGAAATTATTTTCGAGATTTGGAAAAAGTACAAAGTCAAAAAAGCAGCAACTTGAAAGGGAAGTCGAGGGGGGCGAGCTCGAGGCTAAAAATATAAATAAAAAATCATCATTCATTGCAGTAACAGCACATTACACAAAATCCCAATTTTTAGCAGAATATCCCGATGCGGCAAAATACACTATTCACTGGCTTAGCTGGCAAGATATTGCCTTGCTAATTGACATGATACTTGGTGAAACGGATTCTTTTGATAGAGAGACAAGATGTTTTGCCGAAGATTTATACAAAATATTATTGAGAAAGAATTTGAGAAAATTTGCAGGAACCGAAATATTGAATGCTCGTAAAGTCCTAAATCAATTACCAGCTATACTCTTTTTGGACCCAACAACTTCTCAGTACCGAGGTGATTTTTTGGGATTCGTCAATGTCCTGAATAACTTTCCCGCCATTTCAACAATCAAAGGTTATTTATATATTCAGAAGAATAGAACGAAATTCATGAATTTCAATATTGATGGTATGCTGACAACAACGCCAAAGTATATATTTTTCGAAAGGTGAATTATGAATAAAACCGAGGTTGTCCATCAAACACAATTAGCTTTTGATTTCCTACAAAGGCTTTATCATGAAAGCTCATATCTGATAAAAGAAATAGAAGGTCAATTAGCAGAAGAGGAAGAAAAATTTGTCATTGGAAAACCGGGGGGGTACCAAATTACAACCAGAACCTCCGAAGGGCTTGATTCAACAAATGTAACTAGATGGCCCCTGAGGAAGTTTTCGGTTTTTTTTGTTCCAGAGGAATTCACGAAACAGACCGGAGGTGTAACAAACACGAGTTTCGTCAAAGGTCTAAAAGTAATTTTTATTCGGGTTATTTTCGACGAAAAGGAGATAGCTGAACCTTATATCATTGCGGGGGTTCTTTATAATATTGTTGGCAAACACAAAATATGGCCAAAAAAGTTCGAGCACATGATTCGCCATATTGAATACAACGAAAACAAAGTATTTAGTGACGAGAATTTACTTGATTTTGAAGACACACGAATGAAATTCAAGGGTAAATTTTGCCTAATAAACCTATTCGACATAAACTCTAGCGATGATATTGAAAAACTTATTTTAGCTCCTGTGCTAAAATTGTTCAGAGCAATTTAGTATTTGGGAACCATAAAAGAATCTTTTTCGTTTACTGGTCGAGTGGACGAGTGTCAAATCTGGGCAATATTCTTCACCATAAAACAGAAATAGGATAATACAATATGGCAAATGAAATCTCGATTGAAGAACGTCGTGTCAAATTGCAAAGAGAAATTGACAGCTACATAAAAAAGGGTTTTCGTGTTATCTCGCAAACTGAAACCACGGCACAATTACTGAAGCCTAAAAAGTTTTCTTTCTTGTGGGCTATTCTATGTACATTTGTCCTTGGTATCGGTTTATTAATTTATTTGATTTATTATTGGGCCAAGCGCGATGAAACTGTTTATCTCGAGGTGACTCCCGAAGGAAAAGTAATGCACCGAAGATGAAGCCTTAGTATTTGTAACTCTTTGAAGTCTATAACGTATAATAATTAGAAGACTAATGCGCTTCAAAAAGAACGCTTGCCTCCCAAATTGGAGGTGGCGGAATGCGCTAAATATCCTTAGATATGACGGTGTTTGGGTTCGAAACTGGGCTATTTTCCCGCTTTTCAAGCGGGTGTAGTTCAGTGGTAGAACGCTTGCTTCCCAAGCAAGATATCGTGGGTTCGAGTCCCATCACCCGCTCAATGTGGGAGTACTCGGCCTAAAACCGCCTAATCTGTCAGATTTGGCGGTTTTATATCCAAAAACAGATACATCGATATAATTCAGGCTTGCCTCCATCTCACTTTATAATTCCTTTACAGATTTTGTACTCTCCTCAGGCCTTAGTTTGGACATTGGATGAAGGGATCTTCCAATTAGGGAAAGGCAAGGATAACCACATACTAAATTCCCGCACCTCGCTTAGCCCCGTCGGCAATCCACCTGCTGCTTTTACTTTTTGATTGCTCCCCGCCCCATACGAAAGAGTATAGGATGAAGATACCAAATGACCTCACGAAAATGCGAAGCGGACTGGTGATTTTATTCGTCCTTTTATCACTGGCCGCCTCTTCCGCGTGTAATATGGAGAAAAAGGGGCGACGATTACACCCCTCACCACTCAACCAATCATAACGCCTACATCCCCCAGCGGAACCATAACGGGGACAAGTCATGATCCTGAAGGGAATAAGCTTCACCAAAAGGTGCGGTAAAAATTTATCCTTCCATTGGCTGTCCCCTAGAATACTATTTACAGGACTTGTTTAATTTGTCGAGAAAGATAATCCCATACCCATGTCTCGGATTGCTTCCACGCCTTCAAAATATTGTTCAGGTTGTGACTATCCGGCTGTTGAAGGAATAACTTGCTATCCTCGAGGCGATTTTTCCAGGTATCCAATTGAGGCTGGATATGATTTGTGATATTTTCCCATGCAGTGTTAAGAATTTCAGATGATATTCTTTTAAGGCGCGCTTCAGTCGCTTCGTACGATGGGGCATCACTCGAAATGGCTTTTTGCATGACCAGTTGCCAGAACAATTCCCCCTGCAGTTGATCGTCAGGATTATCAATAAATTTAATAAGGTTATCCCAGAGGGTGATTTGATATTCGGCTTCGATGACCAGTGCTGCAGGTGACTGTGTCTTGCCGGATATGGTCCCCCATTTCTGTTGTTGTTGCTGCGCACCTTTTCGTAACAAATCAAGCGCATTTAGTCTGTCTTTTTCCTCTTTACTTTCATTACTGATTTCTTTATTTTTGGGGTCGACAAACAGGGCGGAATATTCCTGGTTCGTTCTAAGGGGTATAAAATCAGGATCATTTTGGACCCAACCCAAATCCGGACTGTCCCCTGGGTCTTTACAAGCAATCTTGAGGTATTTCATGGCACACGGAATGTATTGCGCGTCCTGCCTTGAGAGCTGGGCATAATAACAGGCAGCATTGTAATAAATATTCATTGTATTCCACTTGAGCTCGACAATTTTTTGAACCTCCTTATTTAAATCTTTGATTTCTTGGTCGGTCAATTTTTTTTGCCGAGCAGTGGTGCAAGGCTTTGCTAATTGTACTGATCTCAGGAACTGCCTGCCTTCCTGCCAGCCGAACAGAGGGATCAGGTTCCAATAATAACGAGCTAGATTTGGTGTATATCTTGACGGATCTAAAAAAACATTTGTATAGATTTGATTGGCCCACTTCGTGAACATGGATTTGATTTCGGTTTCCAAATAGTCCCAGATTTCAGATGAAAGCTTATAACATACATCCCTGGTTATTTCATCAATTCCTTCCATGGGGAGCGGCAGGCCATTTTCTGTAAAAAGCTTTTTAATGAGATGAATCAGCTTCTTCTGCTTGTCGGTTTCTAACATCTGCCATTGCTTTTCCCACCATTCATCAGGACACGAAAGAATAACTGCAATACGATACCAAAAAACATAAAGAAACGGCCACATTAATACAGCTTCCAGGTATATTTCGAGAGCTTTTATATATTGGTTGGTTGTTTCATTTATATCCCCCCAATCCAGATGCACGAGGGCATTAAAAGGTGCATCCTTTATGGCTTCTTGATAAAGTGCATTCGCCCTGTGGAAATGCGGGGCCTTCGCTTCATTATTAGCTTCTTTATAATTTTGATAGCCGTCAAAATTTGGAAAGCGATACCATGGAGGAATATTCCGTAAAGTGCTTTTTCGACAGCTAATCGACCAGAAAATCCAATAAGCCGCGAATTTAACGACTTCCTCATAAGAGTCCCCGGCCAGAGAGAAAGACCTTGTTATTCGACCATTATGAGTCAGGCTTAATCTCAATGTAAATATGGACTGGAGGTTTACTTTCATCACCTGTTAGGAGCCAAGATACCGTATAGCCAGCTTTTTTCGAGCCAAAAAGAAATTCGATAATGATGAGAAATACACCGATTATTTGAGCTTTCGAATCACTGGTTGAAGCTAGAGCCGTACTTATTTTTTCAAAACCAGGAGAGGCGTTGGGGGCTGAAGCATGGGAACATTTTGCGCCGCAATCAGTTAGGTAACGGCGCATGAGAACCGTTATTTCGGGTCTGTCCGAAATCTCATCAATAAATATTGGACCGAGTTTCCCACTCTCTTCCCAGATAAATATATGGAGACCCCTGATCAACCATCCCAAAAAAATGATTACTAACACTAAGAATACTGCATCGCTAATAATTAGGAGCCAGCTTTGTTGGAATAGAAGGAGGATCTTCTGGGACCAGTCTACGAAGGTTCGGATAATTAATTCAATAATTGTTTGTAGGGGTGTTCCAACTTCAAGAATCAGTTTGTCTCTTGGTGAAACAGATGATGAAAATGCTTGAGACGAAGTGCCAGAGTGAGCCTGTACCCCAACAGCAAATAATTGGCTGGCAATGAGCAGAACTAGAGGAGCTAATAAAATGATTCTGGTTTTCATCATTTCCTCCCAATCCTTTTTAACCGAAAAAATAGGATTCAATGTCTCAATATAATTATGACATATATTTTGGGATTTACAACGCTCACCAGACTTCACATCCTCGGCGAATGGAATTCCAGCATAACCTTCACTGCTTCACACGGGCGATGGAGAATATGCTGCGATACTGACCATTTCGTTGTTTTATTCTATGACATGGACCGTACACTGGTCTCTAAAAACTGCTTTCTTGCGCACACCACGACCTGAGCACCTGTGTGAGACCTGTAGCGAAACTGGTAAATAGCATCGTATAAATTTATTTATACACGAAGTCCTGTTTGGGATTTGCAATTTTGAATTTACAATTCAGCCCTCCGGGCATCGGCCTTACAACACGGAACAACAAAAAAGTGGCAACGATCCCAAAGGACTTCGCCATTCTCTCCCGGCTGCTGTGGCCCCCCGATACCTTATCTTAATTGACCCACCAATTCAACTCTACACTGCTTCAATTTCCGCTGGGAGCGGCCTGTCTTCGATCCAGGCCCGAATGGTTTGGGCGAACAGGTTTGGTGCAGTCAAGGCCCAACTGTGTTCTTTTGCCAAGGAGGATTCCTTCCCCAGATTCACCCATCCCCCTCTCGCATGGGGTAAAGCCGCTACAAGGCTTCGAACCGATTGTTTCATTGCGGCATATTCTTTTTTCCCAGCTACAACCAAAGTAGGAGCAGCTGTCTTCTCCAGCCCCTGCGGCAGGCGGTAATTCTGGTTGGCAATCATCAGGTTCACGAACTCCGCCTCGGTCATTTCCTGGAAGTCTTTTTTAAAGTACGAATAAAATTCTTGGGGGATGCCGGCGGAGTATTTCATATTTAACTTTATCCACCAATCGTTGTTCTTGAAAGGAGGAATGGAGAGGCGGTATAGCCAAGCCACCAGACTGCGTGAACCAACCCAACCCAGCCCAGGAACGGGTATGAGCAGAGCGCTGGAAACGACAGCCTTTTCCACCAGTTCTGGCGCGGTTGCCAGCAATTGTACGGTGATCTGTGCGCCTTCGGATAACCCAACTACGCTGGCCCTGCCCCCGTGCGCCTGGCGCCGGATCAATTCGGCTACCTTGTCGGCAGATAGTTCCATACTGAATGGCGCGATCTGTCGGTTGCTGCCATGTTCGGGTTGGTCTGGGGCTAAGCAGTGGTATTCCGGCAGATATTTAATGGCCGGCTGCCACATCCACGCGCCGACACCACCTCCATGTAGAAATACGATGGTCGGGGCATCTTTGGGCCCAAAGGCTTCGGAATGAAGAATAAGGGAAGAAGACATTCTTTTCCTTTCAATTCCAATACGCACACTGCTGGCTACCAATTCTATCACCATAAAAATCCCCAACCTTTGTATAGGCATCGTAGGTGGGGGTTTCCAGTGTTGCGGGAAACACTACCACTGCCAGAGTCGGCAGCTTTTGGAGAACATCCTTGAGCACAAGTGCTCCGTTTCGATAGTGGGGTATCAGAACATGAGTGAAATTTTTCACTTTGCAACCGCCCAAAGATGGGATATTAGAAATATAATACACTGGTATGTATAGATCATGAACAAAGATTGAAATTGTCAAGATTGTAAGGATGCTGTTATGCGCGTATTTTAACCCCATGCTAAAATAACCTATTGGAGGAACTAATCCACATGGCCGAAGGCAAAATCCTCTACATCGAAGACAATTCGGACAATCGTACGCTTATCCGGAGAGTATTGATGGTAGAGGGGTATACCGTCCTTGAAGCTGGAAGTGCAAAAGAAGCACTCCAGATTCTTGCTTCAGATCATCCGGATATGATTTTAATGGATATCAATATGCCGGACATTGACGGTTATACCCTGACCTCCCAGATCCGTAATATATCCGGGTATATCGACGTTCCAATAATCGCTCTAACAGCGAATGTAATGCGCGGAGATCGAGAAAAGTCACTGGAAGCAGGCTGTGATGGGTACATCCAAAAACCAGTAGATATTGATCTCCTTCCCCAACAAGTCGAAAGATACCTGAGGAAAAAATGAGGATAACCGACCCACAAGACACCGTTAGAAATCCCGCCTCCGGCGCCCAAACAACACGCAGACAGAGCATCCCCAAGGATGCCACTGTTCTGGTTGTCGAGGATAATGTATCCAATTTCGTTCTTATCGCCCGTATGCTCGGGTATCTTGGCATCCATTGCGAATGGAAAACTTCAGGTTATGAAGTCGTTGAATATGCAGACACACTTCCCCGCCTGGATCTCATATTAATGGACATCCGTCTTCCCTATGAAGATGGGTATGGGGCATTAAGCAAAATTCGCGCATCAGACAGGTTAAAACGCATTCCCATTGTCGCAGTTACAGCGGAAGCCAGCCTGGAACAGATGAACAAGGCCCGCTCGTCTGGTTTTAATGGCTTCCTCGGCAAACCGCTCGATCCTGACCGTTTCCCGGAACAAATTCGGCGTATTCTCATCGGAGAACCCGTATGGGAAATTGGTTAGTAATTCTCGTCTAACAATTAATATCGTTGCTGGGTGATTAGGAGAAGTCCATGGCAGACGAATTGGTAAGGAAAGAATCTCCGAATTTGATCCGGCGATTGATCGAGCCAAATCCCTCTATCGTTGATATAGGAGCACAGTCTCAAATCCGATTTTTATCTGGCGCGGCGCTTGTCACCGGGCTTGTCAGCATAATCGGATTAATCATCGCCATCGCCGTTGGTTCATCGGTCAAAGGGGCGTCTTCCGCTGCAGTTCCGGCTTTCGTTTCCCTGATCATCCTTTCGATTATTGTTTATTGGTTGAGCCGGACAAGGTTATTCGTGGTGGGGTCAGTACTGCTTTCGTTCGGCCTGGCGCTGGTTGGATACGGGTTGGTGGGAGGCAGTCAACCGGTCGCGGTGGCTTTATACTCTACCGTTCCCCTGGCATTCATCCTCGCCACCGCCCTGCTTCCGTTATGGGGGGTGATTATTCTGGTTGGTTTCAACACACTGATAACACTCAGTATTGCATTCAGCCAGATACCTAACATAGACACTCAAGCTGTTTACATCGCCTCTGGCATCCTGACGGGGATCGGCATCTTTCTTATCGTGACCATCTTATTCCGAAATGCAGTAGAGGACCAGCGCCTTAAGGAATCTTCCAAAATAAACCAGAATCTCCGGGAATTAAGGGAATCGCTGGAAAAACGGGTTGAGGAGCGCACGCAACAGGTCCGTACCGCCTCGGAAATTGCACAAAAAATCACATCCTCCTTGTCTTTGGATGAAATGCTCGATCGAACGGTAAATCTGATCGTTGATGGTTTTGGCTATTATCATGCAGGAATTTTTCTTATTGACGAGGCGAGCAATAGTGCTGTCCTCAGGGCTGCAAGAAGCCCTGCAGCAAAACAGATGCTTGAGAGCGGCCATCGATTGGGGGTGGGGTCTTCGTCAATCATCGGCTGGGTAACCTCAAACAAGGAACCTCGCATGGCCTCCAACGTGGCCGAGGACCCACAACACTTGAAAAACGAGCTCCTTCCGGAAACTCAAGCCGAGGTCGGGATACCCATCATTGCCGGAGACCAACTACTCGGCGCCTTGGATGTGCAAAGCACAAACGTCAACTCCTTTGATGAGGATACCGTCGCAATGCTCCAGACCCTGGCGGGGCAGATTGCATCCGCGGTGCAGAATGTGCGATACATTGAGGCTGCCCAGGTAAATCTTCAGGGCGTGAGTGAAGTGTATCGAACTAGTTATCAAATCGCCCAGGCGAAAACGAATGAGGAAGTCTTCGAGGCTGCCCAACGTGTATTCCAGCGGACTCCTTATACCGCCATATTGCTGATCGCTGAGAACGACATTTTCCGCATTACAACGACGACAGACCCAACCCAAAGCATAGACCTGACTAAATTACCCAACCAAATTAACGTTCTGCCCGAAGAAGTGCTAAAACGTTTGGGTAATAAAATCCTCGTGGAAGAAACCAGTAAACTTTCGGCCCTCTACCATGCTCAATTTTATCCCGAGCTGCAAAAATTCATCGAGGATGAAGCAATCAAACTACCGGCGCTGCCACCGGAATTCCTCAAGCTGGTTGAAGACGTTCAATTTACCAGCGTAGCGTTTATACCGGTAATCCGAAACGAGAAATTAGCAACCGTGTTGGTAGTTGGAACTGGAAAAAACCAGCCGCTACCGCCCGCTTCCATTGAGCCATATGCAGGCGTGGCAGAATTGGTGACATCCGCGCTCGACCGCATCCGCAGAGAACAGGAAATTGAGCACCGCCTGGTCGAGCTCGAAGCGATTACCAATACCAGCCAGACCATTTCATCTGCAAAAGATATGCAGTCCCTGTATGGTTTGCTTCATGACCGGGTCCGACAATATATGGGCGATCATGATTTTCAGGTCGTGTTGTATAACTCTGGATCCGATTCCATCAGCATTCCATATCTTTACGAAAGGGGTGAAATTCTAACCAAGGAATCCAATCTCTTAGGTGATGATTTGACCTCGGTGTTGATTCGGACAAAACAACCCTTGATGATTGTCGAGAACGCCGAACAAATGACCATCGCACTGGGTGTGAAAGCCTCCGAAAGGCCCGCAAAGTCCTGGCTCGGCGCTCCCCTGGTGATTGCCGGCGAAGCAATCGGTGCAATCATTGTTCAAGATACCTGGCAAGAATACGCCTTCGACGCCGGCGACTTAAGATTTCTCACCACTCTTACAGCTCAGGTAGCCGGGGCCATATATAACGCTCGTCTTCTCGAAGACACCCGCAAGCGTGCCCTTGCCCTGCAGACAACGGCCGAAATCGGTCGTGATATTTCTGGTTCTCTCGATCTGGACGAATTGTTGGCGAATGCGGTTGCTCTGGTGCGCGATCGCTTCGGATATTATTTCTCGGCAATTTATCTGGTCGAACCAAACGGGGAATTCGCCTCCATTCGCGAAGGCACGGGTGAAGCCGGATCACAGATGAAAAGGGTGGGTCATAAGTTAAAAATTGGCTCAAAGTCCCCCATTGGGAATGTCACCGCAAATGCAGAACCGCTGCTTATAAACGACACGGCCAAGGATGCAAACTATTCCCCCAATCCGTTACTTCCTGATACCAAGGCGGAAATCGCCTTTCCGCTTAAAGTTGGAACGCGTATCCTGGGCGCCCTGGATGTTCACAGCACACAACCTTTTTCGTTCAACCAGGATGACATCAATGTTTTACGCATCCTGGCTGACCAGCTCGCTGTAGCCGTTATTAATTCGGAGTTATTTGCTGAGACACAGGAGCACCTCTCCCAGCATCGTCTCATCCATCATGTCACAACAGCCGCGGCGTCCGGAACGACAATTGAGGAGGCTTTAAATAGTGCAACTCAGGGCCTCCAGGTTACTTTGGGCGGCGACCGTGTCGCAATCATGCTGGCTAATAAAGATAAGCGCATATTGGAGATCAGGTCAGTAGCAGGATATTCAGAAGATGTCAAACAGGTTGTTATTCCGTTTGGAAGCGGCATCACTGGATGGGTAGCTACTCATCAGCAGCCCCAACGCATCGAGGACGTCACTCAAGATCCCCGCTATATCCAGGTAGGTTCGAATGTCCGTTCAGAGCTGGCCATTCCTCTTGTGTATCGCGGTGAGCTTCTTGGCATATTGAACGTGGAAAGCGATCAAGTAGGCGCGTACAGCGAAAACGATGAGGAATTACTTGGTACGCTGGGCGGGACTCTGGCAGCCATTATCTCCAACGCACGTCTGATTGACCAAATCCGCCGCCAGGTGGACCGCGAACGGCTGCTCTATGAAGTTACCAGCAAGATCCGCCGGTCGACTGATATGCAAACAATTATGGCGACTACAACCAGCGAATTAAGTAAAGTGCTGGGTGCCCGCCGTGCCCAAATTCAGATCGATGTCGACAATCAGACAAAAGATGATAAAACTATTGAAGCAGGCTCATAAGCTTTATAAGGACAGATGATCCATGGATGGAAATAGTTGGAATTCATCGTTCTCCGGGAGGCTGCTGGCAAGAACGGGCAGTTTCTTCCTGCTGATTGTAGTCGCTTTGGCGCAAATCCTGCCTGAGCTGCTGGCCATACCCGCAGCGCTTTTCGTCCAGGGCAGCGCAGAATTTACAAAGGCCCAAAATAGTGCAGCGATCCTCTTGACCTGGACAAGCCTCCTGGTTTGTGACATTCTCCTATTAATCTGGGTGTCTTTTTACACCAAATCGCCACGGATCCGCTTGACTCACTGGCTCAAAGGCGAAAGCCTCCCTGAAGACGCTGCAGAAGAAATTCAGTCATGGCGGCGAATCACCGGCCTCCCATGGAGGTATGGCATCGCGGCCGCCTTGGTCTTTATCTTCATTTACATCTTACCCTTAATGGGATATCTAGGGTTTTTCCAAAAAGCGTCAAGTGACCAATTACTCTACACCCTTATCGGGGGTGTCATGTCTGCGGCCATTATTATCCCTCTGGGTATTTTGATTATTGAGCGAATGACCATCCCCGCTCGGCAAATCCTGCTCCCGAAATCCTTTGAAGCCCAGCTGGCTGGCACATCGGGCGCTAAAACTTTAACCAAGCTCCAGGTGATTATCTCATTCCTGATCGTGGTTTCCATTTTATTAATTGCTCCCCTCGGTTACCATATGACGGTAACCGCATTATTCCATGGAATCATCGGACCCACTGGTGTCCTGGCCACTCTGCGAACCCAAATACTAATCGCCGGAATAGCCGCCTTGATCCTTGGGCTCGGGGTTGCCTACCTGCTTTCCAGTTCTGTGTCCAATCCACTCAGGCAACTGATCGAGGTCTTCAATCAGGTCGAACAAGGAAATTTAAAACAGCGCGCAAGTGTCATCGCGGGGGATGAAGTAGGAGAACTCACCCTCCATTTCAACCATATGATTTCTCGCCTGGATGAACTGCAAGAAAACCTGGAAAAACAGGTCGCCGAACGAACCGCGCAACTTCGGGCAACCAATGAGGTTGGTCGCGCGGCGAGCTCGATCCTTAATTCAGATGAGCTGATTATAAAAACCGTCAATCTGATCACAGATCGTTTTGGATATTACTATACGGCTATTTTTTTGGTCGATCCGACCAGGCGCTGGGCAGAATTAAAAGCTGCGACCGGCACCGCAGGCGAAACTCTTAAATCTCAAAAGCACCGCCTTGAAATCGGTGGCAAAAGCATGGTCGGAACAGCGATTACAACCGGGCAGGCTCGAATTGCACTGGATGTGGGCGACGAGCCGGTGCGGTTCAACAATCCCCTGCTTCCCTTCACCAGGTCGGAAATCGCGCTGCCGCTCGTTGTCGGTGACCGGGTGATTGGTGCGCTAGACGTGCAGTCCACCCAGGCGACCGGATTTCACGAACAAGACATTGAGACCCTCCAGGGCATGGCAAACCAGGTGGCAATCGCCCTCGAAAACGCCCGGCTCTTCCAAGAAACACAAAACAGCCTGGAGGAACTGCGCGCAGCTCAGCGAGTTTATATGAGCGAAGCCTGGTCAGAAACATCCCGGGAGCATTCCGGTTACGAATATGTGTCGGAGAACGCTCGATCCACCGGGGATCAGGATTTGAATGCTCTCAGCGTTCCCCTGACCCTGCGAGAACAAATCATCGGTCAACTCCGGCTGGAAGGGTTGCAGGCCTGGACGCCCGAGGAACGCGGGTTGATCGAAGCTGTTGCAACCCAAACGGCCCTGGCACTCGAAAACGCCCGCCTTCTCGAAGAGAGCCAGCAGCTGGCCCTGCGCGAACGTCTCATCGCCGAAATCACCGGGAAGATTTGGTCATCCCCGAATGTAGAGGTTATCTTGCAAACTGCCCTAAAAGAGCTGAGCCGGGCACTTCGTGCGGATGACGGAACGATAGAATTAACTCTGGAGTAAGAAATTCGCAACGGGAGCAACGATTAGAATGAACAGACCAGAAGAACTATTTGGACAGAATGATCGCCTCCTGATTAATTTGGGAGGGCGCTATATATTACGCATCCACATTTATTCGCAAATAATTTCTTCGATCATTGGACCTTTGGTCGGTTTATATTTTGTCTATTTATCTGCGGGCTTGACCAGTGCGCAATTTATCCAATTGATCTTAAGCATGCTGCTCTTCATTTTACTGGTTAATGCCCTCCATTACGTTTTTATCATTTTCGTAACAAACCAATCTCGCCTCCTTTTAGACAATAAAATTAAAAACAAGCCCTTGCCCGAAGGGCATAATGCCGTTTCAGCGTGGAAGGAAATTGTCGCTCTTCCACGACGTTCCGCATTTATCCAGGTCATCCTGTTGTACGGCTTCATCATCCTGCCTGTTTGTCTCTACATGCGCATAATGAATGGAGCAACCGGGAACCAGGTGTTGTTGATCTGTATTGGCGGTTCAATTTCTGTTTTGACCGTGTTAACCCAGAGTGTTTTATATCTGGATGCTCAACTTGCACCCGCCCGACGGGCTCTCCTACCAGCTGAAGCATCGCAACAGGTCATTCAAAGAGGTATCGGACAAAAAACGCGTCTATACTTTGTCACCCTTTTTCTTCTCCTGGCTGCCTTCCTGACCATAGGCGCACTCAGTTATTTCAATATTCGGTCAATTGCCTTCTCTCATGCCAACCCAGTGATTGCCCTTGATCAGTTTCAAATTCAATTCCTCATCCAGGGCATTATCCTGGTCGCATTAGGGCTATTTCTCACCTCCCTCCTGGTTCAATCTACCCTCCGACCAACACAAGAAATCAAACATGTCCTGGATCTGGTGAAAAAGGGGCATTATGCAGAACGAGCGCGGATCTTTGCTGCTGACGAAACTGCTCCAGTGATCATCGAGATGAATCAAGTGCTGGATGAATTGCAGTTAGCTCAAAAGTCACTCGACCGGCAGGCTCAGGAACGAACAACATCTTTGGAATTTCGCAGCATCCAACTTCATGCGGTTGCTCAACTCGCCCGCGAGGCTGCTACCTTCCACGATCTCGATAGCCTGTTTTCCCGAACGGTCGATCTGATTTCGGATCGTTTTAGCTTTTATCATACAGGTATTTTTCTACTCGACGAAACTGGTGAATATGCGATTCTTCGAGCCGCCTCCTCGGAAGGCGGCAAGAGTATGCTGGCTCGAGGCTACCGGCTCGAAATTGGACATCAGGGAATTATCGGGACAGCCGTGTATCAGAACCGCACCAGAATTGTTATGGATGTCAGTACGGATTCCTCATTCTTAAACACCCCCGATCTTCCGCTGACTCGTTCGGAAGCAGCTATCCCCCTGACTGTCCAGAATAAAGTCATCGGTATACTGGATCTACATTCCAGCGAACCATCTGCGTTCACCAATGAAAATATTGACCTGTTTCAAACCATGGCAGATCAAATTGCATTAGCTATTCAAAATACACAGCTGGTCAATGATATCCAGGCATTAAGTCGGCAAATGGAAACGGTTAATGCTGAAAATGTACACATCTCCTGGATGGAGAGATCGCGCCAGCAGAATCGTGCCTTCCAATACTCATCCGGGAGTGTATCGCCTGTTTTACCGACTGATGAGGATGTAAAAGACTTACCCCAATCCATCGAACCGGATCATTCGCCTGAACGAATGAATATCCCCATCACCTTGCGTGGCCAAAAAATTGGAAAAATCATCATGCATCGAAAAGGTGAAGCCGAATGGGGCGAAGCTGAACGTTCACTGGCAGCAGAAGTTGCAAACCAGATCGGCCTGGCGCTTGAGAATGCGCGGTTACTGGAAGAAACGCAACGCCGCGCGGCACAAGAGCAATCCCTCAATGATCTAACGGCCCAATTAAGCCGCTCGCTTGACCCGGATACCATTCTCCAAACCACGGTGCGGGAATTATATCAACTCCCTCATATTTCAGAAGTATCTGTCTATCTTACACCCCCAAAATCCTCACCGGAGGATAGTTCTCAGGCTTCTTCATTAAATCAGAAAACAGGGTCAGATCTATCTGGATGATCAGAATTGTCAACAAAGCTGGCAAACCGTAGCGGAATCTTGAAATAGGCTGTTCGCAGGACATCTACTTATGATGAATGATAAAACGAGTACTCAAACCGCCCCATCAAAACCGAGCGCAAGTAGTAAAAAAAACCGGCTTACTCTTTCATTTCAAGCCCGGATCACTCTTTTAATCATAATCATCACCGTCCCATTGCTTGTCGCGGTTGCAGCCTACATCAGCATTCGTGCTGGCAATTCGATCGAGGATATGCAAAAAAACAAGCTGGCGGATGCCGACCAGGCGCTGGTTTCATCAGTAACCGACTGGTTGAAGATGAACACCCAGGCAGCCATCGAGTTAAGTCAGCTGCCAGATATTGTCAGTATGAACCCCGCCCGCCAGAAGCCCATCGTGGTTACCATGGCTTCCGCCTATCCGGACCTCTTTTTGATCCATATTCTAAATTTAAATGGGATCGACATCGTACGGAATGATAATGCAGCGCCAATTGATTATCACGACCGCGCATGGTTCCAGGCAGCAAAATCGGGAACCCCGGTCGCGCTGGAAGTCGTGATTAGCCGCACGATCAATAAGCCGGTGCTCAGTATTGCTGTACCCATTCGCGATTCAAGCGGACAGGTGGTGGGAGTGGCTGGCATTACAAGCCAACTGACAAAAATCAGCAATGAAGTCCTCTCAACGACCATCGGCGGCAGCGGATATGAATACATTGTTGATAATACGAACCATGTCGTCGCTCACCCCAATCCTGCGTTCACGGCAACACAGCTGGAGGATCTCAGCAAGTATGCGCCCGTGGCAATGCTTAGGCAGGGATCGCGCCATTTGGTTTCGTTCACCGATCAAAATGGGCAGCGCTGGGTGGCCAACCTTGAAATTTTAGACAATGGTTGGGGCATCATTTCGCAGGAACCAGAGTCAGAGTTGCTCCAGCCCGTCCAATCCTTCCAAAGCTTTTCAACGATCATCATTATTCTCGGTGCGGTGATCATATTTATTTTCTCCTGGTTATTTATGCGGCGAATCTTGCGTCCAATAGAGACACTAACAGAAACCGCCACAGCTATCGCGGCCGGTGACCTGGACCAAGTCGCAGTGGTCGAGGGCCAGGATGAGATAAGCGCCCTGGCAAATGCGTTCAATGTCATGACCCGCCAACAGCGCGTGCTTGTGTCAACCCTTGAAGACCGCGTAACAGAACGAACCCAGGCACTGGAGAAACGTTCCTCCAACCTGCAAACCGCTGCTCATATTGCCCGTGATGTATCCACCCTCCAAAATACTGAGGATCTGCTTAAAAACGTCGCCCGCCTCATCCGGGAGAGGTTTGGATACTACCATGTCGGCATTTTCATTATTGACGAAAACGAGGAATACGCGGTTCTCCGCGCAGCAGGTGGAGAGGCCGGTCAACTCATGCTGGCCAATAAACACAGATTGAAAGTGGGTGAGGTCGGTCTGGTCGGTTTCGTAGCTCAGACCGGTGAAGCGCGCATCGCCCTGGATGTCGGCGCGGATGCGGTTCATTTCCGCAACCCTCTCCTACCGTACACCCGCTCAGAAATGGCTCTTCCGCTAAAAATCAGCAACCGGGTTCTTGGTGTGCTCGATATCCAGAGCGATAAAATTAATGCCTTTGACCAAAACGACATCACCATCATGGAAATATTGACCGATCAGGTGGCAGTATCCATCGAACGAACTCGCCTGCTCCAGAGTTTGGAACAATCCACAGCGCAAATGGAACAATCAATCCAGGAATATACTGCCCGAAACTGGCGGACCTATTTGCAACAAGGGCGCAGGCAGAGCGGATATCGGTATGAAGGTGTGGATATAGAACCGATATCGGAACCCTCTCCGGAGAATATAGACTCGTCAAACCTGGAAGCGCCTTCAATCATTCAAAGTGGAAAAGATAAAACCGGCAGCTTGCTGGCAGTACCTGTCCGGTTGAGAGGTCAAGTGCTTGGAATCCTGAACCTTCATTTCCAGAGTAGAGAGGTTTCATCCGATGTTATAAAATTAGTGGAACAGGCGGCTGATCGTCTGGCACTGGCGCTTGAAAATGCCCGCCTCGTCCAGGACTCGCAACGACTGGCCTTACGCGAACGGCAGATCAACATGATCTCCGCTCAGGTTCAACAATCTACCGATTTGGAAGCAGTCCTTCAAAATACCATCCGGGAGCTAGGGAACACCCTTAATGTACCCAATACCTTCATTCAAATCGGCCTTTTCTCAGCAGACGGTGAAAGTAAAACCAAAGAATAAATAACGGTCAATGAAATGAAAAATACCGCCCACCTTCTTTACCTTCGAATAAGACCGTCGTGGATCAATCCTCCAGACGTGTCCTTTAGAGGAGACCCGCATGTCTTCTGAGATCGAAAAACCCTTGAATGAGCGTGGTATCTTCGCGAGGTTCATTGCCCCACATCCTGACGTCCAGGAAATTGGTGCGAAGCGGATGGCTCAACTGCTGGCGTTGTGTTCCTTGATGGTGGGATTTATTCTACTCCTTGGCTTGCTTGCAAGAATATTTTTCCCCTCTCTAATCGGACGGGGACAAATTAACATCATTTTCCTGTTCATCATGATGGGTATCGCGTATATCTTTAGTCGTACACGTTTTTACATCATCGGGTCAATCATCATGACCACAAGTTTGGCCGCGTCGGGGTTCTGGTTAATCATGGTCGGCGAAGATCCATTGAGGGCTTTCATCCTGACGATTCCACTGGCAATGATTTTAGGGAGTATGCTGCTTCCAATATGGGGGATGGCGATTTTGTCCTCGGTGATTGTATTAATGACACTTTTTCTGGGAAGACTTGTCCCCGGAATAGAACTAAGTACAATAACCACATCCGCTGGCACCTTCCTTATCATGGGTGTGGCTTTTCTAGCCTCGATATCCTTTCGGAATTCGATCGACCAGCAGCGCCTGGCTGAAACCAATAAAATCAACACCGATTTACAAGATCAGAAAATTGTACTAGAGCAGAGAATATCTGAAAGAACGATCTCTCTTGGACAGCGCAATTTCATCGTACAGGCGATCACTGATTTTACCGGTCTTGCAAATAATGCCCAGGACGAGAATGAAATCCTGGATCTTTCGGTTAAATTTATATCCGAACGATTTAATGTTGACCATGTCGGCATTTTCCTGGTCGATAATCTCGGTGAATATGCCATTTTGGCTGCTGCAAACAGCCAAACCGGTAAATCCCTGATTGCGAGCCATTACCAGCTTAAAATCTCCAAGGGCGAAGTGCCTTCGATGCTGCCCGAATTGGATACCCTGCGCTTTCAATTGGGAGCACAATATTACCGGGTTACCCGTGCTGCAACACTTCCAGATTTAAAAATGAATCTGTCCTTTGCAATTGCTGCAGGTCAGCAGCTGATCGGTCTCCTGAATATCCAGACGATTTCCCCAAACCCCGAAAATTTGGGGAAAGAAAGTATCCAAATTATTTCCGACGAGATCGCACTCTATTTACAAAACAAACGTATTTTGTCCCGCCACGAAAACCAGCTGGCTGAAATCAATCAACTGGCAGGGAAGACAACCAAAAGTTCCTGGGAAGGAATACTGGCAGGCAAAGCCTTGGGCTATCAATACAACCGCCTCCAGATACTGTCAGCGGGCGAATCATTGCCCGAGGAAGTCGTCCGGGAGGTATTGGCAGGCCAATCAGCGAATTATGTGACCAAGGATGCGCATCCCCGCGCCAGGATCATTTCCCCGATCATCCTTCGGGGCGAGGTAATAGGAATTATCGGCTACGATGATGAAAATCCAGACCACGAATGGCAATTGGAGGAAAAAATATTATTGGAAACAATTGCCTCGAGAGTAAGTCTGGCACTGGAAAACTCCCGCTTGATTGCTGAAACCCAGCAGCGCGCGGAGCGGGAACGAATTGTGAGTCAAGTCGCCACCCGAATGCGGGAGACGCTCGACATGGATACCGTTCTGCAGACAGCTGTTAGAGAAATGAGGCAGTCACTTGGTCTGGAGCAAGCTGAAGTGAGATTGCAACTCAGCTCAAAAGTGGAAGGAAAGAAGGAATGACACAAGTCTCGCCTGAGCCTGGAAGCTCGACAACAACATTTTATTATGAGCGCTGGTTGGAATCGTTCCTCCGGGTAATTTTACGCGCGTCCGCCATCGTCGGCGCTATACTGGTCGTCGCCTCCGTTGTTTCAAACACACAAACAATCTTGCTCACGCTTTACGGTATCGGTTATGTCGCCCTGTTGGTCGCAACCTTTGCGCCCCTCTCATATCGCCTCAAATCCCTCTTGTTTTTATTCCTGTTATTTACGATGGGGGTAAGCGGGCTGCTCGAGCTCGGCGTTAACGGTAACTCGCGCGTGTTTTTTGCCATCCTGATTATCATGGCCGCTGTCTTGTTTGGCAACCGTGCCACTTATTATGCGATTGGTGCAACCTTTATCGCCGACTTTGTAGTTGGGGCCCTGGCCATCACCGGACATATTACACTCCTTGAAAGCAGTGTACCGGTGAGAGGCATCGATGTATGGGTGATGGCATTCCTGACCACAACCTTGCTGGCACTCGTCATTACCACCGGACAAAGGATGTTAATTGCCGAATTTACCCGTGCCCTAAAGGCGAACAACGAGTCTCTGAATTTGCTCAACCAGGAACGAAGCAGCCTGGAAGACCGCATTGCCGAGCGAACACGGGACATCGAGCGACGGGCAATCCAGTTACAGGTAGCAGCGGACGTCGGGAGCGCAGCAACACGGATTCGCAACCTGGATGAATTACTAGACCAGATTACTCACCTCATCAGCGAGCGCTTCAATTTTTACCACGTCGGGATCTTTTTGTTGGACGAGAAGGGCGAGTATGCCGTCCTTCGTTCTGCCAACAGTGAGGGCGGCCAAAAAATGTTGTCCCGCGGTCACAAGCTGCAGGTTGGACAGGTAGGTATTGTAGGCTATGTCACCGGGCTAGGTGAACCGCGTGTTGCTCTGGACGTCGGCAAGGATGCGGTCTTTTTTGATAACCCGGACTTGCCCAAGACCAGATCAGAAATGGCTTTGCCTCTGATCGTGGGTGATAAGGTCCTTGGTGCCCTTGATGTACAAAGTACTGAGGAGGCAGCTTTTACCGAGGAGGATGTCACCATCTTAAAGGTGATGGCGGACCAAATTGCCATTGCCATTGATAATGCCCGCCTATTGGCGGATACGCAATCCGCCCTGGATAATACCCGCCGGGCCTATGGAGAGATAAGCCGGACCGGTTGGCAGCGGCTCCTTCGAGAGAAGAAAACCGAAATGGGATACATCAGTCTAACTTCGGGTGAAGTTAAACCCGTTTCCGGAAAAGTTGCACCCGAATATACCCAGGCTATCGAGGTTGGCGAAGCAGTTTTGTCTCAAAATGAGACAACCCTTCACCTCCCTATCAAAGTCCGAGGCGAAATACTGGGCGTCATCCGCCTGAATAAACCCAAGGATGGCGGCCGCTGGACAGATGTGGATATCACCCTGGCAGAAACGCTTGCGGAACAATTGGGCACAGCACTCGAAAGTGCGCGTCTCTACAGGGATATTAGCCAACGGGCCGAAAGAGAAAATGTTATTTCGGACATTGCCTCCAAAATCAGCTCTTCTATCCAGTTAGACACAATTCTACGAAATACAGTCCAAGAACTCGGTCGAGCGTTAGTGGAGTCCGAGGTAATCCTTCAAATCGGAAGCTCTGCCCAAAGGAAATAGCGTGAATAATTCAACCGATCTAAAACAAAAGCCATCGGCAAATAGGATAAGGCAAATTTGGCAGGCCATTACAAAGCCAAATCCCTTCATCACCGATAAAGGTGATCAACGGCAGGCCCAATTGCTGGCCGGGATCACGTCTAGCCTGACGGTATTACTGACCCTGGTGACTCTAATAACCGTATTAGTAAAGCATGCACTTCCCTCGGCAGTTTCTGTATTGCTACCTGTAATTGTGTTCCTGATTTTTGCATATATCCTCGGCAAGTCACAGGATTACAGTTTCGGTTCTTGGATGCTCGTCATTATCATTTCCTATGCTGCGTATGCCGAGGTCATCAGCCAGGCCAAGATTACTCCGCTCTTGGCACCCATTCTAGGAATTGTTTTTCTCATTGGAAGTGCCCTTTTCTCACCGGGTGAATTGTTATTCCTGGTTGGTGGGAATATTATCCTGATCCCATTTCTGTATTTCTTTGTGCCCCATATCGTTCTCACTGATTATGTCCTGGGAATTGCAAGCGGCATCGGGTTGGGAGGGTTTACGTTGATCCTGGCAATCTTCCGCCAAAGGATTGACGTTACCCAATTAGAGGATATTCGCAGGCTAACCGGCGACCTGAATGACACTCGTTCCACCCTTGAGAATCGCGTATCGGAACGTACCGTGGAAATGAGCGTCGCCTCTGAAGATGCAAAACGAAGAGCCAACCAGTTGGAAGCCGTATCCGATGTTGCCCGAGCGATCGCCCAATTACAAGATCTTAGCGACCTGCTTCCGACAATTACCCAATTGATTAGCCAGCGTTTGGATATCTATCATGTCGGTATCTTTCTATTGGACGAAAATCAGGAGTATGCCGTACTCAGGGCATCCAATAGTGAAGGGGGACAAAAAATGCTGGCGCGCGGGCACCGGCTCCGGGTAGGACAGGAAGGCATGGTCGGATATGTAGCCAAACAAGCCGTACCTCGCATTTCCCTGGACGTGGGCGAGGATGCCGTATTCTTTGACAACCCTGACTTACCAGGAACTCGATCAGAAATGGCAATCCCGCTAAAAACCGGCGATCGTGTCATCGGCGTGTTGGATGTCCAAAGTGAAGGACCAGCTGCATTTGGCCACCATAACGAAGACGTGATGGGCACGCTTGCCGACCAGGTAGCTATCGCCATTGAAAATGCAAGATTGTTTGGCGAGATGCAGCGCGCCTTGATGGAGGCCCAGGTCAGCTATGGTCAGTATCTGCGCCAGGCTTGGGAACAACTTCCTCTGGAAACCCGGTCCAGGGGTTATCGATACACCGGCGTTCAAGCCGACATTATCGATTCTCCTCTCGATTTTCCGGAAATTCAAAAAGCCATCAAAACCGGTGAAATTGTTACCCAATCTGAAAAAAATTCATTCTTTGCGATCCCCTTAAAACTTCGTGATGAGGTGATCGGTGTTTTGGATATCCGGGCAAAAACACCGAATCGAGAATGGAGCGAAGACGAACGGACTATCGTTCAGGCGATCGCGGACCGGGTCGCGAGCGCGCTTGAAATCGCCCGCCTGTTCGAAGAGACGACCCGCCGTGCCGATCGTGAACGGGCGGTCTCTGAAATTACCACCAGAATTCGGAATACGACAGATCCTCAAACCATGCTCCAAACAGCGCTGGATGAATTAAAGCATGTATTGGGTGCCGGCGATATCAATATTCGCCCATATAAAACCCAACAAAAAGAGGAACAAAAAGCCGCGGCGCGTAATGAAAAGTCTCCAGAACATGCCCATTAGGAGCCTTTTTCGAGAGAGGCGTTCATGTCATATATAATCGCGATTTCCAACGAAAAAGGGGGAGTGGCAAAAACCACAACTACCCTTTCGCTGGGTGGGGCACTTGCAGACACCGGACATAAGGTGTTGCTGATCGATTTGGATCCCCAGTCTAATTTAACGCTAGCAATGGGCTTCGAGCCCGGAAAAATGGAACGCACCTCGAGCGAAATATTGCTGGATTCGATGCCCCTGCTTGATTCCCGGCTGGTCACAAACTTTCCCAATTTAGACTTAATCCCGGCCAACACTACCCTGGAACAAGCCGAGCAAATATTACCTGTCTATCTGAATTACACCTCGAGGCTGCGTAATGCCATCGTCGATTCTGGCTCCCTGCCTTATCAAATCATCATTATTGACTGCCCACCTTCATTGGGCGCCGTTACCGTAAATGCGCTGACTGCCGCCAATCTGCTCATTATTCCGACACAGGCTGAATATTTCTCTGCCTACGCCTTACGCGATATGATGTCCATTATTCGTCAGGTGCGTGCAGAAGACAATCCCAATTTAGCGTATCGAATCCTGGTAACCCTGCTCGATCAACGCAATCGCACCCATCGTGATATTCGCGACCAGTTAGAGCACACCTTTGGGATCGGGCTTTTTAGAACCATTATTGAGATTGACACCAAGCTCCGTGAAAGCCCCATACTTGGATTACCCATCACTCAATATAAACCTAACAGCCGTGGAGCCCAGCAGTATCGAAGCCTAGCTGAGGAGTTGGACCTATATGTCAAGCAAACGAATCCAGAAGCGGCTTGAAAAGATCTTTACCGATATAAAACAAGTCGAACAGACCAGCCCTGGGCAGGAATTGGTGGTCCAGGTAGCGCCTCCCGTTCTACCTGTCCAGCCCACAGAAAAAGCAGCAGGACCGCGAACCAGAAGCAAGCCCAAACCACGCCGTGCGCGCTCGGAACTGGACACCAAACCTTTGGGTCCAGAGCCGCAAATGTTGGCACAGGTGGATACCTCAGCTCCGACTGCAAAATTATCCATGCCGTTTCGCACCGGTCCGGAAAATTGGGAAGTGCTCGAAATTGGCAGTCCGACAGAGGAGCATCTCTGGGGCAAGGAGGAACAGATTCTCGTCAAGCAAGTGACCGACCAGCTCTCGCTTGCAATGGAAAATGCACGCCTGTTCCAACAAACCCGTCAACAGGCAGGTGAACTACAAGTTCTCAATGAAATGGGCCGGGAGCTGTCTGCCCAGCTCGATATCTCCGGGGTTGTTGAAATTGCCTTTAAATTCACAACCAGGTTGATGGATACCACAAACTTTCTGATCGCTTTCTATACTCCTGAATCAAAGCATGTCGATTTTCCGATTGCCTTGATCGACGGGCAAAGAGTGGTCATCCCGGAGCGCGAAGAGGGAAACGGATTGATCGATCACCTGATCCGAACCCAAAAACCATTACTGGTTCCGGAAGAGGCTGAAGAATATGCGCAGACTCTAAAGCTTGATGCTCCTCTTGTGGGAGAGGGCCGGCCGGCATCATGTTGGATGGGCGCACCAATCCTGCTGGGCCAGAACCTGTTGGGCGTTATCAGCCTGCAAAGTGATACGACCCCTCACTTGTACAACGACCACCTCCTTGAATTGCTCACGGCTATTGCAAGCCAGCTGGCCATTGCCATTCAGAATGCCCGCCTGTTCCAGCAAACACAAATCCGCGCCGAGGAATTAGCGGTACTAAACGAAATGGGGAGCGCCCTGGCTGCTTCTCTGGAAATTCAAGGGATTGTCGAAAATATCTATCGATATGCCTCCCGACTGCTCGATACCAGCAGTTTTTATATTGCTCTCCATGATGCTGCCAGGAATGAATTGAATATACCCCTGGCATACCGGGAAGGCAGCCAGCTTAATCTCCCGCCCATCCAATTCGGAAATGGCCCTATCGAACATGTCCTCAACAAGCGTGAACCGCTTTTGATCGAGGACAACTCGTCTGAAAAAATGGGAGGGCTGGGAATTGAGGTTTCCGGTCCTATGTCGAAATGCTGGCTCGGTATTCCCATGATGACCGGCAACCGGGCAATTGGCGTTATCAGCATTGAAAATTACACACAGCCATTTGCATTCGATCTGCATACGAAGAATATCCTAACCTCCATTGCAAGCCAGGCAGCTATTGCAATCCAGAACGCTTATTCGTTCCAAGAGACGAAAACACGCAACGAAGAGCTCGCGACCCTGAACGAGATCATCGGCTCGGCGAGCCAGTCTCTCGAGCTGAAAAATATATTTGAAATTGTCCTAACCAAGACCCTCGAAACGATCGGCTTTGACGGGGGCTTGATCACGATGTTCAATGAAGCTAGAGGAAAATTGGAAAGAGTGGTCCAGATAGGTATGCCCGGTGGAATTCCCGAAGATCCAGCCGAAGGATTGGAAAAATCCTTGTGCGCAGTCGTTTATAACTCCAAGGATACCCTGTTCATCAGCGACTTTCGTCAAGGCGCCCCGATAGATGTCGAGGGGCAAATCAAAGCTGGTTACCTCGCCTATGTCGGTGCTCCTCTCGAGGCGAAAGGGCGTGTACTTGGGACCATTTGCTGCTTCCGTAAGGCAGCCGGAACCATCAATCCGTCTTCCATCGATCTGATGCGATCCATTGGCCGTCAGATTGGTTTCTCCATCGAGAATGCACATCTCTTTGATCAAATCCGGCGAACCAATGAGTACCTTTCCACGTCTGCAGAAATCGGCCGCCTCGTCACCTCGACATTGGACCTGGCCACCCTCTTTACCCGAACGGTTAACCTTATCTGCGAACGATTCGGTTTTTACTATGCGGGTATTTTCACCGTGGATGATACCGGGTTTAAGGCCGTATTAAAATCCGCGACCGGTGAAGCCGGTGCCGAAATGCTACGCCGGAACCACGCATTGCCCGTTGGTTCCCGGTCAATCGTAGGGGCGGTGACAGCCTCGCTGGCGGGTGGTTCCCGGTCAATCGTAGGGACGGTAACCGCGACCGGGGAGCCCGTCGTGGTCAACAATACCGTCGACAATCCCATCCACCTGCCCAACCCTCTGCTGCCGGACACCCGGGCAGAAGCCGCCATCCCGCTTAAAATCGGCAACCGGATCATCGGTGCCATCGATATCCAATCCATCCATGTGGATGCTTTCACTCAGGATGCAATCAACGTCTTACAGGCCCTGACCGATCAGATCGCGGTTGCAATTGACAACGCGCGATCATACGAACTGGCGCAGCAGGCCATCACCGAAATGAGAGAGTTGGACCGGTTAAAGAGTCAATTCCTGGCAAACATGAGCCACGAACTGCGCACACCGCTCAATTCCATTATCGGTTTCTCACGCGTCATTCTCAAAGGCATTGATGGTCCCATTTCCGAATTACAGGAACAGGACTTGAATGCCATTTACAATTCTGGTCAACATTTGCTCCGTTTGATCAACGATATCCTCGACCTTTCCAAGATCGACGCCGGAAAGATGGAACTGGCATTTGATGACGTCAACATGGTTGACCTGCTCCAAAGCGTTATTCCGACTGTGTCTGGCCTGATCAAAGATAAACCAATCGAGCTGATCCAGAATATCTCCCCGGATATTCCAGTCATCCGTGCGGATTCAATGCGCATCCGCCAGGTGGTGATCAACCTGCTCTCCAACGCAGCAAAATTTACGGAAGAAGGGTCAATCACCGTTGATGCGTATGTCCAGACCAACTCGGAAAACAAACCGGAGGTGATCGTCAAAGTCACCGATACCGGCAGTGGTATTTCTTTGGAAGATCAAAAGAAATTATTCCAGCCTTTCTCACAGGTCGATGCCTCCCCAACTCGTAAAACCGGTGGCACGGGTCTGGGCCTGTCCATATCTCGTCGCTTGATCGAGCTGCATGGGGGTCGCATCGATTTGTACAGCGAAGCGGGTAAAGGCAGCACTTTTTACTTCACCCTGCCTCTGCCGAAAATCCAGGAAAGCCAGTCCAGGCTCGAGGGACAGAGGGGTGATAAGATCATCCTCGCCATTGACGATGACCCCAAGGTGATTAGCTTATATGAACGCTACTTACAGCCTCAGGGGTATCAAGTGGTTGCTTTAACTGATCCCACCCAGGTGCTCGAGCGAGTTGGACAACTAAAACCCTACGCAATCACCCTGGATATCATGATGCCTGGCCGGGATGGTTGGACAATCCTGCAAGAGCTTAAAAATACCCCGGGGACCCGGGAGATCCCGGTGATAGTCTGCACGATCCTGGAGGATGAAGAGAAAGGCTTCAGCCTCGGGGCAACAGATTATTTGATCAAACCTATCCTGGAAGACGATCTTCTGAAAGCCCTTAATCGGCTGAACGGCGACGGCAATATCCACGATGTCCTGGTGATTGATGATGATCCGAAAGATCTTCGCTTGATTGAAAAATACCTCAGTAACAAGGATTGTTACCATCCCATCCTGGCCAATAGTGGACGAGAAGGATGGGAAAAATTGTCACAAAATCCACCCCATGCGGTTATCCTGGATTTGTTCATGCCGGATATGGATGGTTTTGCCATCCTAGAAAAACTGCGCACCACATCGGAATTGAATGACATCCCTGTTCTTGTAGTCAGTGGCGTTGATTTATCCCCCGAGCAGCAGAAGCAGCTCGCTGAATTTGGTCAAAAGTTGTTACAGAAGGGGTCGTTGAACGAAAACGATCTGCTCGCTCAACTGGATCGAGCGTTAAAACGCATTAACCAGTCGTAGAAAGGCGTGCATTATTCCATGTCATTTGTCGTCAGATGTCTTGATTGCGGCCACGCTGCTCCATATTCTCCGACTTCGACAAACTGCCCGCGCTGCGATAGTCAATGGCGTGAAGCGGAATATGATTATGACGCAATTGCCAAAATATTACCATCGCAATTGCCCGGCCGATTATTCGACCTTTGGCGTTACCGCGAGCTCTTGCCAGTCCGGAACCCCAATCCATTAATTATGCTTGGAGAAGGGGGTACGCCGCTGATCCAGGCCGTAAACCTGGGGATGATGCTGGGTTGTCCAAATATTTTTATAAAGGACGAGCGCCAGGGACCGACTGCCTCGTTCAAGGATAGACAAGCCGCGATTACCATCGCGGCCTTGAAGGAGGCCGGGATCACAGAAATGGTTGCCTCCTCCACCGGAAATGTGGCCATTTCTTATTCCGCCTATGCTGCCCGGGCAGGGATCAAATTATGGGCGTTCGTAACCAGCCTGGTCCCTGCAGTTAAAATGCGGGAGATCGCCATCTATGGCAGTCAAGTCATCAAAGTGACAGGCTCTTATGATCAAGTCAAGCAGGTGGCAGCGGAATTTGCCCACCAGCGGGGTCTTTACCTAGACATGGGCGCACGAACAATCACATCGATCGAGGCGATGAAGACGATCGCATTTGAATTTGTAGAGCAGCTGACCACTCTGCTCGGCCCAAAAGCACGCTCAAATGGCAATGGGCATCCTTTGTGGCGTTCGCCGGATTGGTACATCCAATCCGTGTCCGGCGGGATGGGGCCGCTGGGAGTCGCCAAGGGCTGCTCGGAATTGCAGAAGATGAATTTTATCGATAAAATTCCAGCAATTGGAGCGATTCAAGCTGAGGGGTGCTCTCCTATGGTCCGCGCCTGGAAAGAGGGATCAGAGACCGCCACACCGGTTACCTCCCCGCGAACCCATATTGAAACATTAGCCACAGGCACCCCCGGCCGGACCTACACCATTCTCCACAAATGGGTTAAAGAGACGCATGGCATTTTTGAAAGCGTTACCGATGAGGAAGCATTTCGGGCAATGCACGTTTTAGCAAAGATGGAAGGCATCTCAGCGGAACCAGCTGCGGCGGTATCTTTCGCTGGTTTGTTTAAACTCATCCGGTCGGGCGTAATAAAACCCACCGATGTGGTTGTCGTCAATTGCACTGGCCATACGATGCCGACGGAACCGTTTATCCTGGGAGACGATTGGTCAAGAAATATCGTCCTTCCAACACAGGTCATGCAAGGAACACCTGAAGAGGGGCTCCTGGCGGCATTAAGCCGAATCGCACCCGATCAATTCCCGCGTATCGCCATCGTCGATGACAGCCCCGATGCCCGGCGGTTGATCCGGCGGATAATGCAATCTCAGGGAAATTACACCATATTCGAGGCTGAAAGCGGAAAACAAGCGCTTAGCCTCATAGATCAGGAGAGGCCGGATCTTATTATTCTCGATTTAATGATGCCAGAAATGGATGGATTTGCCGTACTCGACCAGTTAAAGTCAAAGCCCGAAACTGCCGGAATCCCAGTTGTTGTCGCCACTGCAAAGGAGTTGACCCCCGATGAAAAGGACCGGCTGAAAGGGCAAATCCAAGCCTTGTTGCAAAAAGGAGATTTTCTGAGTGATGAATTTCTCGATGAAGTACGCGCGTTGATTCGTTAGGCGAAATCTGGCAAATCCTCATCATGAACAAAAAAGATGGTCGCGGTAAAGGGGTCGGGGCAGCTCTAGCATCAGCCCTATTTCTTGGATTGGCCCCCATATTTGGTAAAGAAGCAATCACCAGCGGGTTTTCTCCACTGGCGACAGTTGCACTACGCACGATCCTGGCTGCGGGTTTACTTTTTATCATTGTGGCTATTTTTCACCGGTCTTACCTTTATATCTATCCTGCCGGGCTTTTAGGGTGTGGCCTTGCAGGCGTCATTAACGGAATTGGGTCAGTCTTTTATTACCTTGCACTGCAGCGATTAAGTGTCAGCGTGGGACAGCTTTTATATTCACTTTATCCGCTCTTCCTTGTTATTTGGTTGGTTGTCGACAAACAAACTCTCAACCGGATGACGCACATCCGGATTGGATTAGCTCTTCTGGGAGTAATCTTACTTACGTCAATCAACTCCGGAAAGGTAGATTGGATTGGGGTTTTATTAATGTTAGGCGCTTCAATGCTGTATGCGATACACCTGCCGATCAACCAGCATGTCCTTTATGATATTCCAGCTCCTACCGTGACCCTTTACACCCTGCTGGCGATGAGTGCCGTTGTAGTTCCCACCTACCTGATCTTCGATCATCATTTGCCACCCTCGGGAATATCATGGGCTCCTATCCTTGCATTGACTCTGGTCACTTTCGGATCACGGTTGATGCTTTTTCTTGGGATCAAGCACCTGGGGGGCATGCAAACCGCGCTGCTCGGCCTAAGCGAATTGTTTGTTTCGATATTTGTCGGCCATTTTTATCTGGGGGATTCGCTTCAACCGTTCCAATGGATCGGGGCATTGATGTTAGGTCTGAGTTTAACCTTAATTGGGTTTGAAAAAATCAAGCCAGAAGAACGCCATCCACCGGGGGGGTTACTCAGCTGGTTACGACCGCCGGAGATTCCTCCGGAAATTCCCTGGGGCCCTCAGACATAGCCGGACTTGACGGGAGAAGGCTCTCGCCTCAACTGTGATTGTTTGACCCATCCTCAAAAACGTAGCCAGTTCCTCGTATGCTGATAATTCTCTCCATCAATAAAGGCACGTCTGCCAGCTTTTGTCTCAGGCGACTTACCAGGGGTCGTAATATTTCCGGTGCCTCCTGCTGAGTTGTTGAATAGCCCTGTACAAGCAGAACAAGCTCACGGTGGGAATACACTTTTCCCTTATTTTCCACAAATATTTTAAGCAGCCTGCCCTCCGCTGGTGTCAGTGAAATATTTTGATTCCTGCACTGCACCAGGCGCCTGCCAAAATCAATAACGGTTCCATCATCGAAGGCGACGATCATATGTTTTTCGGACTCGTCTTCTGACTTTTGTTTCTGACGAGTCTGAATTCTGGCGTTGTGCCGGGCCATGCCTCGTTCAACACTATCAATTATTTGTGCCGGCGAGGCCGGCTTGAGCAGGTAGTCTTGGATGCGGCTTCGCAAAGCCTCGATCGCCGATTCCATGGACCCATGCGCGGTAAACAGGATAATTTCCACTTCCGGGTATAGCCGGGTTACCACCTTAATGACTTCCAGACCGCTCATCCCGGGCATTCGCAGGTCTAAAAGGATCAAATCGACCGGATTCAAGCGAACATGATCAATCGCCGCTTCCCCGTTAGCTGCTGAAGCCACATGGTATCCTTCCAGTCGGAGGATATCCATTAAGGACTGGCGTTCAATTGGCTCATCGTCTACAACAAGGACGTTACCTTTTGCGGTCATTTTTCTCCCTTCGCTGGTAATGTTATCCGAAAACATGCACCAGGTCCCCGTTCGGAAATCAAGTCGAGATTGCCACCATGCGCAGCGATGATCCCGTAACTTACCGATAAACCCAGCCCTGTTCCTCCTTCTTTCGTGCTGACAAATGGTTCAAAAATCTTGCTGCGGATTTCCTCTGGGACGCCCCTCCCAGTATCCTGGAAAACCACTTCTACGACATCCTTAACGAACTTGGTACTGATGTGCAATTCGCCTCCTTCTGGCATCGCATCATACGCATTAAGCACCAGGTTGATAAACACCTGCTCCAGCTGGCTGCCAACTGCCAGGACCACGGGCAACTTGGAGGGAAAATTGGTTGATACCCGGATTTGGCGTGCCTCCAATTGCGGAGAAAGGAGACTCAGCACGTGACGGAGAGCAGCGGCTATATCCACCCGTTGAGGATCCACACGGCCGGGTCGATAAAAATCCAGCATCCTTTGAACTGTTTTCATCAAGCGTTCCAATTCGGAATTGGCCAATTCCAAATACGCCCGCTTTTTTTTGCCAGTCAATTCCTCCCGGGTAGCCAGATGAAGGCAATTTTGCACGGCCTGAAGAGGGTTGTTGATCTCGTGAGCAATCGAAGCAGTCAGACGCCCGGCAGTCGCCATCTTTTCTGCCCGGACGAGCGCCTGCTGAGATGCTTCTACCCGACGGACATATTCGCGCAATTCATCATATAGGCGGGCATTTTCCATGGCAACTGCGGCCTGACGGGTCAGGAGAAGGAACATTTCCCAATCTAATTCTCTAAAGGGCGTCGTTTCGATTCCACGGCCCGCATAGAGCACCCCGCGTACATTTTGCCGAGACATCGGTGCACACATGATGGAACACAACTTATATTCGGTCAACAAAGTCTGAAGCCCCTCCTCGCTTGGCCCGGTCATCGTTATCCACAAAGGCGCACCGAGTGCATCGGTTCTTCCAATGACACCTCCTTCGACATTACTATCTTCCTCTGGAAGGGTGGTACCTCGACTCGCCACAAGATGCAGGAGTTGATTTTCGGTTGAATATTGATAAAATGCAGCATTTTCGCAGCGCAGATGCCCGCAAACAGCGTTTAATACCAGGTCCAGCAACCGGTCCGGGCGCGTCTCCGCGAGAAATGATTCAGTAATGTCAAAGAGAGGTCTGAGTGCAGAAAGGCGGGCGACATCCCGTTTCTTCTGGCTATCCGCAAGTGCTTGCTCTACAGCTTTTACGAGTTCGTTGCCTGCCTCAAATGGTTTGAGAATCAGGCCATCCACACCTTGACGAAGAGCCTGAATCGCCGTCTCCACCGTTCCGAACCCGGTCATGACCAGGCTGGCAGCGTCCGGTTGGTGTTGGTGGAGACGGGCGACAACATCAAAACCACTGATCTCCGGCATCCGGATATCCACCAGTAACAGGTCGACTTTATTCTTTTCCAAATATTTTAATGCTGCTATTGGATCGGTAAAAGACGAGACAGTATGTCCTGTACGCTTGAGCAGTCGTTCGCAAAGGCGGGTAATCCCCGGTTCATCATCAACGACGAGGATTTGCATAATCGGTGCTACTCCGCTTCGACTGGAAGCCACACGGTAAAACTCGAGCCTTTGCCAATCTCGCTCTCCACATCAATAAATCCTCCATGATCAGCTGCAATCCCATATGAAACGGATAATCCTAAACCCGTTCCACCTTCTTTCGAACGGGTTGTAAAAAAGGGTTCAAAAACGCGTTCCAGGTTTTCAGGCGTGATCCCGATACCGGTGTCGCGGACTCGTGTAATGAGCCATTCGCGATTATCCCGCTTCTGTAATTCCGTGTTGATAAACAATTGACCGCCTTGCGGCATCGCGTGCATCGCATTATGAATGAGGTTGAGGATGATCTGTTTGATTTGATTGCGATCGACGGAGACCCAGGGTAATTGCTTGCCCAGGTTCGTGGTTGCTCGAATACCGCTGGTCTGCAGGAGATGATTGACCAAGGCAAGTACATCGTTGACTATTTCATTAATATCCGCACGGATTCGCGTGCTGTCGCTTTGACGGGAAAAATCGAGCAGGCGACGCACTACCCCGCGTGCCCGATTCGCCTCCCGCAAGACAAGTTCGAGATCATCATGTGCCGTGGACTCTTTCGGTAATTCATTCATAACCAGTTCAACAAAACCGGATACGGTTGTCAGGGGATTATTCAATTCGTGGGCAATACCCGCAGCCATCTCGCCCACCGCCACCAATTTCGCAGCCTGAACCAGGCGACTTTCTGCGATCCGCTGGGCGGCGATTCTCTCCTGAAGTTCCTCGCGAGCTGTCTGCAGCTGGTCAACCGTAGCTTGAAGTTTTTGGTACTGGACTACATTGGAGATCACACTGGCCAAAACCCCCGCCAGTGATTCCAACAGAAGTAAATCATTCTGCGTAAATGCATTTTTTTGTTGGCTTTCTACATCAATGACACCCAGGATCTGATCTCCCTGGCGGAGTGCGACACATAATTCGGACCCCGCCTCCCAACCCGGGATCGGGCAATAAACCGGATCCAGGCTGACATCTGACACGCGCATGCTTTGACCGGTCATTGCGACCCGCTTCGTTATTCCTCCCGGGTCGGCAGCCACATAACGTAATCCTTGTTTGACCACATCCGCAGCGCTACCGCCGATCCCGTACAACTTTAATAATCCATCGGGCATTTCGAAAAGCGCCACTGTGGCTAATTCATAAGCAAAATTACGCGCCAGCAGTTCAGAGGTGATCTGGGCCACTTGGCGGACATCGGTCAGGCCGATGACATGCTCGACAACCTCGTGAATAAGGCTTAAATTCCGCGCGCGCACCTCCGCTTCCTGTCGCAGGCGTCCATTCTCGATCAGGCCGGAAAGGTGACTGGCGATAACCACCAACAAGTGCTCGTCATAGATCGCAAATGCACCTTCTCGCTGGCTCTCAAGGCCAAGTGCGCCAATTAATTGACGGCGGTATTTTAATGGGACAAGAACAGCAGAGGATGAATCGGGATAAACCGGTTTATATTCTGAGTCTGGTGTAATTTTCTCAGTTCGAAAAATCTCCCCCTTTTCCATGGGCCAATGGATTGGTTCGCTATCGACGGGTTGCGTCTGTAAAATAACTTTCCCCTCCCGGCCAAAATAATGAGACAGATTCCTCCCGTCAGAGGATAACACGAACAATATGATGCGGTCCGTATCGAACGCACGCTGCAATAATGCAAATACACGTTGTGCGATCTGCTCCAGTTCAAAAGCGGACGAAACTGTGATGGCAAAATCATTGAGCAGTGCCATACGCTGCAAATGATTAGTAAGGTCCGCAAAGGTAATACTGGCTTCCACGGATGGGGAAACTCGAAAGCTGGCCTGCTTCAACTGTTCCCATTCATCCGGTTGAAACTTTGAAACACCCCAAAGACCAATTAATCCAATCAATCTCTGTCCGATAACCAGCGGCAAGGCCGCCCAAATGCGCGTGTTGGTCTTAAATCCGGTGCGCGGGACCATCGCCCATTCCAATTGGCCCTTGTTGATTAAACGAGCCAGGTGATCCTGGTTCAACTCCCGCAGGACGGGATTGGCTTCAATCGATATTCTTTTCCCGATGAAATCCGGGCAGTTGATCGCCCCTTTGATCTCGAATACGTCCCCTGACCGGACGGCTAGCCACCCGCCCTGGTTATTCACAGGCTGCAGGACAGTGCTCAAAATTTGTTCGAATGCTGGGGGAAAATAAAACGGGATGCCCGGTTCTTGATTCTCAATGCCCCTCAGGGCAGTTATTCCAAGAATGGAGTGGCTGGAATCCCCCGAACCTAAAAATTGCCAGAAACGCCTGGCGGCGGGGGTCAGGTTCTCCGCACCGACCAGGATCGCGCGCTGCGTCATCCGATCCGGGAACACGAAAATTTTGATTCCGAGCGTCGCCGCTTCAGACGGAATGGTTCTCGATCGGGTTGGCTTACCAGCTAGTGCGCCGGTAAGCCAATTATTCATTGGCGATTTCTTGAGGAGGTGCAGGAGGGCGCCGCGTTGGTTCCGGTCAAGGTTATACGTGGCCTCAACAACCCATCGATCGGACCCAGATTCCAGACGGGCAGACCAACATGCCCCGGTCAATTGGCAGGCTTCCTTCAGCCGAGTTTCCATCATGTTCGCTGGCATCTTCAGGACAGTCTCTGCCTCCATTATATAATAGTTAACACAATCGAAAACCGAAAATGGTACAATGCTTATCCCATGAAAATTCCGGATTTAACTATAGTTGGCGGAGGGCTGGCTGGATCGGAAGCCTCCTGGCAGGCAGCAGAACGCGGCCTGTATGTTCGCCTATACGAAATGCGCCCAGGTCAGCCAACCGGTGCTCATCAAACTGCTGATCTTGCCGAACTCGTCTGTTCGAATTCTCTTGGGTCCAATTTACCTGACCGTGCCTCCGGATTATTAAAAACGAGCTGCGCCGTCTAGGATCAATGCTTTTGGATTGCGCAGAATCTGCCGCCGTTCCGGCAGGTCAGGCCCTTGCGGTGGACCGGTCTGTTTTTTCTCGCGAAGTCACACGGCGCATAGCTTCTCATCCGAAGATTGACCTCGTCCAGCAAGAAGTGGTCACTATCCCGGATGGCCCAACCATTATCGCTTCCGGTCCCCTGACCTCGGACCGGCTGGCCAACGCCATCACTGCCCTTACTGGCGAGCAACAATTATATTTCTACGATGCGATTGCACCTATCGTGGCCTCTGACTCGATCGATATGCAGATCGCATTTCGCGCCTCGCGGTATGCCCGAGGCACAGAGGAAGAAGGAGATTATATCAATTGCCCGTTCGAGAGAGGCCAGTATGAATCTTTTGTCGATGCATTATTGTCGGCTGAGCGCATTCCATTGCGCTCCTTTGAAACAAAAATTGCTGAGGGAGTGGATGCCGGGCCAGGGAATTTCTTTGAGGGCTGCTTACCGGTTGAGATCATTTGTCGTCGTGGACGCGACGCTCTCGCATTCGGACCAATGCGCCCGGTAGGCTTGGTCGATCCCCGCACCGGAAGACGTCCGTATGCCAACATCCAGCTCCGGCAGGATAACCTGGCAGGCAGTCTGTATAACATGGTGGGTTTTCAAACGAACCTTACCTACCCCGAGCAAAAGAGAGTATTTCGGCTGGCCCCCGGGTTGGAAAAAGCGGAATTCGTCCGTTATGGACAGATGCACCGAAACACTTTTCTATGCTCGCCGCATACACTGCTCCCCACCCTGCAGTATAAACGACGGGCCGACCTCTTCTTTGCGGGGCAAATCACCGGGGTAGAAGGATACATGGGGAATATTGCGACGGGGCTTCTTGCAGGATGGAATGTCACCCGCCTGCTTCAAGGAAAGCCTCTGGTCATTCTCCCGCCAACCACCATGCTCGGAGCACTTTGCACATACATCACGAACACCGAGCCGGCCAGCTTCCAACCGATGAAGGCAAATTTCGGCATTCTGCCCCCGTTGCCATCTCCTCCGCAGCTGGGGAAGCGTGAGCGAGCAAAGGCTTACGCAGATCGTTCGCTGACAGACTTGGACAAATTCTCTCTAGGGCTATAAATTACTATAATGACTACACGCATTTTACGGACAGCCGTCCTTGCACTCCTCGGCTTGGGATTTATTTTTATTGGCCTGTTTACCATTACCAGATCACGCAATCCCCATGAGGAAATCTTCGATGGCCAACGTGCCTACCAGGATGTGCTGACCCAGATGTCCTTTGGGCCGCGCACGGTAGGCAGCCAGGCCCACGAGCAAGCGTTGGCCTGGATAAAAGGAGAACTTGAACAAGCCAATTGGGAGGTTGAGATCCAGGATGCGCAGATGATGGGTCATCCCGTCCAGAACATCATCGCCCGCAGATCGGCTGTTCCCTCTCCGATCCTTCTCGGGGCACATTACGACAGCCGGCTGGTCGCAGACCAGGATACGGGTCCGGGGCGCAACGGGCCAGTACCCGGAGCAGATGATGGGGCTTCGGGCGTTGCCGTACTCCTCGAACTGGCCCGCAGCCTCCCTTCTTCTTCCACCCGGGTTGAGCTGGTATTCTTCGACGCCGAGGATGATGGGGACCTTCCAGGATGGGATTGGCTGCTCGGATCGAGGGCGTTTGTCGCGGCATTAGGTCCGGATAAACCCCGGGAAGCAATCATCCTTGACATGATTGGGGATGCACACCTGGACATCTTTATCGAGCGCAATTCCAACCCCAAATTAGTAAAGGAAATCTGGGACCAGGCTGCAGTTTTGGGGTTCCAAAAGCAATTTATTCCAGAGCCAAAATACAGCATGCTGGACGATCATACGCCTTTCCTCGAAGCCGGCATTCCGGCAGTGGACATCATCGACTTCGATTATCCCTATTGGCACACCTCTGCAGACACTGCGGACAAAGTATCCGCCAATAGCCTGCAGATCGTAGGCCGAACCTTATGGGCATGGCTCGCAACACAAAAGTGACAGGCCCTGCCCTCCCCGTCTCAAGATCTGGCTGTACCCCCGCTCGCACGAATAGCTGCCGGGGAACATGCAGGGAGGACGCCACCGGTCCAAATAGCCGAGATCAGCAAAACCGGTTGCTCAAGGAGTTGCGAAGCGGGAAAAAATCTTGGCCGACTTCAGTTCAGCCAAACACACCATTTCTTGATTGGGTTGGTGGTTTTTAACAGTGCCTGTCAGAGAATTAAAAAGGAATTGCCAAAAGCCAAATCCTGGCTTACACTTAATATTATGAACGTGCTGGAGGTTCTCACCAATATTCGCCCGACCTGGATCCACCGCGTCGCCAACAGTATGGCCCGGGGTGCAGGCGTGCGCGAGAATTTCCAGGCAGAGATCGAGCGTTTTTATGACCTGATGACCCGCGCGACCGAGACCGGCGATCCGGCATGGATTGAACCTATCCTTATCGATTGGGCCAGTGCCTCGACCCAGAGCGATCTGGAAGAAGGCCAAAAAAACATTTCGGCGGTGCTCAACCGCATGGTGACGATCACCTATGAAATCGCCCGCGAGGATTTAACCGACCAGGAGGCCCTGGAGTTGATTGGCGCATTGCTGCCAATTTTCACCTTTGCGTTGGAAAAAGTCGCCCGGTTCGAAACAGAAAAGCGTGTGACCTATATATCCAACGAGCTAAATGAGGTGAAGCAAAAACTGGAACGTCTGGACAGGAGCAAGTCAAGGTTTATCTCTGTTGCTGCACATGAGCTCAAGACCCCGCTCACGCTAATCGAAGGCTACGCCGCCATGATGCGCGAAACAGGAGAAAACGAGCAGTCCGAGCAAATGGAACTGCTTATTGACGGGATCAATAATGGAATCCGTCGTTTGCGAGGCCTGGTCGATGATATGATCGACGTTTCCCTGATCGACAACAATATCCTGGACTTGAATTTCCAGCCGGTGTGGTTGAATTCGAATTTTTCGCCTCCTGGAGAGTGAACTCATGGAGTCGATATCCAGCCGCAGGCAGGTATTTGAGCTGCATCCATTTCCGGGGAGCGACCAGATGATCTATGCGGATCCCCAGCGCCTGTACCAGACATTCCGCAATATCTTAAGCAATGCAATCAAATACACACCGGATGGGGGTAAGATTATTGTCGACGGGAGGGTCCTCCCCGGCTTTATTGAAACTACGATCTGCGACTCCGGGATTGGCATTTCTCCCGAGGACCAGGAACTCATATTTGAGAAATTCGGCCAACTGGGGGATGTCTCCCTGCATTCGAGCGGAAAGGTCAAATTCAAAGGCGGCGGTCCGGGGCTGGGTCTGCCGATCGCGCGAGGTATTATCGAAGCCCATGGGGGCACCATCTGGGTCGAATCCGAGGGGCATGACGAGCAGAAATGCCTCGGCTCGACCTTTCATATCCTACTGCCCATCCGGACAGAGGCGCCTGATCAGAAATACCCGAAATTATTCAGCGTCGAACCCCAGAAAGAAGTCAAAACATAAATGGCAAAGAAAGTCCCTGAGTCGACCACTCCGCCAAAGGAACGCGCTTTTCTGGTCGGCGTGGATCTGTTTGGGCAGAAAAACCTATTAACTGTCGAGGACTCGCTCGCTGAGCTGTCCCTCTTGGCAGATACCGCCGGCCTGGAAGTCGTTGGTGAATTGACCCAAAAGCTTTCCCGCATCAATCCGGTAACATTTATTGGCGCCGGGAAAGTGGAGGAGCTAAAAGCACTTGCCGAAGAAACTCTGGCGCAGGTGATCATTTTCGATGATGAATTGTCGCCGCGCCATCAGCGGGAACTCGAAGAAAATCTGGGTGATTCCGTGCGTGTCCTCGACCGCACCGCGCTCATCCTGGATATATTCGCACAGCACGCCCACAGCAGTGAAGGGCAGCTGCAGGTAAAATTGGCACAATATGAATACAACCTGCCGCGCCTCACCGGCCAATGGACGCACCTGGCCCGCCAGGCAGGTGGTGGTGCTGGCCGGTCAGGCTCCGTCGGTGGTGTCGGGCTGCGCGGCCCAGGCGAAACCCAGCTGGAAGTGGACCGGCGGGCCGTTCGGCGTGAAATCTCCCACCTTAAAGAAGAACTGGAAAAGGTGCGGGCTCACCGAATGCGCTATCGTGCCCAGCGAAAACGCAACCGCATCCCCATCGTAGCACTGGTCGGGTATACGAACGCAGGAAAATCCACACTGCTTAACCAGTTGGCAAAATCCGACGTGTACGTGGCCGATCAACTCTTTGCAACCCTCGACCCGACAACGCGCCGAGTGGAGTTATCCGGGGGTTACCAGGCTTTGTTTACAGATACGGTTGGTTTCATTCAAAAATTACCCACCACCCTGGTGGCTGCGTTCCGAGCGACACTCGAAGAAATTGCAGAAGCGGATTTGCTCCTGCATGTCGTGGACATATCCCACCCGAACGCGATGAACCAGGCTGAAGCGGTCCACGAGGCCCTGGAAGAAATCAACGCAGACCACGTTCCAATGATCGTTGCTCTGAACAAAATCGACCTGCTTTCGGATTCGCGCGCGGCCCGCACGGCTGTTCAGCACTTCCCCCAGGCGGTGGCCATTTCGGCGCATACCGGGGAAGGACTCGAAGACATGATCGACATGCTGCGTTCACAACTTTACGAGACTTTAACTTCTATTCTTGTCCGACTGCCCTACCAACAGGGGCAGCTGATCTCCCTTTTTCACGATCTCGGGCAGGTCGAGCGGGTGGAACATGGAAAAAAGGGGGTGCTGATCCAGGGCCGCATCCCCGGCCGCCTGATGGCCCAGTTCAAACCCTGGCAGGTCCGGCCCGGAGATCCAGAGGAGGAAGAGGATGTTCAATCCACTGAATAGGTTGGTCGATAAGCTGTCCGAATTTTTTGCCCCGCGCAAGGGACTCCTGCCACTCCTGGGATTGGTATTGATCACAGTGAATTTCTTTGTCCAATTTCTCCCCCTTGGCTGGATCAGCCAGTCGAACCTGCTCCTGCATGCCGGCCTGATCATTGCAATTTTTGGCCTGATGCTCGCCTGGGCGTTATAATTCTTCGCCAATGAATTTGCTCCGATTTTGTTCCCTCTTCTGAATAAATCACTTTATCCAATTTCAACGGAGGAAGATCATGTTATGGATCACACGCTCGCATGTCCATGTGGACCGCGTTGCCTGTCCATGGCTGATTTCACGTTTTGTAGACAGTGATGCCGAGTTCCTTTTTGTTTCCAAGAATCAAATAGAAAAAGTAGTGGAAGAGACAGGAGGCATTCCTTTCGATGCCCCTGAGGTAGAGCTCGGTCACCGGGAAGGACGCTGCTCATTCGAGTCAATCATGGCCAAATATGGCCTGGACGACCCCGCCTTATTGCGTATGGCTGACATTGTCCATGCCGCTGACATCTCTGGGGATTTCCATAAAAACCCCCTGGCGCCTGGTCTGGAGGCGATTGCCTCCGGATACAGCCTTCGGTTTCCAAATGATGCTGAAAACCTGGAACACCAATTCGAGATGTATGACTCGCTTTATGCCTGGTGCCGGCTGCAGACCGCAAAAAAGTAATGCATCGCAATTTTGAGACAATAAAGAACATCCCCGAGGCGGTTCGCCTAGCGGAGATGCTCTGCTCGAATCCCGGGATCCACAGCGTCCCCTGGTGGTCAGTGACGCCGGTGAATTTGCCGTCTTCAATATCGACCGCTGAATAAAATTAATGCATCGTCCCCCAAGACTCAATACACTTTTATTTTGTATGGCTAAATCGTCCATGCAGGAAATGAGAGACATCCCAATTCTGTTCTCTACACGGATCGTCCGCCTGTTCTGCTATGGATTCCTTTCCGTGATTCTCGCATTGTACCTGGCACAGGCAGGTTTGAATGAAAAACTGATTGGAATATTGTTCAGCCTGACCCTGGCAGGAGATGCGGGCGTCTCCCTCTGGCTGACTACTTCGGCCGATCGTTTTGGCCGGCGGCGCACTTTGTTGATCGGAGCGCTGCTTATGATCGGAGCGGGCGTCGTATTTATCCTGACCCGGAACATCCTTCTGCTGATGGTCGCGGCGATAATCGGTGTGATCAGCCCTAGCGGGAATGAGATCGGGCCTTTCTTGGCAGTCGAGCAAGCGAGCCTGACCCAGCTAATTCCGAAAGAACGACGGACCCAAATCTTTGCCTGGTACAACCTATCCGGTTCTTGCTCCACGGCGGTGGGCGCCCTGGCTGGGGGCTGGTCGTCCCAATTTCTACAAAACCACGGCATGTCGGCGTTCGATTCCTACCGCGTCGTTTTGATGGGATATGCACTGGGCGGGATTGCCCTGGTGATTTTATTTTTATTGGTGTCACCAGCAATCGAGGTCCCCGGCGGGACATCCCCCACAGACGCTTCACGGACCCTCGGCCTCCATCGCTCCAGGGGTGTGATCTTCAAATTGGCCGCTTTATTCACCCTGGATGCTTTTGCCGGCGGGCTGATCATCCAGAGCATGGTGGCATACTGGTTCAATATCCGGTTCGGGCTGGGAGCAGGGATCATCGGCAGTATTTTCTTCGGGGCAAATGTCCTGGCGGGCATTTCTGCCCTCCTGGCAGGCCGCCTGGCAAAAAAGTTTGGTTTGATCCCCACGATGGTCTTCACCCATATCCCGTCCAATATCCTGCTCATCCTGGTGCCGCTGATGCCGTCTCTCACACTGGCGATCATGGTCCTGTTATTAAGATTCAGCATTTCTCAAATGGACGTGCCAACTCGCCAGTCGTTCACGGTAGCCGTCGTCGCTGAGGATGAACGTTCTGCGGCGTCTGGGGTGACAAACATCGCCCGGTCGGTAGGCGCGGCGCTATCCCCCTCTTTGACCGGTATCTTCTTGTCCATACCGGTCCTGCTCAGTGCGCCGTTCTTCCTCGCGGGTGGTTTGAAGATCGTCTACGATATTTTGCTCTATCGCAGCTTTTCCGGGGTAAAACCCCCGGAAGAACAATGGAATTAATCGATCTTCGGGCCTGCGGCGACCACTTCTTTGGGTGTCTCCTTTGAGAATTTCTTCATATTATCAATGAAGCGGGACGCCAGCTGCTTATATTTCTTCCAGTACTCGTCTTCACTGTGCCATGCCCGCGCGGGATACATTACCTCTTCGGGTACATCGGGGCAGGTCTTGGGAACCTCGAAACCGAATACCGGGTCGGTATAGAACTGAACTTTTTCCAGCTTCCCATTCAAGACAGCGTTAAGCAGATTGCGGGTGTGCTTGATGCTGATCCGTTTGCCAACCCCGTACGGGCCGCCCACCCAGCCGGTGTTGACCAGCCAGCATTTGACGCCGTACCGTTCGATCTTCCGGCGCAAAAGGTCGGCATAGTGTGCGGGATGATGAACCATGAACGGTCCCCCAAAGCAGGCACTGAAGGTGATCTCCGGTTCATCACGCAGTCCGATCTCCGTCCCGGCAATCTTCGAGGTATACCCGGAGATGAAATGATACATGGCCTGTTCCACACTTAAGCGGGCGATCGGGGGCATGACACCCGAAGCATCACAGGTCAGGAAAATAATGTTCTTGGGGTGATCGCCGCGTTTTTCGGCAATTGCGTTCTCGATGTAGTCCAATGGATAGGATGCGCGTGTGTTTTCGGTGATGGTGCTGTCATCCAGGTCGATGGAGCGCGATACCGGATCCCAGATGACATTCTCGAGAATTGTACCGAAACGGTTGGTGCAGGCATAGATTTGCGGCTCGGCTGTCGGCGAAAGTTCGATCACCTTGGCGTAACAGCCGTCTTCGAAATTGAAAACCCCATTGTCCGACCAGCCGTGCTCGTCATCGCCAATCAGCCCGCGGGACGGGTCAGCGGAAAGGGTCGTTTTGCCGGTCCCAGAAAGGCCGAAAAACAGGGCGACATCCCCCTTCTTGCCGACATTGGCTGAGCAGTGCATGGTCATCACATCATTCAAAGGCAGGAGGAAATTCAGCACTGTGAAGATCGTTTTCTTGATTTCGCCGGCATACGCAGTATTCCCGATCAGGCACAGCTTCTTGGCAAAGTTGAGCACAATGAAGGTCTCAGTGGGAGTCTGATCGATCTGCGGGGATGCCTTGAATCCGGGGGCGGCAATGATGGTGAATTCTGGCACGTGACGGCGGTATTCCTCCGCGGTTTGCGGCTTGATGAACATGTTGCGGACGAACATACTGTGCCAGGCATGCTCCGTGATCACACGGATCGGAAGGTGGTAGTCCGGATCAGCGCCTCCGTAGCAGTCCTGGACGAAAACATCCTGCCCCTGTAGGTAACCCTGCAGTCGGCCGAAGAGGGCATCGAATTTATCCTGGCCGAAAGGCCGGTTGTACTGACCCCACCATATGTGCTCCTCAGTACTCGGTTCGCGGACCACGAACTTGTCACTGGCAGCGCGAGCAGTATGCTTGCCGGTGCTGACAATCACCGGCCCCATGTGGGCGATGCTCGCCTCGCCGCGGAAGACGATCTCCTCGTATAAGGCCTCCATGGGGAGGTTCCAGTACACCTTGCGCAGGTTGGTCAAACCCAGGTTATCCAATCCGTAATCACTGCGAACTGATGCAGCCTGTCCTTCCGCGGGTGTCTTGACATTAATAATCGTTGACATAACAGCCTCCGTACCCTATACCCAATCTCTGACCATTTTGCGGTCGCCGATGTAAATCTCAGAAGGCGCTTTCGGGTCAAGTGCCCATTTCATGCGGTCAATGCCTTCCATCACTTCTTTGATGGTCCCCGCGTAGCTCAAGCGCAGGTGGTTTTCCATGCCAAATTCCTTGCCCGGCACGGTGACCACCATCGCTTTTTTGAGCAGGAATTTAGACAACTCGACCGAATTCTTAACATAGCTGCTCTTGCAATATGTGCTGAAATCGGGCAGAGCGTAGAAGGTCCCCTGCGGCTTGAAACACTTGACATCATTGAAACTACGCAGTTCCTGCATCAACACATCGCGATTATTCTGGATGGACAGGCGCAGGCTCTCCACCACCGACTGCACGCCGGTCAGGGCCCCCTCGGCTGCAGCCTGCATTACCGGCGATACGCATGTTGTCGTCTGGGACTGGATGTTTGTCATGATTTCAACCAGCTTCCGGTCCGCGATAACCCAGCCGATGCGGAATCCGGTCATGCCATACAACTTCGCAACGCCGTTGACGAGAATGACCTTGGAAGTTTCCGGATCCTTCTTGGTAAATTTGGTGGCTGGAACGGCGACATTTTTATCGAAAACCAGCTTGTGATAAATGTCGTCGCAAATCATGTAAATGCCCTTGCTCTCGCACATTTCAACAATACTTGCGATCAGTTTTTCCGGATAAACTACCCCGGAGGGATTGTTCGGGCTGTTGACGATAATGGCTTTCGTGTAAGAGGTGACCACACGCTCGATCTCTTCGAAGCTGGGCACGAAGGATCCATCTTCAGGGGTCACGATCACCGGGTTTGCGCCAATCATTCGCGCCATTTCGGGATAGCTCACCCAATACGGTGCCAGGATGATGACTTCATCCTGTGGATTGCACAGGGCGAACAATATATTCCAAATCGATTGCTTCGCACCATCCGAAACGATGATGTTCTGCGGCGCGATGACCCGGTCATAATTTTCTTCGGTATAGCGGACAATCGCCTTTTTTAAAGAAGGGTTGCCATCCGTTGGTGCGTATTTTACGTCCCCACTGGTCAGTTTGGCTGCGGAGCTGAGGATCGCAGCGATAGGCGTTTTATTCTTCGGTTCCCCGATGCCGAGGTGGATGACCGGCTCCCCTTTTTCCCGCAAGAGCCGGGCCTCCTCGTTCAGCGCAATCGTCGGCGAGGCGGGGATAGAACTTGCTACTTGGCTCAGACTCATAGTCGCTCCTTTGTCGATTCTTTATTAGAACATCTGGTCACGTAAACGGCCAGATGTACTGGATTACAGGCTCCAAAATAGGTCCAATACTCATGATTTCCACGAGCAATATGTTTAATCTCCATCCACCGCGAAACCTGCCCTCCTTTCCAGTACTTAGAAACAGCGGGCCGTTTTGATCACGGCCCGCTGAATCATTTCTTTTTTTCTTCTTTCTTTTTTTCAATCACCTCGCGCCCTTTGTAAAAACCACAGTTCGGACAAACAATATGCGGGAGGATCATCGTACCACAATTAGAACAGGCAACCAGGTTGGCCGTATCCAGTGCATCGTGGGCCCGACGACGATCACGGCGTCCCTTGGAGAGTTTGCGTTTTGGATGAGGCGGCATATCACACTCCTTCTTAACTTTTCCTTAATTTAAGTTGGCTGATTATAGCGGTGAAGAGCATCCTCGTCAAGGTAATAATGAAAATTATCACAGTTCTTAGTGGCTGGCCTGACGCAGGTATGCTTCCATGAACGCACCCAGATCTCCGTCCAAAACTGCCTGAGTGTTTCCGGTCTCGTATTCGGTGCGGTGGTCCTTCACCATCTGGTATGGATGGATTACGTAAGAGCGTATCTGGCTGCCCCACTCGGCCTTGGTGTATTCACCGCGCAATATGGCAATCTCTTCTTCTTTCTCCGCACTTTTTATCTCCAGGAGGCGTGAACGCAACACCTTCATGGCATTCTCGCGATTCTGCGTCTGAGAACGCTCGTTCTGGCAGGTGACCACGATACCCGTCGGGATATGGGTCAGGCGGACGGCGGTGGAGTTCTTCTGAACATTCTGCCCGCCGGCACCGGATGAACGGAAAGTGTCGATCTTGATCTCGGACGGGTCAATATGGACTTCCGGGTTGTCCAGCGCAACCTGAGGCAAAACTTCGACCAGGGCAAAAGATGTATGCCTCCGGTGAGCAGAATCGAACGGGGAAAGGCGAACCAGGCGATGAACGCCCTTTTCCGAACGCAGGTAGCCGTATGCATACTTCCCGTTAACGGCCAGGGTCACGGATTTGATCCCAGCTTCCTCGCCCTCGGTCATATCCAGGATCTCCGTTGAAAAACCCTGGCGTTCAGCCCAGCGCAGGTACATGCGCAAAAGCATGGAAGCCCAATCCTGGGAATCGGTTCCTCCCGCCCCGGCATGGATGGCGAGCAGGGCATCATCGGCATCATAACGACCGGAGAGCATTGTGGCGAATCCCCGCTTTTCCAATTCCCCCTCGATTGCTGCAACTTCTTCTTCCAATTCGGCACGCAAGGATTGATCATCCAGGCTTGCCAATTCGGCAGCATCGCGGATCCGGCGCTCAAAGCCGCGCCAGGATTCGATCTCATCGCGCAGGCCGGCAGCAGCCTTGCTTACCTGCTGGGCATGCGATGGATCGTTCCAGAAATCAGGCGAGTTGATCGCTTTTTCGTAAGTCGCAAGTTGAGTTTCCTTTGCCGGCAAGTCAAAGACGCACCAATAGCTGGCGCAGAACATCCCCCACGGTTTGCAAACGATTCATCAAATCCTGCATTTCGATATTCCCTTCCTGCTCCTATAAGGACATTCGACAGCGGGAGCGGCAGCACCGTCTTGCCACCGCGCGACGAGATCGACTTATCTTCATTACCGTTCCCACCGAGGTCGTAATATACCACATCCATGGCCCGGATTTCAACGAAATTATACCGATCGCCTTTTCCCCAACGATCAAGCATGTCTCTCTCTGGACCAATTATCTGTCGGCAGATTTTGTCAAATGTTTCGTCCCAAGATCCCTTTTACAAAGGAATCGGGGTCAAAAGGCACCAGGTCTTCGGCCTTTTCACCCAAACCAGCATATAAAATCGGCAAACCGAGTTCGTGTTGGATTGCAAAAGCCATCCCTCCATGCCCGGATGTGTCCAATTTCGCCAGGATAATCCCGGTCACGCTAACGGCCTCTTTGAAGGAGCGCGCCTGTGCCAGCGCATTTTGGCCAGTGGTGGCGTCCATGACCAACCAGGTGGCGTGCGGAGCGTCGGGCAATGCCTTCCCGGACACTCGCCGGACTTTTTTAAGCTCTTCCATTAAATTATACCGGGTGTGCATTCTTCCAGCAGTATCCACCAAAACCAGGTCATAGAGTTTTGCCTGAGCGGAGCGAAGCGCGTCATAAACGACAGCCCCCGGGTCCGCCCCCACCTGGCCGGCAATTACCGGCAGCTCCAATCGCTCTGCCCAAACCTGCAATTGGTCCACCGCCGCAGCACGGAAAGTGTCCGCGGCAACCAGCATGACTTTACGTCCTTGATCCGCAAAACGCCTGCCCAATTTGGCAGCCGTCGTCGTCTTTCCAGAACCGTTAACCCCGACCAGGAGAATGACAAATGGGCGAGGTTCGAACTCTATAGAAAGGGTTTTATTCAGGCGGGAGCGGAGCTCGCTTTCCAACAGCGGCTGTAATTCATCGGCATGGGTCAAGCCTCGCGTTTGGATAAGACTGCGAAGAGAATCCAAAATGGATTCCGTGGTTTCAATTCCCAAATCTGCCTGGATGAGCAGGGCTTCCAGTTCGCTCCAGGTATCCGAATTGATTTCGCTAGCACCCAGCATTTCAGCAAGGCGGCCAAATGCCGCCTTGCTGCTGCGCGAGAGTCCTTCCTTCCAACGCGAAATTAATGTAGGCATGCCGCGCCGATTATACTGCTTCATAACATGATACGCGCCTTCAGTAGGAATTCCTTCGTGGCAAGAAAATGTTTGACCGTCAATGAAAATGTGACGTTTTCCTTTCTCGCGCATCATAAGATTATGGTCGATAAATCTTTCCAGACTTATTTGCGATTACCAGTACGATCCGTGCAAATCTTTAGTTGTTGCTGATTGCCGGGCTATGATATACTCGCGCAAGGAATTATAAGGAGAAATGATGAGTGACAGTTGGACAGAAGTCAGCGCAAACTGGAATGGCAGTTTGAATTTTGTTGGCCAGAACGATCGGGGTGGAACAGTCCAGATGAATGGGAAAACTGAAGCGCCTGGCGTCGGGCCAATGCAGCTCCTCTTGATCGCGGCTGGCGGCTGTACAGGAATGGATATCGTCTCCATCCTGGAGAAAAAACGCCTAAAACTGACGGATTTGCAAATCAAAGTCCGCGGAAAACGGGCTGCAGACTACCCGATGGTTTGGACGGACATTCACATCACCTATTTCATTTGGGGGGAAAACATACCCAAGAAAAATGTAGAGGAGGCAATTCAACTTTCCGAGGAAAAATACTGCTCGGTCAGCCTCATGCTGCGCAAGACTTCAAAGATCACTTCTGAATATTTTATTTTGAAACCCGGCGAAGTAGCCAACTAATTTCTAAGGAGCTGCGATATGATTGAAGAACCCATCCATGTGACTGATGCCGCCTTCGAAACAACCGTCCTGCAGAACCCATTACCGGTAATTGTTGATTTTTGGGCTCCATGGTGCGGCCCTTGTAAAATGGTTGCCCCCATCCTGGAAAAAGTCGCCAAGGAAAACCAGGGAAAACTGATTGTTGCCAAAGTCAACACGGATGAAAATGCCCAGTGGGCCAGCCAGTACGGCGTGCAAGGGATTCCGACCCTCCTGTTCGTTTTCGGCGGAAAAATCATTCACCGTCAGGTTGGAGCACTTCCCGAACGGATGCTGCGCGAGGCGATCGGTCAATTTTTAGAAGTGACCGGACAGCCGCAGCCCGGACAGCCCCAAAAGTGATCTGAATCTTTTCCCAAAGAGGTTGTCTCTTTATTGAGGCTCCAAAAAAAATACGGATACCGCAAAAGCGCAATAAATCAACCCGGCGGGTGCTGTGGAGTACTGCAGCACCCGCCGCTCAATCCAGCCAAGAATAAATCAGAAGAAGGCGGAAGGATAATGCAATTTAATGATTTTCGCCAATCGGTTATGCTTTTCTGGATCTCCCGGCCCGGCGGTTCCAGACGAGGGATGAAGGGATTACTCAACCGCCCTTTTTATGTTCGCGCCGAGGCTGCGGAGTTTTTCATCGACCCTTTCATACCCGCGGTCGATTTGACCGACATTGCGAATCGTTGAAGTGCCCTGTGCGGCCAGGGTCGCAAGAAGAAGAGCCATTCCAGCGCGAATATCGGGACTCTCGACCTTTTCCCCGTAGAGTTGGGTGGGTCCATTGACAATGCAGCGGTGGGGGTCGCAGAGCACGATCTGGGCACCCATGCCAACGAGCTTATCGATGTAAAACATACGGCTTGGATACATCCAGTCGTGGAACAGCATGCTGCCCCTGGCCTGGGTTGCAATCACGACAGCGATGCTCATAAGGTCGGTTGGGAAGGCGGGCCATACGTTCGTTTTTATTTCCGGTATTGCATTCCCCAGGTCGGGTTCGATCTTCAAACGCTGTTTCACCGGTACCAGGATATCCTCACCATCCGCCACCCAATCCACTCCCATCCGGTTAAATACCAAACGAACCATATCGAGATATCGTGCCCCAGCATTGCGGATACGGACCTCCCCATGGGTTACCACAGAGGCACCGATGAAACTGACCACCTCGAGGTAATCAGCACCGATGGTAAATTCGCCCCCATGAAGTTTATCCACGCCCTCGATATGCAGGGTATTAGACCCGATGCCGTCCACGTGCGCCCCGAGTGTAATCAACAGCTGGCATAATTCCTGGATGTGCGGCTCAGAGGCGGCATTGCGCAGGATTGTGGATCCCTGCGCAGTAACCGCAGCCATGATCGCATTTTCAGTGCCGGTGACCGAAGCCTCATCCAGCAGTATCTCCGTACCTTTCAATCTTTTCGCCTTGAATTCGAAGGAACGATGGTATTTAACCTGTGCACCGAGTTTTTTAAGCACCAGAATGTGAGTATCTACCCGGCGGCGTCCAATGATATCACCCCCAGGCGGCGGAAGCCGCAATTCGCCGGCGCGGGCGGTCATCGGCCCTGCCAGGAGAATGGAAGCGCGGATGCGCCGGCAAAGATCAGGATCAAGATCCGCCGGGCGAACAGTCCGCGCGACCACCTGCCAGGAATTCCCCCCCAGGTCCTGGATATCAACACCCAGGCTGGCGATTAATTTACGCATATCGCTTACGTCACGGATATTGGGGACATTATGGAGAATGACTGGTTCTTCGGTCAATAAACATGAGGCCAAGATGGGCAAAGCAGCATTTTTATTTCCAGAGGGGGTCACTTCCCCCTTGAGTGGGATGTTTCCTTCAATAATAAATTTTTCCATCCTGACTGCTCCTACACTTGCGTTTGTCGTTCAGAAAACCCTCGATTGATTCGTAATGGAATAGGAGAATCGGCTTTGCGAAATGCAAGGGGATTGTAAGTCAATTTACAGTTTTCGCCAAGAACGGGGGCAACCATTGGGATATAATTATGCCATGTGGATCGTTCTCGCACTGGTCACCGGATGGATCGCCGGCTGGATAGTCAATTATCTGACCGACGTGCTTCCAGTCACTCGACGGTTCAGCCAACCAGCCTGCCCCAAATGTGATCACGTCTACCGCTGGGGGGACTATCTACTTCTGCGCAACTGCCCCGCCTGTGGGAATCCACGCAGCCTGCGGACGCTGCTCGTTCAAGCCTTCATGACCACCGCAGTCGTCTTATTCTGGATTTTTCCGCAGCTGCTGCCCTTCCCAATCGTTGTCGTGCTTCTCGTTTACCTGGCGATCGTTTTTGTCACCGACATCGAACACCGTGTGGTGCTGCACCCGGTCAGCTGGGCCGGGGCAATTCTGGGCTTCGGGATCGGGATCTATCTCCATTCGCTAAAGGATACCCTCCTTGGAGGCGTATGCGGCTTCGGCGTGATGCTCCTGCTGTATTATGTGGGCGTCTTGTACATTCGCATCATGGCGAAGAGAAGGGGGATACCCGCTGACGAAGTTGCCCTCGGATTTGGGGATGTCAATCTGGGAGGCGTCCTGGGCCTGCTTCTCGGTTGGCCAAGCATCGTCCTTGGCCTGCTGTTCACGGTCGTGACCGGAGGGCTGGTCAGTCTCATCATCATCATTGTAAAGATCGCATCCAAAAAGTATACGGCCTCCATGGCGATCCCTTACGCGCCATTTCTCATTTTGAGCGCATTTCTTTTATTTCTCCGCTAAATTGTAGTTGTATTGGAAAGAGCCCGAGCTCTACCCGGGCTTTTCTTTTTTACCTGCATCGTCCCCCCCCTCCAGGTGAAGAGGGCCCGTGCCCATTCGATACCCAAAGCCGCGCACTGTCCGTATCCAGATCGGATTTGACGGATCCCGTTCGAGCTTTTTCCTCAATATCAGTATATAACGCCGCACCAGGGATGGATCCTCTCTGGATTCACCCCAAACCCCCTGAATTAATTCCCTTTCAGAAACAACCCGCCCCTTTCTTCGCACCAAGGCCTCGAGCAGCCTGAATTCCGTAGGGGTCAGGTCCAGGGTGCGTCCCTCGAATCGAAGCCTGGTATTTTTCCATATCGAGAAGAATATCCCCGTGGACAAGATAACCAGTCTCCTTCTGGCTGCCCGCTGGTGAGCGCGCAAGAACCGCCTGGATGCGAGCCACCAGTTCTGCAAAACTGAACGGTTTGGTCACATAATCATCCACCCCGAGCTGGAAACCGCGCAGTTTGTCCTCCTCGGTGGTCTTCGCGGTTACCATGATGATGGGAACATCACTCAATTCCCGCAAACGGGTACATACCTCCCAACCATCCATCCCGGGAAGCATTACATCCAATAAAACCAGTTCGGGATGTTCATTAAAAGCCAGGCGTAACCCGGAAGGCCCATTGGGTGCCTCATAAACCTGGAAATTGTTCTCGCGCAAATATTGACTCAGCAGGTGGAGCAGAGACTGATCGTCGTCTACGAGCAGGATTTTGGACTTCATTCGGTCTCCTTCAAGTAAAAATAAAATCTCGCCCCTCCCTCAGCTGGTTCTTCAAACGCCAGATCACTGGACATCGTCTGGAGGATACGCCGAGACAGGTAAAGGCCCAGCCCGAAGCCATAAACGGATTGGGAATCCTTGGGATCCAGACGCTGGAAACGCCGAAAGAGCAAACGGCGTTTCTCCTTCGGGATTCCCGGACCGGTATCCGTCACCTCAACCCGAATTTTTCTTCCTTCTTTACAAGCTTTAATCTCGACCAGTCCAGAAGGCGCATATTTCAACGCATTGTCGATCAGATGGTTCAGGATGCTCTCCAGGGCCTCCCTTTCCGCCAATACCATGGGCAATTCTTCGGAAATGCTCACATGAATACGCTCCCCCCCCGGCAAAGTGCTTAATTTTTTGCATACATCCACCAGCACTTTTTGGATGGATAAGGGGACCGGGTGCAGGACCATCCGTCCAGCTTCAATTGCGGAAAGGTTCAGGATATTTTCCACCAAGCGCGTGAGGCGCTCTACCTCATTCTTCATTAACAACAATGTCGTCCGGTCATTGGCCCGCCGATTTCTGCGGTTGAGCAGCAATTCCAGGCCTCCATTGAGACTGGTCAATGGGGTGCGCAGTTCGTGGGACACCATCGAAACAAAATCACTCTTCAACTGGTCCAGCGCCTGCAGTATTTTGTTCTGTTCTTCCAGCTGGCGATTGGCTTCGCTGAGAGTACGCGTACGCTCTTCTACCTTTTCCTCCAGTTGAGTGTTCAATTCTTCCAGCGTGCGGTGAACAGTTTGAAGCTCTTTAAATGCTTTCTGAATTTCGTCCTCGTGGCGTTTTTGCTCGGTGAGGTCATGGGTTACACCCGCAAAAAGGGGTCTTCGACCTTCCGATACGATGCGACTAAGTGAAAGCTTATAAGGTGTGTGCTGTGGGTGCAAGGTGACTTCTTGAGTATACGTCTGGCGACTGGCCTTCTGGAGCAGGTCAGAAGACAGATCAAACAACTCGAAGATCGTCTCCAGCAATTCTCCAGAAATTTGACTCTCATCATTTTTTCCGAGCGCCCTCATCAAAGCTGGATTGCCAAGGATTATCCGGCCGCGAGCATCACAGATGAAAACTGGATCTGCGAGGCTGCTGAAAAGCTGCCAATATTTTTGCAGTTCGGACTCTCCGGCCCGGATGCCCATTCGGACAATCAAGCCAATGGCTAGAACCAAACTCATCCATAGGCCAAGCTGAGATACTTCGCCGGTGGATTGCCAATTTAACAGAACATACACGAATAACGCCAGGACAAGGATCACAGGGAGTAAATTCTGCAGGCGCGGTCCGAAATCCAAGCGCGAGGCCTGGGAAGATTTTTTCTGGGTGGCGGGAATTTCCCTTTCGATCAAAACACACAAGCCGAAAAGGAGGAATCCAACCGTCCACCCCAGGCTGGCCGGGGTGCCCGCTCTGAAGCCATGCACAGACATTTGGATACCGTAATTAAAATCTGAAAAGGAAATTGCCAGCAGGCAAGTGCTCCACAAAACGGAGGTCCGCCGTGCTTTCCTGCTAGCCAGCAACATATTGACCAGGATCATCAAGAGAACCAGGTCAAGGATTGGATATGCCATCGGGACCAAGCCGGCCAATCCGCCCGAGTTCGACTGCAGCGTGGCCGGAGAAAGAACAAGCAATCCCAAGGTTAAAACAACGCCCGAAGTGATCGTCGCGTCCAGGAAAAAACGCAGGCGGGATGGGGCATAGCGATTCTCGAATGGGTAACCCATTAAAGCATAAAGAATAAGAGGATAGGCCAGGAGGTTGAAAATATCCGCAGCCGAGAGTGCTGGAAGCGGTTCCTTCAAAAGAGCCAAATAAAAAGTCCGAACGAAGCTGCCCAGCAGTATGCAGATAAGGGCCAGTCCAAGGAAAGACCAGCTGCGGCGAGAATAATCCGGAACTGCTGGAAGAGAGCGGAAGATGAGATATACCGTGGCAGTTAGTGGGGCGAGAATCGCCAGGCAGCCGATCAAACCCGAAGCCTGGGACGCAGGAGAATGGAAAATCAACCAGAGAATATATATAGCGAGGAAAATTATTGCCTCGGTAAGAATTCCCTTCCATTTTATTTGCCAGGGAAATACTCGAACCAACAATTTTTGCACCACAACCTCCGCAGGTCTATTCTTTAAATTATATCAAGCTTCGCTCAATCGACATCCTTAAATTACATGGGAGGCCTGAACCGCCTTCGGCGCAGGCCTCCCATCGTAACATTAACTTGATCAACAGTCCCTGCGACCTCCGCTGGAGCTACCCGGACCAAGGTCGCGTTGACTTTTTTATACTTGCCGCGCTTTCTCCCAGAGATCCTCCGCCACCAATACGTTTATTGCCCGGCTGGTCGTGTCTCTGCCGAGGAAGCTGAGATTTACATTCTTATTGGCAGAGCCATTCGGTCCACTGACTTGACTTATCTCCCGCTCAATTGCGGCCATTTCTCCATTCACCGAATTGGGCACCCTGCCGACGCAGTCAAAGCATAGGGAAGCGGTTGGAGTGAACGTCAGCGATGGAGTAAATGTGAGCGTGACCAGGGTCGATGTACTTGTGCGTGTAGAGGTATGGGACGGAGTGAAGGTCGAGGTCGGTGTTTTGGTTGACGTACCAGTACTGGTGGATGTAGAGGTATTGGACGGAGTGAAGGTCGAAGTCGGTGTTCCGGTTGACGTACCAGTATTGGTGGGTGTAGAGGTGCCTGTATGCGTCGATGTGGGGGTCTTCGTAGATGTATTCGACGGGGTATAGGTGCGTGAAGGTGTATCAGTTATCGTACTGGTAAATGAACTGGTGAATGTCCACGACGGGGTGAAGGTGTGAGTTGGCGTAAAGGTGCGAGTCGGTGTGTTGGTAATGGTAGGTGTATTGGTGATCGTGGGTGTATTCGTCTTCGTCGGTGTATTGGTGATCGTAGGCGTGTTCGTTCTGGTATTTGTGTTAGTCGGCGTGTAGGTACGGGTTGGAGTCTGCGTTATTGTTGGCGTGTTGGTTATCGTCGGCGTATTGGTAATTGTCGGTGTATTGCTGGGCGTGGGTGTTCTTGTACTCGTGCTTGTTGATGTGCGAGTATAAGTGGATGTCGGCGTCTTTGTCGGTGTTTTCGTAGATGTAGAAGTGTAGGTTGAAGTTGGCGTATATGTCGATGTCGGCGTATTCGTGTTCGTCGGGGTATCCGTGAACGTCGGGGTATCCGTCGGGGTAAAGGTCATCGTGGTGGTAGCTGTATCCGTGGCCGTAGGTGTATCGGTAATAGTGAATGTGCTGGTGGGTTGTGGGGTATCCGTGATTATGCCAGTAGGTTGTGGGGCAGGCGTGTACGAGAATTTACGGCTGGCGCGGAAATTTTCAACGACACCCTGATCGTACGATTCCAGGTGAAACATCGTCCAGCTAGCATTGAAATACTGTGGGAAGAAGGTGAGCGGGGTGATAAAGGGATGGTTGAAATCCACAATGACATAGACGGTATCATCCGGCCCGCCTGCATCCAGTTGATGAGTCGCACCATCCGAGGCCAAAACACAATTTCCATATTTGGTTGTCGATCCCAACGTTGGATAGACAGGAGTATAAATGTAATTATTATTGGCGTCTTTTCGGCTGGAGCAGACGGTGACCCTGAGATACCCCCGCACAGCTGTGTTGGCGGGATTTATGGTCATATCATCTGCAGTTCCATTCCACATCAATCCCGGTGTGTATGTTTTATACATGTCAAGAATTGTATGAAGACGGGCAGCGTCTTTATACACGTTGTTTTGAGCGACCGTGCCACCACTATTGCATCCCGGATCAGTTCCTCCCGGACAATAAATGGCGTTATATTGTCCCGTAACGGCAAAGCGCAAGGTCTGACGGGCCATATTCTGGACGACCAACCATGCAGAAAACAAGAGTGAGAAATCAATAATGGCAAAAAGAAGCAGCAGGAGGATTGGAAGAGCAAGCGCAAACTCGACCAAGCCCTGTGAGCGGCTGCCGCCCTGGACAAACCGTTTCCCCCTGGAATTTGATAATCTGTTATTCATCATGCCGATCCTCCTACTTCGCCAAACGTGTTGCGATGTTGTTGGCGATCGCCAAGAAAATATTGTGCAATTCTTGATCTACCTGCGTATCCTCTCCATAAGGGGCGATGTAAGAAACTCCCTTGCCGCCCACAGCGTATTGTAAAAATGACCGGGCGGCCACCGCACCGGCTTTGTTGTAATTACCCGGATCATTCTGGTTGGCGATAACCTGCCCCATACCGATGGTGTAAATGAGGACATTATTCGATGCGAGGGCATCCGCCATGTCCATGGCATAATCCATCACATCGTAATGTGGAATGTCTGTCGGGGAAATCCGGGTGGGAGGCGTGTTGGGATTTCGACAGATGGGTGCCTGGGTCCACCAATATGTAGGGCAGAAAGGCGTCCCCACATAGCCCGGCTCATCGCTAAAGCCAGAATCGGCTCCGCCGTCGGTGAGAAGAATAGTCACCCACAACGAATCCGTGCGCTGATCATCGGAGAATTCAGTCGCCGCCCTCAATAATGCCCCACCGGTATTGGTGGTCCCGCATTGGGATGGATCGCCCGTAGATGACCAGGATTGACAATAAAAACCGATATAGATAGGGTTAGTACCATCGTATGTGTAGGTACCACCAGGTGCATTGACATATTCTCGACAAAGGTTCAACTTATCAGCACCAAGATGATGAGTAGGGTCTTCGCAGGTAGTATCCGTACCATCGTACTTCACCCCTCCTTGCCCTTCACCGACAGTCAGTTGCTCGATGGCGCTGATGATATCCGCCTGGGTACTAGTAAAAGGAAGGTTGTAAGTAATATCCTGATTAAAGGTAATGATTCCCACCCGGTCATAGGGGAAATAGAGCTGCTTTACAAAGAAAACTGCATTCTGTTTAACCAGCTGGAAGGGTGAACAAGTTCCTGTGTAGGTGTCACCGTTATAGACAGTATTGGCATTATGATTACAATAACTCGGATCCCTCCCTTCAGAATTTGGGTCGTAGGGTGGACCAGGATAATTGGTTGGATATGTTACTGTATCTGGATGGGAATCCGGAGGCTTGTCGTAGGTCATCGACTCGGATGTATCCAGGACCAGCATAACATCCACGGAAGCTGCCTCAGAGGTGGCCTGCGCAACTATATTTATAGTGGAAAAGTTAATGATTGGCGCAAGCACCTTCATGAAACTGAGCTCGACCGTCGAACTGGCCTGAACGAACACCAGTTTTTTATACTGTCCGGTAAGATCCTGTTGGCAGATTGAACTGCCGTCTGGAAGCCGATTGTCCGGTTGATTCATAGGGTCGGATTCATTGGTATTGCAAATCACGATATCCACCGTGGGGTCGCTGACACCGTTCAGCAGAAGGAACTGCTCTGCTTCACCTTTCATCGAGCTGATCGTGGATCCCTGGGTATACTGCAGCGCCGCTGCAAGTGCAGCCGCATCGACAGCCCGGCGCAGCCGCCCATAATTAATAAATATTACACCGATATCCAAGGCCAGCCCGATAACGGCCAGGATGACAACCATGAATAGAGCAGCCATGACCAGGATCTGCCCTCTTTGCATCTTCTTAATCCTGTTTTTATAGTTTGCGGGAATAATCTGCATAGCTTTAAAAGTCCTCATGGTGTAGGCGTTGGTTCTGCGGAAGAGAGAGGCATGATCGCATAAACGTAAACCGGGATTGGATTAGGAACGATGGAGTATATACTATTGGTAAATACCGGCAGATCCAGTATTTGGTAATAACTATAATAAATCTCCACGGTCAAGACGCCGGTCGATGGGGGGAGAGGGTAGGATGGAACTAATGTTTGAGGGATCCCCTCATTTACATTTAATATTTTTTGGTCTGACATCCGGGTTGGCTTAGGGGTGCAGGTCTCCCAACCTAGTGCCCAATGCGAAGATTGTCCTGGAGGAGGGCCTTCCAGACTCGGTGTTGGAGTGAGGGGAGGAGCGTTGTTGGGTTGGTTATTCATCCAAGTATTAAAGGCATCAAAATTACCACACAAATGCCAGCCCTGGTCCGCATAGCCCGTGTTTGGAAACCCCACAACCGTATTATTGCTGCTCAGGCTGTATACCGTAACGACAATATCATCCCCGTTCCAAGGATTGAGATAAAGGGGTTCCATCACCTGGGTGGCGTCATACGCTGCCCCATAATAAAAGGTCAGATCGTTTTGACTGGGATCGATTTGTCCCCCATTCATGACGAATGGAATATAGTTACTGAATTGACGAGCGGATTCGCGCGCTCCGTCCAGGACATGCAGGAAGTTGTTGAGTAAAAAACCATATTCAACCACGCCAGCCAGCATGAGCACCAGGATCATCAGCACCAATGCCAACTCGACAAGGCTCTGTCCACGCTTTCCGGTCATTTTTTGGTTTAGAATAGGTTTCATAATTATCCAGAAACAGTAATTAAAGTATTCTTTTTACGCCAGATTAATAATAGCAAGGGATAAGAAAGAAGTCAATCAGTAGGGAGAATCTGTAAACCTGTCTGGACGTGAATTTCACGAAATACCGACATTTGGGCCTTTTAAATGTGGGTTATAATCATTTTGATCCTCTTTCACTATGGAGGTGCCAAGAATTCAAATTAGTCTTGGGAAAAGCAGCGCAAGGCCCTGCACAGCTCACGAGCTGACCAGGGTGACGAGGATGAGGGTTCTCTGCCGCAAGGCAAAGCTAATCCCGGCAGTCATCGCCGGGAAAAAATCGAATGATCAGCGGATACCCTCCGGGGAAGCCACTCCCCGATCCTTTTCCCTCCAAATTGAACTTTGCCACAATACCGTCACAGCGATGGGGCGGGCAAAATGCAAAGAGTGGCGAGCGTGCGTCGTGCCTGCAGCAGGACTGCCTGGGCGCGACACCTTACAACATTTGGAGGAACCCCTATGTGTGGAATCGTCGGATATATCGGCCCGCGCGACGCGACGCCGATCATCCTCAATGGATTGAAGAGGCTGGAATATCGCGGCTACAACTCGGCAGGCATCGCGGTTTTGCAGAATGGCCAGATCGAGATCAGGCGTGAAGCAGGAAAATTAATCCGTTTGAACGAACTGGTCAGCCAGGAACCCATCCATGGATCTCCAGGCATCGGTCACACGCGTTGGGCGACCCATGGAGCCCCTTCCGCCAGGAATGCCCATCCTCATTTCGGATCGACCCGGCGGGTCGTCGTCGTACACAATGGGATCGTCGAGAACTTCCTTGAGCTGCGCGAGGAGCTTGCCTCAGAAGGCGCCAGGTTCAACTCCGACACCGACACCGAGGTCATCGTCCACCTGGTTGAGCACTACCAATCCACCGGGCTGGACCTTACCGAAGCTGCGCGCAAGGCCTTCCTGGATATCCGTGGAGCACACGGGATTGTCCTGATGTCCGCCGATGAACCGGATAAAATCATCTGCGCCCGCATCGGCAACGCGGGGGGTGTGGTACTTGGCCTCGGCGAAGGCGAAAATTTCATCGCTTCCGACACCCCTGCCATCCTTGAACACACCCGACGGGTAATTTTTCTCGAATCCTGCCAGATGGCGATCCTCACCAAGGACCGGGCCCGCGTGGAAACTCTTGAAGGACAATCCGTTCAACCAAAATTTCAAAATATTGCCTGGGACACGGCTGCAGCAGAAAAAGGTGGGTACCAGCACTTCATGCAGAAGGAAATCCACGAACAGGTCAGGTCATTGACCGAAACCATGGCCGGGCGCGTGGATTTCAATGCCGGGCGCATCCGCCTGCCTGAGCTTCACTTGACTCCCAACCTGGCCCGCAAAATTGATAAAATATTCATTACTGCCTGTGGGACCGCGGCATATGCCGGGATGATCGGTAAAATCCTGATCGAGCGCATTGCTCGCATCCCATGCGAAGTAGAAATCGGATCTGAGTTTCGTTACAGCGACCCGATTGTCGATAAAAACACGGTTGTTCTCGCGATCAGCCAATCCGGCGAAACAGCGGATACATTGGCGGCCATGGAAGAAGGACGTCGAAAAGGCGCAATCGTTTGGAGCATCGTCAATGCCATCGGGTCCCAGGCAATGCGCATCGTTGATGGGTACATTGCCATGCAGTCCGGACCTGAAATTGGCGTCGCCTCAACGAAAGCGTTCACCGCACCCCTCGTGGATCTTTATATGCTGGCGATCCTGTTGGCAGATCTGCGCGGGACGATCGATGAAAAAACCCGCCGCAGCCGGGTAGCAGACCTTCGCTTGATACCCGACCTGGCGAGCCGCGCACTGAACCGCGAAGCTGAATCAAAAGCGGTAGCGGAGCTGTTGAAAAATGTCCATGACTGTCTTTATCTTGGCCGCGGCATCAATATGCCGATCGCGTATGAGGGCGCCCTGAAGCTGAAGGAAATTTCATACATCCACGCCGAGGGATACCCAGCAGGCGAGATGAAGCACGGCCCGATTGCACTGATCGACAGTAATATGCCGGTAGTGTGTCTTGCGCCAAAAGACCCATGGCACGAAAAAATGATCAGCCAGATCCAACAAGCAAAAGCCCGTGGTGGGATAGTAATCGCGATTGCAACGGAAGGAGACGACCTGGTCGCTTCCCAGGCCGATCACGTCCTGTGGGTCCCGGAAACACCCTGGATGCTTTCCCCTGTCGTGACGATTATCCCGCTTCAGCTGCTTGCTTATCACATTGCCTCCATTCGTGGCTTAGATGTGGATCAACCCCGCAATCTCGCTAAAAGCGTGACAGTCGAATAGATGCTTTACCGGAAGGAAGCTTGACAATTATTAATTTACTCTGTCCCAAAATCCTTGGGGAGAAAAACCCATCCGCGTGCCGCCGTCAGGGCAGGATCAAAGGTCGCGCTTGCGAAAGATCAGTACAGTCAGGCCAAGGGCGGCCAGTAAATAAACAACAGAATACCCAATCATGATCAGGCTGGGGACGGAGACCGTTCCGAAAGGTGAAATCCCCAGAGCCCCGGATAAAGGTGACTGCATCTCGAAAGCCGCCCGACGCCAGAGGGACTCGCTGGGGATGATCAGGCTGGTCACGATGCCGACCTTCACAGCGGTCTGGTTCTGGATCAGCGAGCCGATCTGCTCGACCCACCCGCCGATGAAGGCCATGCCGTACAGGCCGAAGATCACACCTCCCGTAGCCAGCGCAGACAGGCGGCTGGAAAACAGCAGTGCAATGGTCATCACCAGCAGGCTTTCCAGGTAAATCAACCCAAGACCAGCAATTAAGTGTGGCGCGAGGTACCCGGCTTGCGCCCAGACACTCACGACCGCTCCGCCGGCCATCAGAATCATGTACAGTCCAAGCAGCCCGGCAAAGCCCAGCCATTTGCCAAATACAACATCCGAACGCCGGATGGGTTTGGTGACAATGGTCTGAATGGTTCCCGAGTTGATCTCGCTCGCGAGAGTGTCCGCCCCGAGAAGTGCAGCCATTGCAATGGAAAGGAATGTGACTGCGTACAGTCCAGCCAGGAGCAAGGCATTATCCCTTTCCTGGTTGAGCACGTTTAGAATTCCCCTTCCTCCCCCTTCAGCAGCAGCAAACGATTGCATGGAGCCGGAAAGGATCATGTGGAACCCAATCGAGAAAACGATCAGGAAACAGACCCCGAGCAGCAGGCCAGTCAGCACAATCCTCCTGCGGATGGCCTGGCGAAAAGTCATGCCGGTAAGGATCAGGATCGAATTCACAGGCTGCCTTCCTTCCCGATCGTTTCGATGAATATCTCTTCCAGGGACACGTGCTTCGGCGAAATTTCGTACACATCCACCCCACGCGAAACCAGGTAACGGTTGATCTCCGGCAGGGCTGCCTCGCTTCGTACGGTAAGCGACAGGCGGCCATCCTGCACGGAAATGTCCTCGGCCCAGTTCGATAGCCCGGCAGTTGACTCTGAAGTAAGACCGGAAGCGCGGATGCTGATCTTGATCTGACCGGTATCCAGCGAGGACAGCTCCAAGGCGCGGATTACTTCACCGTGATTAATGAATGCCACCCGATCGCAGGTGACCTCGATTTCGCTGAGCAGGTGGGAGTTCAGGAAGACACATGTGCCCTCGCTGCGCAGCTCACGGATAATGTCCCGCACCAGGATGCGGCCGACGGGGTCGAGACCAGAGGTTGGTTCATCCAGGAAAACCAGGGCGGGCCTGTTGAGCAAAGCCTGGGCCAGGCCGATGCGCTGCAGCATACCCTTCGAAAAGGTGGAGAGCGGACGATTCCGAAATTCAGACAGCCCGACCCGCTCAAGCAGCTGTTCGATCCGCCCAACGAGCTGAGTACGGGGGGTCCCAAACAGCTGTCCGTGGAGCTCAAGGAACTCGGTGGCGGTCAGCCATTCCTGAAAGCGGAAATGCTCCGGGAGGAAACCAACGCGCGCCATGGTCCGGCGATCACCGAGCGGGGATCCAAGCAGGGCAGCTCTGCCGGAGGTGGGCGTGATCAGACCTACCAGCATTTTTATGGACGTGGTCTTTCCGGCCCCGTTGGGTCCAAGGAATCCAAACACTTCACCCTGCTTAATTTGCAGGGTGAGGCTTTTGACCGCAGCGTGGTCGCCGAAGACTTTTCTCAGTCCTTCGGTTTCAACAGCAGGTACTGAAGACATGAATATCCGTCACGGAAGAGAATTGGCCATCTGGATCGCATGCTGGGAATCTGTGCCCAGGCTGCTGATAGCATACAGGATGCCGTTCTTGACCCACAAGAGGGCATACTGCGGCGCATCATCAGCCGGGCGCTGGATGAGCGTCCCGGACACACCGTCCACCGTCACCTGCTCGTAGGTGGCTGCATTTTTGGGGATTGGGATCACCAATGAGGAAGTCCAGTCTACCGACCGGGCGAAGGCTGCCGCCTGGTCGCTGGTCATGCCAGTGAACTCCAGACCAATCTGTGCAAGCTGGGCGATATCCACACCCGCAGGGGCAGATACAGTCGGGCTCGGGGTTTCTTCCATGAGAACACAGTCGGGGTAACGGCGCCCGGACGAGCCGCCTGAATTGACCCCCAGGCCGGTGTCGGCCAAACCTGGTTGGGGGCAGGTTCCGTAGGCCACGCTGACGCTGGAGGGAATATTGACCGATACCACGCCGCCGTCGATCGAGGCAGGCAGCACCAGGTCCGACCGTCCGGCCTCGTTTAAGAGCGCCTGGGCTTTGGCCAGATCGATCTTGAAGGAAAAGGCAGCCGCATTCTCTACGCTGATACGGGATGGGGACATCCCCTGGGGCAATCGGACTGTGAATCCGGCAAGCTGGCTGGCTTGACGTGCATCCGAGGCGGTAACCGGGTTCCCTGGTTTCTGGTCCACGGAAACCGAGCTGGAAATTAAATCGCTGAGCTGGCTTCCGAGTGCACTGTTACCGGTCAGCTGCTGAATGCCGGTGTAATCGACCGGCAGCACCACGACCTGTTGGACGCGAAACAGGTTGAGCAATTGATCCGCCAGGGCGCGGGTGGCGGGAATGGAAAGCACGACGACCAATATCAGGACGAGTGCCAGCCCTATCCGCAGGACAGGGGAGGTAAACATCTTTTTGAACATAGAATTCTCCTTTCGAGCTAAATTGCGATCAGTAAAACCTTTTAATGCGCTCCGGGCATCGGGCGCCGGTTCCTGAGCAGAGGATGCCAGGAAGGACAAGTGTTCGGCGGTCATTTGGATCTGTGAGCGGATCTGCTCCCGGCGCGCCTGGCAGATCGGGCACATATTGAGATGCTGCACCTCTTCTTCCGCCAGCTCTCCGTCGAGAGCGGCGCGCAGATTGCCATCACTCAAGTGTTGGTTCATATTTCCTCCCGGGAAAGAGAACGATAGATCCTGGCGAATTCGCGTTCGGCACGCAGGAGAAGGGGACCGATGGAAGCAGGCGCCAGACCCATTGCCCCGGCGATGTCCTTATAAGTCATGCCCGAGTAGCGCAAGCTGAGCAATTGCGCCTGGCGTGGCTGCATTCGGCTGAGTGCCAGGCGGGTGAGACGATGGGCTTCTTTGCTGTCCAAAAGCTCTGCGGGCTTGTCCTCCTGAGGATCCTCCAGGGCGCCTTTGCCGGCGACCATCTCATAATGTTCTCGGCGCTGATAGCTTCGAATGGAGCGCAAACCCAAGTTGGTAGCCACCCTGAACAGCCAGCCTCTCAGATTGGACCCTTCCCCGGTTTTCGGTGGATGCTGGTACAGGTGAAAAAAAGTGTCCATAGCCAAGTCTTCCGCCTCGGCCGGGTCACCAATCATCCGCACTAGCAGCCGGTAAATCATCGCCCAATGTTCGAGAAAAAGGTCCTCGAATGATGCGGCTGGCGAAGATGCGGCATCCGCTTCGGTGTGTGCCTCGATCGGACTGGCGTTACGAGGCCTCATCAGAGGGAAAACTCTTTCTTGGGGAAGAAAATCATCCATCGGTCCTATAGTCTTTCTTATATATAAAACCCCGCCCGCAGTGATTATAAGACAGAATTAGTGCCGTTTTAATATCGCTTAATTCCTGTTCATTGTAAAATATATCAATAGGGATTGGATTAATTACCGCTGATCAGGAGATAAACATGAAAATCCATCTTTGTAACTGGCGACTGCTGGTGGTCATGGTGCTCATTCTTGGGGTGACGGGCTGCTGTAAGCCTGCCTCTGCGATTACGCCAACCTCCACAGCAACCACCTCGCCCTCTCCTGCTCCGACTCAGACCGCTACTGCAATCCCCATGTTTGACCGCCTGGCGCGAACACCGCCGATGGGCTGGAACAGTTTTAATCACTTTGGCTGCAGTATCAATGACGACTTGGTCAGGGAAACAGCCGATGCCATGGTGAGCAGCGGAATGTCATCAGCCGGCTACCAGTATGTGATCATCGATGATTGCTGGATGGCACCCACTCGCGATGCGAACGGCGACCTGCAGCCCGATCCAACAAAATTTCCCAATGGCCTGAAAGCAGTGGTTGATTATGTTCACGCGAAAGGCTTGAAATTTGGCATCTATCTCGACCGAGGAACCAAGACCTGTGCCCTTCTTCCCGGCAGCTATGGGTATGAAATCCAGGATGCAAACAAAATAGCCTCCTGGGGTGTAGATTACCTGAAATATGATAATTGTGCTGCCGTGGGAAAACTATTGGATGACTACACGAAAATGCACAAGGCCCTGGTGGCAACCGGCAGACCGATCGTTTTCAGCATGTGCTCATGGGGGTTCCCTGGAATCTTAGCACCTCTATGGGATATTGCTCACTTATGGCGAACAACGAGCGATATAAAAGATTCATGGGACAGCATGATCACCATTGCAGAGGCAAACGTCACTTTCGCTCCTTATGCTGGGCCAGGTCACTGGAACGACCCGGATATGCTGGAAGTCGGGAACGGGGGAATGACCGATATTGAATATCGGACACACTTCACCTTGTGGGCGATCAGTGCAGCACCATTGATTGCCGGGAATGACCTGCGAACTATGAGCCAGGCAACAAAGGATATCCTGACAGCTCCGGAGGTCATCGCTGTCGATCAAGACCCGCTGGGCATTCAGGGCAGCATCGTCGACAGCAACAATGGGCTGGAGGTGTGGTCCAAGACTTTGTCGGGCAAAAACACCATGGCCGTTGTATTATTAAACCGCACTGAAGCCCCTGCAAATATCGGGTTTACCTGGGATGCCATTGGTATGCCGCCCGGCCCCGCTTCAATTCGCGATCTTTGGGCACGAGCAGATCGAGGAATTTTCGATAACCTTTTCAATTCCAATGTGCCTGCACATGGGGCCCTGCTGCTGAAAATCACAGCCCTCGGTGATTTTAGACCTTAAATCTGGCCATATGAAGAGGATTAATCCAGATCACTCCAGGCAGGCCGTATAAGGAAATAAAGGATAACCGGTTCCGAGGCTCCGAAAATGCTGGGGATGATGGGAACTCCACCAATAATATTGAGAATAAATACGAAAAAAGAGGCGACAACTAATCCCCAAAATCCCCACTTGAAACCATTCCAAATTACCAGGGAAAATAAAATAATAGCCAAGGCCAGGATAACGAAAACCAACTTAAGGTAAAAATCAATTGAAAACAACTGTGAATATGGGATGCTTAGCAGAAGGTAATTTAGAGCCGTTACCACGTTGCCTAATATGATCAAAATAAGGAACACCTTTACAAGGATTGTATGAAAGGGATCTGGTCTGGGTACACCCATCATTCCATAAATAATTAAGACCGTAAGCCCTGACAGGAAAAGCATCAGAAATGTTCTGAACTGGACTGCCGGAGGGATGGTGCTGGCCAGCACGATTGAGCGGGATACCTGTATAGAATAAATGATCAAGGAGGCTAAGACCAAAATAATGCCCACTGTTAAAATGATAATGTTTCTCCAGATTTTCATTTGAACTCGCTCCTGCAGAGTTTCAGGCTATTGTACACGAGATCAAGCATTTGTTATCGCTTGATGGCCCCGTTGAGTAAAAGGGAATAAGTCCAACATAAAAAAAGGTCCGCACTCTGGCATGGACCTTTTCCGCTTATTAAGACATTGTGCTTGATCAAGCTACCCAGAAATTTAGAGCAAACAGCATCGCCAGCAAACCCATCAGCAACACGCTGAAAATCGTCCAGGCACGATCGAACACCGGTTTTTTCCCCCAGTAAGCCAGCATGTAAAAGACCGCTGGAGCGGCAAGGATGTAACGCTGAATCCCCTGGGCCTGTCCGCTGCCCCAGGAAATAATGAGCACCGCCAGGCTGAACCAGGCAATCTCCGGCTTGTATCTGATGCAGGCAATGCACGAGACCACACCGATAATCAAACCGATGAATTCAGTGATAAAGTAGGCTGTGCTTTCCGGGATGCCAACAAACATGTCCTTGAACGCCTGTGTCCACGAATAAAAAGCTGTCCCAAAATTTAAAAATCCACGGCCAAAATACCGCGCCTCCACGGTGGAGAAATTTATCCCCAAGGGGGAAAATTTCCAGATGAGAAAAGCGATTAGCGGGGCGAAAGCCAAAATCATTTTTCCAAACGAGATCCCTATTTTTAATGAAGGGTTCTTCAACGTATACAATATCTGCCGCCATTCCATATCCAAATCAAACCAATCGCCGGTGCGGAACCAGGTGATCGCCATGGGAATGATCAATGCTGCACCCACTGCGCGGGTCAGGGTGGCGGCTGCGCCCAGGATCGCTGCCAGGATCCAATACCAGCCCCCTCGTTTGAGCACCGCCAGGCAGCCGAACGCCAGTCCCACGAACAAACCCTCTGTATAAACCTGGACCATGAAAAAAGCCGTCGGGAAGATCAGGAAATAAAAAATGGCGCGCATCGATCCTTCATGATCGAGAGCATCACTAGTGAGATCATAAAGGGCGATCATCGCCCCAAGTGTCCCAAGTGCTGAGACGATCACTCCCGCCAGAGTGGCGGTAGCAATCGTACCCAGCCCAAGGATTTTTAACGGCCAGGAAAACAACCAGATCATCCAAGGGTAGAGGGGGAAAAAGGCATAGGCAAGCGATAAAGTTTGGTTGCCCTTATACGGTACCCCATTGACCATCATTTGACCATTGGAATATGTAGTCGTACCCATTTCTGTAAGGTGTGGAATTTTCGGGTCGTTATAACCACCAATGGCGATCCCCAGATAATACTCTGAATCCCAGGCGACCTGGTTGTTCATGAACGGATCGACCAGATATGGGCGGCCTACCTGGTAACCTGTCGCGGTGTACGTCGTCGTCCAATCCTGGGCGCGATCTGGAAATTGCGGTTTCAGGCGAGCCGATGCCAAAGCCTGAAAGCCGATAACGATCAGGACCCAGGCCAGCCAGATGAGGATGATATTGCGGAGGGTGATTTTGTTCATCGCAGCTCACTTTTCCAATCCGGTAATAATCATATCCTGCATGAAGAAGCGTTGGGACAAGAAGAGCACAAGTATTGGCACAACCATTAGCATCAGTGCACTGGCTTGCAGCACTTCGGGTGTAAAGCCATAGCTTACGAACATTTGGGTGCTGAAAGCCATGGTACGCGACTGACTTGTGCCAAGATAAAGACTGGCCATGCGCAGTTCATTCCAGGCGTTGAAGAAATGCAGTAGCCCCACAGTGACAACCGCCGGAATTGCCTGCGGCAAAATAACTGAGATCAACGTACGTAGGGGGCCGGCGCCGTCCAGCATGGCGGCCTCATCCAGATCACGCGGGATGGCCTTGAAATTCTGCCGCAACAGGAAAATATAGACGGCGCTACCAAAGAAATAGGGGACGATCAACGGAAGGAAACTCGGGTTCCAGTGCAGGACACGGGAAAAAATCCAAAACGTTGGAACCAATGTAATACTGTCCGGAATCATGATCGTGGCAATCAAAAGAAAGAACAGGAACCTGCCCCCCGGGATGCGGAAGCGAGAAAATCCATAAGCAACCGCAATCGACGATAACAGCACGCCAATTTCACCAAGGACAACAATTACCATCGTATTTTTGAGCAGGCTCGGATAATCGATCTTCTGCCACAGGGTGACAAAATTTTCGAGCGACAAGTGGAAATGATAGACAATATTGAGCGAGCGCCATGACCCCTTCCAGTGGATAAGACCAGCACTTGGATTCGCGGGATCCACAAAGTCAGCGGTGGTTGGATAAGCCTGGACCAGGGCCCATTGCTTTATCCCTTGAGCAGTGGGAACACTATAAACATAGTCGTCGACCCCCTGGTATGTGTATTTCTCCGCCTTGCCAGGCCAGATTGGAGCATTGATATTCGAGTAATTGGTCGCTCGATTTTAAGGACGTCACCAGCATATAGGTAAGAGGCGAAAGATAAACTACGATCGCAATCCAGATCAACAAATTGAGCAGAGCTGTTCCGGTGAATTCCCACAATCGGAGGGTTAAGGTCGAAGCCTCACCGCGGCTACGCCTGTGATCAGATTTCTTCATTTTCGTCCTCCTCAGGGAAGTGGACCCAGTATCGTGCTGAACGGAAAATTGCGAGTACGATCATCATCAGGACGATGAACATCACCCATGAGAGGGCACTGGCATACCCCAGGTTCTGAAGCGAAAACATCTGATAAGTGATATACCCTTCCATGGGTGACAGGCTCTGGCTGTATGCCAGACCGCGGTCAAGGAGCGCCACACCACCGAAGGAACTGATCATGTTGATCACGAGCGTAAAGAAAATGGCCGGCGAGATCATCGGTACAGTGATTGAAAATAGGCGATTGACCGGACCTGCTCCATCAACACGGGCAGCTTCGTAGATTTCCGGTGCGACCCCCTGCATCGCTGCCAGCATGATCAGAAAGCCCGGTCCAATGGTCCACAATGCCAACACTTGAGGGAAATACGTAAATAAATCAGTGATCGGTGGTAAGTGCAGGGGACCGGTGATCAGTTGGGTAAGCCAACCGCTGTTCGGGTCAGCCAGGCCTGAAATGATAAAGAATATGGAAATTGCAGGAATGATGGACGGCATAAAAAAAAGGGTGCGCAAAACAGGTTTGCTGCGCAGGCGTTTGGTACAGAAGATGGCTGCCAATAACAATGACACCACCATTTCCAAAGGGACGGTCAAAATAAAATAGCCGATCGAGCCAAATAAGCTGGCACCTGCATCTTGATCTTTAATAAAAGAGATATAGTTCGCAAGTCCGATGAAACGAGTTGCCTCCGGAGTAAGCATGTGAAAATCGGTAAATGAAAAACCCAGAGCCGCCAAGATCGGCAGCAATTTGAAGATAATAAATCCAATGATCCAGGGAGAGATGAACAAGAGCCCCATCCTGGCAGAATAACGGGCAAGCGACAGGTGTTTGGTCTTCTTGAGAGACTTCCCACCTGTTTCCTGACTAAAAGATCTGGAAATCATCCGATTCCTCCTTGATCGCTGACGGCAGCATTTACCGCCCCGACCAATCCCCTCGAAATATTCTCGTGGCTTCTCCTGGCATAAACTTTGGAATCTTACCCCAAAAAGAAATTTAAGAGAAGTGCACTTGATATAATTTTATGTACACACAAGCACTGCCGATAAGGAACAAAGAACGAGTCTGTGTAAAGCATCCAATTATCGCCTGGCTCATACCGGGTTCAGCAAGGAACGCCGGGAATTCTTGCAAACCAGACCGTTCGGGGGACTGGAGACTCTGCGTACTCGCGTAAGAGAAGCTAACCAGGTTGAAATAACCAAACCTCCAACCTGTGGATACAGGCTGGAGGTTCACACACATCTCATTGGGTCGGATTGACCGATCCTCGAATGTTCCTTGGATCTATTGTTATTTTTCTGAAATGGTGATTGTTGCGATGGCATCCCCGGGAAAGGTAGGGTTTTGTTGGGGGTCGCGCAATGTAATCCCATTGACGACATCCATGCCGCTGATCACCTGTCCAAAGATGGTGTATCCCCCATCCAAATAATCCGCCGGACCAAAGGTGATGAAAAACTGGCTCCCATTGGTATCCCTTCCGGCATTGGCCATGGCGACAACCCCCGCCTTATCGAACTTGAGGTCGTTGTCCTCATTTACAAATTGATAGCCCGGTCCTCCCGCACCAGTGCCGGTTGGATCACCTCCCTGAGCCATGAAATCCTTCAAGACCCGATGAAAAGTAACCCCGTCGAAATAGCCCTGGTTCGCCAAAAAGACAAAACTGTTCACAGTAATGGGTGCTTTATCCGGGTAGAGTTGGATAACAAATTCACCGCCCTTGGCCATTTTTACCGTGGCGAAGTATTGTTTCTGTACGTCGATTATCATCGGCGGCGCTGATGAATACTGCTTCGTCCCAACCAATGCCGGCATTTGCGGTTGCCCCGTATTCTCGGGGATTGTAGTCGCCTGTGGAGGCGGGGTTGGGGTTGATTGCACAGGGGCATTCGTGCAACCATTTAGGGCTGCTAGGATGATGATGAGCACTGCGGGTACTACGAAAAATGTTGCCTTCTGCTTGTGATTTATTTTTATCTCCATAATTAATGTCGCTAGGTGCAATTGATTGTAACATTCAATCAGGTGAATTAGAATGACCACAGGCTATGATCGGTCTTCCATCTGGGATGAAACTAATTTATAAAAAGGGTAGTATATTACCCCGATCTTCAGGTCTGTGGATATAAGGTGGAAAAACCTGTCCACCGGTAAAACTTGGATGGGCATTATCCCGTAGGGTGGGAACCACCCGAATGTACACGCCGATGGAGAGCAGGCAGGACCTGATTTCAGGCACAGCTCCTTGAAGTAGGAAGCCCCCCGCTTTGGCGGTAGGGTGTTCACTTTATTAGAAAAAGAATTCCAATTGTGTCCGGTCCACAATGGCTGGATATAACACTCCCGGCCAGAGTAACCCTCACTTCATCCGGAGAAGCGATTTGCTTGATTTCAGAGGAAAGGAATTCTGCATCCTCAATACATCCCGAATGCGTGACAAAGATCCGGTGACAATCCAGGTCGGGCATCTGTGCCTCGAAATCGATCAGCATCTTACGCAGGGCTTTTTCGCGCGTGCCGCGCATTTTCTCTTTCAAGCCCATCGTTCCGTCGCTGCACACCTGGATCACCGGCCGGATTTTCAACATGCTTCCGACGATTGCCTCGATTGCAGAACAGCGCCCTCCCTTATAAAGGTACTCCATCGTCTCAACAACAAAAGAAGTACGGACCTTCGCCCTTGCCGAGCAGATCCGTCGCTCAATTTCGCTCAACGATAATCCCTCATCGCGCAGCTCTGCAGCCAACAATGCCAGCAGGCCGATGCCTGTAGAGAGGTTAAGGGAATCGATTACCCGGATATTCACCTCCGAAATATTTTGCGCGGCAAGCTGGGCATTTTGGATCGTCGCTGAAAGCTGGGAAGAGACGCCGACATATAAGCTCTGATCAGAATTGTTGAAAGCCTTTTCAAATTCTCCAATAGATGGAGCTGCCGTTTTAGGCAGCTCCCCAGTTTGCCGCACCAAATCGAACAAGGCGGAAGGGTCAATATCCAGCCCGTCCCGGTAATTTTTTCCCCCAATAGATACCGAGAGAGGGATAATGTTGATATCAAACTCTTCGGCGATATCAATGCCTAAATCGGCGGTGCTATCTGTGAATATTTTGATCAAGCCGTGCCTCCGCTCCAGATTTCGTCCACTGCATTGTTCAATGTGTTAACTATGTACGCCGTATAGCCCCGGGTAAGAATTTGTGGGAGGTTTCAGTATAACAGACTATGGCTCCCCTATAATAAATTCGCAGTAGGGTAGTCCTTTTACACTACGCTGTAGCTTGACAATCTGTCGAACAGAATGCCCAAGTCGAAATTCGAGAATGGATTTATCCATCTGACAAAGTTCGGGATGTTCTGCGATGATCGCCGAGTAGGGGCAGTGCCCCAGGATGAGGCGCGGTCCCTTTGGACCCGCCTCCCAACGAGCGTGATAGTGCATTGAATTGAGCAGTTCCACTGCTTCTACCAGACGGGAGGTCAGATGAAGGGTTTCGCACTCCGGTTGAGATCCACCCAACCGTCGTGCCAGGATGCCGAGGATTTCCTCGCGTTGGTCCGGGAGGATTTCACTGAATACATTCTCTAATATCGCGTCTGAAAGTACTGCCAGGTTATCCCCCAACAACCATTCGGATAAACCAAACAGATTGACGGGCCGGCCGCGTTCTTCGTGACGCAAGCCAACGATTTCCACCTGCCCATTGGCAATCAATATTTCCAAATGGTGGCGGATATTCGCACCGGTCAGCTGCATCACGCCAGCCAGTTCTCGTACAGAGGCGGTTTGATGCCGCTTCAGGTAATCCAGGATCCTGCTCCGGGAGCTGGTCTGCACGGATCCATTATAACATTTTTGTAAATATATATTTGCATATATAGTTTGACTCGCTTCTCCCTTGAAGCTATAATAAGTCAATCTGTTTTATTCAAGGAGCCCCTCCACGTATGGAAACAAATGGGATCAACTCTGCCGGATACGATATCCCCCCGGAATTTCGCGGCCAGCTGGCAATCACCGCTCTGGATAAAATTTACAACTGGGGCCGGAGTGCATCTGTCTGGCCGATGATGTTCGGCCTGGCATGCTGTGCGATTGAAATGATCTGTACCGCAGCCAGTCGCTACGATCTCGCCCGCTTTGGGATGGAAATCATGCGCCCCTCCCCACGCCAGAGCGATTTGATGATTGTCTCGGGTACGGTGACCAAAAAGATGATCCCAACCATCGTGCGCCTGTACAATCAAATGCCCGAGCCGAAATATGTTTTAGCGATGGGCGCATGTGCATCCGGAGGCGGTCCATTTAAAGAAGGGTACAACGTTGTTTCAGGCGTGGACAGATACGTCCCAGTGGATGTGTATGTTCCCGGCTGCCCTCCCACCCCCCAGGCTCTGCTCAACGGATTGATGAAGATTCAAGAAAGGATCAGGGGCGAGTCAATCAAAACCAGCCGGTGGTACCAGAAAGGTGCAGATCGTGCGGAAATTCCGATCCCAATGCTCGGACCGGATTTAATTGACCCCCAAACCATTGAGTTGATCAAGAATCACAGCGAGAAAGCTTAAGCGACTGACATGACCGCACCTGCCCCCGTTCAGACAAGCGATCTTGCCTCTCGTTTTCCTGGCATCGCCGGTGCCGATCCCCGCCCGGGATATTCCGGGTACATCATCGACAAGGAACACCTGCTGGAAGTCGCCACCGCCCTCCGGGATGAATTTGGATTCGATTACCTTTCTTCCATCACGGGAGTGGACTACCTTCCGGAAGGGAAGATGGAAGTCGTCTATCATCTCTATAAAACGATTGGCGGACCAGGCGTGATATTTAAAATCCAGGTGCCACGCCTCGACCCGATCGAAATGCCATCAATAGTAGCGATTTACCCCGGAGCCGAGCTTCAAGAGCGGGAAATCTGGGACCTGTTTGGCATTCGTTTCACGGGTCACCCCGACCTTCGGCGGATATTGATGTGGGAAGGTTTCGCCGGGCATCCACTACGCAAGGATTGGAAAGAAGCTTATTACGAGGAGGATAGCAAGCCCTTGAAGTCCCGCTGGCCCGAAGGGAATATCGTCCCCGCGGAGAGCAATAACGCCTTCAACGATAATGTTCAATATCCTCCCGCCTTTGACCCCGAAAAATGGACACCGGAAGGTGAAGCGGCTCTCTACGGAGCCCTGGCGCGCTACGAAGTGACCGACGATACGGGATTGAAGACTGATCATGTAGTCATCAACATTGGGCCCCAGCACCCCTCCACCCATGGCGTATTCCGTGTGGCGGTTATCCTGGACGGTGAGACCATCATTAATTTAAAACCGGTGATTGGGTATCTGCACCGCAATCACGAAAAAATCGGCGAGCGGAATACCTACCTGATGAACATGCCCTATACCGACCGGTTGGATTACCTTTCCTCGATGAGTAACAATTTTGGCTATGCGCTGGCCGTCGAAAAATTGATGGGATTAAAGCCCCCTGAGCGTGCCGATTACCTGCGGGTGATGATGGCGGAGATGACGCGCATCTCAAATCACCTCATGGCAATCGGTGCATTCCTCAACGATCTCGGTGCTTACTTTACACCCATGCTTTATGCGCTGGAGGAGCGCGAGCTGATCCTGGATATCTTCGAAGCTGTTTCAGGGTCGCGCATGATGTGTAATTATTTCCGCTTCGGGGGCGTAGCTCGTGACCTGCCCGAAGGTGCCCTGGAAAAAATCCGGAATTTGTTCTTTGAGCGGCTGCCGCGCCGGATCGATGAACTCGATCGTTTCCTGACTGAAAATGAAATCATCCGTGCGCGCGGCATTGGACAAGGTGTCCTGACCGCTGAAAACGCCATCCGTTATTCTGCAGCCGGTCCCCTTCTGCGAGCCTCGGGGATCCCGTATGATATCCGCCGCGCCGAACCCTATTCCATCTATGACCGCTTTGAGTTCGACGTGGTCACACGCCACAATGGAGACATATACGACCGGTTGATCCTCCGGCTGGAGGAAATCCGTCAAAGCATCCGTATTGTCCAGCAAGCGGTAAAAAAGCTGCCTGATGGACCGGTTCAAGTGATGAAGCCAATCTATCAGGTTCGGGTCCCTCCTGGCGAGGCGTACGGGCGGGTCGAGGGCCCGAAAGGCGAACTAGGTTTCTATGTTATCTCCAACGGCAAGCCCAATCCCTGGCGCTACCATGTCCGCGCACCTTCGTTTATTAATCTGACTGCCTTCGGACCGATGTGCATCGGTCAGAAAGTGGCAGATGTGGTCGCCGTTTTGGGTTCGATCGATATCGTTCTCGGCGAGACAGACCGATAACAAGGCAGCCGACCAGGAGACGAGCCATGTATGGAAAAGGTATTCTCAAAGGCTTGAGTGTCAGCGCCAAACGCTTCCTGGATACCTATCTGGACGATATCCGTTGGCTGGGCCGTAAGCGCTATGGCAGCCCAGAAGGTATTGCCCATCGTGCGAGCAAGAATGGCCGCGGTATTTTTACTGTTCAGTATCCGGAAGAAAAGATCCCTGTGCCCGAGGAATTCCGTTTCATCCCGTTCCTCGTTTACGACGTGGAAGCAGATGGCGCTAAAAAAATGCGCTGTACGGCATGCGGCATCTGCGCCAAGGTCTGCCCGCCACAATGCATCTGGATTGTTCGCGCCTCGGATCCGGTGACGGGCCGCCCGGTTCCGGACCCGGCTGAATTTACCATCGATGTCGACATTTGCATGAATTGTGGTTTATGTGCGGAGTACTGTCCCTTCGATGCCATCAAAATGGATCATGATTACGAACTCGCCTCGTTCGGACGCACCATCTTCGATATGGAGAAATTATCAAAGTCCGCCCAGTACTACGAAAACATCCGGCCCGCAAACGCAACCCATGAGAACGCTGCCCGGCTCGCCAAAGAGGCAGTCCGCGCAGAGAAAGTCATCTGAGGCAGCAATGAATGAAAATTTCAAGACCGACCTACTTTTTCCGCCGCGCATCATTTTAGAACTGAGTGATATACGCAGCAAGGTCTGGCAAAAACTCGTACGGCGTACCAGCGAAGTTGAAGAGGGATCACGGGAACAGCTGGCGTTTATTTATACGATGGTCCGCCTGAACGGCTGTGCCACCTGTGGCGCAGATTCGTTCCGGGCCATGCAGGGCTGCGCCTCCTGTACAAAGCAATCCCTCAAACGATTTCGAGGCAGCGACGAGGATCTAATTTCGTTGTACAAATCGGCCGAGACGGAAGTCGACCAATACTTTAAACGCTGAAGCAAAGGTGTTCAATGGCTGATAAAATTCCTCCCGAAACCATTCTTGCTGCTTTGAGCAAGGTTCAGGAACCTGAACTGCATAAAGACCTGGTAACGCTGAACATGATCCGCGACCTGAAAATCAGCGGGAGCAGCGTCGACTTCACGATTCTGTTGACCACACCCGCCTGCCCGCTGCGAGGCGTCATCGAGAAGGAAGCCCGCCAGGTGGTGATGTCCATCCCAGGCATAAAAACAGTCAATATAAAAATGGACTCCAATGTCCCGAATGATGGTCGCTTACGCGGGCTGCTCAACCTGCCGGTGCGCAATGCAGTCGCAGTTGCCTCTGGCAAGGGAGGGGTCGGGAAAAGCACCGTAGCCGTCAATATTGCAGTTGCCCTGGCGAAGGCTGGTGCACGGGTCGGTTTGATGGACGCTGACATTTACGGCCCCAATGTACCGACCATGATGGGAATCGATCATTTACCCCCCGCCAAGGAGACCAAGATCATCCCCGCCGAGGCGTATGGGGTGAAACTAATGTCGATGGGCTTCCTGGTTAAACCAGGCCAGCCCCTCATCTGGCGCGGCCCGATGCTCAATTCCGCCATCCGCCAGTTCCTCAGCGATGTGGAGTGGGGGGAGTTGGATTATCTGATTATCGACTTACCCCCCGGCACCGGGGATGCACCTCTTTCATTGGCCCAATCCCTGCCTTTATCCGGTGTATTGATCGTGACCCTGCCCCAGGCTGTCTCCCTGGAGGATGCCAGCCGCGGCCTGGCCATGTTTAAAACACTGGAAGTGCCCATCCTGGGCGTCATTGAGAACATGCGCGGGGAATTTTTCGGTGCCGGAGGCGGTGAGCAGCTCGCCCGGTTTGAAGATGTTCCATTCCTCGGTGCGATTCCCATGGAGTCCGATGTCCGGGTGAGCGGCGATTCAGGAAAACCGGTCGTTATCTCGAACCCAGAATCGGAGGCAGCGATTGCATTCAAATCCGTGGCAGAACAGGTTGCTGCGCGCATCAGCATCGAAGCTGTCAAGCAAAACAACGCCCCGACCATAAAAGTGGTTTAAGAAAATGGCGAATATAAATTATCTCAGATACGGATACGGAATAATTTTATGATGCAACCATTGATTGTTGGAGTCCGCTTTGCCCAGATCGGGAAAGTTTATAATTTCGATGCCTCGGCGATCCCCGAAATCAAAACCGGTGATCGCGTCATTGTGGAAACATCCCGTGGAAAACAACTGGGGGAGGTCGCGACGATGGTCAAGGCCTCGGATGCACCTTTGGAAGGATTGAAACCCATCGAGCGGATGGCCACGCCGCGCGACCTGATCCTTCGCAGGACCTGGCAGCAAAAAGAAATCCAAGCAATGATCAACTGCCGCGAGCGTGCCTCCCAGTTGAAGCTGCCCGGCGTCAAGATCGTGGCTGCTGAGTTCTCATTTGACGGATCGCGGCTGGCAATCATGTTCGTCACAGAATCCGAGGACAAGATTGATTTAAAATCCCTGCGCCGTGACATGCAGAAAATGTATCCTAAATCCCAGGTGGAACTGCGCCAGGTAGGTCCCAGAGATGTAGCCAAGATGCTTGGCGGGATGGGCGCCTGCGGCCTGGAGACACGCTGCTGCTCAAAATTCCTAACGGAATTCAGCCCGATTTCGATCAAGATGGCCAAGGAACAGGGAATTTCACTGACCCCCGCGGAGATCACCGGCATGTGCGGCCGACTGCGCTGCTGTCTCGTTTATGAATACGAGCAGTATGCTGCCGCCCGGAAAGAATTACCCAAGAAGAACAAGCGTGTGATTACCCCGATGGGTGAGGGCAAAGTAGTGGATGTCTCTCCCTTAAACATGACCGTCCGGGTGGCGCTATCCGATATCGGTGCGCATGAATTCTCCCGGGATGAAATTGAACCGTGGGATGAAATGGAAGCCTTACGCCGCAAATCTGCCCTCGGGTGTGGAAATGGAAAATGCTCCAGAAAGGATCCGGCTGCATGAGCGAAAAAGGTCAAACAGCAGCTGACGATTGGAAAACCCCACAAAAAATCCAGGTCATCCTGGCACATCCAGATGACCCGGAATTTTTTTGCGGAGCGACGCTGGCTCGCTGGTCAAGGGCTGGCCATATTATTACCTATTTTCTCCTGACCTGTGGGGACAAGGGTTTTGAAAATCCGGAGGCAACCCCTGAAGAAATTTGTACGATCCGGCACAAGGAGCAGCTGGAAGCCGCGAAAGTCATCGGGGTGAAATCCGTCCACTTCCTTGACCTGCCGGACGGGTATCTCGTTCCCACGCTTGAGCTGCGCCGGGAGGTCGTCCGCGCCATCCGCCAGGAAAAACCGGATGTTCTGGTCACCTGTGATCCCACCCGTCTTTTTGTCGCCAACCGGGGCCTCAATCACCCGGACCACCGCTGCGCCGGCCAGGTGGTGCTGGACGCCGTTTTCCCGGCTGCGGGAAACCCTCATTTCTTTCCGGAGCTTAGAAAAAATGAAGGTCTGGAACCTCATGCTCCAGTTGAAGTCTGGGTTTCTCTCGCAGAAAATCCGAATGTTGTTCTGGATATCACCGACACCTGGCCGATAAAAATGCGCGCACTCAAAAAACACAAATCTCAAATCGGGGATCCGCAATCCTTTGAAGAACGCATGCGCACCCGGAGAACAGAAGACAGTACAGACGAAGCCCCCCGTTTTGAGGAGGCCTTCCGCGTGATTAGATTTAAATAAAATCCCCATCAAGAGTCAAGCACTCAGCATGCCCGGTCCGATAAAGGTGGTTTATGATTGATTATATTTCCGAAGCCAATGAACTTTTTGATTACACCCGGTCACTCAGGCGGGATTTTCACGCACATCCCGAGCTCGGTTTCAAGGAGGTACGCACCGCGGGAATTGTTGCCAAAGAACTGTCTGCGCTTGATCTGGATATCCGTACGGGTGTTGCCGATACCGGCGTGGTTGCCATCCTGGAGGGAAAAAAACCGGGCCCGGTCGTTCTCCTGCGCGCCGACATGGATGCCCTGCCAATCGTCGAGGAGACAGGAGCAGCCTACGCTTCACAGAACCCTGGCGTCATGCACGCCTGCGGCCACGACGGACATACCGCCATTCTCCTGGCGGTCGCGAAAATCCTCCACGCACACCAGAAGGATTTATCCGGAACGATCAGGTTCGTTTTCCAACCGGCAGAAGAGGGGATGGGAGGTGCAGAGCGGATGATCGACGAGGGTATTCTGGATGACCCAAAGGTGGATATTGCCCTGGGACTGCATTTATGGAACGAAAAACCGCTGGGTTGGTTTGGTATTTCAAATGGGCCAGAGATGGCAGGCGCAGAAATATTCAAAGTCCATGTACGCGGAAAAGGCGGCCACGCTGCAGCCCCTCACCTGTCCATCGACCCAGTCCTGGCCGCCGCACAAATCATCACTACGCTTCAGAGCATCCCCTCCCGTAACGTCGATCCATTGAAAACGGCGGTAATCAGTGTCTGCACGATTCACGGGGGGAGGCTTTCAATGTTCTGCCTCCGGGGGTCGAATTCAGCGGGACAATCCGCACCTTCGAACCGGAGGTCCGGAAGAAAGTCCTGCAGCGCTTCGAGCAGGTAACAACGGGAGTTGCCGAGGTAATGGGCTGTCAGGCCGAAATCGACCTCGAACAATTAACCCCGGCCACGATCAATCAACCTGAAATCGCCGGTCTGGTTCAATCTGCTGCCCGAGCCCTGTACCCACTCTCGACCATCGAAACCGGCAATTATCTTACCATGGGGTCTGAAGATTTTGCGTTTATTCTCGAAAAAGTTCCGGGGTGCTTTTTCTTTGTTGGTTCCGCCAACCCTGAAAAAGGCCTGGATGCGGGGCATCATCACCCACGGTTCGATTTCGATGAAAGCGTGCTCCCGAATGCGGCGGCATTGATGGCGAAAACCGTCCTGGAAATGCCAACCACAAGTATCCAGCAGCCATAACCCTGTTTATTAATTCGAAAATAAGAGTTTTCTCATAATTTATGTCTTTTCATTGACATTGTCAGACCACTTTGATTTAATTAGCAGGTTGAAGGGAAATATTAAAAACCGTTCTATGAATCCTCTTCCAACAAAGTTGCAACCGGAGGAATTTTCCCTAAACAGCGGGGGGACTGGATTTTTTGTCAAGCGATTGGTATCATCCTGGGTTCCAGGTATTAATATCCAAAAAAAATAAAGGAGGTGATGCAATCAATAAAAATCGTCTTTGGCCTTACCGTTAGAACCATATTATCCATACCAGATTAGGAGAAGAAATATGTCCAAGAGAAATATGTACCTTCTAGGATCGGTCCTGGCTGCAGCCATGATGTTCCTTTCAGCATGCACCGGGACCGCCACTCCGACCGCTGCGGTGGCCAACACCGCTGCACCAGCAGCAACCACCGGACCAACCACCGCACCAACGGCTGCTGGCCCAGGCAAGATTGCCATCCTGCTGCCAGAAAACAAGACAGCCCGTTATGAAGCTCAGGACCTGCCTCTTTTTAAAGCGAAGCTGCAAGCATTGGGCTATGATCTCACTAACCTGATCTACAGCAACGCCAATCAGGACGCTCCGACCCAGCAACAGCAGGCGGAAGCTGCCATCACCAACGGCGCTAAAGTCCTGGTGCTTGACCCGGTCGATTCAGCCGCCGCGGCTGCCATCGCCGACATGGCCAAATCCGACAACATCCCGGTCATTTCCTATGATCGCCTGATCACCGGTTCGACCGGCGTCAACTATTACATTTCCTTCGACAACCAGCAGGTTGGAAAGCTGCAAGCACAAAGCCTGATGACCGCACTCGCCGGTAAAACCAATCCCACCATTGTCATGATCAACGGCTCCCCCACCGACAACAACGCCGGTCTGTTCAAGAAAGGCGCCCACAGTGTGTTTGATCCTCTGGTGGCCGCGGGACAGCTGACCATCGCCAAGGAATACGACACACCCGATTGGAGCCCGGATGAAGCCCAAACAGAAATGACCCAGGCTTTGACCGCTCTCAGCAATAAAGTGGACGGCGTTTACGCAGCCAATGACGGTACGGCTGGCGGCGCGATCGCTGCCATGACTGCTGCCGGCCTCAACCCGCTTCCGCCCATCACCGGGCAGGACGCCGAACTGGCCGGGATCCAGCGCATTCTCACCGGCCAGCAGTATATGACCATCTACAAGGCCATCAAGCCAGAGGCGGAGGATGCCGCAACGCTGGCATATGACCTGCTCATGGGTACACCCGTCCCATCAAGCATGATCACCGGCACGACCAATAACAGCAGCGCGGGATCAACCAACGGCGTCGATGTTCCCTCGATTATCCTCACCCCGATCGCAGTGACCAAGGATAATATCGAAACCACCGTGATCGCGGACGGCTTCTATACGGTAGCACAGGTCTGCACATCTGATTTTGCCGCAGCCTGCACAGCTGCCGGCGTGAAATAAATCCGGGAAATATTCTTCTAACAGCAGGGAGCCAAAAGGCTCCCTGCTGTTGAAACGAAAGAGGCAGCCATGGTGTCTCCCGCTAAAAAAATACCCACTCTTCAATTGCGCGGGGTCAGTAAGCGGTTCGGGGCAGTCCAGGCACTTTCGGAGGTCAATTTTGATGTTTATTCTGGCGAGGTCGTCGGCCTGGTTGGCGATAACGGCGCCGGAAAATCCACGCTGATAAAATGCGTCTCCGGAATTCATCCAGTTGACAGCGGGGAAATCTGGTTTGATGGACAACAGGTTTTCATCCATAACCCCAAGGACGCGGCAGACCTGGGAATCCAGACGGTCTATCAGGACCTGGCTCTGTGCGACAACCTGGATGTCGTCGCCAACCTGTACCTCGGCCGGGAAGTGACCACCTTTCTGCCGTTGGACGAAGTCACCATGGAAAGCCGGGCGCTCGAAGTCCTGCGCAGCCTTTCAGTCTCCATTCCAAGCAACCGCACCATCATTGCATCCCTCTCCGGCGGCCAGCGCCAATCGGTGGCGATTGCCCGCGCGGTGATGTGGAACTCCAAGCTCGTCATCCTGGACGAACCAACCGCGGCACTGGGTATTCTGCAATCCCACCAGGTGCTCGAACTGATCAAGCGTCTGCGCCAGCAGGGATTGGCAGTCATAGTCATCAGCCACAACCTGGCGGACATTTTCGAAGTCGTTGACCGCATCAATGTTTTGCGCCTCGGCCGCAACAACGGCGTATTCGATGTCCATGCAACCAGCCAGGAGGCGATCGTAGCCGCCATCACCGGAGCGGAGTTTGGTGCTGTGGCCGGATCGGAACAAAATCAAGCCAATAAGGGAGGAACAGCTCAATGAACACAACAGGAGAGGATCCACGTCTTCCCGACGAAAACCCAAGCAGTGGATTTACCAATCTGCTCCGGCGTCTTGGCCAGGCGGATCTGGGCGCGCTCCCCACGATCATCGGCCTGATCATCATCTGGGCCATCTTCCAGATTGCAAATGATCGCTTCCTTTCTCCACTCAATCTGACCAATCTAATGTATCAGATGGCCGACCTGGGTGTGATCGCGGTCGGTGCGGTTTTAATCCTCCTGCTGGGTGAGGTGGATCTGTCTGCGGGGGCGGTCAGCGGCCTGGCGGCCGGGGTGATGGCTGTACTCAGCGTCAAGTTTGGACTGCCTGGGCCCATCGCCGTCCTGGGCGGATTGCTGACTGGAACCGCCATCGGATTGTTCCAGGGCTACTGGACCACCCGCTTTAAAATACCCTCCTTCATCATCACCCTCGCCGGCCAGATCGCCTGGACCGGGGCACTCCTCTACGTCCTGGGGGAGACGGGGACGATCAACCTGCGGGATAAATTCATCACCGGCCTTGCTGGCACCTTCTTAAAACGCAATGTTCCCCACGGAGTGCTCCTGGGCTGGCTGGTCGGGGCCGTCCTTGTGATCAGCTATGGTATCAATCTCTTTTTGGAAAGACGCCGGCGCCTGGCGGCAGGCCTGAAAACCCGGTCGATTGCCGCCCTGGTGGCGCAAATCTTCGTTGTATCTGCACTGGTAGCAGGAGTGCTCATCGTTACAAACGCAGACCGGGGCTTGCCTTCTGCCATGATCTTTTTAATCGCGATCGTCATTATTTTCCAGTTCATCACCCGGCAAACCACATTTGGGAGACACATCTATGCAGTTGGAGGCAACGCGGAGGCTGCCCGGCGGGCGAGCATCAATGTAGGTTTTGTCCGCATCATCGTTTTTTGCCTCGCCTCCACCCTGGCCGCTTTTGGTGGAATCCTGGGTGCCTCCCGTTTGCTGGCTGCCAATCAATCCTCAGGCGGGGGGGACCTGTTGCTGAGGGTGATTGCCTCGGCTGTCCTCGGCGGGACCAGCCTGTTCGGCGGACGCGGCAGCGTGTGGTCCGCCCTGCTTGGCGCACTGGTCATCCAATCGATCTCGAATGGCATGGATCTGCTCTCCCTGCCCTCCCCCATCAAATTCATGATCACCGGACTTGTACTAGGTGCGGCCGTAACCATCGAGGCCATTTCCCGGCAAAGGCGCGAGGCAGCCGGGCGTTAATTCCTTTCAAAAGATGCCGGGGCAGGCTCCGGCAGGCATCTGGCCGTGTAGTAAAATCAGCATACTCATCGAAAGACAAGCAGGGAGCGGAACAACCGGTTCCGCTCCCTTTTTCCTCTTGACCCGAACAGGTGTTTGATTTATTATATTTTGGCCTCTTTTTATCAAATTCATCATCTAAATAAATCAGGAGCTATCATGAGTAATCCTAGAAAGATCATCAACGATTTTTCAATCACCATCAGCACGGTCAACGGTTCGGGCAGCCAGACTGCCAACGTGACCTTGCTGCGGGCCCTATTCAAAATGGGCATCCCGGTCTCCGGAAAAAATCTGTTCCCTTCTAACATCCAGGGTCTTCCGACCTGGTATACCATCCGCTTGAATAAAAATGGCTTCACTGCCCGGCGTGACGAGCAGGAAATCGTCGTCGAAATGAATCCCGCCTCATTCCAACGGGACCTTGAATCGGTTGCCCCGGGAGGGGCTTTTTTCTTCGCCGACGACATTAAACTCCCTATTCCCCGCACGGATATATCCGTCTACCCGATGCCGATCAAACAGCTGGCCAAGGCCGCGCAGGTTTCTCCGAGCCTGCGTGACTACATTGCGAATATGGTCTATGTCGGTCTCCTCGCTCAAATGATCGGTATCGACATGGAGAAAATCCGGCAGGCGCTCGATTTTCATTTCAAGGGGAAGGCTCAGGCCATTGACTTAAATTTAAACGTGATCAAGTCAGGCGCTGAGTGGGCCGCGCAAAACCTGAAAAAGTCGGATCTGTTTTTTGTCGCGCCAATGGACGCCACATCCGGTTACATCATGACGGATGGCAACACCGCAGCCGCCATCGGCGCGGCATACGGCGGTGTGCAGTTCGCCGCCTGGTACCCGATCACCCCGGCCACCTCCCTTGCCGAGGCGCTCAATGTATACCTGCCCCAGCTGCGTAAGACCAAGGACGGCAAGCAAACTTACACCGTCCTCCAGGCGGAGGATGAGCTGGCCGCCATTGGAATGGCAATTGGCGCAGGTTGGGGTGGGCTGCGTGCCATGACCTCAACCTCTGGTCCGGGGATCAGCCTGATGTCCGAATATGCCGGTCTTGCGTACCATACGGAAATTCCGGTGGTCATCTGGGATGTGCAGCGGGTGGGTCCCAGCACCGGGATGCCAACGCGCACCGCCCAGGGTGATGTGACTGAAATCTATTTCCTGAGCCACGGCGACACGCAGAACGTGATCCTGTTTCCTGGCTCGGTCCAGGAATGTTTCGAATTCGGCTGGAAAGCGTTTGACATCGCCGAACGGCTGCAAATGCCCGTATTCGTACTCAGCGACCTCGATCTTGGAATGAACCAGTGGATGACCCGGCCTTTCGAATACCCGGATCGGGCGATGGACCGCGGTAAGATTCTTTGGGAAAAAGACCTGGATAAACTAAACGGTTCCTGGGCGCGCTACCGGGACGTCAACGGCGATGGCATTCCTTACCGTACCGTCCCAGGCAACCGGCACAGCGCCTCTGCTTACTTCGCGCGCGGCACCGGTCACGACGAGTACACGCGTTACTCCGAAGATGCCGATGTCTGGGAAAGCAACATGCTGCGCATCAAGAAAAAATACGAGACCGCCCGGACCTTGGTTCCAAAACCGGTCATTAAAACCTCAAAAGGGGCAACGGTCGGAATCATTGCGTTCGGCTCCACGGAGGCAGCCGTTGAGGAAGCCAGAACATTACTGAAACAAGAGGACGAATTGAAAACGGACTTCCTGCGCATGAGGGCCCTCCCGTGCACCCGTGAAGTTTTTGATTTCATCAAGAAACATGATCGGGTTTATGTCATTGAAGCCAACCGCGACGGTCAACTGTGCCAGATATTAACCATGGTCGTCCCCGAACAGGCGATCAAGTTCCGTTCTGCCTGTCACAGCGACGGCTTGCCGCTGAGCGCCCGTTGGGTGAAGGATGCAATTCACACCCAGGAGGAAAAATAACATGGCTACTCCCATCGCCATAGTCGGCCAGACTAATAAAGCCGGCTTTACAAAAAACGATTACCGCGGCCTGCCGAGCACCCTGTGCCAGGGCTGCGGACACAATTCGATTGCCAGCCAGATCATCACTGCCTGCTACGAGATGAATATCATCCCGGAGGAGGTCGTCAAGATCAGCGGGATTGGTTGTTCCAGCAAGAGCCCGGCTTATTTCTTGAACCGCTCTTTCGGTTTCAACGGTCTGCATGGGCGCATGTCGTCCCTGGCTACTGGGGTCATGTTCGCCGACAGGAATTTGCGCGCCATCGGCATCTCCGGTGACGGGGATACCGCTTCAATCGGAATGGGCGGCTTCAAACACATGATGCGCCGCAACCTGCCAATTGTTTATATTGTCGAGAACAACGGGGTTTATGGCCTGACCAAAGGGCAGTTCTCTGCCACGGCCGAGGTGGGCTTGAACCTGAAACACCAGGGCATCAATCAGTATATGCCGGTCGATATCTGCATGGAAGCCCTGGCCTCTAATGCCACCTTCGTTGCGCGCTCCTTTGCCGGGGATGCCAAACAGGTTAAAGAACTGCTCAAGGCAGCCCTCAGCCATCACGGGGTAGCCATTCTGGACATCATTAGTCCTTGTGTCACCTTCAATAACGAGGAGAACGCGCTCCATTCCTACACCTGGGGCAAGGATCACGAAGCCCCACTGCACGAGATCTCCTACGTGCCTAAGCTGGCCGAGATCATCCTGGATGGCGAATTCCCCGAAGGGGATGTGCGTGAGGTAACCATGCATGACGGCTCGACGGTCATCCTGAAAAAACTCGAAAAAGACTACAACCCAACCGTCAAGGCCAACGCCTACCAGATGCTGGAGACCGCCCAGAAGAACAACTGGCTGGTGACCGGGCTGATCTACATCGATACCCAGAAGCCGGCCCTCACCGACATGTACAATCTGGTGGATACGCCGCTCAACCGCCTGGAAGAAAATGACCTTCGGCCTCCCCGTGAGACGATCGATAAAATCAACGCCACGATGTTCTAAAGCGCCGGGTGGGATGTCCACCGCTCACCGGGAGCTACACATCTTCAATGGTTGGCACCTGATATAACCTGGGGTCTTTGTGCGGCTTCATCCTTCAGGGCTCCAACCAATGGCTGCGGCGAATAAAAAGAAGCCTTCGGTCGTACCGACGAAGTGCTGCAGAATCCCTCGTGGAATCGAAAAGAGCTGAACTGCCCGGTCCAGCCCTTTTCATTGAGGAGAAAAACCGCGTCAGCCTTTTAAGGCTCCTGCCATCAAACCCCGCAGGAAATACCTTCCCAGGAAGATATAAACCACCAGGGTTGGCAAGGCAGCCAAAAGCGTGGCAGCCATGAGCACATTCCATCGGACGAGCTGGCTGCCGGCAAGGTTGTTGAGCGCCACGGTCACCGGCCAGTTAGCTGGATTGGTAAGGATCAATGCAAACAAAAATTCATTCCAAGCCTGGGTGAATTGCCAGATGATCACCACGGCAAAGCTGGGGGCGGAGAGGGGGAACATGATCCAGCGATACAATCCCAGCAGGCTGGCACCGTCCATCCGGCTGGCTTCCAGGATTTCCGTTCCGATCCCGGCGTAATAGTTACGGAAGATCAGGGTCGTAATTGGGATGCCATATATAATATGCACCAGCACCAGGCCCGGGATGTCCCCATACAGCTTGATGGCGAACATGAACTTCACCAGGGGGATCAAAATGCTCTGGTAGGGGATGAACATCCCGAACAGCACCAGGCTGAAGATCAGGTCAGAGCCACGGAACTTCCACTTTGCCAACAGGTATCCATTAATGGATCCAAGGAGAGAGGACAGGATTGCCTCCGGGATGACCATGGTCAGGCTGTTCATCAAATTGGGCGCAAGCTGTTTATAACCGGCGATGAAATTATCGAGATGCAGACCCGTGGTGGGCAGACTCCACATGGTTTTAAGATCGACCTGGTTGAAAGGCTTGAACCCGGTGACCAGCATGAGATAAATAGGCAACAGGTATATGATTGAAAAAGCGATCAAAATCCCATAAACGATGATTCTGGCGACAATCCGGCGGGTCATAGTTTGGTCTCCGAACGCATACTCTGAACCAGGTAAGGGACCACCAGGATTGCCACACTAACCAGCATCAAGATGCCGATTGCCGCGCCTTGGGCGTAGTTATTCGCGGAGAAGGTAGTTGTCCACATGTAAATTCCTGGAACGTCGAGACGAATATCTTGTTTGCCGAGGGCTACAATCAAATCGAAAATCTTAAGCGACATATGAGCCAGGATGATCACTGCGCTCAGCGTTACCGGTTGCAGCATCGGCATAATGATATAACGATATATTTGGAATTCACTAGCCCCGTCTACTCGTGCAGCCTCACGCAAGTCATCCGAAATACTGCGGATGCCGCCCAGATAAAGTGCCATCGTAAAACCTGAGAGCTGCCAGACTGCAGGAATCACCGTATAGGCCATCCCCCAGGGCTGCGGGGTAGTGAACCATTTACTGATCAGGAAGTCGAGATGGAGAAAGTGGAATATTATGTTGAATCCAGTGAGACGATCGCCGGTGGCCGGGCTCATCAACCAACCCCAAACCACCCCGGAGGCGATAAAGGAGATCGACATCGGAAAGAGAAATATTCCACGAAAGATGGTTTCCCCCCTGGGTTTTTGTTCGAGCAGGATGGCTAGGCCCAACCCAATCACCAGACAGCCCACGATGAACAGGACAGTGAACATGGCGGTGTTGCGGATGTCGATGACGAAGCGTGGGTCGTGATTGAATAGATCGATGTATTGTTTCAGACCAACAAAGGTATAGTCCGCTCTCAGGCCTTTCCACTTGCTGAGCGAAACTCGAACTGACCAGCCAATAAATCCATAAACAAAGATGGCAACCGCCACGACGGAGGGAAAAAGAATCGCAATCGAAAGGATCGTTTCGTCCTGGTACATGGACACAATGATCAGGATGCCGATGTAAAAAATCAATCCGCCCGCAAGAAGACCGATGGATGTAAAATTCTTACCGAATATAATAAGGTCGGTTTTTGTCAGAGGATAAATGGTGGACAAGCCCAGGGCCACCATCGCAACGGCCAGAATGAGTTTCGGCACCTGGAGCTCAAACTTCCGGATCATCGGCATTCTCACTTTCAGAATGGGCGGCTCGGTTAGAGCCGCCCATTCGTATACCTTACATATTACTAGGGAGATTACTGGCAGGTGCCATCAGACTTGCAGGCAGCAGCCAGTGCTGTCTGGAAATCAGCTCCCTTGGTCGTATCGGCCAGGAACAGTTTCAATGCCGTATCGATCTTGGTCATCCAGGCAGGTGCAGCGACCACGCCATGGGTCAGGCTGCCTACCACTGTGTCGGCAAGCCAATCTTTCATTGCACCCTGGGAGTACTCACTGAACTTCGAAGGATCGCAGTCGGTGCGGGAGCAGATGGAACCCTTGAGCGGGTTGAAGGCTTCCTGACCAGCCTTTGAAGCGGCGATCGTCAGCCATGCCATCGTCCCGGCGGGGTTCTTGTTACCCACCGGCAGTACGAAGCTGTCGGACAGGAAAACAAAGATGCCCTGAGTGCCAGGCGTAGGAGTCCAGTCGAAGTCAGTGTGCGGGGTCAGCGCGAGGCCGTTCGGAGCCGCATTGGCGAAGTAACCGTAAGCCCAGTCGCCCATGATGTTGAAGGCGGCGTCGCCATCAGCCACCAGCTTGGAGGCAGGCTGCCAGTCGGACAGGGTTGAAGCATCGCTGTTGGTGTAGCTCAGTGCCTTGGTATAGTTGGCAATGCCCGCCTTGACATCCGCACCAGCCCAATCGGTGGTGGGCGGGGTGGTCCACAGGCCGCTCCACTTTGCCGCGCCGATGGTGCCGATCATAACATTCTCGAACAGGTGCATGGCGGTAAAGCCTTCAGGACCAAGCGAGAGGCAGGTCTTGCCAGCGGCTTTGATCTTGTCGCAGGCGGCGAAGAAGTCAGCCCAGGAAGCAAATCCGCCACTTGGGATAGTGACATTTGCAGCTGCCAGGACTTTGGGGTTGTACCACATGACGTTAGAGCGGTGGATGTTCACCGGGACGCTGTAGGGATGGCCGTCTTTGGAGATCAACGGGATGAGGGTCTTGGGCAGGACACTTGCAAACCCGGTTGAATTATAGAAATCATCCAGCGGTTTGACCTGACCGGCCGCGACGTAGTTCGCGATTGTCTCCTGACCAGCATGGGCCTGCCAGGAATCGGGCGGGTCGCCAGCCTGCAGACGGGTGGCGAGAACTGCCTTCGCGTTTGTACCGGCACCGCCGGCTACGGCAGCATTGACAATGGTGAATTGAGGATACTGAGCATCGAAGAGCTTGATCATGGCTGCCAAGCCATCAGCCTCACCGGGGCCGACCCACCAGGAGAAAATCTCAACCTGGGTTTGGGCAACGGTGGTGGGTGCGGTGGTCGGGGGTACAGCGGTGGGTTGTGCAGCAGGAGCCTGTGTGGGTACCGGTGCAGCAGTCGGAGTGGCCGTTGCACAGGCGGACAGGACAAGGGTTGCTGCAATAAAGATGGTCAGCAAACCGAAAGTTAACTTTTTAGAGGACATTCTCTTCTCCTTGATTTAGAAAGGTTTAGGGTGGATTAAGAAAATAAACTGAAGTAAGTATCTATTCAAATCTTACACCTCCTTTTAGGTTTTGGGGAATTAACAAAACATCGCGCCAAGGTGAGCGATAGCGATTAAAATAAGTATATTCGAGAGACAATCTCAAATCAATTCCTATATGGACAAGCAGTGGACATCCACCGGACATGGAACGACAAACTTTTATCAGCCTTTTTAAAGACCTGATCTCCCGCCTGTATGACCGGATTGCGGTCGAGACACACCCCTTGACCGCCTCTTTTCCGGTGGAAGTGGGCAAATCCACGCGGCGGGCGGAAGCCGTGCAATCCATGATCCAGAAGGAAATAGCAGCATTACGCCCGGAAGGGAAAGAAATCCTGGTCCAATCCCCGGAGTGGCGGCCTTACCTGATCCTGCAAAAGCGCTATGTGGAAGGGCAGAGCCCTCACGAGATTGCTGCCTCCCTGTTCATCGGCGACCGGCAATTTCGTCGGGACCACAGCCGTGCCCTGCAGACGCTCAGCACACGCGTCTGGCAAAAATATTTCCAACCGGTTGCCTCTTCCGGCCGGGAAGAGGCGGTCGATCTGTTCGAGGATCAAGGCGCCTTTGAGCTGCATGTAGAAAAATTGGACCTGAACGAAGTGATTGGCGGAGTTATAAAGCTTATCCAGCCTCGCCTGGAAATTGAAAATGTCCAATTAAAACTCGCCCTTTCCGCCTCCCCGCTGCCGGTATTGACCGACCGTATCCTGCTCAGGCAGATTCTTTTGAGTTTATTGAACTACGTACTTCATCTGCGCGGGCAATCCGAGATCACCCTGCAGACAGAAGTTGGCCGGACCATGTCGCTGAACATTCTCTTTGATGCGGATGAACAATGGCTGGCTATCCAGAGCGATGAGCAGGACTCACTCGATTTTGCCCGCCGCCTCAGCCAGAGGCTGCCAGCCAGGGTGGATGAATTCTATCCTCCCAAGGATCATTCCGGAGAGGCGGAGATACGCCTCGTTTTTGCCACCTCCCAACGCAGGACGCTGCTCGTCATAGACGATCATGTGGCCGCACAGAAAATGTTCCGGCGATACCTGAGCCGCGCCAACCTGGATGTGATCGGCATCACCGATCCTTCCCAGGGACTGGCAACTGCAAAAATAACCCAGCCTGGTTTGATTATCCTGGATGTGATGATGCCCCACATCGACGGCTGGGAAGTCCTGCAGACGCTCCTCCTGGATCCGCTGACGAAGAATATCCCAGTTATTATTTGTTCCGCCTGGGGGGAACCAGAACTGGCCCGTTCCCTGGGGGCGGTGGACTTCCTGAAAAAGCCGATCATTCAAAAGGATTTGCTCGACGCCCTGGTTCGGTTAGGCTTGATTTAGGAGTTAATATGAATTGGTTAGTGACCTCCAATACAGATTCAGAGCTGTATGACCTGATGCGTTCCACCGGGCAGAAACTGATTTACACAATTGGTGGATTGTACCTGACCGGACATGTGATCGCCACTCTTGGATATCCCCAAATCTTCATTCCCCGCATCTGGGGGATCTCAATGTATATGTTCACCCTGGTAATCCTGTCCCTGCTGCTGATGGAGCATCGGTATCTGCTGGCACAAGGGCTTTGGATAATCGGTCTGACCGGCGGAGTGGTGCTGGCGTTTTTTATTTTTAATCAGGCTGAAATCATTTTATTGTTGATTATCCTCCCCTTGATAACGCTGGTCACCGTAGGTGTGCCGGGTACCGCAGTAACAATTCTCCTGGTCGTGGCAATCTCCAATATCATGATCCTCACAGGCCACATCCCGGCGGTGTACAGCGGAATCATTTTTCTCGGCAGCGTGGCCGTCGCCATTTTCAGTTGGAGCCTGTCCAGCAACCTGCTCAATGTACTCGACGCCGCCTCATATCATTATGGTGAAGCCCGCCGGCTTTTGAAGGAAGCCCAGGAGCACCAGACGGAAATTGCCCGGATTTTGAAGGATCGCAACCAGGTCAATTATCAGCTCGAACGCTCGAATGAAATGTTGAATTTCGCGCGCGCACGAGCCGAAGAAGCGCGCGAAAACCGCAATCGTTTCATGCTCGCAGTCAGTCACGAACTGCGCAGTCCGCTTAACTTTATTATTGGTTTCAGCGACCTGATGGTCAATGCGCCGGAGACCTACGCGCCCCTTCAAGCGTGGCCGGCAGGATTGTACGACGATGTCCAGGAAATCTATAACTCGAGTAAGCATCTGATGCGGCTGATCAATGATATTCTGGATATGGGTAAAATTGATGCCGGCCAGATGTCCCTCTACAGGGAAAAGACGCAGATCGAGCAGATCGTGCTGGACGTACGGGATATGCTGAGCAGTGCTTTCGAGAAGAAAAACCTCGCCTTGTCGATCGAACTGCCGCCTGAACTTCCCCCGGTTTTCGTCGATACCACGCGTGTCCGCCAGGTGCTGCTTAACTTGCTCAATAATGGGCTGCGCTACACGGATCAGGGAGGCGTCACCCTGAAGGTGGAAAAAAAGGAGACCCACCTACTGATCAGTGTTACCGATACCGGCATGGGGATCGCGCCGGATGACCTCCCCAAAGTATTCGAGGAATTTCGCCAGGTGGGGGATGAAAATTGGCGTCGGCATACAGGAACAGGATTAGGGCTTTTTATCAGCCGCCAGTTCGTCGAGCTGCATGGGGGTGAATTGGAGGTGGAAAGTACGCTTGGCCAGGGAACGCGTTTCAACTTTACCATCCCGTTCGATCCAATCATTGTCGATATTTCTTCGGGCAGCCCCGTTCCCTCTCAGCCGGTCTCAAGGAATAATCCCCTGATCCTTTTAGTTACCCCCAATCCCGGAGATGCTGAAATCATTCAGCACACGCTGAATGGATATGCCGTACAGGCAGTCGCAAATATGGAGCAGGCCAGGGATCGAACCCGGGAATTATTCCCACGCGCAGTACTCGCCACCTCAGATGCAGGCATGACAAATCCCGAAAGATTTCCGTATGACCTGCCCGTGGTGAAGTTCAATCTCTCCCGCCCTATATCCCAGATGGAGAATCTGCGTGCACACCTGGTCAAACCTGTCTCGCGTCAGGCATTATTACAAGCAATTCAATCTCTCGGACCGCAAGTCCACAACCTGCTAGTCATCGATGATGACCCGGCGATGATCCGTTTTGTCCAGCAGTCTTTCCGGGCGGTTAGTGAGACCGAGGCATCCAATGGGTACAATTTGATAGCGGCTTTCAGTGGGGCGGAAGGATTCGAGGTCCTGCAAAAAAATGCTGTGGACGCGGTCCTGCTTGACCTGGAACTGCCCGATATGCATGGGTGGGATTGGCTCAACCAAATGCGCACCTGTCCAGGCGCAGACAAATTGCCGATCATCATCATCTCTGCCCAGGATCTGCCGCAGAATAATTTCGTTCCGGGCACCAATGTATTGGAACTCGCCTTACGGCGTCCACTGACCGTCGATGAGTTGGGGAGCGTCGTCAAGTCCGTTTTGGAGAATATTCTCCCCCAATATCCGAGGGAAAAATAACCCGGACGATTGGAGTTTTCTATCCAAGGATTGTGGCAAGAGGAAGGTGCATTGGCACTCCTTTGCGAGTATTCCTACATTCCAATCCCTCGCGAGCCAAGAGACCCTGCCCATTGAACTACCCCGGTGCCAACCAGGCTCCCGGCTCCCCGGCCCATCCAACTCGCCAGTCGCCCAAATAAGATGGGATGATATCAACTCCATGATCCAGATTACCCCATCTGTATCGATCGACGAAAAAGCATTCACCTTCGAATTCATCCACGCATCCGGCCCGGGTGGACAGAATGTCAATAAGGTGGCAACTGCGGTCCAGCTGCGCTTCGACGTGCACCACTCCCTTGCCCTGCCGCCGGAGACGATGATCCGGTTGAAGAAACTGACCGGCCGGCGCCTGACACAGGATGGGATCCTGGTCATCGAGGCAAGACGATACCGAACTCAGGAACAGAACAAGACGGACGCGATCCAAAGACTATGCGATTTGATCCGGAAATCACTGGTGGAACCGAAGCCCCGCTGGGCAACCAGGCCGAGCAAAGCCGCCAAAGCCAGACGGGTAGAATCAAAAAAGCGGCGGGGGAAGATAAAAAACCTGCGGCAGACCAGGCCGGGTCATAATGACTAAGGGTCAGCCTTCAACCCATCGTGGGTTGTGTTGATCAATGAGAAAGAAAAAATAAGATATGAGATTGTATACGAAGCTGCAATAGACGGTCTCATAGTTTGACCGAGTGAGTCTTGAGGTTCCCCCTGGAGATTGCCTGCCCTAGCCAGGGATTGTTAAGAGATAGGATAAATATCTCTCGGTATATTCGATGATCACAACATCCGGCGCTTCGGAAGCATAATAAGTTTCATTTTCAGGAAATGCCCAAAGGTAAACTGCCCGGCTGAATTGATCGGAAAGGAACGGGATCAAGATATCAGCATAAGAATCCCGAAACATGAGCAGGCGAGGCAGGGTTTTATCCGGTTTCGTCGTCGTGATATTGGACATCGAGATCGTATTATAAAATGAAGGGTCATTGGACCCGTCCATCCAGAGTTGCATGGTCACATCTCGAGGAAACTTCGGATCAAGCGAAAATAGATCCGAGCGAATCACAAAATCAAGATAATCTGCATAAATTAAATCTTCGGGTTCAGATCCGGGAACGACATTAAAGTCGTTCAGCGTATGCGCCTGAATGCTCGGGAAATCTATTTGCAGCTCAGACATAATTTCCCGGTATGCAACGAATGCCCCGAACGGATTCCAATGAGCATCGTGAGCATAGTAGAGCTGATGCTCACTTCGAGCTTGTAAAAGAGCCGGGCGCAGGTCCATGATTTTAAATTCCCCATGGGTTTTTTCATAATTTAATAATTGATCCAATCGAGATTGCTTTCCCAGGATTGGAACCTGAGGCGCCATATACTCGGGATAGATCGTGTTTTTATTCGGGGGGATGACCACGATCAGCTTAATCCCTTTCGATCTCAGGAGGGCATTCAGCCGATCTAATTTTCGCTGGATATCTGCCAGATCCTGTTGAGAGAAGGGTCTGGTATTCTGGTAATCATCCAGGCTGTTTTCGGCGGTATAGCTCAGCCAATTATTTTTTCCCAGGAGAGCAACATCGAATACCCTATCCCCCAGGGCGTAGCGAACACTGGCATAGATTTCTTGGAGCCAATCGTTCCCCACCAAGGGTTTATTTTCGATAACTTTCCGCGGAAATTTGAGCAGAGGACATAAAGCCACCAAAACAAAGACCACCATGAACAGCCGATGGTAATGATTGGAATTAAGCGTGGGACGAATATTCTTATCCTCGATCACTGGATGCGCCATGGCGGACTCCAAACGCCTGATTAAAACTTCACATAAACACTGGTTGGCACGCTCGTCCTGGACAGAATTGCCGCAATCGAAAAGATCAGCAGGCCAAAGAGGAGCATATCCGATCCGACGCGCACCATTGAATACATCTTAAAATGTTTCTCCTTGAGCCGGCGCCAAAATTTTTGCAGTGCAGGGAGGACCGGCATTGAAAAGAGGATTCCCAGAATGATCGCCAGCCAGACCGAGTGATCAATGATCGGAAAAGGATAAGTAGTAATAATGGGGAGCGGGGTGATCCCTTTTGTCGATCCCAAAAGGCGCGCAAAAAATTCAAAGGCATACGCCAGGGTTGCCGTTCGAAAAAACACACAGCCGATCAGGATTACGGTGAGCGCGTAAAAATGCTGAATCGGTGCCCACGCTTTTTTCAACCATTGACCCACCCGGGTTAACTCCAAGGCCAAGGCCAGCCCATGCACTGCCCCCCAGAGGAGGAAATTGATGGTGAGCCCATGCCACAAACCCGTGAGCAAGAATACGATCACAATATTGATTGGCTGAAGCAAAAATTTTACTTTTCGCCGCGTACGCTCCAACGGGTAAAAAACATACTCGCGGAACCAAGTGGAGAGCGAGATGTGCCAACGTCTCCAAAACTCTGCGATGCTCCTTGATATATAAGGGTAATTGAAATTCTCCATAAAATGAAAACCAAGAATCTGGCCAAGCCCGATGGCCATGTCGGTATACCCTGAAAAGTCAAAATAAAGCTGCAAAGCATAACCAAGGAGCATGAACCAGGCAGACCATGGAGGGAAATTGGGGCTGGCAAGATTAAAGGCAGGATTGATCGTGGCAGCAATGGTATCGGCGATTAGGGTTTTTTTGGCTAAACCCTGGATAAAACGCCGGGCGCCATTCGCTGCATCCCGGCTGTTGATTTCACGTTCTATAAGCTGTGTGGATATATCCCGGTAACGTACGATTGGCCCCACCATTATTTTGGGAAACAACATCACATACAAGGTAAAAGTCGATAAACTTTTTTCACCACTGCAGATTCCCTTCGAAACATCGATCAGGTATGAAATCATTTGAAAAACAAGGTAAGACAAACCCAATGGCATTCCATACTGGTTCAAGATACTGGTCAAGCCAGCGGGCAGCCACGCTGGCAACCAGCGCACCCCATAGGCAGCCAGGATCTTGAAAAATACCAGCAGAATCAAATTTAATCCACAGCCGAGCAATAGCACTGCCCGCTTTTTTTTCGGCTGATTGTAGGAAGCTTCCAGTGCCTGTCCAAGAACATAGTTCCCAAGGACCATCACCACCATTAAAACAAGATAGTAGGCCTGATTCCAGGCAAAAAACGTCACACTGGCGATCAGGATCACCAGGTTTCGAATTTTGGGATCGGCGAGAAAATAAATGAAGATGATAACCGGGAGAAAAAAAGACACAAAAACAATCGAATCAAAAAACATACCCCCCTCCTCGCCATAGCCAGTTGTGCCTCGTTCGCCGCGAATTGTTCAACGAACCCTCCAGCAATTTTTATTTACAGAAACGGCAACCAATCCTGCAAGGGATTGCTTGCCAACACAACCCTCCTCTGCCACCTTACCGCGTGCGGACAGGTCTGAGTTTGCCGGAACCGAAAGCGTTACGCTCCAGGAGTACAACCGAGACGCAAAAGCCCTGCGGCATTTTATCGTACCGTATGCAATAATGCCATATTGGGCGGACGGATTTCCTTCAGCGGGTAGCCCGCCACCAACACCACCTGCTGGCCGGGCTGGACTGTCCCGGATGCTTTTAACGCTGTCTCGACATGCCCGATCATTTCCTCTACCGTGTCAGCGAAGGGGACAATATACGGGGTGACACCCCAGACCAGAGCAAGCCGATGGTAGGTGCTTTCTTCCGGGGTGAAGGCCAGGATTGGCACCGCCGGTCGAGCTTTTGACATGAGGACCGCCGACCGCCCGGTGCGGGTAAAGACCGCCACTGCTGCTACGTCCAGGTCGTGGGCGAGCTCGCGCGCCGCCTCTGCGAGCGCCATGGCATCATCATGCGTGTCCGAGGCTTCCATCACCTGCCCATGCCCCCATTTCCCAAAATCCGCCTCAGCCTGCAGCACGATGCGGTTCATCATTTCCACACTCTCGACAGGATAATCCCCTGCGGCAGTCTCGGCGGAGAGCATCACCCCATCGGTACCATCAAATACGGCATTGGCCACATCCGACGCCTCGGCACGCGTCGGAAGCGGATTATGGATCATCGACTCGAGCATCTGAGTGGCAGTGATGACCAGCCTTCCGCGCAGATTGGCAGCCTGGATGATGCGTTTCTGTGCCCCGGGTACGTCCTCCGGGGCCATCTCGACTCCCAGGTCGCCGCGCGCCACCATCACCCCATCCGCAACCCGCAGAATCCCCTCAAGATTATCTAGAGCTTCCGGGCGTTCGAGTTTGGCAATCACCAGAGGGCAATTCGTGGGCACCTTGCATTTAATTGCATCGTGCACCTGCTGCACGTCCTGGGCCGTTCGGACAAAAGAGGTCGCCACCAGGTCCATACCCTGGGATAATCCAAACGCCAGGTCTGCAGCATCCTTTTCTGTGAAATTGGGGATATCCAGCCGAACTCCGGGCAGATTAATCCCCTTATGGGAAGATAGCCTGCCGCCGATCTTTACCTGCGCGAGCACGAGCTGCTTTTCATTTTTCAGCACGGTCAGCTCAAGGCGACCATCGTCCATCAGTATCCGGTTACCCTCGGTGACGCTGTCGAATAACTCCGGGAAATCAACCGGGATCCAGCAGCGATCATCCGAGGGGCTTTTTTGCCTCTCCTGCGGGTAGAGAAGCACTTCCTGACCGGTCATCAACATGACCGGGGATTCCAATGCGCCGACGCGGATCTTCGGTCCCTGCAAATCCTGCAGGATCGCCAGCGGCCGGTCGAGGCGCTTCGAAACAGAGCGCAGGCGGAGCGCAGTGGCCGCGTGTTCGTCATGGGTGCCATGGGAAAAATTAAGCCGGGCGACATTCATCCCGGCCAGAATAAGACGCTCGAGAACGGCCTCGTCCTGGCTGGCCGGTCCGATTGTGGCGATGATTTTAACTTTTCGGTTCATTGATTAATTATACCTGCCAGGGCTGGAAGATGGCTCATCCGGGGGTCTTCGAGTTGCGCCCAGAATCAACAGGTCCAGCACAGGTCCAAAGCCTGTTTCTCCAGGTCGGCGCGGAAATCAGGATGGGCAATGTCGACCAGTGCCTTGACCCGCTGGCGGACGGATTTGCCGTACAGGTCGGCCACCCCGTATTCGGTGACGACATAGTGGACCTGGTTCCTTCCCGTGACCACCCCGGCGCCTTGTTTCAACATAGGCACGATCTTGCTGATCAGGGTGCCGTCCTTTTTTTGGATCACACTGGGCATGGCGATGATCGGCACACCGTCTTTTGCCCGTGAGGCCCCGTAAATGAAATCCAGCTGGCCGCCGACGCCGCTGAAGAACTTGGGGCCAATGCTGTCCGCACAGACTTGACCGGTCAGGTCTACCTCAATGGCTGAATTGATAGCGACCATGCGCTCATTCTGGGCAATGACAAACGGATCGTTGACATATTCCGTGCGGTGGAACTCGCATAGGGGGTTATCGTGCACCCAGCTGTACAAGCGCTGTGAGCCTAGAATAAAGCCGATCACAATCTTGCCCGGATGCAGAGTCTTACGAGCGTTCGTCACCACGCCAGCCTCGACCAGGTCGATCACCCCGTCGGAGATCATCTCGGAATGGACTCCCAGGTCCTTTTTGTTAAACAGGTATTTCAAAACCGCATCCGGGATTTCACCGATTCCGAGTTGCATGGTTGCGCCATCCGGGATCAAGTCGGCCACGTACCCTGCCAGGCGTTCGATGACCGGGTCTGGCTCGCCGCCCGACATTGGCATTTCAGTGATCGGGTAGTTGACCGGCACGATGTGCGTAAGGCGGCTGACATGGATGAAGGAATCGCCAAGCGTGCGCGGCATCTTCTCGTTGACCTCCGCAATGATGATTTTGGCCGATTCGGCCGGCGACTTGGTCAGGCCGACCTCGACCCCCAGGCTGCAGAAGCCGTGTTCATCAGGCAAAGAGACGTGGATTAAAGCAACATCCACGGGCAATATTTTATTTTTAAACAGAAGGGGAAATTCAGAAAGGAGCACCGGGGTGAAATCCGCCCGACCTTCCTGGACGGCAGCGCGTACATTGGCGCTGATGAACAGCGTATTCACGCGCAGGTGTCCTTCCATATCCGGTTTGACATAATCCGCCGGGCCGACAGATAACGCCTGGCAAATTTCGACATTTTTAAGTTTGGGGGCATAAGCGACGAGTGCAGCCAGAAGTTTTTGCGGGACAGAAACATTGCCGGTCATAAAGACGCGATTTCCGGATTTGATGGCTTTGACCGCTTCTTCCGCATTGGTCACCCGGGACTGATAGATTGCATTCCAATCCATAACTCCTCCTATTTCGCCAGGCGGGTCAGGTGGCGAAGCTCGCCGTGGTGGGTATTGACCGCGGCTTCGATCGCCGGGTTCTTGGTAATTACCTGGTCCGCCCCCTGATTGGCGATCTCTAGAATATAAGCAAGCGCCGCATTCACGAAACCGTACGTTGCGGTGCGTGCCACCACTCCCGGCATATTCGGGACGCAGTAGTGTACGACACCTTCGTCAACGTAGGTGGAGTGATCATGGGTGGTCGGACGGGAGGTTTCGACACAGCCGCCTTCGTCAATGCTGATGTCGATGATCACCGAACGCGGCTTCATCTTCCGCACCATTTCACGTGAGACGAGCACTGGAGCACGTGATCCCGAGACCAGCACCGCCCCTACGAGGACATCGACATACTCACATACCCGCTCGACATTTCGGTTGGTGGATGGCATGGTTACCACGGCCTGGTTCCACTGGCTGAGCTTCTGGAGGGCGTTGATATCCTTATCCAATACAGTGACGTGCGCCCCCATGCCGGTAAAGGCGCGTGCGGCGTAGGTCCCAACTGTCCCCGCGCCGAGAATACCCACCTCAGAGGGCGGGACGCCGGGGATACCACCCAGCAGGATACCCCTCCCGCCCTGGTCGCTTTGCAGCAATCGAGCTGCCACGTCGGCAGCCATGGCTCCACCGATCTGGCTGAACGGGCGCAGCACCGGCAGGCTTCCGTCCACATCTTTGATTTGCTCGTAGGCAATGGCGGTGATGTTGTTGTTCAGCAGGACATCGATCTTACTCTGGCGAGCAGAAGCCAGATGGAGCAGCCCCATGATCGTCGAGCCGGGCAGAAGCTGCTCGATCTCACCGCTGGTCGGTCGGGCTACCTTCAGCAACAGCTCGACCCGCCCGAAGACTTCCTCGGTGGAGTAGACAATGGTCGCGCCGGCCTGGTCGTACTCCTGGTCGCTGAAACCCGCTCCCAGCCCTGCCTCATGCTCGACGAATATCGTGTGCCCGTGCTGGTGCAGGATTTCCACGGCAGCAGGGGAAAGCCCGACGCGATACTCAAATGGACGCCGTTCCTTGGGAATTCCTATGTTCATTTTCACCTCGCTACAAACCACCTAACTTCCTGAAAAAAGGTTCAGCCGGATAAAGGCGGGTCAAGGGAGGTTTAATATTTCACGGATGCGGGGCAATGCCCAATCGATGGTCGATTTATCGATCACCAGCGGAGGCGCGAAACGGATGACTCTCTCATGTGTCTCCTTGGCCAGGATGCCACGATCTTTCAATGCTTCACAAAACCGTCGTGCCCCGCCAGCACTTTCCTTCATCTCAACTCCGATCAACAGTCCCTTGCCGCGCACTTCCTTAACATGCGGGCTGGGGATTTCGCTTAGCTGCTCCAAGAAGTACTCCCCCAGTTCTGCGGACCGCTCGGTTAGCTTTTCCTCGACAATTACCCGCAAGGCGGCCCGACCTACCGCAGCCGCCAACGGGTTTCCACCAAAGGTCGAGCCGTGTTCGCCAGCCTTGAACAAGCCCAGCAGGGAGGCATCCGCAAGTACCGCCGAGATTGGATAAAAACCACCGCCCAGCGCCTTCCCAATGATGGTGATATCCGGCCGGACATCTTCATGCTGGCAGGCGAATAACTTCCCGGTGCGACCCAGCCCGGTTTGGATCTCGTCGGCTATGAAAAGGACATTTTTCCTTCGGCACAGGTCTGCCACCTTGCGAAGATAACCGGACGGCGGGACAATCACGCCGCCTTCACCCTGAATCGGTTCCAGGAGAACAGCGGCGGTGTTTGCGTTAATCGCTTTTTCAATCGCGTCGTAAATCCCATAGGGGACAGTCTTGAAACCCGGCGTGAAGGGACCAAAGTCGTCCCGATAGAGCGGTTCTGTGGAAACGGATACCGCCGTCACCGTGCGCCCATGGAAGTTGCCGGAGCAGGTGATGATCTCAGCTTGATGGCGAGGGATTTTCTTGACCTGGTAGGCCCATTTGCGCGCCAGCTTGATGGCTGTCTCGACTGCTTCCACCCCGCTGTTCATCTGCAAGGACATCTCATAGCCAGTCAGCTCGGACAGCTCCTGGCAAAAGAGGGGAAGCTGGTCGTTGCGGAATGCGCGCGAGGTCAGGGTCAGACGGGCCGCCTGCTCCTGGAAGGCTGCCAGGATTTTCGGATGGACGTGGCCCTGGTTCAGCGCGGAGTACGAGGAAAGGCAATCCAGGTATTTTTTTCCCTCCACATCATAGACCCAGACCCCCTCGCCACGCGTCAGGACCACGTCCAGGGGATGATAATTATGCGCCCCATATTTTTCTTCCAAATCGATAAATTGTCGGGTGTTCATAGACCTCGTTTATGTGTCAGGCAACATCAAATAAGCGAGCCAGAATGGCTTTCTGTGCGTGCAGGCGGTTGTGCGCCTGGGCAAAGATTACCGAATGGGGCCCATCCGCCACGTCATCGGTGAGCTCCTGATTGCGGTGGGCAGGCAGGCAGTGCATCACGATAACGTCTTTGTCGGCCTCCGCAACGAGCTTCGCATTGACCTGGTAAGGCGGGAATATATTCTCGCGCTTTGCGGTCTCATCCTCCTGGCCCATGCTGGTCCAGGTGTCAGTGTAGATGACTTGCGCCGCGCGGACCGCCTCATGGGGGTCGCCCAGGAATGTCAGCCGAGAGCCGGTTTCTGCAGCGACTTTCCGGGCATCTTCGACCGATGTGGCTGGCAGCTCGTATCCCTGGGGGCTGGCGATGGTAAAGTTCCAGCCGAGCTTGGTGGAAATCTGCATCAGTGAAACAGCAACATTGTTTCCGTCACCGACATAGGCGATATTCAGGCCTTTGGGTCTGCCGAATTTCTCTTCGATCGTCAGGGCATCCGCCATGGCCTGGCAGGGGTGGCTGTAGTCGCTCAGACCGTTGATGACCGGAACAGACGCCCATTTTGCCAGCTCCAAAACGTGGGCATGGGCAAACACACGCGCCATGATCGCCTGGATATATCCGGAAAGAACCCGGGAGACATCCGCGATGGATTCGCGTTGGCCCAAACCAATTTCGCTGGGGGATAGATACAAGGCATCTCCGCCCATATGCCGCATGGCCATGTCGAACGAGACCCGTGTCCGCAGGCTGGGTTTCTGGAAAACCATGCCGAGAACTTTGCCTTTGAACAGCGGCGGGTTGCCCTGCTTGAAATACTCCTTTTTCAGCCGAATTGCCAGATCGAGCAGGTCCTGCAGCTCTTCCGGGGTATGGTCAGAGATATCCAAGAAATGTTTCATTAAATTCTCTCCTCGATAATAAGTATCGAACGCGTTCGGACTTCCGTCAAGGGCAAACCAGCCGTTTATTTTGTAAAAATAATCACCTATGAAGCCAGGCGGACTTTATGCCAGTAGCGAAACAACCCTTCGGCAGCCATCTGCACCGTGGACGCCGCCTCGTAATAAGTCATGACCTCCTCGGAGATTCCCAACGCAATTCCCCGGCTGTACAGCCAGGATGCATACTTCTCGCGCAAGACTTCGACCTGCGGGGAGGAAGACATGGTCTGTTCCAGCCAGATTTCGAGCTCATCGAGCAGCCTTACCGCCATAGCCAGATGCGCATCCACCTGGCCAAATGGGCCGAAATGAGTGGGCGCGATGCAGGAAAAACCAACCTGCTGCAGCCGCCTTAAGCTATCCCGCCACTTTCCGAGGTGGGTCTCCGGAGGAACGAACGGCAGAGCAACGAACAAGGGTCCCGGAAACCGGATTCCACCCACATCACCGGTAAAGCAGGTATCCTCGAATATATAGGCAACATGATGCTCAGCATGGCCGGGAGTATGTAAAGCGGTGAAACGCAGTTCGCCGATGGAAATTTCCGCGCCGTCCTGGACCTCAATCAGATTTGCGTCCGGCACCGACCAGAATCGCCCCCACAGGGCGTCCATGTGTTCGGCGTAGATCCGCCTGGCGCTCGCGAGGAGTTTTTCAGGATTAAGCAGGTGCGGTGCTCCCCGCGGATGGACGATGACCTTTGCCCCCTGCTCAGCAAAAAAGCCGGCTGCCCCGGCATGGTCGAGATGGATATGGGTCAGCAGGACATGGGTAATGTCCTCTTCCTCAAACCCAAACCGCCTCAGACCAGAGCGCAGGTTCTCGAGGGTTGACCCGGCTCCGGAGTCGACCAGGACTGCTCCTCCAGAATATGGGACAAGGTAGGCTGCGATTTCCCCGTGGCGGTTCTGGAAAAAGAGATCGAGGGTGAAAAAATGCGCCATGATTAAGGTTTTGAAAAAAGGGAAATAGCAGAATAAGACTGGCTGAAATACACCGCTGCCAGAACCAGCTCTGCGCCCAGATCGTCCCCGTATGAGATCGAGCACACCGGGACGTTGTGGGTGAGCAAAGCATTCATCAATATTTCGCCGGCGGCTGCCGGGCCGAATGTATCGGCTTTAATCAGGATCACGATCGGCCGCAGGTTCCGCCGCTGGAGGTTTTCCACTGCCAGCAACAGCTCCAGACGAGTGGACGGGGTCACCAGGATCACCCCACTACCCAACGGGAGCAGCTTGGCCTGAATGTCCACCATGCTTTCGAGGGGCATCGACCCTGAAGGCTGGAGGAAAGCCAGCGTCTCAAGTATCTTCCCCACCTGCCGTTCACCGCGCTCCGCCGGAACAACGGTCAACCTTCCGCTTGCGCAAGCCAGCCCGACCGCCAGGCGCTCGGAAAGAAAAAAACGCGCCAGCGAGGCGGTTGCACTGACCCCGTACTCGAACGTATCCCGCGGAAGGCTGGCTTTCAAGCGGTGCAACCACCAGCTCTCGTCGGGTTGTTCTGCCTGATATTCACCCTGAACGATATGGACCTCCCGTTGGGCATCCAGAAACAACCAGATATCCGTTTGGGGATCCTGTTCGAATTCCTTGACCATGAAGCTTCCCCGATGGGCAGTGGTGGGCCAGTGGATCCGTTTCATCGGATCCCCTGGGACATATTCCCGTACACCAGCTGCATGCGGGGTGACGTCCGTGGATTTTTTCCGGATGGTCTTGCCCCCGGGTAGGATCCCTGGCGGTGGAGGAAATGTCGAGATTGGGTAAGTCATCGGCAGGACAACCAGGGTCTGTGTGGCAGGCAGATTTTTATGCGTGGAAAAAATTCCAAATACGTCCCCGGAGCTGATCTCCGTTGGGCCAAGCTGGAATGCGCCACGGCGCATGAGCAGGGCGCGCGTAGTATAAAAACGTTTCTGATGAGCATGGATGTTTGTTAACACCCGCGAACTGGAGGTCAGACTGGCCGCCAAAGGCAGCGGTGACCGGTTTACCACTTCCAACCACAGGCAACCCGGCCACCGGGTGTTAACAATCGTAAATCGCTCTTCGAATACATCTCCCATGCTGGCGCGCAGAGTGCGCGCCTCCCGGTCGATATGGATGCCGCGCAACGAGAAAGCCGCCCAGACCGCGCTGCTAAGCAGGAGAAACGCAGCAATGTAAAGCAAACGGGCATACAAGGTCGAGCCGCTGACGACCCACCCCAGGATACCAGTTAAAATTAGAACCGCCAACGACCAGCGGAGAGCAATGGCTCGTTTCATGACTTGCGAGATACGTCGTAGTCTCCACCGGGGACAGGTGTATTATCAAGAATTTCATGAACGATGCGCTCAGCACTTAATTCACGCAGCCGCGCCGAAGGCGCGACGATGACCCGGTGTGCGAGCACTGAGACTGCCAGCTTTTTAACATCGTCGGGGAGGACAAAATCCCGCCCTTCCATCGCAGCCTTTGCCTGTCCGGTGCGGAACAGGGTCAGCGAACCACGCGGGCTGACGCCCAGGTAGACATCCTGATTCTCCCGGGTGTGGGTGACCAGGTCGAGGACGTATTTTTTTACCGCCGCGGATATATAAACCTTTTTGATCGCTTCCATCGCTTCCAGGAGTTCCTTGACCTCGACGACTGCTTCGAGGCTCTCGATCGGGTGACGCATCTGCTGGCGTTCGAAGATCTCGATCTCCTCAGAGACAGTCGGATAACCCAGGCGCACCCGCATCAGGAAGCGGTCGAGCTGGGCTTCTGGAAGCGGGAAAGTCCCCTCGTATTCGATCGGGTTTTGGGTTGCCAGGACCATGAATGGAGAGTCCAATGGATGGGTCTTCCCATCCACAGTAACCTGCCGCTCCTCCATCGCTTCCAGAAGAGCGGCCTGAGTCTTGGGAGTGGCACGGTTGATCTCATCCACCAGGACAATCTGGGCGAAGATCGGGCCAGAATGGAATTCGAATGTGCGTTTCGCCTGATTGTAAATAGACACGCCGGTCACATCGCTGGGAAGCATGTCGGGTGTGAACTGCAGGCGGTTAAAACTGCAACCGATCGAGCGGGCCAGGCTGCGGGCCAGCATCGTCTTGCCTACCCCGGGCACGTCCTCGATCAAAATATGACCCTGGCACAATAATCCCACCACAATCAGATCGATAGCATCCCGTTTGCCAATGATGACTTTTTCGAGATTGTTGGCCAGCTTCTCACCGAACGATTTAATATTTTTCATGATGGTACCCTCATTAATTCCTAATTTTGGGAGTACTTGTACCCCGAACCGGTCAGGATTATCACGATCGGGTCAGGGGTATCTTCAATTATTTGGGCCAGAGCTGGCCAAACAATCGCCGAAGTCGGTTCGACATACATGCCGAGGCGGGCCAGCGCATCCCTGCCAGGCAGGATGTCCTGCTCGTCCACGGCGAGCATAACCCCCCCGCTGGTTTGCACGGCATGCAGCACTGCATCGCCGCGCAGGGGGTAGCGCACCCTGACCCCTTCGGCCAGCGTGCGGTTTTCAGCTACGAAGCTCAAGGCCTCTCTCCCTCCGCTGAATATTGCCCACAGCGGAGCACAAGCCCGGGCTTGGACACCAATTATTCTCGGTACAGACTGCACCTGGCCGGCCAGGCGGAGGGCCGCGAACCCCCGAGATATCCCGAGCAGCAGCCCGCCTTGACCGGCAGGGACTACGACCGTGCCGGGAACCCGGCCGGCCAACTGATCAAAGATTTCGTACGCAGCAGTCGCGTACCCGGGAAGGTTAAATGGCAGTGCAGCGTGGCTGGCGTAAACTACCCTACCGCGGACAGCCTTGGTGACCGCATCGGTGACGTCAGAACGGGATCCGGGGATGGGGACCAATTCTGCGCCGTAGGATTCGATCTGGCGACGCTTAGGCCCCGAGGCGGTCTCCGGGACGAAAATGCGTGCCCGGATTCCCGCCCGTGCAGCGTAAGCCGCAAAAGATGCCCCGGCATTACCGGATGAATCCTCAACTGCCCGGTCAGCTCCGCGGGCAATCAGCATCGCGGCGATGACTGCCGAGCCGCGGTCCTTGAACGAACCACTCGGATTAAGATACTCGCATTTGAAGGCAACTTTCCGACCCAAGGCTTCCGCCCACAGGAGCGGCGTGCTGCCTTCGCCGAGCGATACTGGCTTGACCTCTTCGGGCAGGGCGAAGGAGTGCTGGTAGCGCCAGATGCCGGGCTGGGTGCGGTCGACCTGAACCGGGTCGAACCTGGGTGGAGAGGAAAAATCGTACATCCCGCTGCAAGCAGGACAGCGGGCTGGCAGCCCCTCATGAGGGTACGGCCGTCCACAATTGGTGCAGGTGATATCCATAGATGCCGGCTCACTCGCCAGGTTTTGGGACGTACTCACCCTGAATCCATTCCTCGCCTTCCGGTGATATTTCCTTTTTCCATACCGGGACGATCTCCTTAAGACGGTCGATCCCGTAACGCGCGGCTTCGAAGACACCGGTATCCCGATGAGCCGCCGTGCACGCGATCAGCACGGTCGGTGTGCCCGGTAAAAGCCGGCCGAGGCGTTGGACAATGGCGATGCCTTCCACGGTAGGCCATCTCTGGCGGATTTCCTCCGCAATCTGGCGCATTTTTGTCTCAGCCATTTGCTGGTAAGCCTCATACTCCAGATAGACCGTCTTGTGAGGGCTGCCATGGCCTGCACGGGTTTCCCCCCGGACCATGCCGCTGAAAACTGCCGCAGCCCCGGTCGTGGGCAGGATTATCCGGGCGAGCAGGTCGTTCAAATCGAGCTGTTCTTCTGTGATCGCCAAGATCGTTGGCAGGTCGGTCGGAGGATTCAAAATCAACCTCCTGAAACCGGGGGAAACATGGCGATTTCAGCACCGGGAGGAACGACCGTGTCCTCGCCGGCAAACTCATGATCGACGGCCACGAGAATAGTTGGCATGGCGACTTTCAAGGCCGGAATCTGGCGGGAAGCCTGGTCCTTGAGGGCGAGGACTGTAGCCCCAGCGGAGAGTTCCAGGTCAATAAATTTCCTGCCGCCTGCACGGTCCCGTAATGAAGCGAAGAGAAGCACTCTTACTCGATTCATCTTTACTCCAGGTGATTACCGATAATGTTTATTCATTGACCACATCGCCGCTCCGGCCGCCGTGTTTCTCGACCAGGCGGATATTCTGGATTTTCATTGTCTTCTCCACTGCTTTAGCCATGTCGTAGACCGTCAGCGCGGCCACCGAGACAGCGGTCAATGCTTCCATCTCAACGCCAGTCCTGGCTGTGGTCCTGGCGGTAGCAGTGATGATCACGCCGGGAAGGGCCTCGTCCAGGGCGAGGGCAACTTCCACATGGGTCAGAGGGAGGGGATGGGCAAGTGGGATCAGGTCAGCGGTTCGTTTGGCTGCACTGATCCCGGCGATCTGGGCAACCGTCAGAACATCCCCTTTCTTCAGGGCACCTGCCTGGATCAAGGCCAGAGTAGCTTTCTTCATCAGAACTTCCCCTCTTGCCACAGCCAGGCGCTCGGTTTCCGCTTTCGAACCCACATCGACCATGTGCACATGCCCGGATTCATCCAGATGAGTCAGTTTGGAAGGGGACATGAATGAATTATACCCATAGTTGTCTGTTTTCTCCAAAGGGAAGAGGTTTCTGAGTATAATGAAACCCACATGGATTTCAAAATCGCCACCCACCAGACCGGAAACTATAAGGTCCAGATCCCCGTATATGAAGGACCGCTCGATCTGCTCCTGCAGCTCATCGAGCACGCGGAGCTGGATATCACTGCTGTTGCCCTCGCCCAGGTCACTGACCAGTACCTGGCCTACATCCATCAGATCCAGGTGCCCCCGGATGAAATATCCGCATTCCTGGTTGTCGCCGCGAAGCTGCTGCAAATAAAATCCGAAGCCCTGCTGCCACGGGCCCCGATCCATGAAGCAGGCGAGGAAGACCTGGGTGAAGCACTGGCCCGCCAGCTGCGCCTCTACAAGCGCTTCAAGGAAATGGCCATCTGGTTGGACGAGCGCGTGGCCCGTCACCTGCACACCTACCTGCGCGTCGCCCCGCCTCCGAAAGTCGAAACCCGCCTCGACCTGTCTGATATCACCCTGGTCGACCTGATGGAGGCCGCCAGGACCATTTTCCTGCAGGAACAGGCAAAGTCCGCTCTGGGAACGGTTATCTCCGCGCCGCGCATCACCATCCGCGAAAAGATTGCGTGGATTGCTCGCAAACTGAGCGAGGAACACCAAGCGACATTCAAGCAGCTGCTGGGTGAAAAACCAACCCGGCTGGAAATCGTAGTGACTTTCCTGGCCCTGCTTGAGCTGGTTAAACGCTATCGTGTTTCGACCCGCCAGGAAGGGCTGTTCAGTGATATCCAGATCGAAAAGCTTGAAGAGTGGGGTGAGGATGAAAATCTCGAAATCGAGTTTGAGTGAGTTCTGATTGGAGCTCCTGATCGATTATCAACCGTCACCCCGGGAATTCAAATTTGGGTGATTAGCACCCGCGCATCACGGGGAAATTAACATTTTGGAGTAGAATAGTCCAATTATTCTCTGGAAATTATGAGGGAGTGGCATTCATGCCCAATCACCTGGCAAATGCTTTATCACCTTATCTACTGGAACACAGCCTTAACCCAGTAGACTGGTATCCATGGGGAGAAGAGGCGCTCACCAAGGCGCGGAGCGAAGGTAAACCCATTTTTCTTAGCATTGGATATGCAGCCTGTCACTGGTGCCACGTCATGGCCCATGAATCTTTCGAAGACCCAGAAATTGCCGCGATTTTGAATGAACATTTCATCAGCATCAAGGTCGACCGGGAAGAACGTCCGGACCTGGACCAAATCTTCATGTCCGTGGTGGTTGCTATTACCGGCCAGGGTGGATGGCCGATGTCACTCTTTTTGACCCCCTCCCTGCAGCCCTTTTTCGGCGGCACGTATTTTCCACCCACCCGTCATGGCGATATCCCTGGCTTCAGGGATTTGCTCAATGCCCTGGCAGAGGCCTGGAGGACCCAGCGAGCGGAGATTGACCGGTCAGGCGCCGAGATCACATCCCACCTCGCGCAGCTGGACTCCTCGGTTAGTGCCGAGAGCAAATTCACCCCCTCCCTGCTCGAAGCTGCGGCACAGGAACTCGTCCGCTCTTACGATTGGGAATATGGGGGCTGGGGCGGGGCACCCAAATTCCCGCATCCAATGGCGCTCGAATTCCTGATACGCCGTGCCCTGGAGGGTGACGACACTGCGCTCAAACCTGTCGTCCATGCCCTGCACGCCATGGCGCGCGGCGGAATGTACGACGTCGTGGGCGGTGGGTTTGCGCGCTATTCGACCGATCCCTTTTGGAGAGTCCCGCACTTCGAAAAAATGCTTTACGACAATGCCCAGCTTGCCCAGGTTTACCTGCATGCCTGGCAGGTCACTCACGACGACTTCTTCCAAGCCGTCCTGACCGGAACGCTTGACTTTATCTCCCGGGAAATGACTTCCCCCGAAGGCGGGTTCTATTCCAGCCTGGATGCTGATTCAGACGGCGAGGAGGGAAAGTTCTACGTCTGGGACCCCGACGAGATCCGTAAGAGTTTAGGCGACAAAGCAGATTTCTTTATTGCGGCTTACGGCATTACCCCATTCGGGAACTGGGAAGGAAAGACAGTGCTCCAGCGTGCCATGGATGACGCCTCGCTCGCCAGTCAGTTCAAGTTGACGCGAGATCAGATCTCCATTCAACTGGCCGAGTGCCATTCCAGACTGCTTGCGGTGCGTTCGTCCCGTCCTCGCCCAAAAACCGACGACAAGATCCTGGCCGGCTGGAATGGCCTGATGCTGGCCGCGGTAGCACAGGCTGCGCGGTATTTCCCAAATACCTCATATCAAGAAATGGCTACGCGCAACGCAGAGTTTATCCTATCCACCCTAACCAAGGACCACCGCCTTCGCCATGCATGGCGAAATGGAAAACTCGGCAGGGAAGTCTACCTCGAAGATTACGCCAGCATGATCCTTGGTCTGCTCGAACTTTACCAGACCGACTTCAACCCGCGCTGGTTCCAGGCAGGCTGTGAACTGGCGGACCAAATGATCGCGAATTTTGAAGATCCCCACGGAGGCTTTTATGACACCGAACAAAATGCGGAGCGTGTGTTGGTCCGCCCTAAAGACCATCAAGATAATGCAACTCCTTCAGGCAATGCGCTTGCCATTTCAGCGCTGCTAAAGCTTTCGGCATTCACCGAAAACGAAAAATTGCGTGCACTTGCCGAACGCAGCCTGGACCAGGTTTCCCTTTTCGCCTCCAAATACCCGGCCTCGTTTGCCTTCTGGCTTTCCGCCGCGGATTTCTTGTTCGGAAAAGTCAGACAGGTAGCTATCCTTGGAAACCCGGACACGGCACAGATGAAGTTGCTCCTGGATGTCGTACGCGCAGCTTATCGACCAAATACGGTCATCGCTTATTCAAAATATCCTCCCGCTCCAGATGCGCCAGGCTTATTGAAAGACCGCCCGCTTGTCGCGGGAGTTGGCACTGCATATGTCTGTGAACGCTTCGTCTGTAAAGAGCCAGTTGTAGAAGCGAAAAAATTAGAGGAAATTTTATAAAGCCTAACTTGCGCTTGAAGGATGGATTGGGGCACGCGCCTATGCTACTGTCATACCACTCAAGGAAGGATCGAACAGCTGGCCAACCGGAGAAGATTCCGCATGATCCTGGATCTCCCGCACTCCTTCCCCCTTGGAGCAGCACATCGAGGCGCTGGGTGGAACAGGTTCCATACCATCCGGCCATTCTATGACCCCGGGCGTCCTGCCCGGACTCTCAGCCGCCCAGGTCGGAAGTCTGGACCTGGAGGATTGCCTCGAGATCCAGGAGGACAGCCACCGGTTGTATAAAAACGCTCTCAAGAAGGTTCTATCGAAAGCATACAAACGTCTCTACGAATGGTCTTTCCAGATTCATTTTTCCACCTGGGAAGCAGATGAGTCTCCTTGCCTCTCTCTTGTGACAAAAATATTCACAGGCTGGCTCAAGGAAGAAGGGTTGGGGAAAGTTGTGTCCAGGTGGCCCCGCCGTTGCTCGTCTCCCATAAGGTGGATGAGCTGCCATCTGTTGTGGTTTCGAGAGCCCAGCCAATGGACGGGCTGACAAAGTCAATTGCCGTAACATCGGTAGCAAAATTCAGGTTTGAATGCAACGGCTGCCAGGTGTGCGCACCGTCGTGAGTGGCACATAGATCGCCTCCACAGGCTGCAAAAATGTCCTGCATCGAAACGAAATCGCTTAAGACGGAATCGTGTGTGCCCACCACATCTCCTAAGACAGTCAGGTTGGGAATCCAGATCAGGCCTCCATCATGGGTGACGTAGACCGCAAGTCCATCGTAAGCGTGCGAGAAATCGGGGTTATATTTGATGATCTGAAATGGCAAAAGCCCATCTTTTTCATCAAAAAACACAGGCTGCAAGGGGCCCACGTTATCACCAGCGAACGCCGGGCCAGGAAGAGGGAGGGTCTGATCTATCCAGGTTGTGCCCAAATCCGTCGAGCGCGAGACTACCACTGAGCCAGACGGATCAAAGGTGAGATCGCCATGGACGACGATCGTACGCCTGGGATCGTAATAAACCTGATCTCCACCCTCGTTGGAGAAGCCAAGATCGCCGGGATTCCAACCCGGGTAAGTTGCTTCTGGAGAATCGGAGAACATGATCTGGTTCCAGGTGGCGCCGCTGTCATGCGTTCCGTAGAGAGTGACATTGGCAGAGCCCGCGCCGGGAAGCATGGATTCGATCCAGCCATCCTTTTCGTTAACAAACCTCATCGTCCAATTATCCACAACACCAGACGCACTAGGCAGAGATTGGATGAGTTGGGTCCAGGTCTTGCCGCCGTCCACGGTATGCATCAGGACGCCCTCGGCGTCGGTCCAGGCAGACTGCGCATCCAGGAAGAAGCAGTTGCCAGAACTGAAACCGGCAGGCGAGTTTGGAGGTGTGACGTCCGTCCAGCTCTGGCCCCCATCGGTTGTCCGCACAATATGGCCGTCGCTATCTAATCCCCAGCCGACGGAGGCATTAACCATCTGGAGATCGAAAATTGTAATAGATTGTCCGGCCTGCAAGGTTGGGATAGGCGTTGGCGTTGGTGTGGGAGGATTATAAGTCGTGCCGTTGCCCAGTTGACCGTACGTGTTGTCTCCCCAGCACTTGAACCCGCCGCCAGATGTCAGCGCACAGGTGTGGTCTGCACCGGCAGAGATGGCACTGACTCCGCTCGTAAGCCCGCTTACATCCAAAGGCGTGTTACTCGAGGTGGTCGTGTCGTTGCCCAGTTGACCGTACGTGTTGTCTCCCCAGCACTTGACCCCGCCGCCAGATGTCAACGCACAGGCGTGGTCTTCACCGGCGGAGATGGCGCTGACTCCGCTTGCGAGCCCGCTTACATCGACAGGTATTGCGCTGTCGGTGGTCGTGCCGTCGCCCAATCCACCGCTGTCGTTGTTTCCCCAGCACTTGACCCCGCCGCCCGATGTCAAAACACAGGTATGGTATCCACCGGCAGAGATGGCGCTGACTCCGCTCGTCAGCCCGCTTACGTCTACAGGTATTGCACTGTCGGTGGTCGTGCCGTCGCCCAGTGTACTGAATAAGTTGTATCCCCAGCACATGACCCCACCGCCAGATTTCAGCGCACAGGTGTAGTCATAGCCGGCAGAGATGGCGCTGACTCCGCTTGCGAGCCCGCTTACATCGACAGGTATTACGCTGTCGGTGGTCGTGCCGTCGCCCAGTTCGCCAGTGCCGTTAAATCCCCAGCACTTGACCCCACCCCCAGATGTCAGCGCACAGGTATGGCCATAACCGGCAGAGATGGCACTGACCCCGCTTGCGAGCCCGTTTACATCCACAGGTATTGCGCTGTCGGTGGTCGTGCCGTCGCCCAGTTGACCCTTATTGTTTTCTCCCCAGCACTTGACCCCACCTCCAGATGTCAGCGCGCAGGTGTAGAAATCACCAACGGAGATGGCACTGACCCCGCTCGTCAGCCCGCTTACGTTTACTGGTATTGCGCTGGCGGTGGTCGTGCCATCGCCTAGGTCACCTTTGCCGTTGCTTCCCCAACACTTGACCCCGCCGCCAGCTGTCAGTGCGCAGGTGTCGCCATCACCGGCGGAGATGGCAGTTATACTGGCAGGGGTTAATGCAGTAAGTGTAGAAAGGACAGTAGTGGAAACTGCTTTGGGCGAAGGGGTAAAGGTTGGGGTTAGTGGAAGAGTGGATGTTGAGGCAAGAAACGTTGGAGTTGGGTATACAATTTCCGGGGCGCGAACGCAGGACGTCAATCCGATGGCCAGGAATAGTGCTGGAATAAGGTTTTTCATGATTTCCCCTTCCGAGTTGTTTTGAAATCATTATAAATGATACAGTTGATTCGTACTGAACTATCCTGAAAAAGAATATAAGAATTGCAGGTCATTGGGGTTGGTGCGGTACCTGCTGGAGATAGGGGTATTTAAACCGGAATTACATGACTCCGCCCGCAGAATGGGGCTCTCTCACAGCGATTCCCAGAGAGCCAGAGCGGAAACAGGTTGGACAAAATGGCAAAAAGAGGGCATGCGAACCACCTGGATATTGCATTGACCAAAATCGAACTGTCAGAGGTGTAGCAGGGGGAACAACCCCATGTCCATCGCCGTCAGACTTCAGGTTACCCATCGCGTTCTCGCCAGACTGTACGAACGTTTGGAGCGAGCCTATGACATAGGACAACTGCGTCAGGTTTGCATCGCCAGGACAAATGAAAATCGTAATTTCTCAATATCTCGTGGCAACCGGCTACACCTGTTCAAGAATGTGCAGATCGATTCCCTAATTGTGGGCTATTTCGTAGGAATCGTGACCGAGAACGAATATGTTCCAGAGGATATTTGATCTGCTCGTTCAGCTACCACATAGTAATCTCCGGTATAAGGCAATGTGATAGAGAGGGTTGCTTGTGTAAGAGTATCAGTGCTATTCTCCAGGTAAGTCATCGCTCCACAGCCAGTGCATGTGTCGCTGGCATCTGTGTAAATTGTGAAATCTGGTTGTAAATCCCCGGAGGTCTCAACCATTGTTATGAGAAGTTGTGTTCCTTTAGGCAAAGTGAAAGACCATTGGTCGGAACAGTTGCCGCCATTGATTGTCCCCTTGATACCGGATACAGGGGGGTCAATATGTCCACCACCACCAATGGCACATGTTGCAGGAGACATTGTCGCTGAAGGCATCTGAGTTGGAGGAAGCGTTATATCTGCCGATACCATCTCCCTGGATTGAGCCTGTGAAGGTAGCCAGACAGCATTCTCATCATTGGCTAAGTCATTGGACAGTTTGATAATATTGGAACCATCAGCATTCATGATCTCGATATAGGAGTAATTAGCAGTTATTTGGAAAGTCTGTGGATCCATGACGAGAACATTATTCTCAAAAATAATATGCAAACCATCCGCTGACCAGACTGGATTAAATGGCGCGAAGCTTATGTCGTTACTATTGGTTAAATTTACCCGGTTAGTCCCATCCGAATCGATCATGAAGATATTACTGAGGTTAGTATAGATAATATGATGACCATCTGGCGACCAGGAAGGTGACCCATCATCTTCTCCGAAATTAGTCAGTTGAATCTTACCTGTACCGTCAGCGTTAATTATGTATAGATCTGAAATAGTCTCCGTTATCGGCGTGTTTTCATAAACATTAAACACGATGTTCTTTCCGTCGGGTGACCAGAATGGCGAAACACCACTCGTTAATTGGTGTTTGTCTGTTCCATCTGCGTTCATAACATAAATATATGAATTATCTCCGCTGCTTGAGACATAGGCGATATGGGTTCCATCTGGCGACCAGGCTGGGCCTCCATCTCTCGCTGAAGAGGTTGTCAGACGAACCACATTTGAACCATCCAAATTCATTACATATATGTCCGTGTTATTATTTCTATCTGACACAAAGGCAATGTGCTGACCGTCTGGCGAACAAGCCGGATCCCAGTCGCTTGCAGGATCTTTGGTTAGACGAGTCACATCTGTTCCATCAGAGTTCATTATGTATATATCTTGATTACTGTTCCGGGTCGAAGCAAAGATGATTTGTCCGCTTCCTCCCCCCAGAAGGGTAGGTGTCGGTGTGATAGTAGGTGTAGGTGTATTTGTTGGCGTTGGTGTGTTAGTAGGCGTTGATGTATTTGTAGGTATTGGTGTGAGCGTCGGGCCAAAAACCTGTCCCGGTCCACAACCAGATATTGCCAAGCCCATTACAAGAACGAGTACTCCTGCTATTCGTTGCCTTATTTTCATTGCTCCTCCCGCGCTGTCACGGGCGCACCCGGCGGCGATTCAAGCTTGCCTCATATCTTTATGATGACGATACGGCGGTCGCAGTCGGAAGGGCTGTTTGGAAAAGCTCTTCACGAATCCTGGAACCCGGATTATCTGCACCCCTTCGCTGAGATAAATGCGAGAAACCCCTTCTCTTCTCGAGAAAACGATATGAAGATAAGATTCATCACTCTCCGACACATGCACGAACCAGTTATGGTTACATATTACTAACAAAAGAATTGATTAATGTTGCAAAATGGTAACAAAATTCAAGCTGTGATCATCTCCTCCGGCGCCTGAGCGATTTGGTCCTTACCACATCCGACGTAAGGCTCCCGCCTTCAGGGCTACGGGAGAAGGGGCTGCCCGCCCGCTATCCGTGGCGGGACCGGAAGCGCTTCCAGACGGTCGTCTTTCGCGGCGATCTGGTCTCCTGGTCGCAGGGCAGGCTCTGCCTGGGGGGAGGCAACCTTTCTCCAGCGCTCGTCATTCCCATGCGGGAGGATCCCAGGAGGATCCTCAAGGCCGAACTCCTTTTCGACGAAGTGCTGGTCACGGTGGAAGCACCCGCTCCCGATCAAACGGAGCATGCACCGCAGCCTCCAGCTTCTGCCGCCGGGGATCCCGGGCAGAGGTGGGCCTGGGCGTTCCTTTCCACCCATGGCCAAAGCCTGATGGTGAACGGCCGGGGCCTCGTGGCGGAGAAGGTGCGCGGTCACCAGAAAGCGCTCCAGGCCTGCCGCAATTGTGACTCCCGGCGCCACCGGAAGACGGCGCGCACGATGGCGCCGCAGATGGCCAAATCCGCCCGGAGGGTGCGCGACCTCAACCACAAGGTATCCCGCCAGGTGGTGGACTGGGGGGTGAAGAGCGGGCAGAGCCGGCTGATCCTCAGCCAGCCGAGAGGCATTGCGCAGGCGGAAGGCCGCAAGAGTCAGCGGCAGCGCAACGGTTTTTGGGAATGGGGGCAGCAGTCGGGCCTGATCGCATCCAGGGCCGCAGGCCTCTTCGCAGTGGTGAAGTGGGAGGAACGCGGCACCTCCTCGGCGTGCCCCCGCTGCGCTCAGCGTGCCAGGCCTTCAGGCAGGACCTTCCGCTGCCCGAACTGCGGCTGGGCACCGGGACCTGGTGGGGGCCGGGAACCAGCTGGGTCGGCATGCACCCCATGCCGATGTCGCTCGCCTGATCGAACAGGCGCATCCCAGGTATCTCCGTCCCTGGCAGCAGGGTAGGAGTAATGTCGCTGAAACCGACCGTCCGTACTCCCCGACGCTTTCGCCTCTGGAGGAAGCGTCCGCAGCAGTGGCTGTGCGGAAGTGGCTCGCCAGAGACTACGGCGGGAGGGCAGCCCCGGGAAACCGGAGCCGGGAGGCTGCTGCTCAACCGTTGGTAGCGCGAGGAAAAATCCTGGAACAGGGTACCATCGATCAAGCACCTCCAGGAACCCCCGCATTTAGGCGTGAGGAGTTTCAATCCCCCGATATTGCCAAAATGTGAGCCTGATGTAAAATACTTGTAAAATCGTACTTATATAATCCTAATTGACATCATTCCCTGTCAAAAAATAAAGCAGGACGCGGTTAAATGATTCCGGCTGGTCCACCGGGACGGCGTGGCCCGCATCTTCGATTACCGCCTGCCGTGCACCGCGGATCGCCTCTGCGAGCTGCTTCTGGCGGGAGGCTGAAATTGTTGTATCCTGCCTTCCGGTGATCACGAGCGTGGGAATGCTGATTTCCTTCAATCGCCTTAAAGAACTGAATACCCCGAGCGAATGCATCGCAGCGCGGTATGCGCGGGGATCAGCCTCCAGGATAGAAGTGATGAGAAGCTCGCGCAGCGGTTCATCTTCGGGGTCGGGGAAAATCCGGTCAGCAACCACCTTCGCCTGTGCCGGTAGGCCCTGGGTGATCACCAGCATAAAACGCTGCAGAAAATACAACCAACCGGACAAGTTTTCCGGGCGCAGGATCGCGAAAGTGCTCACCAGGACAAGTTTTTGGGCGAGGTGCGGGTAATCCAGGCAAAATTGTTGGGCGATCGTCCCCCCCATCGACAGACCGACGACAATCGCCGGACCGGTATGCAGATCCTCGAGCAGCTGCGCCATCCGGGCAGCCATGCGGCGAATACTCCAACCGCGTCCATCGTACGGAGAATTGCCAAAGCCAGGGGTGTCAGGGGCTATCGGGCGAAAACCAGCTTCGATCAAAGGCGGCAGCTGCAGGGTCCAAGACTCTCCGGTAGCCCCCAACCCATGCATAAAAAGCACAGCCGGTCTTCCCAACGGATTGGGATCCAGATAGTTCACATTCATACCCTTAACTCACTCCAAAAACCCTTGAGCATTTCCTGGGAGTATCTATTAAATATATTTATGGCCTGATTACAAAACATGTAACAATTGAGGAAGGGACAGGGGACAGACTGGGAGGGTGTACTACGGATTAAAACGGTTGACGTAGATCTGCTTGTCGCCAATGCCCTTGGCAAAGAGGTAAATCTGATTGTTGAAGACCGTCACTGCCACCGAAATATCTGTGGTGCCACCGCTTTTGATCACAGTCCATCCACTCCAGGAGCTGCCATCAAACTGATTGACGTAGATCTGCTTATCGCCAATGCCCTTGGCGAAGAGGTAAATCTGATTGCCGTATACCGCGGCAGACACAGCAGCATCCGTGGTGCCACTACCAATTAAGGCAGGACCGCTCCAGGAGCTGCCGTCAAAGCGGTTGACATAGATCTGCTTATCGCCAATGCCCTTGGCAAAGAGGTAAATCTGATTGTTGAAGACCGTCACTGCCACCGAAACATCTGTGGTGCCACCGCTTTTGATCACAGTCCATCCACTCCAGGAGCTGCCATCAAACCGGTTGACGTAGATCTGCTTATCGCCAATGCCCTTGGCGAAGAGGTAAATCTGATTGCCGTATACCGCGGCAGACACAGCAGCATCCGTGGTGCCACTACCAATTAAGGCAGGACCGCTCCAGGAGCTGCCGTCAAAGCGGTTGACATAGATCTGCTTATCGCCAATGCCCTTGGCAAAGAGGTAAATCTGATTGTTGAAGACCGTCACTGCCACCGAAACATCTGTGGTGCCACCGCTTTTGATCACAGTCCATCCACTCCAGGAGCTGCCGTCAAACCGGTTGACGTAGATCTGCTTATCGCCAATGCCCTTGGCGAAGAGGTAAATCTGATTGCCGTATACCGCGGCAGACACAGCAGCATCCGTGGTGCCACTACCAATTAAGGTAGGACCGCTCCATCCTGATGGTACCGGTGTTGGTGTAAAGGTCGAGGCTACCTGTGAGGGAGCTACCTGTGAGGGAGCTACTTGTGTGGGAGCTGCCTGTGTGAGAGCCATCGGTATGGGAGCTGTTGGTTGTGTCGGGGGTACTGTCGTGGCAAGTATTGAGGTGCAAGCCTGCAGCAACCCAACAGTCATTGCCAAGAATAGGACAATCCGAACTTGAGAGAACTTTAATTGTTTCACAGCATTTCCTCCTTCTTTATCTTATACATAACATCCACACCGCTTTTATATCTTCGGTCTCCCGTCCCTTGATCGAAATTATTGTCGCGCAAGAACAAATCTTGTACAACGCTTACTTTAGTCCTACCGGACATCATGCCTGACATCCATCCAGGGAGTACATACAAATTCCTATATCAGCAACTTCAAAGGATTGAAAAGGCCAAGAGTTGAGGGTCCGGCAAAAAAACTGTTGTCGGAGTAGCTTTGAACAACGGATTGCTTCTTGATTGGCATGAGCCCTATATCGGTGCCACCGAGTTGATCTCGAAAACTCATCCAAAAGTTCCTCACTCTTACTCTGCGATGAAGGACGGGAGCATTGTTAAAATCGACCGCTCGCAAGTTTTATCAACTGGGGCATCCAAACCTGGCCATACCCGCGTCCGCGAGAGCCAACCGCTCGAGAACATACGGGGATGGCAAGGCCGGTTTACTGGATCGGGATCCCAAGAAGGGGCGCTTAATCTAAAGTTAGACCATGGAAAAATATTGGAGTTCTTTCATCATTCCAAGGACACCTGCCCATATAAAGCAGGCAAGTTTCAAACTCCAGCCCCTGGTCAATTCAACCCGGTCACTGCTTTGATGGTCTTCCAAACCTGCTGGATGTGCGCCCGGTCGTGTTCGGCCATTATTCCAATCAATTCCTGAAAGGTGGTAGGGCCAAAGATGGCATGCCTGGAAAACCGGGACCATTCCGTTTGCAGGCCGCCGAGCAGGGCAAGCACCTCCTTGCGTCCCGCGGAAAACTCCAGTAACGCTTGTCCACCGTCCTGTTTTAGGTATTGACGTTCCTCCGCCCAACGATCGGTCACCTCACCGGCAATAAAGGGGTTTTCTTCCGCCAGCACTTTGTTCAGACGCGGCAGGTCCACGTCCCGTTCTACATCTCGCAGATGACACAGGATCTCGGTCAGGCACCACTCTCCCTGCTCGGGTCTGCGCAGCCAGGCTTTTGGCTGGACTGTAGAACAAAGGGTTGTCAGTGCAGCCGGCGTGGAGCGCAGACAAGCCAGCAGTGCCTGAGGTGTCTGGAAGGATGCCCGCAGGCTGTTCGGGTCGGTATTTTCCAGCCAGGGCCGAACGGACGCCAGATCCCCATGGGGAACATGGTCCAGGTTCGAGGCCAACTCCCCGGATTTCCTGATCCAAAAGACTGGCAGGCCGGCTGCCTGGGTAGGCTTTACCTCCCGCTCGACGTCATCCCCGACCATAACGACAGGATCTTCCGGCCAGCCCAGCTGGGCCATGACCTCGGGATAAAATGCGACCATTTCCTTTGTGAAGTGAAAGGTTTCATAGGAGGTCACCAACGCAAATGGGTATTTTTCCGGGGCGAGGCCGGCCCAGCGCAGGCGGTGCTCGATTGCCCGGAGCGGGAAAATCGGATTGGTGGCGATTGCCACCCGGAAACCTTGCTCGAATGCCCAATCCACCAATCGGATCGCTTCCGGGATGGGCCGGGTCACCGATTGGAGGGTTGGGAAAGTCTGCTCATAAAAATGGTCTATCAACGGCTGCAGAGCGGAGCGATCCAGCCCATTCTGTACGTAGAAAATGGAATCGAACACCTGGCGCAAGGTCAAGGATGGGTCCAGATTAGCGAGCATCGCCTTCGTCCCGGCTGCCAGGGCCGGGATCATCTTCTCTGGGGCAACTTCAGCCGCCAACGCCCCGGCCAATGCCTGGAAGTAGGCCGGGATAAAGGCATCCATATTGGTTTCGAGCAACGTATCGTCGAGATCCAGGAGCAGGGTGATCGTCATTTCTTTTCTTCGAAGACCGGTGGCAGTGGGTGGCATTCGCCGCAGCCTATGTGTGGGTCGAATCCCTTCCGCTGCGTTTTTTCGCAAAAGGTCGACACCCGTACACGTCGCCGCAGCACAGCCGCAAACGGGTGGGCGACCTCCGCACGCAATTTCATGAACTCACAGGCATTGGCCATGAGAATGGAAGGGACCGGACAGGTCTGGCACAACTTCCGGTTCCAGGCAGGGCCGACCAGGCGGCATTCCTCATGGTTGCGGCCGCGATAGTAGTCGCCATAAAAATAAATGCATTCGGTTCCGGCAGGTGTTTTCATCAGTTTGTTAGGAACAAAAAGGACGAATAACGAAAACTGGACGGGCGTTCGTCATTCGTCCTCGATGGAATGAATAAAATCGCACATTCACACCCGGGTGAGATAAGTACCAGTCCGGGTGTCGACACGGATGGTATCACCCTCATTAACAAAATTCGGTACCTGGACTTCGACACCGGTTTCCACTTTGACCTTTTTAGTTACACCGGTGGCGGTATCCCCGCGCACGGCAATTTCCGCGTAAGTGACCTTTAAGTCGACCGAGATGGGCAGTTCGATATCCAGAGCCTCACCATTGTAGAAAGTGAGCTTGCACTCCATGCCCTCCTTCAAAAAACCAGCCGCTTCTCCAAGAATATCCCCTTTAATGGCAGGTTGATCAAATGTCTGCTGATCCATAAAATAATAAAATTCACCATCTTTGTACAGGTACTGGACATTGTGAAAATCCAGACGGGCCTCCTGTACCTGGCTGCCAGAAATGAAGGTCTTTTCAAGTGTGGATCCGGTGCGTAGGTTGCGTGCTTTAATGCGGATGGTGGCATTGCCACGGCCGGGTTTGTGATGGGCATATTCCAGCACGCGAAACAAGTTGCCATCCAGCTCGAAGGTGACCCCTTTACGAAGTTCATTGACATCAATCATAGATATTTCCTTTGTTAATCAAAGAATTGCAAACGGGCGGGATTATACTGCGATAGGCTGTGGAGTGACAAGTGCCTAGTGATGCTTCTCTGCATCCGGATCATCCCGCAGCAATTCAACCGCATGCTCCAGGACAGGTAGAATAACCTGCAAATTCTCCACGGCGCCTTTGGGACTGCCTGGCAGGTTGACGATGAGCACCCTGGCACGCATTCCGGCCAGGGAACGGGAGAGCATGGCATGTGGGGTTACTTTAAGACTTTCCTGGCGCATTGCCTCGACCAGCCCGGGAGCCTCCCGGTCAATCACAGCCCGGGTTGCCTCCGGGGTGACATCCCGCAGTGCAAATCCGGTTCCACCGGTGGTGAGGATGACATCCAGGTCACCCCGGTCAGCCCAGGCAGACAGGGTGGCGATCAAAATCGCAAGATCGTCCACCACAACCTCCCGGCGGACAACCTTCCATCCCTGGGCAATGATCAGCGCCTCGAGCGCCGGCCCGGATTGGTCCGGGCGTTCTCCGCGGGCAGCGCGGTCGGAGGCGGTCAGCAGGCCAAAACGCAGGGACGTTTCAGCCAAGATCTTTCCCATACGGAACTACTTCCGCCATCCGCTTCCATCCGTGGTTTTCATAAAATTGCATTGCCGAGATGTTATCGGTTGTAACCAGCAGGGTACAGCGGATGCAGCCTTTTCGACGCAGACGTGCTTCCAACTCCTCCATCAGCATGGAGCCAATGCCCCGCTCACGTAAAGTCTCCTCGACCGCCAGGTGATAAACCATGCCCCGCCTGCCGTCAAACCCGCCGATCACGGTGCCAATCATCCGTCCGTCCTTTTCGGCAACCAGGAAAAGATCCGGATCGCGCTGAAGTTTCTTGCGGATTTCGCCAGGGTCATCCGAGCGGCGCAGCTGGATGCCGCTCCCGGCTGTCTCCCACAGCGAACGAGCGCTTGGATAATCCTCCGGAAAGCGGAACTCTCGCAGTTTGACCTGGTTCTTAAGAATATTATCCATTCTCAACTGCTGATTTTTTTAATCAACTCCTCCGGCATGAACGGTTTGAGCAGAAAATCATCTGCACCCGCGTCGAGGCATTCCTCGCTCTTATCGGTGCCCGAGATCATGACCACCTTTAACTCTTTCAAGTCTGGAGTCTGCCGGATTCGCCGGAGGAGATCCACCCCATACGATTCACCAAGAAAAACATCCAGCAGGAGCACATCCGGTTTTTCCTGACGGATGTTTTCTAGAATGTCCCCATCCTGCTCGAGAAAGGCTGCCACTTGAAATCCCTCCATAGTCAATAAAGTCTTCAGGAGGGACACCATGGTCGAGTCATCTTCAGCCAGTAATATTTTTGGCATTGGCGCGTATACTCTTGGCCCTCGCTTTGGTGCTCGCCTCACCCCTCACAGGTTTCTCCAGCGCGGCTTTCAAAACATCCTCGACAGTCTCAGCGAAGATAAAATTGAGGGATTTCTTGATCTCCGTTGGGACATCTTCAATGTCAAGTTCGTTGCGTTTCGGCAGAATGATGGTCCTCAATCCCGCGCGATGGGCCGCCAGCATTTTTTCCTTGATGCCTCCCACTGGCAGAACCTGGCCGCGCAGGGTAACTTCACCGGTCATGCTGACGCCTTTTTTTACTGGCCTGCCGGAAACCAGAGAAACAAGTGCTGTGGCCATGGTAACGCCGGCTGAAGGTCCATCCTTAGGTTGGGCTCCCTCGGGGATGTGAAGGTGGATATCCGCTTTATCGAAGAAATCATCAGGCAGGTGCAGCTGTTCTGTGTGGGAGCGAACATACGAAAGTGCCGCCCGGGCTGATTCCTGCATCACGTTTCCAATCGAACCGGTGATTTGGAAGCCTTTCGACCCGGGCATGCGCGCAGCTTCGATAAAAAGGATTTCCCCGCCAAAGGGAGTCCACGCCAGCCCCGGGACAACCCCCGGTACCGACGTTCTGAAGTTGATTTCCTCCGTTCCCTGAAAAATCGGATGTCCCAGCAATTCCCGGACGGCCTTCGAGTTAATCGTAGCGGTCTGTTTTTTGCCTTCAGCGATGTGTGTCCCGACCTTTCGACAGATGGCCCCGATCTTGCGTTCCAGGTTGCGGACGCCTGATTCACGCGTGTATTGGTTAATAATGGTCTTTAGTGCTTCCCCTGAAAACTTTACTTCCTCGGAATGCAATCCATTCTCGCGAATCTGGCGCGGAATGAGGTAGCCTTTGGCAATGGCAATTTTCTCCATCTCGGTGTAGCCTGAGAGATGGATGATCTCCATGCGGTCCAGGAGCGGCGCCGGGATGGTTTCCAGTTGATTGGCAGTCGTGATGAAGAAGACCTGCGAAAGGTCGTACGAGACCTCCATGTAATTATCGCGGAACTCAACGTTCTGTTCTGGATCGAGCACCTCAAGCAGCGCGGAAGCCGGGTCGCCGTGAAAATCGAAAGTGAGCTTATCGACTTCATCGAGCATGAAGACTGGATTTCTGGACTCAACCCGGCGCAGGGCTTGCAAAATGCGACCTGGCATGGCACCGATGTAGGTCCGGCGGTGGCCGCGGATTTCGGCCTCATCGCGCATGCCGCCGAGCGAGATGCGAATGAATTTCCGCTCCATGGCGCGGGCGATAGACTGACCCAGTGAGGTTTTACCGACCCCCGGTGGTCCGATAAAGCATAGGATGACCCCTTCACGCTCGCGCCGGATTTTATCTTTCGAAGGAGCATTCGCTTCATCCTTTCGCTCCAGGCGCAGTTTTCTGACCGCCAGGAACTCGAGGATCCGCTCCTTGACATCCTGCAATCCATAATGATCCTGGTCCAGGATTTTACGGGCATGAGCGATATCCAGGTTATCCTGTGTTCCCTTCGACCAGGGCAGAGTTACCAGCCAGTCCAGGTAGGTGCGGATGACGCCGTACTCGGCTGCCGCGGTAGGTAGGCGCGACAGCCGCTCCAGCTCACGAGTTGCCTGTTTTTCAGCCTCCTCCGGCATCCTGGCTTCGACGATCTTCTTGCGTAATTCCTCGACCTCAATTGACTGCTCGTCCTTCTCGCCCAGCTCTTTCTGGATGGCCTTCATCTGCTCACGCAGGAAGTAGTCTCGCTGGACTTTTTCTATCTCCGATCGGGCTTCATTTTGGATTTTCTGACCCAATTGCAGCACTTCGGTCTCACGCACCAAAAAGTCGACCAACTTTTCAAGCTTGGCCTTGGTTGAGTTGAGCTCGAGTATGGCCTGGGCGTCTTGCAACTCGATGCGCTGGAAATTGGCGATCGTATAAACAGTCTGGAGAGGATCTTCCAATGCGGAGATTGACGCAACGAGCTCGCGGGGGATGGACGGGGTCAGGTTGGAGATCTGTTCGAACTGGTCGCGGGCACTGCGAGCGAGGGCTTCGATCTCAAGGCCGGTTTCCACCGTCTCGGGGATGAATTCGACCCTGGCGGTGAGATAGGGATCTTCCTGCTGGAATTCTACAACGCGAAAGCGCGCCATGCCTTGCACCAGGAGGCGGATGGTGTTGTCCGGTGCCCGAAACAGACGGTGCACGGTAGCCATCGTCCCCACAGAATACAGATCTGATGGACCAGGATTCTCAAGGTCCTGGTTACGCGCTGCAATCAGGCCGACCAGCTTGTCCGGTGTACCCGCGACATCATCCACCAGCCGAATCGAGCGGGGCTGGCCGATAGTGAGAGGGACAGCCGTCTGAGGATGAACCACCACGCCGCGCAAAGGCAGGATGGGCAGGACCTCTGGATACTTGACCGACTCTTCCTCTACCGGGGCAACGTGCGTTTCGATTTTTTGAGGCTCCTCTTTTTTCTGCAGACGCGTAAAAATGGATGAAAGCAGTAGATCCTCTACCGTGACATCCAGATCCTCCATCCACTCAAATAAATCAACTCGACCTGTGGGCCAGCGGGAAGCAGACATGGTTTTACAATCAACTCTTGATGCTGATCTGGGTGGGTATGACCTTTGGCAGGACGACAGTCAGGAACCCGTCTTCGTATTGAGCCTCGGCATTGTTTGCGTCGAGGTTGGGAGGAAGGCTGATTGCTGTGCTGAACTCCCCGAACCTTATTTCCATCTGGTGATAGGCCCGCCGCTCGGCGCTATCGGCACGTACACCGCTAATGATCAGGTAGTTCCTGTCCACGTTGATTGCAAAATCCGCCTCGCGCATTCCAGCCACTTCCACCCGGACGACAAAGCTGGTCTCGTTCTCAAAAACATCCGTCGGCGGACTCCACGTATAAGACCGGACGTTTACCTGCCAGCCGATCGCCTGGCGAATACCAAAAGGTCGTCCAGCAGACGAACTGGCTTTCCAGATCTGTGTAGCCATCTCACCCACTCCTTATTTGGAGAGCGCAGCTTTTGCAGAAGCCAGGAGCTCTGGGTAGGCTGGCTCTTCTCCCAAAGCGGGCATATATGCAGCATAGACGATTTTACCTGACCGATCCACCACGAAGACTGCACGCCGCAGGATGCGCGCCTCCTTGATCAGGCAGCCATATTTAACACCGAAATCTGCTGACATGTGATCTGAAAGGACAGTGACCTGGTCAACTCCAGCGGCTCCACACCAGCGTTTTTGAGCAAACGGCAGGTCATTGCTGATTACAAGAATGGCAATGTCCTTGCTCAGGGAGGAAGCTTCTTGATTAAAACGCCGGGTCTCCCGATCGCACACATCTGTATCCAGTGATGGAACTGCAGCGATAATGCGGACTTTATCCCTGGTGTCCGCCAAGCCGTTGAAGGGTGACCAATCGAGGGTTTGGACGGTAAACTCTGGAGCTCTTTCACCGACCTTCAAATCTGCACCGACGACGGTTACATCCTGACCCCTGAACTTGATGATCTCAAATCGTTCGCTTGCCATAGTTCCTCCTGTTCTACCATTAAAGAATTTGGTACTGTTAAACCAGCGCCCCTGGCGGGATTCGAACCCACAACCAACAGCTTAGAAGGCTGCTGCTCTATCCGTTGAGCTACAGGGGCCGGAGTCAGCCATTACAGGGCTTCAAGCCTCTATATACGCGTGGTCCGGCGATCGTCTTCAGGATCACCTCCGCCGGACGGTTTAGCCGGATGCTGAGCTGTTCAGCGGTCATGGGCATATTTTCATTCGCCAGCAGGACGCGGAAGATTGCTTCGACCAGGGCTGTATGTTCGTTTAGGAACTCCTCCTGACGAGCACAATGCGTGATCAGGATGTGTTGGAGGCCGTCCATTGGGCGGATTTCGGCCGTCTCAGGGTCAATCCAATCCACCATTTGTCCCTCCGGGAGGTCAGCAAAAACGCGTTCGTGGTCATCACACAGCAGGCTCTCCAGGGTGACGTGCCAGCTGTTGTCGTTTTTTTGCCACCAGTCAAAATCGATGTGATATGGCGTTTGGACGGTCGGCTTGATCAGGCTGACCCTTTTGACCTCACTCATCGCCACCCCCCATTTCCGTCATGCGGTAGTGCAAGTCACCGACATGCTTATATGCAGATTGCCCGGCAAGCAAAGCCAACAGGGGCGCCGGCGGACAGCGGCGGAGGACGTTCAGGGCTGAATAAAGCTCCAAGGCGTGGACATGTCCCTGGACATTCAATTTGACCAGTTCTTTCATCACGTCATGGACAAGCTGGTCCAACGGGAGACGCTGTTTGGCGATCTGCTCACAGGCTTTATCAATACCAGCTACATCCGGCACTGCGATCACCATGCGCTCATTAAATTCGGCGCTGACATTTTGCTTCAGCATGGCAAAAACAATGCCGCCATCACTTCCAGCCAGAACAGTGCGCACCCAATCCCGGATGGGGCGATGAGTTTTAGGAGCGATGATGACCTCGCCGGGTTTCTTGCTCTTCCGTAATGCAATCAAGCTGCCCGGAATCAAGTTGTATTTTTGATAAAATTCCTTAAGCCCGGAGACGTACCGATGCTGCCGGATGACCCAGGCAGGGATATTATGATCGCTCTGAGCGTCCACGAGGATGAAACGAATGCGCGGTGATTCATAAGCTGTCGGAACCAGCCCCTGCACGCGCACAGAGACCGGAATCGTACCTGCTCGCCAGTGAGGATAATTCAAACTGATCACAACCTCATCCACTTCTTGCCTGGAAGCTTCGCTTTCACCCAATTCATCGTCAATTTCTGCTTCCAGGGCGAGCATGTCAGGTGTCAGGATGGAACGGTCGTAACTAATCGGGGCATAGCTCAGTGGCGAGGGAACTTTTTGAACATCCTCGGGCTCCAGGCGTTTCAAACACCACATCACCTCTCCGGCCGGCCCGACTTCATCAAACCGCCCATCTTCCTGGAGGGCATAGTTCATTGAGAATTCGATTAGGTTCGGATTGACATTTCGGGGTAACTCGACTTGCTCGACCAGCATTGAAGTTGGCAGCGGGTTTCCGTTGGCTTCCTCTAAAACGGCTTCAACAAGATTAAGGTGACCGATATTTACATCCACTAGAAGCGCCCGGGGAAACCACCTGCCCGCAATCCGGACCAGGTCTTTGTCAGCAGCCAGGGCTTTAGTAAGCTTTTGTTCCAATTCAGTCCCTGAGGCACTAAGCACGCTGGAGGAATTGAGCATCAAGTCTTCATGTTCGCCATCGGGGGGTTGATTGAGCTTGTGGTCCACCAGGCCTGCAGCGAACTGCCGCTTTGTCCCGCCCTCGAATGCAACCTCGACAACCTCGAAATCTCCCACAGCTGGATTAACCCCCGGACGTATACCTACCACTTTCCCTTTTGCCCAATCCAAGGCAGGGAACAAAAGATTCTCGCCGACTTTATAATGCTCCTGGGGAAAATAGAGGGCACCCGCAGATTGCTGTTTTTTAACCAGCGCTTCACGCTCCTCCCGAATTCGCTCTTCTACAACAATCGGGAGAAGCTCCTTTTCGGTTAGCGGGGTTTCTTTTTCAAAAAGATAATTGCTAACGAACTCCAGATCTTTCTTAGTAATGGAAATGGTTTTCCAATAATCCGGAGGCACCCTGAAAGAAACGCTTGCCATAATCTGCCTTCGTTTAAGATTACCCTTTGGGGGTTAGTGCATACTTAATATCAATAATATTATACCCCACTTGACAGTCCAACCTCCTTGCCTTAGGATTGTCGTTAAGATTTGACTTATAAACAATCTCCGTCGCAGACCAAAAATAAAATCACGTCCACGCCGCGGCAGAGCAAGCTCTCCTGGAAACTCCCGGAAGCCGTTACCCACTTTGAAAATATTCTCGCCTGAAAGACCGCCTCAGCCTTTGATCGTGATCGTCGGGCCAACCGGAGTCGGCAAGACAGAAATATCCGTTCAGCTGGCAGAACAATTGAATGGGGAAATCGTATCTGCTGACTCACGCCTGTTCTATCGCGGGATGGATATCGGCACTGCAAAACCCGGACGCGAAGAACGGTCCCGTGTCCCCCATCACCTGATTGATATCGCCGATCCAGACGAGACCTGGAGCCTGGCCGTCTTTCAAAAAGCCGCGGCGGATGCCATTGCCGGAATCCACTCCAGGGGGCATCTACCCTTCCTGGTCGGCGGTACGGGGCAGTACGTCCATGCAGTAACTCACGCCTGGGCCCCGCCGCGCGCCGCTCCAGACCTGCGCCTGCGCTCGATCCTGGAAGAAATGGCGCTGTCGATGGGTAAGGAATGGCTCTACAGCCGGCTGGCAGCTCTCGACCCGGAGGCAGCTGCATCCATTGATCCTCGCAACCTGCGCAGGACGGTGCGGGCCTTGGAGGTGATACTTCAAACTGGACGGAAATTTTCCAGTCAGCGCAAACAAGGAGACAGCCCTTACCGACTCATCACCCTCGGCCTTACCCGCCCCAGGAAGGAACTTTACGCCCGGATTGACGCCCGGATTGAGGCGATGTTCGCGGACGGACTGCTGGAGGAAGTGTCCGCCCTGCAGGCAAACGGTTGTTCTCCCGATCTGCCAACGATGTCCGCTATCGGATACCGGGAGTGCGTTGCCATTTTAAATGGAAGGATGGGATTGGAAGAAGCCAAAGCGCGAATGAAACATTCCACGCGCGTATTTATTCGCAGGCAAGCCAACTGGTTCAAGCTCGACGACCCCGATATACACTGGTTCGATGCCGGCGCGACAAATATTGAGGAAATCTCAACCTGGATCAGGACCACCCTGGATCGGAGATAGAGGAGAAAAAATGAAATCCATTGGGCTCATCGGCGGAATGAGCTGGGAATCATCCGCTGAGTATTACCGGATCATCAACGAAACAACCAGGGAGAAACTCGGCGGACTGCACTCCGCCAGGTGCATCCTGTACTCGGTGGATTTTGCTGAAATAGAGCTCCTGCAACAGCAGGACCGCTGGATGGAAGCAGCCGGGCGAATGGTTGAGGCTGCAAAAAGTCTGGAGCGCGCTGGGGCGGACTTGGTCATCCTGTGCACCAACACCATGCATAAATTGGCAGATGAAATTCAAGGCAGTATCCAAATTCCTTTTTTGCACATCGCCGATGCGACGGCCCGGAAAGTCACCGCAGCCGGCATGAAGAAGGTCGGCTTGTTAGGGACGCGCTTTACGATGGAGCACGATTTCTACAAGCGCCGTCTAATTGACCATTACGGGTTGGAAGTTCTAATCCCTCCCGAGCAGGAACGTGCATTCGTCCACAGGGTGATCTACGACGAGCTGTGCCTTGGAATAATCAAACCGGGATCACATGATCGCTATATGGAAATTATTGATCACCTCGTTCGGACCGGGGCAGAAGGGATCATCCTGGGCTGCACTGAGATTGAGCTGCTGGTCCATGAGAAAGACAGCCGGGTGCCGTTGTTCGCAACAACCAGGATCCACGCCGTTGCGGCGGTCGAATATGCACTCAGTTAATTACAATGAAACCTTGCAACCCAGGATCTTAGCTTCCATGCCCGAACTCCCGGAATTCGAGGCGGTGCGCGATGTGCTCGATCGCCGGGTAGTCGGCCAGACGATGGCTGCCGCGAAGGTACTACCGCCCGGTGGATCGATTGTAGTACGCGACCTGACCCACCAGGGCTTCGAGTCATCCTTTGCCGGAGCGGGGATCGCTGCCGTAACCCGGCGTGGTAAAGTTCTCGCCATCTCAACCGGTCAGTATCTCCACCCATTCACAAAGGTAGATGTACATGAATGTCACTATTCGCGCCTATCAGGATTCCGATCTTGACAGCTGCCGGTCTTTGTGGGCTGAACTTGCTCAACACCATCGCGACATATATGACGATCAGACGATTGGAGGTGATAATCCCGGACAAGAGTTTGATCAATATTTGAAGCAACCCGATCTGGTGGGAGTCTGGGTAGCGGAACTTGCCACAACCGTTATTGGATTTAGCGGGTTAATGGTCAGTGGGGAAGAAGCTGAAATTGAACCCGTGATCGTCGCCAAACAATGGAGAGGTGGGATTGGACGGCCGCTAGTGGAGCATCTGATTCAAGAAGCCCGGTTACGTGGGATCCGTTTTTTAAGTGTGCGACCCGTGGCGCGAAACATTGATGCAATATCGTTCTTTGTAGCAATGGGTTTCCAGATTGTAGGACAGGTGGATTTATTTCAAGAGTTATCAACGCCGGTTGAGCGTCATTGGCATGAAGGTCTGATTCTGCACGGGCATCAACTGCACTTTTGAGAATCTGAATTTCAGGAAAAGCCACAACCGAAGGTTGCGAAATGTCTTCGCACGTCCAAAACATCCTGATCCAACCAACAATTTTCCTGGCTAAGGGTGTATTGCCAAAAAATATGTCCAAATTCCGATAAATTGAAATTTTATTTGACTTAGCCTTTCCACCACGATATACTCCTGCTATGCGCGTCAGACCCTGGCTTCAGCATTACGACCCTGGTGTCCCCACCAGTTTGAACTATCCCCCTGTACCCATTTACCAGTTCCTGACAGATTCTGCGGGGAAATTCCCCGAGAACCCCTGCACAATTTATAAAGACACGGTTCTCACTTACCAGGAAATGGATGCAGTCAGCGACCGGCTGTCAGGTGCACTGGCGACACTGGGCGTTCAAAAGGGCGATCGAGTTGGGATATTCCTTCCCAACCTGCCACAGTTTGTCATTGCGTACTTTGCCATTTTAAAAGCGGGCGGCGTGGTGGTCGCTACCAACCCCTCCTACACGCCTCCCGAAATCCAGCACCAGGTCAACGATGCCGGTATAGAGGTAATGTTCGTGACCAGGAATGGCTACGAAAAAGTCAAAGCCATCCAGACCCAAACCAGCCTGAAAAGGCTCGTTGTAATTGGTGGACCAACTTCTGAGACAATCCAGGATGGCGATCTTCGTCTGGAAGACCTCCTCAACTATCCTTATCCTCGACCAAATCTGACCCTCGGCCCGGAGGATACTGCCCTGCTCCAGTATTCCGGTGGAACGACCGGCATCTCCAAAGGGGCCGTTGTGCTGCACCGTAATCTGGTAGCCAACACCCTGCAATTTAAATCCTGGATGGTCAGCCTGAAGGAAGGCAGAGAATCGACGCTCCTGGCAATCCCGATGTACCATGTCTACGGCATGGTGTGTGGGATGAACCTCTCAACCGCCCTGGGGGCAGGCATGGTGCTGATCTCCAACCCGCGAGACATGGATGACCTGCTCGGTCAAATCCAGAAATACCATCCGACCTATTTTCCCGCGGTACCCACACTCTACAATGCCATCAACAACCATCCTGAAGTTCAAAATGGAAAATACGATTTAGCCTCCATTAAGGCCTGCATCTCCGGATCCGCGCCACTGCTCAAGGAAACGAAAGAAAGGTTCGAAATGCTGACCGGAGGAAAAATCTGTGAAGGTTACGGCCTGTCCGAGGCTCCGACGGCAACCCACTGCAACCCTCTGCTCGGGATGAATAAAATTGGATCGATCGGCCTGCCCCTGCCCGATGTCGACTGCCGGATTGTTGACGCCGTAGATGGCACATCGGACCTGCCGGTCGGCGAGGTGGGTGAATTGATCCTGCGCGGGCCACAGGTGATGGGTGGTTATCACAACATGCCGGACGAGACTGCCCTGACGCTGCGGGATGGCTGGCTGTACACCGGCGACCTGACCCGCATGGACACTGACGGATATTTCTATATCATCGATCGTAAAAAGGAACTGATCAAACCCGATGGCCTCCAGGTGTGGCCGCGTGAAGTGGAGGAGGCAATCGGCGCGAACCCCAAGGTAATGGAAGTTGGGGTGGCCGGCATTCCGGATCCATATCATGGTGAAACGGTTAAAGCCTGGGTCGTGGTAAAGTCAGGTGAAACGCTCGTGGAGGAAGAGGTCATCGACTGGTGCAGGGACCGGCTGGCTCCATATAAAATCCCTTCACAGGTCGAATTCCGGGACTCTCTGCCCAAGAGCACGGTCGGGAAAATCCTTCGCCGGGAATTGGTGCGACAGCACCTGGATAAATAGAGTCCCCCTCCTAAACTGAAAAAGACCAAAACCGGACGATGAAAAGCGACGCATCTTTGAGATGCGTCGCTAAATTCACGCGATAGCCGGCTGCGGCGTCCCGCTTTTCTTCGGGAAAGGCGGAGGGAAGATAGCTTCAAACTCCTCCCGGGTCAGGGTCTCCACCTCAAGCAACCGGTTGGCAACCGAATCCAGCATCTTCCGATATTTCTTCAAGATCTTGCTTGCCTGGTCGTACAAATCGTCCACGAGTTTGCGGACTTCACGGTCGATCTGCTCGGCAATCGCCTCCGAGTAATCGCGCTGTTCGGAGATCTCACGCCCTAGGAAAATGAGTTCTTCCTTCTGCCCATAAACTAACGGGCCCAGTTCATCACTCATCCCCAGGCGGGTGACCATCGCACGCGCGATGCGGGTGACATTCTCGAGGTCCGAGGCGGCTCCGGATGTAATGTCATCAAAAACCATCTTCTCCGCGGCACGCCCGCCCAAAGCCCCGGCAAGTTCCGCAACCATTTTGCGGCGTGAGGTCAACACGCGGTCATCCTCGGGACGATACCAGGTCATGCCTCCTGCCTGGCCGCGGCCAACGATGGTGATCTTCTGCACCGGATCTGCTTCGGGGATGGCATTCATGACCACCGCATGACCGGCTTCGTGGTAAGCGATAATTCGCTTTTCATCTTCGCTGATCAAACGGCTTTTTCGTTCGGGGCCCATGATGACCCTTTCGATCGCCTCTTCAAATTCGGGTTGGCCGATCGTTTTCTTATTTCGCCGGGCTGCCAGAAGCGCGGCCTCGTTGACTGTATTCTCCAAATCTGCACCCACGAAACCCGGTGTGCCGCGGGCGATCGTACCCAAATCCACATTCGGGTCGAGAGGCTTACCTTTGGAATGAACCTTCAAAATGGCTTCACGACCGCGCATATCGGGACGGTCGAGGGTGACGCGCCGGTCGAAACGGCCGGGGCGTAATAATGCCGGGTCAAGGATGTCCGGTCGATTGGTCGCTGCCACAACGATCACATTAGTGTCCGTATCGAAACCGTCCATTTCAACCAGCATCTGGTTCAGGGTCTGCTCACGCTCGTCATGGGACCCACCCAGGCCAGCTCCTCGCTGACGGCCCACAGCATCGATCTCATCCACGAAGACGATGCAGGGGGAATGCCTTTTCGCCTGGTCGAACAGGTCGCGTACACGGCTCGCGCCCACACCGACGAACATTTCTACGAACTCGGAGCCGGAGATCGAGAAAAACGGAACCCCCGCTTCACCGGAGACCGCCTTTGCCAGCAACGTTTTTCCTGTTCCGGGCGGACCGACCAGCAGGACGCCCTTGGGGATACGCGCACCCAGCTGGATGAACTTCTGCGGTTCCCGCAAAAACTCGACGACTTCCTTGAGCTCATCTTTTGCCTCATCCACGCCGGCAACGTCCTCAAAAGTGACCGTGGGGTGTTCGCCGCTGAACATGCGTGCCCGTGACTTTCCAAAAGACATGGCGGCATTGTTGCTGCCTTGGGCCTGGCGGAAAATAAACCAAAAAACAAGGCCGATTAAGGCAACCGGGAGAATGATGTACGCCAGGTTCAATAATCCTGCCCAAGGACTGGGGGGGGTGACATCGACGGAAACTTTGGCAAGCTGGTCCTGCGTCACTCCCAGGTCGATGAGTTGGGCAACGAGGGTCGTTTCAGGCTCTTTTCGTCCGTCCTGTTCGATCTGGCCACTCGCACCTGAGGAGATCACCTGCAAACTGTTGTCATCCTTCACCACGATGCGGGAAATTTTCCCCTGCTGGACCATTTGAGCGACCTGGCTAATGGTCAGCGGTCCTTGCGAAGCAGGCGCCTGATGGATATTGAAATAAACCATGGCGACGATGGCAATAAACAATAGAAAATAAATAATATAAGATTGGTTCCGTGAATTCAAGTGGACCTCCTGTCCGAGCGTATTGATTATACCAACCTATATAGGTCTCTGCCAGATTAAGCCAATATATTATACAAATTTCTAATATATTCTTCAGTCAAGGGCACATTTTCTTCCCCCACAATCCGGGACAACCACCCTTCATCAATGCTTCTTAACTTTTGTGGTAAACTTGAATTGTTCAGGCGGCAAAGCAAAAAATGAACAGGAATGATACAAAATTAATTTTATGTATTGAAGATGAACCAGAAATGATCGACCTGATTCGATTGATTCTCACGCGGCGAGGGTTCGAGGTCAAAGGTGCGAACGGGGGAAAAGAAGGCCTGGAATTCATCCGCAAGGATAAACCCGATCTGATCCTGCTCGACCTGATGATGCCTGATATGGATGGCTGGGAAGTTTACCAGCAAATGAAGGCGGACGAAAAAACCCGGGATATACCGGTCATCGTGGTAACTGCGAAGGCGCAAAGCATCGACAAGGTTCTTGGTCTGCATATCGCGAAAGTCGACGACTATATCGCCAAGCCTTTCAGTCCACAGGAATTATTGACCAGCGTAGACACCGTCCTGGGGCGAAAAAAACCATCCGAGGAACCCGGTCAATGACGGGGCGGTGAAGAACCGCCCCGTTCGCAATCCAATGAACACCATCAACATCGAAAATAAAAACGCCCCACTGCAATCCACCCTTCAAGCAAAGGTTTGTGACCGTTTCTTCTCCCGGCTGCGCGGCCTGATGTTCCGTCATGACTTGGGCCAGGCTGAAGGCCTGCTGCTGGTTCAAACGCGCGAGAGCCGCATCGATGCATCCATTCACATGTTTTTTGTCTACATGGATCTGGCCGTCATATGGATCGACTCGGAGAAAAATGTGGTGGACACTCTCCTGGCCCGCTCATGGAGACCTGCCTATGCACCCCGCAAACCGGCTAAATATATATTGGAAATTCATCCTGCCCGGTTAAATGAATTCCATATCGGTGACCGGGTTGAGTTCATCAATGTCTAAGCGGTTAATCCTCTTTATATCCTTCCTGTTCTTTCTAACAACATTTCCTGCCTCTGCACAGACTCCCACTCCACCGCCCGGACCTGTCTATATCGTCCAGAGTGGCGATACCCTTTGGAGCATTGCTTTAAAATTCAACGTTACGATCACCGACATTGAAACAGCCAACGATTTATCCAGCCAGGATATCTTCGCCGGACAAAATCTGGTAATTCCCGGTCTGGAAGGCCTGACTGGTACGCTTGTCACCAAAACGGTCTCGTTTGGGGAAACCCTGCGCAGTCTGGCGCGTCAGTATGGGGTCAATGTCGCGCTGTTGAAGAAACTCAACCATATCCTTGCCCCGGAAGAACTTTATGCAGGATACAGCCTGACGCTTCTCCAGCAGGAAAATCAACAGGCCTCCATGGGCCGGACAGGTCTCTCAAAAGGGGAAACCTTGCTCGAGCTGGCAGTACAACAGAATACCGATCCCTGGACCATAGCTCAAATTAACGCACTCCAAGGAACCTGGGATGGAGTGCCCGGCGATGTATTTTATATTCCCTCCAGCGAACCCACCGCCTCGCCGACCGGACTGCCAGTGGCCATCCTCTCCGCCAAAGTCGATCCGCTTCCTATCACCCAGGGAGACACTGTACAGATTAAAGTAACCACGACCCAGAACGTTACCTTAAGCGGTCTATTAGTGGACAAACCTCTGCAGTTCTTTCCCGGTGGCGACGGGTCGCAGGTTGCCCTGCAGGGGGTCCATGCCATGCTCGACCCTGGCGTCTATCCTCTACAAATCGATGCAACCCTGCCGGATGGGACCAAACAATCCTTTGAGCAGAGGGTGGTTGTAAACCCGGGGAATTTTCCGTCTGAAACCTTGTACGTGGATGCAAGCCTGATCGATCCTGCAGTCACCGTGCCTGAAGACCAGTGGCTGCTCTCGGAAGTCACCCCGGCCACGTCGGAAAAATACTGGCAGGGAAGCTTTCAGCTACCCGTGGACAGCCAGTACTGCGTGCGCTCCGGGTATGGATATCGCCGGACATATAATGGGGGCGCTCTTCAATCCTTTCACTCAGGAATAGATTTCGGCGTCTGCTCGCAGACTCATCCATTCGATATTTATGCCCCTGCAGACGGCGTCGTTGTCTTTACCGGCCTGAAGGACGTGCGTGGTAATGCAACCATCATCGATCACGGCTGGGGTGTCTACAGCGGCCTTTATCATCAATCCGAAATTTATGTTAAAGTGGGCGACCATGTGAAGGCCGGGCAGTTAATCGGCCACATCGGTGCCACCGGACGGGTGACCGGCCCGCATGTGCATTGGGACCTCTGGGTAAACGGCATTCAGGTCAGCCCCTGGAAATGGTTGAACCAGGTATTCCCACACTGACTCTCCGGAAGAAAACAGTCTTTACAAAATCGGACAAAGGAGGCGAACCATGAGTGACCTGATGAACTATATCAAGCAGGCTGATATTTTCTATCAACTCTCCCCGTCTCAATTGGAGATGGTTGCCGATCTTTGTGAACAGCAGAAATTTAACCGGGGGGAAATCGTTCTCGAAGAGGGGGCAGCCAGCAATGAGCTTTACATTATTATTCAGGGTGAAGTGGACATCCTGGTCAACCCGGCTGTGGTCAGTCGACCCGGATCATCAAATGGAGAGATAACGATCGCCACCCTGCGTCGCGGCCAATCGTTTGGCGAAATTGCCTTGGTTGATGAAGGGGTGCGCTCCGCCACGGTTCGCGCTTCTAAAAAGAACACAAAATTACTGGTGATCGGTCGAAAGAAACTCCTGATGCTCTGTGACACCTATCCCCAATTGGGCTATCGCCTGATGTATAACCTGGCAGCCGATCTGGCAATGAAAGTCCGCAATACCGACTTGCGATTCCGGGCAACCATCCTGTATCCTCAAAATAAAAACATGGTATGACCCAACGCTTTTTTTTGCTGCTGGCAATGATTGGTTTATCGTTGACTGCCTGCAGCATGGTTCACCTCCCATACAGATGCACCGATCCACTGGGCTGCCTGGAGATTCCTCATGGCGGCCCGGTAGTCCTCGGAACTTTATTGGCGAATTCCGGCGATTATGCTTCATCCGGCCTCGATTTTTACGCGGCATCGAATTGGCCGTTTCCGGAAACACAGGAATCCCGGGACATGCAATTTTTCTGTACAGGCAGGGAACTGATTGTACAGTCATAAACGCCCAAAATGATGCTACTGAACTTTCCATGGTCGACGGGATAGTTGCAGTGATCGGTCCGACCTGTTTGGAGGAAGCTCAAGCAGCCGTCCCGATCCTGGCAAATGCCGGTCTGGTGATCATCTCCCCTTCGACGGGTCAGGGATTATCCTATCCAGGTTTTTACCGGATGATTGACCCAGGAATGGACTCGTCTACTGCTGCCAAGTATGCCATCGAGAAACTGGGTGCATCCAAAGCGATCATCATACAGGATGGCAAAAACGATTCCAGCGAACAGGCCGCCATGTTCAGGAACTATTTTCAGGATGCGACTGGCGCCGCCTCCCAGAATATCCAAATAGTTCGACCAGATGATCTTCAACAGACGCTGGCCGGGATTGAAAAAAATCCACCAGATGTCATTTTTCTTTCCACATCTCCGGTGCTTGCCGGAAATATCGTGGAGCAGATCCGCTCAGTTCCCACCCTTGAGAGTATTCCCATCCTGGGCAGTGAAGACATTTTTTCGTCGGACTTTCTTCAATCCGCAGGAACAGCGGCACAGGGCGTTTACCTGACCGCATCGGACATGGCCTCATTTAGTAAGAACTACTCCGGTTTTATCTCTTCCTATCAAACCAGGTATGGTGAATACCCGATCACATCGGGTCAGGCTTACGCTTATGATGCGACCAATTTATTAATTCACGCCATCCTGCATAGCGCGGTACTGGATCGAAATGGCAATCTCTATATTCCCCGCCTGGGTTTACGTCAGGCATTGGAGAATATTCGGAATTTTTCTGGAGTATCAGGAACATTGAGTTGCAACGAGCTCGGCGATTGTTCTGACACAAATCCATCCAGCCTGCATGCTGCCATCTATCAAATCACCGATCCGAATCCTGATCACTGGAATCCAGGAGTCGATCCAAAACGGATCTATCCATGATTTTATTGGTTCTCGCAGACCGGTCTAGACTTCCAACGCTGCATCTCGATTCGTCTTCACAGCCTCCGGTCTAAAAATCCTTGACCTCAGGTCATTATCAAGTATAATCCTCGGTTTAATAAATCATATACAAATCCCCTTTTCCGAAAACCTTAGGAACAGGTCATTATTCCAGATGTGATTCCACTCCCTTTTTTTCGAAAGGAGGTGTTCTCCGCTAAAGAACAGCTTTACCCGTCGCCAAAACCTTAATCACCAACCCAATTTCGGAGGAGAAATATGAAACGCATAATGACTCTCATTTCTGTACTGGCGATCGCCAGTATGTTCCTGGCTGCCTGCGGGGCAAAAGCAGCTGCGCCTGCTGTCTGCAGCACAGATTCCTTCGGTTGTGCGGTCATCAAACCCGGCACGACCATCAAGATTGGCATGGGCGCTCCCATGACCGGAGACAACGCTGCCTTCGGCACCGATATATCTCAGGCAGCCATCATGGCTCTGGCCGATGCAGGCACCTTCAAGGGCTTCAAGTTCGAACTCGTTGCCCAGGATGACGGCGGTACCGGCGAGGGCGGAGCAGCTGTGGCCAATAAATTGGTCTCAGACCCAACTGTGGTCGCTATTGAAGGACACATCTTCTCGGGCGCGACCGTAGCTGCCATACCGATCTATGAAAAAGCCGGCCTTCCCATGATGTCACCTTCCGCCACAAATGCCACCCTCACCCAGAACGGATCCAAGGTCTTCAACCGCAACGTCTTCACCGACAACATCCAGGGAAAATTCGCAGCTGGATATCTGTACAACACCCTGAAGATCAAGAACCTGGCAGTTATGCATGATGGGTCGCCGTACGGCCAGGGCCTGGCTACGACCGTCCAGACTGATTTCAAAGGGCTCGGCGGCAATGTAGTTATCTTCCAGGCGATCACCCCGGGTGAATCCGACTACACCTCCGTCCTGGCTGATGTCGGCTCCAAGAAGCCGGATGCGATCTTCTACGGTGGCTACACCGCAGAAGCAGCCGTGCTGGTCAACGAAATGGGGCAGTCAGGCCTCACCGGCGTCACCTTCTTCAGCGACGATGGCATTTACGGTACGGATTTCCTTACAAAAACCAAACAGAATGGGGCTGGCGCCTATTCGACTTCTCCAGTTCCGGCTCCATCAGATGCCTCCAAGAAATTTGACGCAGCCTACCTTGCAAAGTATGGCAAGGCTCCCGGCCAGCTTTCCCCCTACACCTATACGGCTTATGATGCTGGCGCAGTTCTGGTCAAGGCGATTGAAAGTGTTGCCATCCTCGGCGGCGATGGAAATTTGTACATCCCACGCGGCGCCCTGGTTGCTGCTGTCCGTGCAACCAGCGGCTATCAGGGACTTTCCGGCACGATCACCTGCGATCCTACCGGTGAGTGCTCTGGTTCCGGCCCGACCTTCTACAAGGATGATGGCACCAATTGGGTACCCGTAGGAACCGGAGGATAGGAACGGTGTTCCTCGGGCTGATCCATCTCGATTAATTAGCAGAAATGGCGGGATGCATCCATATCCCGCCATTTCTCTGAATCCTGACCGGACTTCATTAAGCTTCCGGATAGAAGGAAGATCCGATGCAACAAAAAACGGCCTTACACATCCATAAGCCCATCAGCACTTATCGTTACGTTCAAATTATTCTTGGAATTATTTTTTCCGCCTATTTAATCTGGCGCCTTTACGAAGTCCTGATCGCCCATCCGGCCTACGGTCCAGACACATGGCTGCGCTTTGCCATCGACGGGGTCATCCTGGGAAGCGTCTATGCTCTGATCGCCATCGGATATACCCTCGTATATGGCATCCTGTTCATGATCAATTTTGCCCACGGCGATGTCATGATGCTCGGGGCATTTGGGGGTTACTTCGTCTTCGAAGCCCTTGGTGCAATTAAAGTTTCAACCACGCTCAGTTTTTTAAATGCACACCCGGTCATCTCCGTTATCCTGGCATTCCTGGCCGGGATGGCAGTGTCGTCAACCACCGGTTATTTCCTGGAAAAAATCGCCTACCGTCCCCTGCGCGGCGCCCCCCGTCTGGTACCCCTGATCAGTGCCGTAGGCGCATCAATCTTTCTAGAAAATGCAGGGCAGCTCCTCTTCAGCACGCAGCGTTGGTACTACAACAATCCGGCGACGCTCAATCGCAACTCAGGCTGGAATCTTCATGTAGGACAGGGGACGGTCGTTATTACTTATACGGGAGTATTGACGATCGTTGTGTCCGTCCTGATCATGGTCGCGCTCTATCTGCTGGTTAAACGGACACGCCTGGGACGTGCGATGCGGGCTGTCGCCGAAAATAAAAGCACGGCAGCTTTAATGGGCATTGACGTGGACGGAATCATCAGCCGTACATTTATCATCAGCGGTGTCCTTGCCGGCGCGGCGGGTGTCATGTGGGGAATTCATCTTGGATTGGTGTATTACTATGTAGGTTTTATCCCGGGGATAAAAGCGTTCACCGCGGCAGTCCTTGGAGGAATTGGCAGCATACCCGGCGCGATGCTTGGAGGATTATTCCTAGGGGTCGTGGAATCCATGGGACCGGCGGTCCTGGGGATCAGTTTCCAGCTGAAAGATGTGATTGCATTCTCCATTCTCGTTCTCGTGCTTGTCTTCCGGCCAACAGGAATCCTGGGTGAAGTCCTGAGCGAGGAGAAGGTCTGATGAAACGCCATATTCGCAATGGGATCAATGCAGGGATAACTTTCGGAATTGTTACTATTTTCCTGTTTATGATCGGCTTTACAAGGACCATCTCGGACCTTCTTGGGCAACTCCTTCATAATACCTCCTCCAATGCGGTGCTGGGACTCACTCCAGGGATATTTGATCTCCTGCTCTTTCTCTTCTTCATCGGGATCTGGGCAGGCATAACCGGGTCCAAGAAAATTCCGGATAAAGTCGCCACCTGGAGAGAAGTTTTAACGAGTTCAGGGATAGCCGGGCTGATCCACGGAATATTGGTCGGGGGGCTGGCCCTGCTGGTTGGCAGACTGCTCCAGGCCGGGGTAACGATGACCGTCTACTTTTCTCAACTGCTCCCGGATGCCATCCATCTGTTTCTTGTCGGTTTGAATGCAGCGTCGGGTGCGTTGTTTTATGTGATATTTTTCTTCCTGACCGGAGTAATCGGCGGAGGGCTGGCGCATACAGTCCGGCATGGAGCCTGGAGGAAAAGTCTCACCACCTGGTTCAAGAATAAATGGCAGGCCTTCGCCGCCCGGCCGCAGTATCAGCGGATCAGGCACAACAAATTTACTCCCTTTGTTGTCTATGGAATCCTGGTCCTGATCGTATTCCTGCTCCCGCAGGTGCTCGGCCAATATTGGAATTATACAGTCGGCACGGTGGGCATTTATGTCCTGCTCGGCCTGGGGCTGAACATCGTCGTCGGATTGGCCGGGATGCTCGATCTGGGGTATGTGGCCTTCTACGCCATCGGTGCATACACCGTGGCGCTGTTGACCGCACCGGCTCCCCACCACCTGATGTGGAATTTCTGGATCACCGTCCCGATCGGCATCCTGCTGGCGGCATTTGCTGGGATCGTGCTGGGTATCCCGGTATTACGGTTACGCGGAGATTACCTCGCCATTGTTACGCTTGGGTTTGGCCAGATCATTGCCGTTTTGCTCACAAGCGATGAGCTGACTGCCTTCACGGGAGGCCCGAAAGGCGTCGCTGCCGTGGGAGGACCTCATTTTTTCGGCATCCCCTTTACCAGCAACAGTGATTATGTTTACCTCATCCTGATTGCAATCATCCTGGCCATTTTCGTCACCATCCGGCTGCGTAATTCCCGCGTCGGGCGTGCCTGGGAAGCTATGCGTGAGGATGAAACGGTTGCGCGGGCGATGGGCATCAACACGTGGTCTTATAAGCTGCTCGCCTTTGCCATTGGTGCCGCCTTTGCTGGCCTCGGCGGTGTTATCTTTGCTTCCCGCAACCAGTTCACCGGCCCTCAAGATTACAACTTGATGGTTTCCTTCAACGTTCTGGCATCCGTGATCGTGGGAGGGATGGGCAGTATTCCCGGAGTTGTCGGTGGTGCGTTTACGCTCAAGGGACTTCCGGAAGTGCTCCGCGAATTGGAAAACTATCGGGTCCTCGCCTTTGGCGCTCTCCTGGTAGTCATGATGCTGATCCGCCCGGCAGGGCTGCTTCCAACTTCCCGCCGTAAGATGGAAAAGATGGAACAACCCCAGGAAAAAGCCGACCCTCCCAGGGATGCGAGCGGAGGAGGATCCGCATGAACAAGACAGCTCTCGAAACACGGGCTTTGACGAAACACTTTGGAGGACTGGTGGCGGTCAGTGAGGTCGACCTGAAGATCCAGGAACAATCCATATTCAGCGTGATCGGACCCAACGGGGCCGGGAAAACCACCTTCTACAACTGCATTACCGGATTTTACGCGCCTGATAGTGGTGACATCCTGTTTTATGAGAAATCCCTTGTAGGTTTCGCACCGGACCGCATCGCTCAGATGGGCATCGCCCGGACTTACCAAAATATCCGTTTGTTTGCAAACATGACCGCGATGGAAAATATCCTGGTGGGCCAGCACTCCCGGCTGCGCACCAGCTGGTTCGAAGCGATTCTGCAAACCCCCCGGATGCGCAAGGAGGAAGAGGGTGCTCTTGATGAGGCCCTGCGCCTGCTGCGTTTCGTCGGGTTGGGTGGGATGGGCGACTTTGTAGCTCGCAATCTCCCTTACGGCGCCCAACGCCGTTTGGAGGTGGCCCGGGCGCTGGCAGCAAAGCCGAAATTGCTCCTGCTGGACGAGCCGACTGCCGGTATGAATCCCAACGAAACGGGGGACATGATGCGCTTCATCCAACGCCTGCGGGATGAGCTGGGAATTACTATCCTGCTTATCGAGCACGATATGCGTGTGGTGATGGGCATCAGCGAGCAGATTGCGGTCCTGGATTATGGCGTCAAGATCGCCGAGGGAACCCCGCGCGAGATCCAGGGAAACGCCCAGGTCATCGAAGCGTACCTGGGGCGCGCGGCCACCAAGGCAGCCTAGAACAAAGGGACGAGGCCTTCTTATGCCAATGCTTGAAGTTTCAGATGTCCATACTTACTACGGAAACATCCACGCCTTGAACGGGATTTCAGTCAGCGTCAACGAGGGAGAAATTGTGACCCTGATCGGTGGCAATGGAGCCGGGAAGACGACCACGCTGCGAACGATCGTCGGTTTGTTAAACCGCGGGCTGGCCATGTTTCGCTGGATGGTGAAGACCTGAGCAGCTACAAGGCTCATCAAATCGTCAACAAAGGGGTGGCCATGGTCCCGGAAGGGCGGGGTATATTTGCCCGGCTAAGCGTGGATGAAAATCTCGATATGGGAGCCTACAGCCGTAAGGACCGCAGTGGGATCCAGCAGGACCTCGACCGGGTGTTCACCATTTTCCCCAGGTTAAAAGAACGGCGCAGGCAGGTCGGAGGGACCCTCTCGGGCGGCGAACAGCAAATGCTGGCAATCGGCCGGGCGCTGATGGCTCATCCGCGGCTCATGCTGCTTGACGAACCCTCAATGGGATTGGCGCCCATCCTGGTGGACAGCATTTTTGAAACGATCAAAGCAATCAACAAAGAAGGAACCACGGTCTTACTAGTGGAACAGAATGCGCTGATGGCCCTTTCAATTGCCGACCGGGGCTATGTCGTACAGACCGGCAGGATCGTTCTGCACGATAAAGCCAAGAATCTACGCCAGAATGAAATGGTCCGGAAGGCATATCTTGGTGAAGAGTGATCCAGCTTAATGAAAGACGATAAAGAACCGTTTTCATCACGAAAACGGTTCTTTATTAAAAGTAGAAGTAGACATTCGCGAGAATGCATTTCGGCATTAAAATAAAACCAGTGGAAACTGAAGGACCTCATGCCGGTTGCTGAAATCATCACGATAGGGACCGAACTTCTCCTCGGAGAAACGGTCGATACCAACACCCGCTTTCTTGCCAGGGAGCTTCGCTCACTTGGAGTAGACCTGTACCGGGCACTGACCGTCGGCGACAATGTGGAACGGATTGCCGAGGCTGTCAACCAGGCGATGGGCCGCGCCCAGATCGTAATCACAACCGGCGGCCTCGGCCCGACCGTGGACGACCCAACCCGCCAGGCCATTGCACAGGCGGTTGGCGTAGAGCTCGTGTTCCGCCAGGAGCTCTGGGATCAAATCACTGCGCGAATTGCCCGCTACGGACGCACGCCCGGAGAAAACCAGAAACGCCAGGCTTTCATTCCAAAAGGAGCCCAGCCGATCGAAAACCCGGTTGGCACCGCACCCGCCTTCATCGTGGAAACAGCCGCATGCTCCATCATCTCACTGCCAGGTGTGCCCAGCGAAATGGAAACCCTCCTGACACAGTCCGTCCTCCCCTACTTAATAACGCATTTCGATCTGCACGAAGTGATCAAGGTCCGCACCCTGCACACGAGCAGGATCGGAGAGGGAGCGATCGATGAGCTGATCGGAGATTTGGAAACCCTTGCCAACCCGACGGTCGGCCTGACTGCGCATTCCGGTGTAGTCGACATCCGCATCGCTGCGAAGTCGTCCACCGAATCCGAAGCGGACCAGTTAATCTCCACCCTGGAAAAAGACATCCGCGCTCGAATCGGAGAGGGCATCTTTGGCGCGGATGATGAAACCCTGGAGGCGGTTGCTCTCCAGGCAGTGGCCCGCAACGGATGGACGTTGGCCTGCATTGAAAGCGGGCTGGAAAGCTCCCTGCTCACACGTTTTTCCAAAAATCCAAGCCCGGTTTATCGAGGCGGGACCACAGGCAATATTCTGCCTGCGGATTTGGCCGGGGCCGTCAAGGCACTTCATGAAGAGTACGCTGTCTCCGCTGCCTTGGGGATAGTTCTCTCTTCAGAGGCGGAACATACCGAAATTCATATCTTTCTCCTCACCCCACGGGGCCCGCTGGAGCGCCGGCTGACGTACGGCGGACATCCCAAGAATGCTCCCCGCTGGGCAGCCAACATGGCCCTCGACTGTTTGAGGCGAGCTGCCTCGGAAATCGAATAAATCCATGCCGCCTTCTTCCAGCCATCGTTTGAAGTACTTCATGGTCAGCATATGGGTGATCAACATCCTCTGTGTTTTTGTCCTTTTCGCCGGCTGGTTGTTTACCCAGACTCATGTGATGGCCTTCCTGGAAAGTCCCACGCCGACTGCCACGGATTCCAACACGCCCTCACCGACAGGCACGTCCACCCTGACTCCCAGTATCACCCCCACCCCAACCGAGACTCAGATCCCCACGAACACACTGGCACCCACTCTCACCTTCACGCCTAGCCCAACCCCCGTTCCTTTCAGCGAAGGACCGCTTGTTATCGGCTATTCGGTGCAAGGGCGTCCTCTCGAGGTGTACCGTTTTGGGACCGGGCCTACCGAGAGGTTGATCGTCGCCGGGATGCACGGTGGGAATGAGTACAACACTGTCGAGCTTGCGGACCAAATGATCACTTATATCCCGGCCCATCCTGAAGTTATTCCTGCGAATGTAACCCTCTACATCCTGCATGACCTTAACCCTGACGGCGTAGCCCTGGAGCACGGCCCGCGCGGCCGTGCCAACGCAGACGGGGTGGATTTGAATCGAAACTGGCCGGCCAACTGGCAAAAAGACTGGCCGAAAGACGGATGCTGGACCGACACGGTGGTGACCGGGGGAACCGGTCCTGCCTCTGAACCGGAGACGAAAGCCCTGATGGCCTTCATCCAGAATCACCCGATAAGCGCTATCATTAATTACCACAGCGCCGCCCTGGGAATTTTTCCCGGTGGTATCCCGATCTCCGCCGCCTCAAAACAACTGGCCGCGGCCTTGCACACGGTCACCAATTACCCATATCCGCCGATCAACACTGGCTGTGATTACACTGGAGGTTTTGTCGACTGGTCTTCCGACCTGGGCATCCCGTCCGTGGATATGGAACTGACCGACCACACCCATACCGATTTCGACATCAATCTGGCTGCCTTGAATGTATTAGTGAATTTCAAGTAATCACCAACAAGAGGAGGCCGAATGGCCGAACAGGGTACCTTAATCCTCGCGAATGCCCTCGTCTTGACCATGGACGAGGAAATGCATCAATTCGAACCCGGTGCGGTAGCCGTCCGGGGAGATTCGATTGTCGCCGTGGGATCCGAGTCGCAGGTCAAGAAGGATCATCCCTCAGCCAGGGTAATGGACTGCGGGGGCAAGGTCCTGCTGCCGGGGCTTGTCAATGCCCACACCCACGTCCCGATGACGCTCCTGCGCGGTCTTGCGGACGATCTTCGCCTGGATGTCTGGCTGCAGGGGTATATGCTGCCGGTCGAGCGCGAATTCGTTTCCCCGGATTTCGTCCGACTGGGTACCCGCCTGGCTTGTGCGGAGCTGATCCGCACCGGCGTCACCTGTTTTGCCGATATGTATTATTTTGAAGAGGAGATTGCCAAGGTCACCGCCGAAGTCGGGATGCGTGCAGTCTGTTCTCAAACCGTGATGAAATTCCCGGTTCCAGATGCCAGGTCCTATGAAGATTCCCTCGCCGCCGCCCGTGACTTTATCGGGCGCTGGAAGGGTCACGCCTTGATCGTCCCGTCAGTGGCGCCCCACGCCCCTTACACCTGCACAGCCGAAATCCTGCATGCCACCGCGAAGCTGGCGGTTGAATTCGACGTCCCGCTGCATACGCATCTTGCCGAAACAGCCCTCGAGGTTGAAAACATGCGCCGCGACAACGGCATGCCGGTTGTGCCATATGTCAAGAAACAAGGGTTGCTGGAAGCAAAAGTCCTGGCTGCCCACTGCGTTCATATTGATGAAGGCGAAATGCGCACCCTGCTCCATGCCGGATCCGGGGTCGCCCACAACCCATCTTCGAACATGAAGCTGGCCTCCGGTTTCGCTCCCGTCACAAAAATGCTCGAGGTCGGTCTGAATGTCGGAATCGGGACGGACGGTGCGGCTTCGAACAATGACCTGGACATGTTCGAGGAAATTCGTCTGGCCGCATTCATTGCCAAAGCGTCCAGCAACAACCCAACCTCTCTCCCAGCGGCGACGGCACTGACCATGGCTACCCGCCTAGGGGCGCGGGCGCTTCACCTCGGAGCCTTGACCGGTTCACTTGAAGCAGGCAAACGCGCCGACCTGATCCTGGTCGAGACAGCCTCCCTGCATAACTCACCTCGCTTCCACCGCGACCCGTATAATTCGTACGCACAGCTGGTCTATGCCGGGAAAGCAACAGACGTAACCGATGTGATGGTGAACGGCTCCTGGCTGATGCAGGGGCGCAAGCTGCTCACCCTGGACGAGAAAGATTTGATCACATCCGCCCAGGAATACGCCCGGCGCATCGACATATTCCTGATCGCGCGCGAACAGTCGGTGTTTTCAAAGCTGATCGCACTAGGCGGATCCGTGGAGGAGGAGTCCTTCGAAGCACAGTTGAAAGTTAAACTGGAAGATCCAGCACCGGCCTTGGAAGTGCTCAAAGGCCCTGAAATCGAAGTTGTTCGAAAAAGACATTACCATCAGCATGATATCTATTTTCTGTTTCCCGACCCATCTCAGGGCAGCTTGCGCTACCGGGAGGACGAAATGGTGGATGACCAGGGACAGGTCACCGGCGTCCGGGCTCGCTTGACGCTGATCGGCTTGGCCCGCGAAGGCGAGCTGGGCCACGACGTGCTGCTCAGCCGCATTCGCTACTATGCCCCGGCGGGCAACAGCCTGCGCTTTTACCGCGAATACTTCAAGCCAGCCTCCGAAGTCCCCATCGACAAGGACCGCCTGCGCTGGTTGGTGCGCTACAAAGGCGAAGAATTCTACATTAACCTGGACAAAGTCGAGACACCCGCTCTGGGCTATTACATCGAGGTGAAAAGCCGCACCTGGAGCCGCAGGGACGCGGATAAGAAGGCCCGCCTGGCCACCAAACTCATCACCCTGCTCGGCGGCTCACTTAAAAAGTCTGTTACCCAGGATTACCTTGAAATGGTGGAAGGAGCAATGCATGCATAAATTTTGGTCAACAATGGCGCGGATTTTTGCTGTCCTCTTTGCTGCATTTTTCGTCATCAGCGCTGTTCCCTCCTTGATCCTGGTTAACATCGATCGGCGCATGTTGAACGCATCCACTTATATCTATGTGCTGAACCGCCAACAAGCCTACACGCGGCTGCCGCAGGTCATCGCCGAACAACTGGTGATGAGCCCTCCGATGGGTGGAGGAAACCAAGAAGCAACCGGCCCGGCGGCTTTTATAAAGGATATCAATGCAACGGACTGGGGAAACCTGATTACCGCGCTTGTTCCTCCGGAAGTCCTCCGCCGCAACACCGAAAACTTGATCGTTCAGCTCTTTGCATACCTGAATGGAAATCAGAACACTGTATCCATTGCCTGGGCCCCAATAAAAAACCGGCTTAACAGCCAGGCCGCCCTGAACGGCATCCTTGCTTTGATCCGGGCCCAGCCGGCTTGCTCGGTCTTACAGCTGGCGCAGCTGGAGGGGCAGGGGACCGCAAATGGATCCCTGCTTTGTCGCCCGCCGGAAGTCGTCCTGAACTTGATGACGCCTGCAATTCGATCGGCATTGGATTCCGCGGTCAGCCAGATACCCGAACAAACAACCATTCTTTCCCCGGCAAGCGGGGGCAACAGCGCCAGCAGCGGTCAGCCTGGACCGGCACCCTCCGCTAAATTCCGCCAGGCGCGACTGATCATGCTGCTCAGCCCGGACATACCCGTTGGTTTTCTACTGCTGGTCACCTTACTTGCCGTTCGGGATCTGAAAGGCTTGCTGCGCTGGTGGGGAATACCGGCTTTTATCATCGGAGTAATTTCATTGGTATCCGCCGGTATCGTCTCGGTCTCTTTTGAGAATATCTGGGGAGAATTCCTGGCAGGCGCCCTCCCGGTAAATCTATCCTCCGGAGCGGTTAGTCTCGTCCACGATCTCGTCCATGCCCTTTTGCAGGTTCTCGTTGGAAGTATCATTATTGGAAGCACCCTTCTCGTTTTGCTTGGCCTGGGTTTGTGGATCGGGTCAGCCTTCATAAGGACCACCACCAATGCAAAGCAGGCACTAGCTTCACCTAATCCGATCGGATAATCCCTTCCCTGACCGTCGCCAAAAGCGACGGTCATTTTTTAACCCCGAGCTGCAACATTTTCCCCCCATTCCCTGTATTAATTAATAGAAAATGGCCGCTATTGAACGAGAACTGGCTGGACGGATTGCCCACGGCGACCCGGCTGCCTTCAATGAACTGATCCATTGCTGCCAGGCCGAAGTCTTCAATGTCGCCCTGCGCATGCTGGGCAATCGGGAAGATGCCGAGGACGCCTCTCAGGATACCTTTCTGCGTGCCTACCGGGCCATCCACTCCTTCGACCCGCAGCGGCCACCCGGTCCATGGCTGAAGAAAATTGCCGTCAATGTATGCCTGAATCGACTGAACCGCCGGGGAACAGAAACCCTCGAAGACAAAGAGCCCGTTCTCTCCATTGAGGCTGGACCCGAATCCCAGACCATCACCGGGGAACGCAACCGGGAAATCCGTCAGGCCCTGCTCAGCCTTCCACCTCACTATCGCGCCGCCATCGAGCTGCGTCATTTTCAGGGCCTGAGCTATGCAGAGATGGCCGAGGTGCTGAACCGGCCAATCAGTTTTGTAAAATCCGATTTATTCCGCGCCCGCAAAATACTGGCGGAAAGATTGAAAGAAAAGCGATGAAACATCTGGATGATGTCCTTCTTAACGAATACCTCGACGATGTCCTGGATGCCTCCCGCCGACGGCACGTCGATGCTCACCTCGCTGAATGCACCAGCTGCCAGGCCAAGCTGGAATCCCTCTTGGTTGTTTTCCGGCTCCTCCCAACGTTGGAAGATCAGCCTTTGCCCCGCGACTTGAAGGAAGTCGTCCTGGAGAGGATGTCCCCAGGCCCCGGTCTTCGCCTGGGGAGGCTGGCCTTTGCCGTCCAGGCTGGATTTGTGCTCGGGTTTCTCATCCTGCTGGCCAAAAATCTCGCCAGTCAATGGATGCTCTGGTCAGCCCGCGGGTTTAGCTTGCTCGCCACAGCAGGTACGACCTTGAAAAACGGCCTCCTTTCGGCACCCTCCATCTCGCTCCCTCGGAGCCTATCCGATTTCTTTATTCCGAGCGGAATCATCCAAAACAGCCTTCCGTTCTGGCCGACTTTGGGGATCGCGGTTTTGCTTCTCTTCGTGGTCGGGAACCTCAGCTTGATTCGCCGCGGCTTTCATCCTGAAAAACTCGAGGAATCAAAAGATGAACTATAGGAGCATTACGGCCTCAATTGCCTTGGTTCTGGCAACACTTGCCTGTGGATCCGCCCAACCGGGAGTCATCCCCACCCTGCAGAGCTCTTCCATAAACCTGGGTCGCACGGCCTACGGATTCTTTCCATCCCCACCGGTAGTCAGCACCCAGAGCGTGATCGACACCTATAAGGCAATCGGCCAACACGCGGATGTGGTCCTGCTCCAGCAAAATATCCCCTGGATCGATTTCGCAAAAAGCCCGGAGGCCACGTCGCAGGACATCAACGACATCCACAACCAGTACATCCTGGCGCATCAGAACAATCTGGATGTCATCTTCGTTGTAGATCCACTGAATGGCCTGAACCGAAGGGAATTCCAAGGGCTGCCCTCCGGATGGGAGGCCAGCTTTGCCAACCCACAGGTACGCTCGGCATTCACTAACTTCACTCTGCGCATCGTGCGTGAATTCCATCCGCACTATCTGGGTCTGGGATCTGAAATCAATACTTATGAGGATACACACCCGGAGGATTTCCAAAACTACCTGAGCCTGTACCAGAGCGTCTACGATCAGGTAAAAGCCGAAGCGCCGGGGACCCAGATCTTCGTCACGTTCCAGTGGGAGGAGCTGAACAACCTTATCCCGACGGTGGCTCACGGCGCGGCTTATACAGTTAACTGGGACCAGGTCGAAGTGTTCGAACCACGCCTGGATTTGTGGGCCATTTCCAGCTATCCGTTCGTTTCTTCAAAGAGCGGAGCCGATATCCCGGCGAATTATTATTCCCCGCTCCTTTCCAGGACAACAAAACCGCTGGCAGTAGCCGAAGGAGGTTATCCATCCCTGCCCGTGGGTCCAATCCAGGGCTCGACGAGGGACCAGGTGGACTATCTCAATGCAATCCACACCCAGATCGGTGGACCGCGGTTGGTGTTCTGGATCTACCTGCTCTTTAATGACTTCGACCTGGGCTCATATGCCCTGCTCATGACCGTGCAGGGTCAATTGAAGGATGTGAGTACCCTCGGCATGTTCGCCTCGGTCGGCTTGACTACCTCCAGCCGCACCCCTAAACCGGCGCTGGAGATATGGGACTCTTTCCGCCACCCTTAATCGAGTCCATTGCTCATCCTGTCAAGGAAACGCACAATCCGCAACAATAGTCCGTGATTTCGCCTCGATAACTCATCTTTCCATCTCAAAAGGAGAAACTCATGCAAATCCTCAGCTTTGTTTTGCTCGTCCTCTTTGGGGGTACCACGATCATCGCCATGCTGACAGCCATTGACCTGCTCCTGCCGGTCCGGGTGGAACTCGGCTTGGGCAAGCTTACAGCCGGCCTGGGAAGGTGTTTTCTCCTGGGTCTGGTCAATTTAATCTTCTGGCTGGTCCTTGGGGGGGCTTTCATATACATGGCTCAACATAATCGAGGCTTTGTGGCCGTGCCATTCACAATCCTCGGCGGATTGATCTTGATTGTATTGATTGTTCTTCTCGTCTTCAGCCTGCCTGCTCTGGCTGCAATTGCCAGACTGCTGGGTTCGCGCATGGGAACAGCCAAGTCGGCATTCCAGACCGACCTCCATGGGGGAATCCTGCTAGTACTCGCCGGTATGACTCCTTACATCGGCTGGTTTGTCTTTACACCCGTGATCTTATGCATCGCGGTGGGTGCGACCATTCTCGCCCTTTTCCAGCGTGAAGTCAAATCCGCGATCAATAAATAGGTGTTCAGATACTCCGAAATCTCTTTGACATATAATAATATATCTGAGCTCCTGCGTCTCGGCAGCCATGTGCATTGGCTGATCAGAGTGATCATGGAACATATTGAGCTTCCAAAAATTTAATGGGAAAATCCATATTCACGTTCGAATAAGAGTAGGTCGATTTATTCAACCGAGAAAGGTTTAATATGCGAAAAAGATGGTTAATTCCAAGTATTCTTGGAATATTAATCGTCGCAGGAATGTCGGTCATCATGATAAGAGCGGGAAAGAGGCTTAAGACAGGGCCTATTTATCCAACTCCTCCACCAGGGTCGACCTATTCTCATTTACAATCACCTAATGCAGCAGCCGTCCCTGCATCCAATACCTGTGGACCGTGGAGCAGTCCGGATGGTGGTGTCGGTGCAGCGATCAGTCAAAAATACGGGGAAATCCGAAACTGCATGCTTTTTCATAATAGCTGGATTATTACCACGTTGGGCTTACAAGGGCAAAGTGGGATTGTCGCTGTGTATCGCTGTGCTTCGACGGATTCAACGTGCCTGGACGGCCAAACAGACCATCCTCTGGCTGGATGGACTGTGTATGTACCACCATGTAATGGTGGTGAGACAGTAGAGATGTCAGATTATCCCTCGCCCGGAAAGATCTTGATTTTGGGCGGATGTGAACAGTCGTTCGATGTTTCTAACGGATCTTTTAGCGTACAATATTTTAGCACTCCATAAATAAGAAGAAAGAAGAAGGGAGGGAGATATGGCTTGCAGGTTGGCTGAAACTCCCCTCGCGCCTAAAGGCCTAAGGGTTACCTACAAAGTTGGGAGCAGGTAAAGTACAAGTCCAGGTATGAATCAAGAGAATGGGCAACCGAACAATTTGGGAGAACCCACTTCGGTGATGTGCGGTTGAACAGGAGAGCAATACGAATAGCCGGGCATATGGCCAGGTGGCCTGGATCGTCGCTGCCCAAGCAAATGAGCCAAGGGTCGTTTCAGAAAGCCGCCTATCGTTTTTTAGACTATGAGGCGGTCAGCCATGAGGAACTGTGCCGGCCGCATTGGGAGCAGACGCGGATCCGAGCCGGGCAAGAGGGGAAGACGGTGTTGATGGTCCAAGATATCACGGCGTTGGACTACAGCGGGCATGCGGACATGCAGGAGTTGGGTCCGATCGGCGATCATCGCGGCCTGGGGTTGATGGTACACAACACGCTGGCGATTGATGTGGAGGACCATCGCGTTTTGGGGCTGGCCAATCAGCAAGTCTGGGTCAGGGAGGAACAGTCGCATAAGCAGGCGGAGAGTAAATCCGAACGTCGCAAACGGGTTGAACGGCAATCGAGCCGTTGGGGGCAAGCGGTGACTGCGATCGGTGCGCCGCCTGAAGGAGTTCGCTGGGTACATGTTACCGACCGAGAAGCGGACATTTATGCTTTTTTTCAGCCGATTCAGGTCGTTGGAGCCGATTTTTGTATTCGGATCGTCCAGAATCGACGGCTGGTGGATAAAGAAGCGGCTCAATCTGAGCCTCTTTTGGTTCAAATGCGCCAACTACCCGCCATGTGAGCATGGTCCATCGCTTGAGCCGCTTGCTAATGATTCTTTTTACGGGCAAGAATTGGCTAGGTGCTGGGTAAACGTTTCAGAAAAATTATGCAGCCCGGAGCCATCGCAGCGGGCGCGAAAATAGAGGTAATTTGTCCTGGCAGGATTGGCTACCGCCTGTAGGGCAGTCAATCCGGGGTTGGAGATGGGCGAGGGGGGCAAGCCCGGGTAAAGATAAGTATTATAGGGGGAGTCGTCTTTCAAGTCGTCCAGGCTGAGCGGATTGGTCCACCAGGTCAATTGGGTAGGATTGAAACCCAAAGCATATTGAACGGTTGGATCGCTCTCGAGTTTCATCCCTGCAGAGAGCCGATTGTAAAAAACCGAAGCAATCACGGGCATCTCCGCGTCGGTCATCGTCTCGCGCTGGACGATCGAAGCCAGGATCACTGCCTGGTAAATCGTCAGGCCTTGGCCAACAAAGCCATTCCGTAGATCCGGGGTCAGGTGGTCAGAAAAATCCTGAAGCATCGCTGCGACCAGCTGGGCTGCGGTCGTAGATCGTGGCAGAACGTACTGGTCCGGGAAGAAAAACCCTTCGCCGGAAGCACCAGGTGAAAGGTAAAATGGAGGGTTGACAGGGAGGGCGGCAGCAGAAAGGAAATCCTGCAGTGTAATTGACAGGCCTGAGGTCGGCAGGGCAGCCGCAATCTCTTCCATTCGCCAACCCGGCAGAATGTCGAAAGGAATTTCAGTCAAAGTCGCGGATTGAACCTTCCTGGCAATATCGATGGCTGTCATCGCCGGGCTGAGGCGGTATGTTCCGGTCTGAATGGTTGTGTCGGCACCCGTCCAGACCAGATATCTGCGGAATGTCGCCGCGTCGTGGATCAAACCGGCTTTTTGCAACCGCGAAGAAATCGAGAGCACCGACTCCCCCTGGCCAATGGTGAAATCCTGCTCCGCACCGGCGGTGTTGGACGGGACCGTCAAATAACCGGTATTCCATAGGAGGTCGATCGCGTCTGTAAAACGCTGCAGCCCGGTCACATTCTTGCTAGGCGGCCCGAAAGACTGCCCGGCGAGCACCGGGGTATATGCTGCACCCGCAATGAGGCCAGAACAGACCAGGATCAGGAATATCAGGAAAAAGGGGGAATGCGAACGGCGACGGGTCATGGAGATGGATATTTTGGAGGCTGTGCATCCAGATAGGATTGAAGCAGTATTGCTGCAGACACATCATCCAGGTGACCTGATCGGCGGTGCCGGGAGACGCCCATGGCAATTCGTGTCGAACGGGCATCCTGGGTGGTAAATGCCTCATCCCATAAAACAACCGGCAGGCTGGTCTGGGTTTTAAGAGCTTCGGCAAAACGGCCGGCGCGCCGGCCTTCAAAGGATGGCTGGCTGTCATCGTCAAGCGATTGGCCGACCACGATCGCTCCCGCCTGATGGGAGACCGCCAGCTGGGCAACTGCTGCCACATCCAGAGGTCGCGAGACGTGCGTGATCACCGTCAATGGTTTGGCAATCATGCCAGTCTCATCACTGATGGCAACGCCAATTCTTTTGGATCCGGGATCTACGGCGAGGATGCGCATGGAGTGCATTGGAAAGCAGGGTTATTTCACGACTGTCGTGATGCGGAAAGGAAGCCAGGGCGCCCATGGCCACCAGGAGGGAATGACTCGAATGTTTGGCTTTGAAGCCAGCGAGAATGTTCCAGCTAATCTTCGATTGGCCTCCTGGAGTTTGAGACCCGCGACAAATTGCGCCACCCGCGACGGGTCGATTCGTGCCTGGAGCGGACGTTCGGCGACCATTTGCCAATGAGCAATTCCATCTGCTCCGGTTGCCGGCGCATTTAAATTCGTTACCTGGATGGTCTGCACGGCAGGCGTGAATCCCACCGGAAGGTTCGAATCCATGACTCCCTTCGCCAACGATTGGATGTCCATCCCTTTCACATACAGCGCCTGGAACTGAACCTGCAGGCTTAATGTAATGAAATTCCCGGGCTGGCCCTCTGCAGGAACAAACGTCTCCGTAATGGTCTCTGACACCTTGAGACTGTCTGGAATAACGACGTCCCCCGTGGTCAATATCTGAGGAAGCTGGAGCAAGGCCTTCTGTTGAAGCTCACCGAGCAGGTCATCGTAGAGTTTTGTCCGGTCGCTTCCGGTAGGAACTACATTCGTCTGCTCGGTTCCTCCACTGGTTGGATCCGGGTTGCTCACAGATAGACTGGTCCCTAGATCGCCCTCAATCGCAATGAGCGAGCCAGCGGGAAGATTTCCATCTGATCCACCATTGATGGCCTGGACAGGCAGGTCCACCGTTTTTCCTACCCCTGCGTCGGCGACGCCATCCGCTGTAGTGGCAAAGCGGATGACCGCCCCGCCGACCGTCTCGACGACGGTGCCGGAAGGGATGCCAATGATCTCGGTCGTCTGGTTGCGGAAACGAACGATCCCCTGAGCCGGCTGGTCGGGGAATACCGCTGTTCCGGTTGACGGGGCAGTTTTGTTTCCATCCACTTCGATGGTTGTCGTCGCGACTGGCAGGCTGCCGGCGAGGCTGATCGATTTCACCGCCTGGCTGGCACTCACCTCCAGGGTCTGGTTCTGAGTCTGGATTTTGGGTTCAAGAACGATCGTTGCCGAAGGGATAAAAATGGTAAGCACAGCCAGGACGGCCAGGACTGCCAGGGAAAACAATCCCAGGCGAACTACAGGGTGATTTTGCCAAGCCGCTTCAGTTTGAAACACCTCCGCACGCAGCTTCCACAGATCCGGCCGTGGGGATTGCCGGATCAAGTTCGCTTTTTCCCCGCCATCTTTCCAGTCACGGCGCTGAGCGACCGCGGCAGATTGAAAGATTGATATTCCCAACTCACCGGCAGCATCACGGATTTCCACAGACCGGGTGACCAACGCAAGCTGGACTCCCAGATGATCGGCATGACGTTTGAGCAATTGCAAGTCGAGAGGTCTGGATAGGACCCGGGTGCGCCTCGGGAAGACCAAAAGCATGCGTGAAGCTTTCACCCACGACATCTTGTCGCGGATGGAGATCACATCATCATGCGGGTCGATCTGGATGACCTGGGTCTTCATCTCCTCCGATTATAACGTAGGCCGGAAGGCAGCAGCAATCTTCAGGCCATGCGAGCGCGTTAGAGAAGATAAATCTTCGGGTCCAATCCTTAAAAAGGTTGTGGCATGCTTTCAAGGTGCCTTATTGATCACCACGATCACCTCATTGCTATCATTATCAAATGAGTATATGGCAATGTTAAAGCTTTGGCAATTAAATGCTGCTGAGTGTGTGGCGTTGCTTCCGGTACCCGCGGAACCTGTCCCCGGACCATAGCATGACCAGTGGAGCGAAGCATTTTTCCCGCTGTAGAACTGGGTTGCCAGGCTGAGGGTTACCGTGGCTTTATAACTGTAGATGTCGGATTTAAATTCCTGTCCGACGGTCGCCTGGGGCATGATCGGAATATCGTGCCAGCTCTGCAGGGGACTACCAACTGGATTGAAATACTGATAAATGCTAAACATATCCATCATCGGACCCAGGAGAGCCTGGTCAGTCGCGTAACCCGCCGTAGCTTTAGCCGAATATGCCGTCGCCGTTTCCATGATCCCCGGGGTCAAAGTTAGTTCGGCGGGAAATGTGGATGCGGGTGTTTGCGTGCTTTCGGGCAAATCAGTCGGTGATGGACTTGGAATGGATGTGTCGGTCGATCCCGGGGTCGAACCGGATTGAACGGAAATAGTTGGAACTGGGGGGATCGTCAGAGTTGCCTGCGGTGAAAGAGTTGCCTGAGGTAGAGATGAAGAAGAACAAGCAATAATGAGACTTACAGGCAGAGCAAGCGTGAAAGCAAGTCGTTTCATACATTTACCTCTAATACCCGACTAAGGATTAAATAGGATTACTATCGGCTTATTATAACCATTTATGTCCGATTAATATATTCTTTATGCCCCCAATTTAAATTGCCCAGTCACCATTAATACCTGGGGTTGGACTTCGGGTTTGGTCTGGGTTTGGGATGGCGCTTTGGTTGTGGCTCTTGGACGGACAGCGAAGCCGGCGGCAGAAGCGGCGCTTGGGTAAAATCGAAGCAATCAGCCATATCATCCGAGGCGGCATCGCGTGCATTCAGTGCAGGCACTCCGAAGGTTGTTTCGCAGAACTTGACCAGGCTCACATGTGAATGGAAGGCATGCGAAATATAGCCTTTCTTCGCATAAGGGCCCAGAACCAGACAGCCAACACGCGGACCATAGCTGAACTGCGTATTCAGATAAGCGCTGCCGGATGGACCGCCGTTTTTCCAGGTGTCCTTGAGAGGTGCATCGACATGGTCGAACCAGCCGCCCCAATCATCCCAAGTAATAAAAATCGCTGTACTCCCCCACAGGCTGCTTTTGGCGATCTGGGTGACCCGGTCAACTGTCCACTGCATGCCTGAAGCGAGGACCGGTTTTCCCGCAGCACTTCCATAAGGCGGGTGTTCGTCGAACTGAGCAGTGGCGTACACCCAGGAGACATTCGGGAGGTTTCCTGCGGCTGCATCCTGGTCGAATTGAGTCCAGGGGACAATCTGAGGGCTACCTTTCAGGGCAGCGATGTGGGTGAAGTAGTTGAAACTGGGATCGCTGTAGCTCTTCCAGGTCAAGCCGGCCTCCACCAAGCTGGCCGGGAGCGAAGGAAGGTCGAAGGGGGACTGGGGCTGATAGGTCCGATTCGCGCTTGAGTTGTCGATGATGGGCAAGTCAGCTGCAATGAGCATCAGGTGGTTCGGTTCCGATTGGCTGGCGACTTCGGTAAAATAATTATCGCAAAGGGTAAACTGGCGCGCGTAGGCAAAATAAGCCTGAAGATCCGCCTCCTGGTATTGCAAGCGGATCGCACCGGTCGCCCGACGCAGCCAGGCGGCATGGTCGTGAGGCGGATCGCTGGCAGGTGGGTCGGGGGCATGGGCGAGGGATCCATCACCATTTGCGCCCGGGTAGGTGCCAAAATAATTATCAAAGGTGTGATTTTCTTTGATGATCAGGACCACATGCTCTATTGGATTATGCGGCTGCATGATTTTTCTCCTTTCTGATTTTCATGGATTGAGCCGGTGAGAAAATGACTTAGCCCACGACTGGCACATCGCAACCCGCTAAAGCGTCCTGGCCTTCCAGGCAGCTGAGACATGCTGGGCGTGAATCAATGACCTGGTTGCTGTCAGGATAAGCAACCCAAGCCTGAGAGAGTTGAAGCAGGTCGGGAATGTGGAAAAGAAAAACGACGATCAAGATAACAAAACCCATAACGGTACCATTAAGTGTTCGTCTCAAGCTCCAGAACCGCCTGAATTTCATTCCTCGGTACAAATCGAGGAATATTCTGAAGTATATCGTAAGAAACAGATTGAGATTATGGTCCTTTAGAGAGCACCACGACAGTAAACGATGCCTGCTGGCTGATGGATATCTTTACCGTGTTCGTCCCCTGGATATAAAGATAAACGAATGCACCATTCTGATTATCGGACGAGGCAAGCTTCCAACCCAGGCTGTTCATCGCGGCGCTGTAATAAGTGTGAACATTATCCATTGAGGTATTGATGATAAAACGATAGGAGTTATTATCGCCGGTCCCGGTAATCGCACCATGGATGATCGGGATCCCATTCCACTCGAGCAGCGGGGAATTGAAGTTGTCTCCGGGTTTATCAGGAGTCCCGGTTGGTTGGTTCAGCGGGAGGATCGATATGAGTGTTTCCGTTGGAGATGAGACGGCGGTCGGCTCCAAGGTTTCCGTAGGGGAAGGTGTCACCGTCGGGGCAGGAGTGGATGCAGAGCACGCAACCAGCAGTGCACAGGTCAGAACGAGCGCGATCAACAATTTTGCTAGCATTATTTATTTCCTTTTCCAGCAATAAACAAAGAAAGAACATCCATCTATTTGCCTCTACCGAGCCTTTCCTTAACCCACCCCTCGACAGAGGCCAGTGCCTCTGGCAGTTTGCTGGCATCTTTGCCTCCGGCTTGGGCCAGGGTGGCTTTACCACCGCCTGAACCGCCCAGCGGCGCGGCAACAAACTTGACCAGTTCCCCGGCTGTGATGCCGCGCTTGACCAGATCCTCGGTCACGGCTGCAATAACGGTCGGCCGGCCGTCAATTGCCGAGCCAAGCACGCACACCCCGCTCGGGTACTTCTGGCGGAATTGGTCGGTGAGCTGGCGCAGAATTTCCACCTTGGCACTGGGAAGCTCCATGGCTAACACCGGAATATCCTTCACCATCGGGATATTCTCGAGCCGATCCCGGAAATTTGAAAAAGCCATCTCCTGACGGAGAACACCGACCTGTTTTTTGACCGCAGACAGGTCATTTTCCAAGGTCTCAACCTTCTCGGGGACCGCCTCGGGAGTAGTGGAAAGCATCCCGGCTGCCTGTTTGAGCGCCTTGAAACGCCGGGCGATCAATTCGTACGCCCCGCGCCCGGTGACTGCCTCGATGCGGCGCACACCGGCGGCCGCCGAACCTTCGCTGACGATGATGAATGCGCCCACGTCCGATGTCCGGTCCAGGTGGGTGCCTCCGCAAAGCTCGTAGGAAAGCCGGTCGTCGGGATCCGGACCAGGCTTTTTTCCCCCGATCGTAATTGTTCGGACGACCTCCCCATACTTTTCTCCAAAGATGGCCATGGCACCTTCGGCAATCGCCCGTTCGCGCGGTTTCTCGATGGGGACGACGAACAAATCCGCTGAAACCGCATCGTTGACCATCTTTTCGACGCGTTCGATCTGTTCTGCGGTCATTGCTTCGGGATGGTTGAAGTCAAAGCGCAGTCGGTCAGGGGCAACCAGCGAACCTGCCTGGCGGGCGTGCTCGCCGAGCACCTCGTGCAGGGCAGAGTGCAGCAGATGGGTGGCGGTGTGATTGCGCATGATGTCATGGCGGCGTTGCCAATCAACATAAGCGGCGCATTGATCGCCCACCTTCGGCTGGCCGCGCACCACTTCACCCATATGGACAATCATCCCGGCAGCCGGCTTGCGCATCCCGGTAATCTCAATTTCCCATTGATCGCCACTCCCCCGGACCGTACCGGTGTCGGAGACCTGACCACCCGACTCTATATAAAAATGGGTCTCCGGCAGGACGATTTCTACCTGATCTCCAGATTGCACCTCGCCCACTGAGTGTCCATCCAATACGAGCGTCAAGATTTGCGTAATGAAATTTCTCCTCCGCCCCTTCATAAGGATTATATTTCACACCCTCCGAGCCAAGCTTCTTTTCTCTTTGGAGGTCTTTGCGTAGACCATTGTAAAACTCAGCATCTTCACCACCCATCTTTCCCATGGCCTTGCCCCCGCCGGAGGCAAGCCGATGCTGCTCCATGGCGGCCTGGAAACCGGCTTCGTTCACCTCCAGGCCCTGCTCGCGAGCGATATCACGTGTAATCTCGAACGGCAGACCATATGTGGCATAAAGTTCGAAGGCTTTTTCCCCATCCAATGTTTTCTTTTTACTAGTCCGTAGTTCGTCCAGCATGCCCTGCAGGTAGGCCGTCCCAGATTCGAGCGTGCGTGCAAAGCGGATTTCCTCACGGGTCAGGTTGTCAAGGATCGCCGGTTGGTGCTTGACCAACTCCGGGTAGAAGTCTCCATAACTGGTAATCACCGCTTCAGCCACTTTCGCCAGGAAAGGCTGGTGCAGGCCGAGCTTCGTCCCAAAACGCGCTGCCCGGCGGATAATCATTCGGCAGACGTAATTGCGCCCGGTATTTCCCGGGACAACACCATCTGCGATCAGGAAAGCCGCTGCGCGGCCATGATCGACAATGACACGGTACGGCGTGAAATCCGCAAGCATTTTCTTCTCGCTGTCCCCGGTCAGCGAACGGACGGCATCCAAGGCACCCTTGAACAAATCGATCTTGTAATCTGAATCCACTCCCTGAAGCACGGAGACAATACGCTCGAAACCCATCCCGGTATCCACGTGCCTGGAGGGCAGGGGTTCGAGTGTGTCTTCATCGATTCGGTTGTATTGGATAAAAACGTTGTTCCACAGCTCCAGAAAACGGACGCAATCCCCGTTTACAGCGCATACGTGCCCGGGGACTTCTTTTTTGTTGCAGGAGTCCGGCCCGCAGTCGAAATGAATTTCCGAACACGGGCCGCATGGACCTGTCTCGGCCATTTCCCAAAAGTTATCCTTGCGACCAAAGAAAAGAACATGCGCAGGCTCAAACCCCGGTTGCTCTTTCCAAGCCTCGGCAGCTTCATCATCCTGGGGAATATTCCCTTTATCGTCCTTAAAGCAGGTGGCGTACAGGTTCTGCTTGGGTAATTTCCATACTTCTGTGAGCAGCTGCCAGGCCATGGAAATGGCTTCTTTTTTATAATAATCACCAAAGGACCAGTTTCCGAGCATTTCGAAAAAGGTGTGGTGAGTATCATCCCGGCCGACTTCATCCAGATCGTTGTGCTTACCGGCTACACGCAGGACCTTCTGTGAATTCACTGCACGCGTATAAGGGCGCTTATCCGTACCCAGGAAGACGTCCTTGAACTGCACCATTCCGGCGTTGGTAAAAAGCAGGGTGGCATCACCGCCGGGAACCAGCGAAGCAGATGGGACAAACGTGTGCCCGTGCTCGACGAAAAAGTCAATAAAGGTTTGGCGGATGCCCGCACCAGTGAAATCAGGCTGCATACAAACTCCAACAGAGGTTTTTTCTTAAGTGACCGAATTATAAGCAAAAAGCAAGCCAAGGACAATGATAATCCCATTTATCAATCCCCAACCTGAATAAAGGCCAGGGCTCTATAGCAGATTTCCGGATAAATTCATCCCTCCGAGAGAACGCGGATCAATTCTATATTTGATGTTATACTCTGCCAATAAAAAGGGACAGCCAATGGTCAGTCTACCCTACCAACCGCATAGACCACTAATTGCTGCAATCCTACCTGTATATAATGAAGAAAATAATGTCAGGGGTGTAATTGATGTATTGCACGAAACAAGAATATTAGACGAAATCATACTCGTGGATGACGGTTCGACGGATAGGACGCTGGAAGTCCTCCAGGAGGCTGCAGGTAGTGATCCACGCGTCCGGATTATTCGTCACGAAAAAAATCAGGGCAAGGGTGGAGCTATTTTCAGCGGCTGGGCGGCCGCCACTGCACCCTACCTCCTGCTCCTGGATGCGGACCTAAAGAACCTGACGCCTGCCCATCTGTGCGAGCTGATGGCCCCCGTCCTCGAACACCGCGCGGATATGACCATGGGATTGTTCCGTGGTGGTCATCGCAGCACAGATCTGTCGCATTGGTTCACACCCTTCCTGACTGGCCAGCGCGGCCTGCGCGCAGATATTTTAAAATACATTTCCCGGGAGGCGGCTTCCGGATACGGTTTTGAAGTGGCACTGACGATTGCCGCCCGGCAACGAGGATATCGTAAGAGTGTCGTCCACCTTAAAGGTGTCTGGCATCCAAAGAGCGAGACGCGGGTAGAACGCGGATTCTGGGCTGGAGCCCTCTGGAAAATTCGCATGTATGGCCAGATCATCCGTGCCTGGTACATCGCCACTCGCGAACGGGATCCAAACGCCAAAGCATTCTTCTCGGACCTGGACAAATCATGAAAGCATTCCTCGGTTCTCGAGCCATCGCAGCCCCCGCGATGGCTTTTTTGGGGATTGGCAGAGGCAACAAATTTCCGACCAAGGATTATTCAACATTCCTTTTTTTTTGTGAGCGGATAAAATAGATGCGATGAACCGCACGAGGCGGGTTCTTACTGTATTATTTTTCTTTCTGGCTGTCTCCCTGTTTGCATGCACCCAACCGGAGCAGTCTGCTCCTGGAACGACAGCCAGCCCGGGACCCGGAGGCACTGCCGGGCAAAATCCCACCTGGACGCCAACTGTCGCCCAAAACTGTTCGTTCAACTGGGCGACCCAGCCCTTGCCCGAGCTCAGCGGACAAGTCCAGCAGGTTGTAAACAAAGCCGGTTTGACCGGAATCACCGCACGCGCAGAGGCGTACGGCGAAAATTGTTTCGATCCAAAAACCGGTCAGGCGGTCTTTTTTACCGCCATGGAAGCCGACTTTCGTTTCGTGGTAACAGTAAAGAGTCTGGCCGATAAATCGCTTCTCGGAAAATTGCTGGAACAGCTCCTTTCAGTAGTGGACAATTTTCCGCCGGCAGTCACGCACACCCCCCAGGCGGGTTATATCGGGGTTACTTTCCAAGCAGGGACGGACAACCTCAACCTCTGGTTCACCATCGATCAGGGCAAGTCTGCCCGCGCCCAAGGATTGCACAATGCAGATCTGCTCGTCAAATTAGAAGGAAAATGAATAAGATATAATATCGTCCATGACCTTCAACATATTCCGGATTTTCGGACTTGCCGGGACGATCTTGATTATCCTTGCGATTGTTATCAGAAGTCTCCGGTACCGGGGAAAGCGCGGAGAACACTTCTCCCTTTTCAATCACTTTATATCAGAATTGGGTGAGGTCGGCATTTCCCCGGCGGCATGGGTCTTTAATGGCGGGATGATGATCGGTGGAGTTATCCTTCTTCCTTATATCCTTGAACTGGGTTTAATTTTCAGGAGCGCGCTCGGCTGGTTGGGCACTGCTGCAGGGATCGTCGCTACGCTGGGGGTAATCGCTGTCGGCATTTTCCCGATGAATAATCTCCATGCCCACGGAATCGCGGCAGTCACTTATTTTCGGGCGGGCTTGGTGATGGTATTTTTCTTCGGCCTGGCAATCCTTTTCCAACCAGGCGCTCATAAGGTCATCCCCCAGGCAGCGAATTTATTCAGCCTGCTCGCATTTCTTTCTTATGCGTCTTTTCTTATCCTGATGACACCAAAAAAATCGGATGAGGCACCGGCGGATGCCCTGGATCCGGAACAGGTCCCGGAACGGCCCCGCGTCTGGCTCCTGGCGGTAATCGAGTGGGTGGTGTTTTTTACGACAATCCTGTGGTTTTTTGGAATGACTTTCATGATCTAAGTACAGTCACATAAATTCTGAAAGGTATAATGGTGGCATGAAACGCATACAAGTGCCGCCTTTGACAGAGGACCAGCTAGCCGAGCTGGAAGAACTTTACCGGAAGACGAAAAAACCTCGTTATCGAACCCGGGCACAAATCGTGCTGCTCTCCGCCGAGAAAGGTTTTCGAGCCGAGGATATTGCTCAAATCGTTCGCGAAAGCCACATTTCAGTCCTGCGCTGGCTCAAGCGCTACTTAGCCGAAGGGATCGAGGGGCTTATGGATGCACCCCGGCCAGGATGAACTACCACTGTGACCGAAGCCTACCGAGAGCAACTGAAAGAAGTTGTGCGGAGAAGGCCGCGTAGCCTCGGGCTGGAATACTCAATGTGGACCTTGCATCGCCTGGCGGATTACCTGGCTGAAGAGACTGGCCTGCGTGTCTCCTTCGAAACGGTCCGCAGGGAATTGGCCAAAGAAGATATCGTCATCAGCCGGCCTCAGCATACCATCAGCAGTCCTGATCCGGAATACCAGGTCAAAAAAAGGCGATTGAAGAAACCCGAGACGGACTGAAGGCAGGCGATGTGTTCTACTATGCGGATGAATTCAACATCAGTTGGCTGCCGATCCTGCGAGCGATGTGGAGTCCCAGAGGGCAGCAGGTAATGATCCCGACGCCGGGGCAGCCCAAGGTTCACTATGGCTTGGGAGCGGTCAATTACCATACTGGAGAAACCGTGGTCTTGATCCGCAGACGAAAGCGACGCCAGGAAGTGGCCGAGTTACTGGAAGCTTTGCTGGACAAACATCCCACGGGAACTATTTTTGTAGCTTGGGACAACTTCACGGCTCATCAGGATGATGAAGTGGAAGCAGTGGTTCGTTCCGCAACTGGACGTTTGGTCTTGCTCTACTTGCCCACTTACAGTCCCTGGCTGAACCCGATCAAAATGCTCTGGCGCCATTTCCGTCGAGAAGTGACTCATTGCGAACTCTTTGAGACTGTTAATGTGCTAATCGAAGCTTCGTCTGCTTTCTTTCAGCAATTCAATCAATGCCCCGAGAAAGTCTTATCCATCATTGGGGCACATTCATCATAACTTCTGTGACTGTACTTAGGATAAAATGGCATTAAGCTCGTTGGTCCCGGATCAACTTTTCTAAAAAGATCGCTTCATCATCACCAGAACGGATCTGCCCTTCCAGCCAGCCTGAGCGCAACTCCCGCAGGATGGTTCGAAACATCGGGCCCGGAAGTAGGCCGCGTGCAATCAGGTCATCCCCGGTGGTCTTCAGAGTAATAAACCGCCAGGTCACCATATAGCGGTTCATAATTTCACGGCAGGCCTGGTCCCCGGTCAGATAAGCTGAATAAATGGCCAGCGGAGGTATATGGTCCAGCCGATCGAAGACATCCACCGGCATGGTTTTACTCAAACCGGGACAGTCGCGGGATAGGTTGGCGGCAGCCAGTATAGCATCACGCAGTAAAGCTGGGAAGTGCAGGCGGGAATCCAGTGTCTCGATTTCATCAGACGACAGGCGGATAAACCACAGCAGGTAGCCCAATGCCATGCGCTGCGGGATGCGAGCCAGGTGTGTGATGCGGCCCCATTCCACGGGTGGGACAGCATCCAGGCCGGCCTCAAGCTGCTGCCACAGCTCCCGGTTCCAGGGGAGGGAGGGATGGATCGATTTCAGGGCATTAAGTTCCGCCAGGCGCCCCAGGATGTTCGCGGCATTCTTCTCGTTCAATCCCAAATTCAATTCGTGGCGGACCCGGTCTGCTGATAACCTAGCGAGTAAATACAGGGCTTTGGAAAGATATTTCAAATCAGGTGCGTCAATATTAAAGGCGTAGCGCTGTTCATACCGCACTGCACGGGGAATGCGCGTCGGGTCATCCCGATATGAAATCAGGATGGAGGACCCTCACTACACCCTGCTTTAAATCCTCGAGACCGCCCAGGTCATCCCGCAATTCGCCAAAGGCATCTCCGTCCAGACGCAGGGCCAGGGTATTGATGGTGAAATCGCGCCGTCGGAGATCTTCGTTCAGACTTCCTGGATGCACGGATGGCAGGGCGCCTGGATGAGAATAACTCTCGGATCGTGCGGTGATTAAATCGAGGGAATCTGGCAGGTCTGAGCGGGGGCAATCTGGCAGTTTCGATGCTCGTATCGACCACTTGGCTGTCCCGAAACGGCGGTGAGCAGTGACCCTGCCGGCGTATTTGCCTACCAAGGCATTGGCAAGGGCGATTGCATCCCCTTCCACTACGAGGTCAAAATCCTGGCTGGGGAGATCCAACAGCAAATCCCGGACAAATCCGCCGACAATATAGAGCGGCGTCCGCTGTGAGGTTGCTTCATCAGCCACCAAGTGCAGCAGCCTCAACCTGCTTACCGGGAGGGCCGCTTGCAGCAAGGAAACCATGCCAGTCTGATTTACTGCTGCCACCTTGTGCATTCAAGAATTGTAATCTATTTTCACGCAGAACGATGTGCGCCAGCTTTCACTGAACAGGCGGATGATTTATAATCTGATAAGCCCTAACGAATAGGGCTCTTAATGGAAAATTAGATCGTGACTTCTTAATCCGGAAGTTCTCTGATGAGTAGAAAGAAAACCCTGACCGAAAAATACTCACCATCCGAACCGTGCTCATGCGAAATATGTATTGGCTACTGTATGCGCCCCGGATGGTGGACCGTGAAAGAGGCTGCTGCCGCTGTCGACGCCGGCTACGGCAGCCGCATGATGTTGGAAATATCTCCCGATCGAACATTCGGAGTGCTGTCCCCCGCATTTAAAGGCTGCGAAGGGGCGTTTGCCACGAATTATAATGCGGCGAAAGGGTGTACTTTCCTTAAGGACAATCTTTGCGAATTGTTTGGGACCGGCCAGCAGCCGCTCGAATGTCGGTTTTGCCACCACAACCGCATTGGCCTCGGACCGAGATGCCACGCCGACCTCGAAAAGGATTGGAATACTCCTGCCGGGCAAGCGCTCGTCGAAAGGTGGAGCAGGATAACTGGTTTTCAGGAGCACTTGAAATTCCTCCAGGGTGTATGAGCGACTGCGGATACCTGAAATCGGTTGTTTGGTTCTCTCAATTTCATGTATAATCGGCGCATGATGTTGAACCCGCTCCCGTCCCCTAGCAGTCGCAAACTGGCCTGGTCTGGATAGGTTCAATTCGTCACGCACACCAGCGGCTCCCAGACCTGAGGAGCCGCTTTTTTTAGGGAAAAAATGGACATCAAAGAATTAACCGATCGCATGCATGCCTTCGTTACCTCCAAAGGCTGGTACACGACAGAAAGTAAACGCCCGCAGACGCCCCGCAACCTGGCGGTTTCACTCACGTTGGAAGCCGCGGAGGTCCTGGAACACTTCCAGTGGCAGGAATCGCCGAAGGAAAAGGCCGAACTCGCCGCCGAGCTTGCGGATGTGGCCTTGTATCTTCTCCAACTGGCCTCCATATTGAACATCGACCTGGAACAAGCAGTCCTGAAAAAGCTGGAAGTCAACTCATCGCGCCAATGGGAATCCTGATGCGAGTGACATAAAAATGAATATCACTGTTTTCGGTGGCTCACAGCCCCAACCCGGCTCGAGCCCATACGAAGAAGCCTACCAGCTAGGCAAGCTGCTCGGAGCGGAGAGGCACACCGTCCTGACCGGCGGCTACATTGGCACGATGGAAGCTGTCAGCCGGGGGGCCGCCGAAACCGGCGGGCATGTGATCGGGGTTACCTGTGATGAGATCGAGCACTGGCGGCAAGTCAAGAAGAATATCTGGGTGCAGGAGGAGCGCCACTTCCAGACCCTTGAGCAGCGCCTCAACGAGCTGGTCCATGCCTGCGATGCAGCCATTGCCCTGCCCGGCGGCCCGGGCACACTGACCGAGATCGCCCTGACCTGGAACCTGATGATCGTTAATTCCATCCGGCCAAAACCGCTCATCCTGGTGGGAGCTGGCTGGCGAGAGGTTTTCCAGGCAATGTTCCATGCCCTTGGGGAAACCGCCCCACCCAACCAGCGCGAGCTGCTGCACTTTGCAGCAGATGTCCCATCCGCGATTGCCAGGCTGCACGATTCCTGATCAGATCGCCTTCAAGATAATCCCTGATTTTCGAGGTCCTTATGGCAGACGATAAACTCACCTCACGCAAAGAAGATTTTTCCGAATGGTACAACCAGCTCGTCCAGCGTGCCGAGCTGGCTGACTACGCCCCGGTACGCGGCTGCATGGTCGTTCGCCCGTACGGCTGGGCCTTATGGGAGAATATCCAGCAGGCACTCGACCGGCGTTTCAAGGATACCGGCCATGTCAACGCGGCATTCCCACTCTTTATCCCCATGTCATTCCTGGAAAAAGAAAAAGAGCACGTGGAAGGATTTTCTCCGGAACTGGCGGTGGTCACCATCGGGGGCGGCGAGAAATTGGAAGAGCCGCTGGTCGTGCGCCCCACATCCGAAACGATTATCGGCTACATGTACTCGAAATGGATCAAGTCCTACCGCGACCTGCCGGTGCTGATCAACCAGTGGGGCAATGTCGTCCGCTGGGAGCTGCGTACGCGTCTATTCCTGCGCACGCTTGAGTTCTACTGGCAGGAGGGACATACTGCGCACGCAACGGAACAGGAAGCGCGCGAGGAAACCATGCGCATGCTGGATGTCTATGCCGACTTCGCAATAAAAGAGGGCGCTGTGCCTGTAATCAAAGGCATCAAATCTCAGGCGGAAAAATTTGCCGGGGCGAACATGTCGACCACTATCGAGGCCATGATGGGCGATACACGCGCCCTGCAGTCCGGCACATCACATTTTCTGGGCCAGAATTTCTCAAAGGCTTTCAATATCCAGTTCCTCGATCAATCCAATGAGCTGCAGTACGCCTGGACAACCTCCTGGGGGCTCAGCACCCGTTTCATCGGCGCCATCATTATGACCCACGGCGACGATCAGGGCCTGATCCTGCCGCCGCGTCTGGCGCCCTATCAGGCCGTTATCGTTCCTATCTTTAAATCCGACTCCGAAAGCGGACCCGTGCTCGAGGTTGTGAAACGGGTGCACGAGGAGTTGAAAGCTGCCGGAATCCGCGTCAAGGTGGATGAACGCACCGAGGTCACGCCCGGCTTCAAGTTTAATGATTGGGAGATGCGCGGGGTGCCCCTGCGCATCGAGATCGGCCCAAAGGACGTGGAAAAAAGATCCGTCGCCCTGGCTCGACGGGACAAGCCCGGGAAAGAAGGGAAATCTTTCGTTCCGCAGACCGGTCTCGCCCAATCGGTCGAAAAGATGCTCACGGAGATACAAGAGTCCTGTCTTGCGCGTGCGACCGCGTTTCGCGATGCGCACATCTTCGAGCCCAAGGACTACGCTGAGCTGACCGAGGTCGTCCAGAACGGCTGGGCATATTCCTGGTGGTGTGAATCCGCCGAGTGCGAGGCCAAGGTAAAAGAGGAGACCAAGGCCACCAGCCGCTGCATCCCTCTCGACCAGCCGGAAGGCAAAGGAAAGTGCATTGTTTGCGGCAGGGAAGCCACCCGAAAAGTATATTTTGCCCGGGCCTATTGATCTTGCAGGAAGGCAGGGCAAAAACCTGCCTTCTTGCTGCCGTACCAGGGAGACAACCCCATGAGAATGTCGCAACTCTTCGGTCAGACTTTGCGGGACGTCCCCACAGAAGCCGAAATCGCCAGCCACCAGCTGCTGATGCGGGCCGGCTTCATTCGTCCGCTCGGCGCTGGGATTTTCTCCTACCTGCACCTGGCGCGCCGTTCGATTACAAAAATCGAGAACATCCTACGCCAGGAGATGGATGCCATCGGTGGGCAGGAAATCGGCATGCCGGTCGTCCAGCCCGCAGACCTTTGGAAGGAAAGCGGGCGCTGGTTCCAGATCGGTGAGGAGTTGGGCAGGTTCCGCGACCGGAATGACCACGACATGGTTCTGGCAATGACGCACGAGGAGGTGATCGCTGACCTGGTGCGCCGGGAAGTCCAATCCTACAAGCAGCTTCCACGTTTAATCTATCACCTCCAGACCAAATGGCGCGACGAGCCCCGCCCGCGCGCAGGCCTCATCCGTGTGCGGGAATTCACCATGAAAGACAGCTACAGCCTGGATGCCGACTGGGAGGGGCTGTACCGCCAGTACCGCGCCCATTACCAGGCATATTTCAACATCTTCCACCGCTGCGGACTGCCGGTCATCGCGGTGCTTGCTGATGTGGGTATGATGGGCGGGAAATTGGCCCACGAATACATGTATTTGAGCCCGATCGGGGAAGATACGCTGGTGATCTGCGCCCAGTGCGGCTACACGGCCAATCGGCAGGTGGCGTGCTTCCAGAAACCGGCCGCCGTTGAGGAAAAACCCGGGCCGGTAAAGAAAGTCGATACACCTGACTGCAAGAGCATCGAGGATCTGGCTGAGTTCCTGGGGGTGCCCAAGGCCAAAACCGCCAAGGCAGTTTTCTTTATGGCCCAAATCCTTGCAGGCAGACAGCTGACAGAAAAATTCATCTTTGCCGTTGTACGCGGCGACATGGAGCTTAACGAAACCAAACTGGCCAACGTCATTCACGCCCGCGATCTGCGTCCCGCAACCGAGGAGGAAATCAAAGCCACCGGCGCAGTACCCGGATACGCCTCGCCTGTCGGGTTGAAGGACATGCTGATTGTGTCAGACGACGTTCTTCCCGCCAGCCCCAATCTGGTCGCAGGGGCCAATGAGTCAGGCCGCCATTTGCTTAATGTCAACTATGGCCGCGACTTCACCGCAGGGATTGTTGCCGACATCGCTGCAGCAGAGGATGGCGCCAGCTGCCCAAATTGCTCTGCGCCGATGAAGTCCTCGCGGGGTGTAGAGGTAGCCAATATCTTCCAGCTCGGAACTCGCTACTCCGACTCACTCGGCTGCACCTTTCTTGACAAGAACGGTCAATCCAGGCCGGTTATAATGGGATCTTACGGTATCGGCATCGGCCGCCTGCTGGCGTGTATCGCCGAGGAACACCATGATGAGCATGGCCTCATTTGGCCGATCAGCGTGGCACCCTTCCAGGTTCATTTAGTCCTGCTCAAAGGCAGGGGAGATGAAAAGAGCACAACGATCGCCGAAGGCCTGGTATATGAGCTGCAAAACGCAGGCATTGAAGTCCTGTTCGATGACCGCGATGAGAGCCCGGGGGTTAAATTTAACGACGCCGACTTGATCGGCCTGCCGCTGCGCATCACCATCAGCGAACGAGCCTCAAGCCAGGGCGGCGTGGAAATGAAGCTGCGCAACAAACCTGAAAAAGCCATCTTGCCGCTCGGGGATACAATCACCAGTATACAGAAAGAGATCAGGACTCTGGAAGCTGAAATTGCCGCGAGGATTGTTCCGATAAAGTACAATGGATAGCTTTCTCCTGGTTTAGTCCTTCCTCCTTCGGCTTTCGCATTCATCGTTTTCGCCCCATCCCTGCTCCCAGGCCCAAGCCGTCAAATTTTATCCTCCTTCATTCCAAAATGCCTGCTATTGATCTCGCCAGACTTAAAATCCAAGTCGCCCAGCTCGTCGCAAACTTCAACCAGCCGGAGCATTTCGTACACGTCCTGCAGGAACTTCTGGATTTCTATACCAACCGCACTATCCGCTCTGCGCAAGTTGCTCAACGAATGCTGCTGCCCACCTACCGCACGCCGCGGCCGGTCATGCGCCAGATTGAGATGGAATTGAAACCCATCGCTGACGCCCATCCGCTGGAATCGGTAGCTTTGACCTATGCCATGTGGAAAGCCGGTTCCCTGGAGAGCCGCCTTCTCGCCGCACGCCTGCTGGGGATGATCCCTCCCGCGCAGGCCATGCCTGCCCTGACCCGCTTGCCAGAGTGGCTCAACCAATCCACCGATGAAATCATCCAACAGGCCCTGCTGAACGACGCCCTGGAGCGGCTGCGCCGCGAGAATACCGACGCACTGTTCATCCTGATCGAAGATTGGCTGAAATCGCCGCGTTCCACCCTGCAACGCTGGGGGCTGCGGACGCTCATCCCGCTGTTGAAGGAGGCAGGTTTCGAAAACCTGCCGGCCGTTTTCCGCATCCTGCGTCCGGCGGTCGCGACCGCCGGACCAGCTACCCAGCTGGATCTGCAGGCCTGCCTCGCTGCACTGAGCCAGGTCTCCTTAACAGAAACGCTCTATTTCCTGGGCGAGATCCTGAACGGCAAACCCAGCGCGATGCTGCTACGCACTCTCCAGCGTATGCTTCCCGGCTTGCCTGCGGAGATGCAGACCAGGCTGAGGGGAATGCTGCGACCACCACAGAAAACAGGATAGGAAAAGCGAAAAATTCAAAAATATTCTCTTTTGGAGAAAACTTATAATAAGAACCGCCGGCTTTAATCGGATGGTTGCCCAAGAATTAATCTCGCCTGTCATACCCTCTGTCCCGGCGGAATCGTACCTCTCCATCAATTTTCCCATCAAGGCTGGACCCACAGGCACTGCTCGGGATTGGTTATCCACCATTTCCCCGACCACGTCCCTTTTTCCCCTTGACCAGTTTCTTTTCATAGGATAGTTCAACCAGCAGGTTCCAGGAATTCGACAAGGCAATTGCAAATAATAAGATCAAGGCCAGGGCAAAGCTTAGTTCAGCACTCGCGGGGAATTGTCCCTTAATAAGAAAGTAGCCAGAGCGTGCAAATATTCCATACACCAACAGCGGAAGAGCCAGCAAACGCAGCAGCTGCAGCCAACGCTCGCCTTTCCGCTGGATTGCTCTACGCCAGACGGGCCACCAGGTGCGAATTGCACGATAGGTGCCGATGATTGCGCCGATTATCAGCGCCCAGCCCTGATCAATGCCTGTCAACCCCGGGAGCAGGAATACGATGGGAAGAATGAACAACAATATATAAATTGAGAAGGTGGAGCGGGCGACTGCCCGCCAGCGATCGGAGAGATCATCAGCGAATGCGTCGATATTGAATTGGATCGCAATAAACAATAACCCGAGGAGTGTTGCTGCCGCGCTACTGGCGGCCATATTAAAAGAGGAAAAATCGCTCATGCCTGCCTGAACTTTCAAACCCTCTGATCGGCTACTGATTCATCCAACAAAATTATGACAATAGATACCTATATTGGAATATTATAGCATAAAGCCAGAATCTTACCTCCGCGACTGCCTGTGTCCCTTTTTCTGGTATAATCTCGTCCGCATTGACTGGTCCCACCGGTGGCCGAACCTGCCGGTGCGGAGACCTGCTCAAAATCTAGAGAAAGGAAAGCAAACGTCATGCCGCTCGCAAAGGAAGTAAAGACCAAGGTCATCACCGATTACCACCGCCACGAGACCGACACCGGTTCACCGGAGGTCCAGGTGGCTATTCTGACCAGCCGCATCCTGCAATTGACCGATCACCTGCGCACCCATTCACACGATGAATCCAGCCGCCGAGGCCTGCTCCAAATGGTCGGGACACGCCGCAGGTTGCTGGCCTACCTGCGCAAGAACGACTATCAGCGCTACCTGGGATTGACCGACGAATTGAAGCTGCGCAGAAAATAGAAACCTGTTAGCCCGAGTAGATGGGCAGGTCGCCCATCTACTCTTCATATCTGACCACAGGGAACGCAAAAAGAAAGGAGCTGTTTAGAAGGATTACTTTCTCTGTATGTTCTTGATGCACCCTGCGGTGAAACTGTGACCCGCCGGTTGGGAATTGAAACATGCTGGCAACCAAAGTTGCCGCCATCTTTCAGTCCCTGACCAGGCGGGAAAAGGAGAATTATGAAACCAGAAGTAAAACTTTACACCACAACTGTGGGTAGCCGGTCTATTTCTATTGAGACCGGCAAACTTGCAGCTCAGGCCGGCGGTGCTGTTACCGTCCGCCTCGGCGATTCCGTGATCTTTGCTGCTGCCACTATGGGCGGCGTCCGGGAAGGCATTGATTTCTTTCCGCTCAGCGTCGAGTACGAGGAGCGCCTGTATGCCGGCGGCAAGATCCCTGGCTCGTTCTTCCGGCGGGAGGGCCGTCCTTCCACCGAAGCCATCTTGACTGCCCGTCTCACCGACCGGCCGCTGCGGCCGCTTTTCCCCAACGGAATGCGGAATGAGGTCCAGGTGATGATGTTCTCAGTTTCAGCTGACAACGACAACCCACTCGATATCCTGGCGATCAACGCCGCCTCGGCGGCTGTGATGATCTCCGATATCCCCTGGAACGGGCCGGTCGCGGCCGTGCGCGTCGGCCGCGTGGATGGCCAGCTGACCGTCAACCCTACCTTTGCAGAAATGGACAAGTCCGACCTCGACCTGCGTTTGGCCGGCACACGGGATGCCATTTTGATGGTCGAAAGCGGGTCAGAGGAAATCCCCGAAGACGTGATGGTCGCAGCGCTGGAGTTCGGGCACAAGGCCATCCAGCCACTGATCGACCTGCAGGTCAGAATGCGCGAGGAAGTCGGCAAGTCTAAGCGGGAAGTCGTCTACGTCCTGCCGGATCAAAGCGTGCAGGAGAAAGTCTTCGAGCGCGTCCGCGACCCGATGAATACGCTGCTGGATAAACCCCTGGGTAAAGTCGAATTCTACACTGGGATGGATGAACTTCTGCAAAAAGTCGTCGCGGAACTCGTCCCCACAGCCGAGGCAAAGATTAAATTAACCGATGAAGCCGACGTTGAAGAGCTGCCCGAAACCTCCCCGACCGGGATCCTGAGCCTGGAGGCTGTCAAGGAGGCATTCACCGAGGCCGAGAAGCGCGTTGTGCGCGACCGGATCATCAACCAGGGCAAGCGCATCGACGGGCGTACACCCACAGATATCCGCCCGATCTGGTGTGAAGTTGACATCAGCCCGCGCGCTCATGGCTCCGGCCTGTTCACGCGCGGCGAGACCCAGGTCCTGACTCTGGCAACCCTCGGCACCTTGAGCGAAGCCCAGGAGATCGACACGCTGAGCCCGATCGACACCAAGCGCTATCTGCACCACTACAACTTCCCTCCCTTCTCCACTGGCGAGGTCAAGCCCCTGCGCGGCCAGAGCCGGCGCGAGGTCGGGCACGGCGCCCTGGCGGAACGTGCCCTCGAACCAGTCATCCCTGCCGAGGAGTCATTTCCTTACACCTTGCGGCTGGTCTCCGAAGTTCTGTCCTCCAATGGTTCGACTTCCATGGCCTCCGTCTGCGGTTCGACATTGGCGCTCATGGACGCCGGTGTGCCGATCAAGGCTCCGGTGGCAGGCGTTGCCATGGGTCTGATCAAAGAAGGCGAGAAATATATCATACTAACCGACATCCAGGGTACCGAGGATCATCTGGGTGACATGGACTTCAAGGTGGCCGGTACCGAAAAAGGCATCACCGCCCTGCAGATGGACATCAAGATTGCTGGCCTGAGCACGGTGATCATGTCGCAAGCGCTGGAGCAGGCCCACCAGGCCCGCCTGGCGATCCTGAAAAAGATGCTGGAAGTGCTGCCCGCACCACGCCCCGAACTGAAACCGCATGCCCCGCGGATTACTACAGTCAAGATCCCGGTCGACAAGATCGGCGCGATCATTGGTCCCGGCGGTAAGAATATCCGCGCCCTGCAGGAAGAAACCGGCACCAAGATCGATGTCGAGGAGGACGGCACAATTTACATTGCCTCCACCGATGGTATCGGCGCCGAGACGGCCCGCGACCGAATTGAAGCCATCACCGAATCTCCGCAGCTCGGCCGCATTTACACCGGCAAGGTCGTGCGTATTACTGATTTCGGGGCTTTCATCGAAATCCTGCCCGGCACGGATGGAATGGTGCACATCTCCCAGCTGGACAGCGAGCGCGTCGAAAAAGTAGAGGACGTGGCCAATGTCGGTGACGAGCTCACGGTCATGGTGACTGGGATTGACCCGATGGGCAAGATCCGCTTGAGCCGGCAGGCTGTGCTTGAAGGCTGGACCGTGGAAGAAGCCCAGGAACATGACAACAAGCGTAACAGCGGGCCCCGCCCCGGCGGCGGTGGACGCCCTGGCGGTCGCTCAGGATCCGGCAGTGGGCGCGGCGGCGACAGGGATCGCCGCGGCGGCGGTCACGACCGGAGATAGAGCCCATTTCTTAAACACTTTAGGATCCTTTGGTAGGGGCGACCGGCCGGTCGCCCCTACTTTTTTCAAATATCCTCCGCACATACTTTTCCCTTTGCTCAGGAATTATCATTCCGGGTAATACCAAAGCAGAGCAGCGTCATCGACGGATCGTCCATGCTGAAGATCAGACTGATCAATCTAGACGAAATCCCTCTTTTGAAAGATTTTGCCCCGCCGGACTGGAGCAGCGATACTTCGGAAGTGTTTTCATTTCATTTCGGACAACCGTATTTCTATCCGCTCGTTTCCGAGCTGGACGGTAAGATTGTCGGCTGTGCAGAAGGCTTGTTGAACGGGAAAACCGGCTGGTTGGGCAACATTATTGTCCTGCCCGCATTCCGTGGCCGCGGGATTGGCTATTCCCTGACTGCCCACCTCATGGAATTTTTCCGCTCCAGAGGCTGTACTCACCAGATCCTGATTGCTACATCCATGGGTGAGCCGGTGTATCGAAAATTGGGCTTCCGGGTTATCTCGCACTACATCTTCGTCAACCGCGATCGCCCGACAGTTCTTGAGGAAGTCCCCGATATGCGTAAATTGACCACCGACGATCATGGACAGGTCTTCGCCTTGGATCAGCGCATCACGGGTGAAGACCGCCAGCCATTGCTGAGTCGCTTCCTGGAGGATGGATGGGTTCACCAGGCGCCGAAATCCAGAGAGATAGACGGTTTTTTCCTGCCGGGGATGGGCAAGGGAATTGTGCTGGCAGAAAACGACCCGGCTGGTCTGACCTTGTTGAACTTGAAGCTAAGCCTGGGCTGCACACAGGTTACCCTCCCAGAAGCGAATACAGCTTCCTTCGAGCATCTTCTGAAGGCCGGCTTCCAGAAGACCCGCCGTGCCCCCCGTATGGCGCTGGGCGAGGATATTCTCTGGCAGCCTGGGCAGGTCTACAGCCGGGCTGCAGGTTACTGTGGATAGAAGGGACAATGGACGAGGTCTCTGCGCTTCAGATGTTCGAGTATGAATTGGTGACCGTCGACAAACACGGGAAAATCATCAATCAAAGGTCCCACCAGGGGCAGCAGTTTATCGAAGGGTTATCCCCAGGTATCCAGCTTGAAATGGTAGTCGTTCCTTCAGGCGGGTTCATGATGGGCTCGCACACCGGCAGCGGTGAGCCGGATGAAGAACCAAAGCACAGTGTCTGGATCAGGCGCTTTCTCTTGAGCAAATATCCAGTATCTCAAGAGCAGTGGAAAGCGGTTATGGATTGGACGCCTCCATTCCGGTTCAAGGGAAATCAACGGCCAGTTGACCGGGTCTCCTGGAATGGGGCACGTGAGTTTTGTCAGCGGCTTTCGGAAAAGACCGGCCGTGCCTACCGCCTGCCCTTGGAGGCCGAGTGGGAGTACGCCTGCCGGGCCGGGACAAATACAGCATTTACATTCGGCCCAACATTGACCACCGAGCTAGCGAACTATGTCGGAACAGGTCCCTATCTTTCGGAAGGCCCAGGCCTCAACCGGCACGAAACCACCGAGGTGGGGAAATTTCCACCAAATGCATTCGGTTTGCAGGACATGCACGGCAATCTCTGGGAGTGGTGTGCGGATGCCTGGCATGACAATTACATAGGAGCACCCGCGGACAGCACTCCCTGGGAGGGAAATACCCCAGCCCTTCGAGTGCTGCGCGGCGGTTCCTGGCACGACCCGCCGGCCCTCTGCCGCAGCGCGTTCAGACTATTTCATACCCCGGAGGAGGGGGAAGATATATTTGGGTTTCGTGTGGCGCTTGATTCCTTAGAAAAAGCAGCCCCACGCGGGGCCTCGAACAAATCCCACGCTCAATTCAGGGTTATCTCCCGCCGTATCCGGAAATGGTTCCACTCCTGAAGAGTGGATTATGAAAAAAACTGTCTGGATTCAACTTCTTCTCGTCGTGGCCATCTTCATCGCCAGCCAGGGTGGGGCCTATCTGCTACTTTCTAAGTGCTCAATAGTGAGCGCTTGGAAATACTCGCTTCAACCGGGATTGCCGCATAGTGCGGTCTTACATCCCGTCCACGAGCCAAAATCCCCGACGTAGCCACTACCGGGGTAGATCTTATAAGTCGTAACGCTTCCTGTTCGATATTGTATGCGGCGTTGTCATCGCGCAGGTGGTGTGTGCCACAATTGGCGCATGTCCATTCGCGGTCACTGAGCTCCAGGTCAGTTTTGAGATGCTTACACACCGAGCACATCCGCGAAGAGGGGAAGAACCGATTTACCAACACTACCTTGCCGCCAAACCAGTCGCTCTTGTATTGCATCTGCCGTTTGATTTCTCCGAAGGCCGCATCGGAGAGGGAGAGCGCCAGGCGGTGGTTGCGCACCATCCCCTTTGCATTCAGGTCTTCCATCCCAACAATGCGGTAGGTTTTTGCCACAGCGGTCGTCATCTTGTTCACCTGATCCGTCCGCCGGTTGGCAATCCGGCCATGGAATACTTCTAACTGCTGCTTGGCCTTATGCCAGCGTTGGCTGCCTTTCTTACGGCGGGCGAGTTGGCGATTGAGGAACTTCAGGTGTCTGAGTTCTGAGCGCAGCGGTGCTTGGTTTTCGTACCGCCTGCCGTCACTTAATACCAGCAGTTCCTTGATGCCGATATCCACGCCGGTTGACTTTTTCGGAAACTCCAGCGGTGCTGGCACCTCCATTTCGACGGCAATGGCAACGTGCCAATGCCCGGCGCTTTTTGAAACAACCGCACCCATGATCTGGCCATCGAAGCGCAGTACCTCCGCCATGTTCACCCAACCCAGTTTGGGCACATATAGGCTGTGATCGCTCACCTTGAATTTGTCGTTATTGAGACGGAAGGATTGTCGCTTGTTTTTCTTGGATTTGAAGTGCGGAAAACCCATCTTGGCGCCCTGGCGTCTACCACTCTTGCTGGCATAGTAGTTTTCCAGCGCCTGGCTTAAAGTTTTGAAATGCGCCTTCTGCCACATCCTTCGCCACCTCATAGACCCATGGGTATTGCTGTCCTTTGAGAGCGTTGAAGTCTTTCTTGATCGCCATCACCCCGTGTTTCTCATCAGGTGATGCGGCCTTCTGGCGTTTCCATTCCCCCAGACCCCAGTTGTACACAAACCGGGCCGTTCCGCTCGCGCGACGAAAGTAGGCTTCCTGCTCCGGGGTTGGGTTAAGTTTGATCTTATGCGCCTTGATCATCTTGCATTGCCTTTTGAATCGCCTTGCGATAGTTCCGCAGGCCGTACAGTCGGGACGAAAAGCAGTGGACGATCGTCATTAAGTCTTGAACCATCTCTTGCTCGGGACTGAGCGACTCTGTATTGACTACCACGATCTGGTAGCCATGTGTCTCACAAAGATGCGCCAACAATTCATACCCGAAACGTGCCAGTCGGTCTTTATGAGCAATCACCAGTGTCGATAATTCGGAACGAACGATCCGGTCTACCACGTCAGAAAATTTGGGCCGCTTGAAATTCAAGCCGCCACCAATTTCCGAGATCCATTCGTCGACTGCGATCCCTCGGGCAATACAGAATTGTTCAAGTGCGGCTTTTTGATTGGCCAGATCCGGCTTTTGCGCCTGACTGGAAACCCGCAGGTATGCAATCGTGACCTGTTTGGTCTTCGACACACGATTGAGCACCTGGTTCAATTGCTCCGAGGTATACAACCTTCGATTGCCAGATGTTCGTGCCGCAGGTTTGAGCCTGCCTTCACGATCCCAGCGCTGGAGCGTCTTGACCGCCACGCCTGCCAGCTTTGCAAATTGGGCTGAGTTGTATGTGCTCATGACATGTATTATAGAACACTTGTGCTAACTCGTAAAGGGTCTAGTACTTCGAGGCAGAAGTGTGTCAAAAGAATTCATGCGGCCAATGGTTTTCCTTGATAAGTCCATTTGAAGGGCCTGGCCATGGTGAGGTTGTAGTATTCGATGAAAGCCAGGACCTTGGCTTTCAAGTCAGCGATGGAGACGAAGTTACCTCGTTTGAGTAATTTGCGTACCAAAATACTCAGCCAGATCTCGACCTGGTTCATCCAGGAGGCATGCCTGGGTGTGTAGAGAAAAACGATCCGATGAGCAGGGTCACTCAGGAAAGCTGCCCGGGTAGCCTTGGATTTCAGGATGCCGTTCTTGCCTTTGAGCCCCAGGTCGATGGCGATGTCAGACTCTTCTGCGACCAGGCGTACCAGGCTGGCGGACAGATGGATGTTGAGGTTATCCAGAATGAAGTACCACTTTACGACCTCGGGTTCCGCATCCAGCCGCCGCCGAATATGATCAGCAAAATCCTGCTCACTACGGGTCGGGCCACAAGAAGCGGCCACCAGGCGACCTGCGGCCACATCGAAATTGAAGATGAACGAGAGCGTGCCATGTCGAATGTAATCGAACTCACGTCGTTCCACCTTCCCGGGTTGCATCGGCAAGCCAGGATAGCGCCGTTCCAGGGCCTGCACGCCGGTCATTTCATCCACACTTTCAGTGCGCTCCCGGTGTTTGGCCCGTTCCGGCGCCAGCAGATAGGCCGCGTTGATCTCCGCAACTTTCTCATCCAGACGCTCATCCGGCTCGGGTGTCAACCAGTAGCGGATCAGGTGGGGCTGAAGATCAGCTTCTTTTTAAAAGCCTGGCCGCATGCCGTCCAGAGATTTGCTCCACAATGCCGCGCTTCATGACTTCTTCAGCAATTTCACGGCCTGTCCATTGGCTGATCGGCCGATCCGCTCCTTCCGGCTTTTCACAGGCCAGGGCCATGATCTGGCAGACCTGGTCCGCCGTGATCCGAGCCGGTGCCCCCGGACGCGGCAGATCTTCCAATCTCTCTGCGATACTCAGGTCCTCCAACGCAATCCCCTGCAAATCCAGCCAACGTTGCCGCCACAAGCGGACCGTATCCAACTCCACTTTCATTTCTCGGGCGATCCAACTGTTATTTTGTACACGCTCAGCCGCCAATACAATCCGGGCTCGTAACGCTTTTTGCTGACTCAGCGTATGACGTTTGATCAACTTTTCTAATCCTTCTCTTTCCAGATCGCTCAAATGGAGCGGGAGCGGTTTCGGGGTCGGCATAGGCTTCACCTCTTGTTTCGGGAGTTTGACCCTATCCTACCTAATTCGTTCCTGCCCGTCAACCAATTTACCTATCTTTTGTCTTACTTACGCCAACCTGTACTAGACATATCGGGATTCTGCAATATGTATGATATGGAGGGAGAGAGCCATTCATGGGGAAGGTGGAGATACAGATAGGTTGAACGAGTTTTTTGAAGAAAATTGGGGCTGGAGGGGGTTCTCCAGCGCAATAACTCGAGGGTGGCTGCGCAACAAGTCGGCAGCAGGCCCTGTGCGAACCGGAGATTCAGGGGCAGGCGGGAATTAATTGGCCAAGCCGTGGACGAGGAACGCAGGGTAGGCGCGTGGAGGCAGGCCTGTCGGGGGCGGAGGCCGAAAGGAAAGGGGGGAAGATCAGCGACTCATGGAGGCGCAGGGAGGGTGGCGAGGGAGGCTTCCTGGACGAAGCGAGCCAGGTTGAGCATGAGCGAGAGGGTAGCGCCAAGCGTGGTCGCCTTGGCAGAGTTGGTCAAGCCGAACCAGGGGGAGCGTTTCAGTTGGTAGCGGGCCTGGGAGGCATTGCGGCTCTCGGAATAGGATTGGCGGCCGATGCGCAGCTTCCAGTTGTCGGAGCCGACCAGCATGTCGCGGGCGAGGCGGATGGAGCCATCCGGGAGGGTCAGGCCGGTGGTGAGGGAGGTGCCAAGTGGGTGAGCCGGATCTGCGAAAGGGCAGGCGGTGCGCGGGGTTTGCACCTCCAGGGAAAGCTGGACATCGGGTTGGGGTTGATGGATGCATTTTCGGTGGCAGACCCACTTGGTCGTTCCGTGCTGGTAGTCGTGGCCATTGCAGGACAGGCGGTAGCCGAGGGGACACAGAGGGATGCCGCTCTCATCGTAACCGCGGCGCAGGCAGGTCAGAGGCTGGTCATCCCCTTCGGCGTGGCGCAGGCGGATGGTGCGCAAGGCTTGCAGGTCGGTATGGACGTAGCGCAGGATATCCTCGAAGCCTTCCCCGGCATCGCCGAGCAATTCCCCGATCGAGAGATCGGGGAATTGCTCGGCGATGCCGGGGACCGTTTGCAGGTGGTCGTTGCGGTCAGAGGCAGTGAAGGGGCCACTGATCGGCCAGAGGGCGAAGAGACGGTCGTCCACGATGTTGAAGGCTTTGGATTTGTAGCCGAAGTGGTGCTTGCCATGCGATGTGGCCGCCAGCTTGCGGTCCCTGGAAGCATTCGGGTGGTGGCCGGGCTGGTTGGATCCGGCGTAATACACGTAGGCGGCATTGGGGTCGCGGAAGGTGGCGAAGCGGCAGTGGTTGAGGCAGGCCGGGGTATCGCAGGCACAGCCTTCTTTGCCAGCCTTGCGCGCCGGGCAGGGGCGTGCGGCAGCAGGCTCGGAGCAGGCCGGGACCTGGTGGCTGCAGCGCATGTGCGAGCGCGCGGCAACCAGTTGAGAGTTGGTGGAGATCGTAACCCCCCGCTCCGGGGGATCCTCGGGAAAAGTGGAGTGGGAAGGGACCAGACCATAGGCCATCAGGCCCAGCAGCAGGCTGTCCTGGCAGCCGCGCAGCCAGTTTTCGGGGGTATTTTGGCAGGCCATGCGGAAAGTGGAGGCGCAGGGCAGGTCATTTTTCTTGAAACCCAGGCTGCGGCGGTAGTCGTGACCGCGGTTCGCCTGGCATAGTTCGCCCTCCAGGGTAGCCCAGTCCCATTTACGGTAACGGGCCAGGAGCATGGCCAGGCCCAGGCTGAGCGGATCGAAGCCAGGCGGGCCGAAGAGACTCTTGAAGCGCACGCCGAAGTAGGGCCGCCATGGGGAGAAATCAAAGAGGACCAGGCACAGGTCGAAGGGATCCAGGCCCACCAGGTCGGCACTGGTATGGAGACGGTCCGGCGGCAGCCACCGGTAATAGGAGCGGCAAGCGCGGCCCGGCCAGGACGGGGGATCGCCGGGGGTGGGTAACTGGAAGGGCAGCAGGGGCCGGATGGCTTCGAAGCGGAAAAGCTCCACGAAATTGGGGATCCGCAAGCGGCGCTCCGCCGCCGGGACCGCACGCGTCTCGGCCAGTTCAGAACGCATAGGACGTTGTAACTGATGGAACGGGCTGTCCGGCATGGTGAAGGCTGGCACCAGGGGGGCAGCCGGAACCAGCAGCTTGTTCATCGGTGCCTCCTCTGGCTGCGCTGCCAGGTCCGGTTCAGGGAGCGGGCCAGCAAGTAGTCCGCTCGGCTGTCCTGCTCACATAGACTGCGCAGATACAGCGACAGGGCCGGGAGCCGCAGCTGCACCAGAGCCCGGTTGCGCAGCTGCCACACCCTCTCTCGGCTGATCCCCCACTCCCGGCCAATGGCAGCCAGGCTGTATGACCCCCGCCCGTCCAGCCCATAGGCCAGACGAATCAACCGCCTCAGCCGGGCCGGAAGCTCCCCCACCACTTCCAGCAGCGCCTGGCGCACCTGCCCCCGCCACTCATCTTCCTCAATCTCATCGGCCGATGCCAGCCAGGCTTCGGCTTCCCCATACCCCCAGGATTGGTTGGCATACCCCAGGCAGTGCCACATCTGATGCTGAATGGCTGCCCAGGCATAGCTCGAAAAGGCATAGCCTCGTCCAGAATCAAAATGCAGGATCGACTGCCACAAGGCGATCCGCCCTTCCTGAACCAGTTCCTGGAATTCCACGCACCCGATCTCTTGCTGCCGGACGATATAATAGACCAGCCCATCATGTTCCTGCATGAGTGCTTCCAGGCAGTCCGGGCAACCCGCCTGGGCGCAGGCAAAACTAGCCACTCCGCAGGAGTGGCAAACGGGTAAAATAGCCACAGCGGCATCTCCTTTCAGGATTTGGAACGTTGCAATTCCTATTATCCTGTGAGAAGGTGCCGCCGTGTTGCCTCGGAGGGGGCTAAAGTTGAGTTGACTTCTTCAATTTTTTGAGTTGAGTTTTTTCCCCCGACATATTGCGCAATCCCATATCTCCTTCTCCGCCTGGCGGGCCTTGCCGACCGGGATTACAGCAACGCGGTGATGAACTCTGTTTTCCTGATCACCTGTCTGGGCCTTGTCAAGGGGCTGAAACTCACCGCGCAGGATATCGGTTTGAAAGTCAACCGCACTCTTCTCGGAGAGCATGGGATCACTTGTTTATCGATTTTCCTGCTTTACATGACTTATTATCTGCTGGTGGTGCGTATTTCAGGCTTGCGCCCGGTCACTTCACAAACCTGGTGGGGAATTCTGAACTACCTGATCGTTGCTTTTGCCGAAGAGATTTATTTCAGGGGAATCCTGTATTCGGTCGTTCAAACAATAGCCTCAGAGAAGATCGCACTCGTCACTTCCACACTCCTGTTCGGATTGGCGCACGCCCAGCAGGGGTTGGCGATGATTTTAAAATTCTTTACAGGCTGGCTGTGGGGAAGCGTGCGGTACAGCACCGGGATGATTTTCCTGCTGATCATCCCGATCCATCTCGCCTACAACCTCGTCTGGTTGTTATTCCTGGGAAATTGGGATCATCCCCCGCTGTGGTCACAGTTCCTTCCCCTGGTGGAGTTGTTAATGGGGGTCATCATTGTGATTGTTCATGATCGGATCCATGGAAAACATGGCAACGAATAGGCGCACAATACCAATTCCCTATAAATTTCGTCATCGCGCCAGCAGCGACTCCAGCCTTTTTTTGACCTCCGGCCACTCCCGGTCTAGGATGCTGTAGTAGGCTGAATCGCGGAAAGTACCGTCGAGCAAGACATAATGATTGCGCAGCACGCCCTCTGGTCTCGCGCCCAGACGTTCGATGGCGCGCAGGGAGCGTTCGTTGCGCGCATCTGCCTTGAACTGGACACGGATGCAATCCAACATTTCGAAGGCATATTTCAGTAAAAGATATTTGCACTCGGTATTGACCGCCGTCCGCTGGAACTCGCGCCCATACCATGTCCCTCCAATTTCAAGGCCGCGGTGTCCCGGTCGCATCTCCAGGTAGCGGGTCGCTCCTGCTACCCGGCCGCTCGCCAGGTGAATGACGGCAAAGGGAAGATCAGTCCCTGCCTTCTGCCGGTTTAATAGATCCAGTACCCAACCGCGCATTTGCTCTTCGGTGTGGATCCTGCCGTAGAGCATGTATTTCCAGATGGTCTCGTCCTGTCCAGCTGCGGTCAGGCCTGGTAGGTGGGATTCGCTAAGCGGCTCAAGGCGTACAACATGCCCGGTCAGGGTAACAGGCGTTTTCCACAGATCAGCCAGGTTCATGTTATTTGCTCGTCGGGAGAAGGGGCATTTGTGGCCCGGGGATATGCATCAGCTCGGACAGAGCCGCCTGCATCGCAGTGCGATCGTCCCAGGGGTATTCGGTTGAGCCAAAGCACATGGATTGCTCGTGTCCCTTCCCGCAGGCAATGAGGATGTCCCCGGCGGATGCCAGCTTGACTCCCAGCCGGATCGCTGCCCCTCGATCCGGGACTCGCCAAAAGGTTCGCCCTTCCAGGGCACCTTTCGAGCGCGCCCCTTCCGCCATTTCTTCCAAAATGGCGTCCAGCGATTCCGTGCGCGGGTCTTCAGCGGTCAGGATGGTGATATCTGCCAGCTCTGCAGAGACCTCGGCCATCATGCGGCGCTTCTCCCGGTCGCGCAGGCCAGCTGAACCGAAGACGGCAATCACCCGCCCGCTGCTGATCTGGCGCAGAGTTTCAATGGCTACGCGCAAGGCATTGGGTGTGTGGGCAAAATCAACGATAGCGGTGAAGGGCTGGCCTAGCTCAATACGCTGCATCCGGCCGGGAACACCGGCCATTGCCGCGATCCCCTCCGCCGCAGCCTCAGGACTCATTCCGAGCCCGCGGACCGCTACCGCGAGGGCTGCCAGGCAGTTCGAAACGTTGAAGACTCCCACCAGCGGACTGGTTACCTTCACGCGGAAATCTTCAGCTTCAGCTGTAAACTGGATCCCCGAGGGGCGATAGATCACATCCTCCGCGTGGAGGTCAGCAGAGGCGTCCAGACCATAGCAAACCTGGGGTCCGGAGACAAGACCAGAAAGATAATCAAAGGAGCTGTCATCCCGATTGAGGACAGCAAGCCGTGGATTTCCCTGGGGCTTGGGAAGGGTCTCCTGCAAAGACAAAAACAGGCGCGCCTTGGCTGCCCGGTAGTTTTCATATGAGCCGTGGTAGTCCAGGTGCTCGTGGGTGATGTTGGTAACCACCCCAATGTCGAACTCACAGGCATCAACCCGATACTGCGCCCAGCCGTGTGAGGTTGTTTCCAGGACAACATGGGTGAGGCCGGCATCCACCATCATGGCCAGGTAGCGCTGGACATCCGGCGCGTCCGGCGTGGTTACGTGGAATCCGGTATCGAGGACCCTGTCCCCGATCACTGCGTTGACGGTGGAGATCATTCCAGCCTTGCTGCCGGCTCCCAGCAGGGTTCGATAAAGCAGGCTGCAGGTGGTGGTCTTGCCGTCGGTACCGGTCACCCCGACCACGGTCAGGCGGCGGCCTGGATAACCATAAAAGGCTGCCGATAGGTGGGCAAGTGCCTGGCGCGAGTTCTCCACACGCAGATAGGGAACGCCCAGTCCTTCCAGGGTTTGTTGCCCAACCACCGCTGCTGCGCCTTTGGCGACGGCGTCGGGGATAAATTTGTGTCCATCCGTCTCCCCGCCGGTACAGGCGACGAAGAGCGATCCGGGGACAACCTGGCGCGAATCAGCGACCACGCGGAGGATGCGCGCCTCCGCCGCTTGCCCCTCCAGGATTGGCAAGGGAAAATCGGCCAGGATTTTTTTCAGACTCACCGGCTCCGGTTTATCTGGCTTCATACAATCACCCTTGTGTTTAAAGACAAAGAGGGTCTCAGCAAAGCAGTTCCACGCTAAAACCCTCCAAGTGACAGGCGGTACTGATCAAGAAAGATGCTGACGCAGGCCTTCAAGCTTTCCAGCGACCGAGCCGTCCATCACTTTGTCGCCGACGCGGATGACCAGACCACCCAAAATGGACGGGTCGACGCGGAAGGCGACGGTCGCCTGGCGGCCCATCTTCGACAGGACCTCTTTTTTGACCTGGGTCTGCTCTTCAGCGGTCAGCGGAAGGGCGGAAGTCACCTCCGCCGAGATACCAATCAACTCCGAACCCTCGATGATCTCAACCTTACCGGACTTGACACCGGAAAAAAATTCAGACAACAGAGCCCGCTGGCGCTTTTCGTCCAGGGTTTCACCGATCAATTTCTGTGCAGCTGCAATGGCGAGCGTGGCGACCTGTCCCCGCAGGTCACCCAGCATGCGCGTGCGCTCCTCCTCGACTTCCTTCAAGGTTGCTTCGCGCTTCTTGACAATTTCTTTTTCGGAGCTGGTCCGTATCTCGACCATCGCCGCATCCGCCCGCTCAGTGGCATCCGCCATGAGGTGGGCTGCCTTGGCTTGCGACTCCGAAATAATCCTCGCGGCGTCTTTTTCAGCCGAGGCGCGTGCCTCTTCGGCAACGCGGGCATCTTCGAGTCCCTTGGCGATCGCCTTCCGGCGGCGGTCCAGCAGGCCCATCACCGGTTTGACGACCCACTCCTTGACCACGATGAATAGAATCAAAAAGTTGAAAATTTGGATGAGCAAATAGGGTAAATTCAAACCCAGCTTGGCCAAGTCACCCTCCTCCTAGATGACAAACAAAATAATCAGGGCAACCACCAGGCAGTAGATGGCGACTGCTTCAGCAAAGGCGATGCCCAGGATCATATTCGTCTGGACCGTGCTGGTCGCATCCGGGTTGCGGCCCATCGCCTGAACTGCGCCGCCGGTAACGATGCCGATTCCTGCACCAGCCCCGATAGCACCGATCATGGCCAGGCCGGCGCCGATCACCTTTGCGGCTGTAATCAGGTCTGTTCCGTTGATATTCATAAATTTCTTCCTCCATAAAAAATACTGCGCAGGTACGGCCTCAGCCAACTTTGTTCCGGCCGAAAACGACCGTCCCTAAAGCATGCGTGGTTAAGATCACCGGCTTACACCATTTCCATTCTTCAAATTCAATCAGTCAAATTGACTCGACCGATCCCTTTTGGAGATCGCTTCACTCTTCGTGCTGGGCACCGTGCCCCTGGGTGGCCTGGGCCATGAAGGTCATCGTCAAGAGGCCAAAAACAATCGCCTGGATGGCCCCGATGAAAAACTCCAGCATCAGGAATCCGGACTGGGCGAACACCGGGACCAGCGACCCAATGACAAAAAGCAGCACCGAGCCGGCAAAGATATTCCCGAACAACCGGAAGGCGAAGGAAAGGACCTTGGAAAATTCAGATATCAGCTCGAGGAAACCGACCCCGAAGTCGATCACCCCGAATATAGGTTTACTGAACATCGTTTTGACATTTACAAACTTCGTCAGATAACCCCAGCCCTGGGCACGGAACCCGATCACCTGGATCATGACCACGGCGATCAAGGCCAGTGCAAGGGTAAAATTCAAATCCGTGGACACGGTACGCACGAATGGCAGCAGGGTATAGCCATTCTGTACCACCGCACCCTTCGGGTGGCTGACAATGGTTGCCACCCCGGCAATTAATTGGTGGACTTGATAACCACCCCCGCTTGCGGCTTTTTCGAGCATGCCGATGCTGTCCACGCCGGGGATCAGCTCGGTCCAGTTGGCCACCAGCACCAGGAGGGTGATGGAAACGAACCAGGGGAAGAGGGTCTTGGCCCATTTTCCCGCAGTCCCCTCGGTGATATTGTAAAGATACTCAAGCAAGGCCTCGACGGCTCCGGAAATACCTTTCATCGCCTGCGAGTCACCCCTCGATGCACGGAAAACAAAGAAGCTGACCAGCAGCAGCAGGAAGTCGGCAATCATCAGCGCAGTGAGGGTATTTGTCCATGGGATGCCGAAGAAGACTGGCAGCGAGGCCATCGCGAGGAACAGGACTCCCATGAGAACGCCTTCCCAGCGGCGGATCAGGAAAGACAGCAGGATGGCGATCCCAGAAAAGATAACCAGCACCGGGGTGATGGGAGAAACATGCTCCGCCGGAAGCAGGATTTCGGGACGGACTGGCGCAATTTTCAAGGCATAGGTAGTCACGATGCTGCCAATGATGAACAAGAGCACCAGCCACCGATTGAAACCCCATCGCCAAAATTTCTTATGCGGAGTCTTTTCCACGCAGTCCGTTCTCCTCGGATGGATTCTTTTCAACCGGTTTGAGGCGATTGGTGGCAATCCTGACCACGCGGAATATTAGAAAAATGGTCACAGGGATGCTCAAGATCGTCAGGGTGAGCGTGAAAACCGGTTTGGTATGTAAAAGGGCGTCGAGCCACAATCCGATAAACAAGCCAGCAAAGATAACCACCAGCGTCGAAACGGCAACCCCAACCACGGTGATCGTCACTGCGGATCTTAAATCAGGGAGGCTTTTTTTGTCTGACTGGCTCATGGCGGCAAAATTATAACATAGGGCTTCATGATGCTAGAACAAATTGAGCGCTGCCCGATTGGCAAACCCGAACCAGGGTCCGAAGATTACGCCGACCAGGAGAACGCCCGCGACCAGCACTACGAGGCCGATGGTAAATGAGCGCGCCAGTGGGATAGGATGGTGGGCCTCATCTTCCCCCTCCTGGCGGTACAGGTAGACATATTTCAGGACATTCAAGTAGTAGTACAAGCCGACGATGGAGTTCAGGACACCGACCAAAGCCAGCCAAACATAACCTTTTTCAACAGCCGCGCTGAAGACAAACACCTTGGCAACAAATCCGGCAAAGGGCGGCATCCCCGCCAGGGAGAGGAATGAAACCAGCATCGCCAATGCCAGCCGCGGATTGCGTCGGCTGAGACCGCGGTAGGCCTCGATCTCGTCAGATCCAACCGCGTGGCCAAAACCCGAGACGATCCCAAAAGCAGCCAGGTTGGTTAGGAGATAAGCCAAGAGGTAAAAGATCGCGCTTGCTGCACCCAGAGGCGAAAATACTGCAACTCCGATCATGGCGTAACCGGCATGTGCAATAGATGAATAGGCCAGCAGGCGCTTGATGTTCTTCTGGGTAAGCGCGATCAGGTTGCCGACCGTCATCGTCAGCGTTGCCAGGACTGCCAGGATCAAACTGGAATTGGCGGATACCTGCGAGGCGCCGAAGACGGTCAGGAATAGCCGCAGGATGACGGCAAACCCGGCTGCCTTGGATGCGGTGGATATGAATCCCGCCACTGGCGTGGGTGCCCCTTCATATACGTCCGGCGCCCAGAAATGGAAAGGAAACAACGAGACCTTGAATGCCAGGCCAACCAGGACCAGGAAAATCACCCCGGCAGTCAATAAATTGAACTGGCCAAAGCGCAGGTTGGATGAGTAGATGCTGGTTGTTCCGGTAAACCCATACAGCAGGCTGAAACCATAGAGCAATACCGCGGAAGTCAATGCGCCGAAGAGCAGGTACTTGAAGCCCGACTCGGCGGATTTCTCGTCATTCGTCAGGAAACCGGCAAGGATGTAGAGAGGGATCGAGGTCATCTCGATGGCCAGGTACAACATCACCAGGTCCGCAGCCGAAGCCATAAGACACATCCCCAGGGTAGCCGCGACCAGCAGAAGATAAGCCTCAGGGCGCGAATTCAACCTTTCGACATCCATAAAAAATAGTGCAGACACAAGCGCGGCGAAAACGAAGAACATTTCGAAGGTAAATCCCAGCCAGTCATACCGGAGCATGCCCCCATACACCAGCAGAGGGCTCCCGGGACGCCCCAGGAGCAGGCAGACAGCCAAGGTGGTCAGTAAACCGCCAGCAGTCAACCAGCCCAGGGCCCGGCGGCGACTGCCCTCCTTCAGAAAGGGATCCAGGGTGATCACGAGGATGCCCAATCCCAGCAGCAGGACTTCGGGGAGAATGGACGTCACCTAGGCACCTCCCAGCAGGCTCAGGACATGTTGAACCCCACTCATCACCCATGGGACCATTAAGCCGGGGAACACACCCAGCGCCACCATGAAAACACACAAGAGGATAATCGCGGTCTTGTCCATGGCATTGATCGGGGAAATATGACCTTCGAGTTCGGCAGGCATCTGCCCGAAGAAAACCCGTCGGACAACCAGGAGCACGTACGAGGCAGTCACCACGATCGAGATTGCGGCAATGACCGCCACCAGCCACTGGGTTTGCCAGATACCCAGAAAAATGGGGAATTCAGCGGTAAATCCAGAGAAACCCGGCATGCCCATTGAGACCAGGCTGCCAATGATCATCCCCACCGCCACGAGAGGCATGGGTTTGACCAACCCTCCCAGCTTCGGGATATCCCGGGTGTGCGCCCGGTCATAGACCATCCCGACTGAAGCGAAGAAAAGAGCTGTCATGATCCCGTGCGAGAACATCTGGAGCCCCGCTCCGAGCAGTCCGTTCTGCGTCAGGGTGGAGAAACCCATCATGACCAGCCCCATGTGCGATACCGAGGAAAAACCAATGACATACTTGAAATCAGTCTGGACGCTGGCGATGAAAGCGCCGTACACGATGTTGACCAGGGCAAGACCCATAATCCACCAGTGCCAGGTTTTGGCTCCCTCTGGTAAGAGCATGATGCCAACGCGCAGGGCAGCAAAGGCACCCAGCTTCATCAAGACTCCCGCATGGAACATGGAAACTGCAGTCGGCGCGGCAACGTGGCCGTCCGGCGACCAGTTGTGGAAAGGGAATAGGCCGCCGAGAACGGCAAAACCCAAAAAGACGAACGGGAACCAAAAATTTTGGAAGGCCGGGGAGAATGCTGCGTTCTCCAGTTTGAGCATGTCAAAGGTGTGCAGCCCGCTCTGCCAGTACATTGCCAGCGCTCCAACCAGGGCGATCACCGAACCGATGAACAGGTAGAGCGTCAGCTTCATGGCGGCGTATTCGCGCGTCTTCGCCCAACCCCAGATGGAGATGAGCAGGTACATCGGGAAGACCGCGATTTCGTAGAAAAAGAACAGCATGAAAAGGTCGAGTGAGGTGAATACGCCAAAGACCCCGCTCGCCAGGAACAACAGGAAGGCGAAGAACTCACGCGGCCGGTCGTCGAGGCCCCAGGAAATCAGTACCCCGGTCAACATGACGATGCCGGTCAAGAGTACAAGCGGCACGCTTAACCCGTCCACGCCAAATTTCAGGCTGATCCCAAGAAACGGCATCCAGCGGTATTCCACCAGGAATTGGGTGCCTGTTGCGCCGCGCTTGAAAGAAAAATAAACGATGACCGAAAGCAGCAGGGCAAATAAGGCGGCAATTAATGCGGTCAGCCGGATTGCCTTCTTTTGCTCCGGTTTGTACAAAAGGATGATCAGCGCCGCGGCCATGGGGGTAAAAACGATGACGGTCAGAAATGGGAATTGCATCCTGCACCTCTAGTGAAACAGCATACCCATGGCTTTATTGATTACGTCCAAAATCCAGGCGGGATAGATGCCAATGGCCAGAATGAGAACCATCAGCGGGGCCATGACTGCGATTTCACGCCTGCTGATCTCGGTCAACTTGTGCTTCCCTTTCGCCCAGTGCTCGTTCAGCGAGCCGTGCAGAACCTGCTTGATGCCCTTGAGAATGTACAGCCCGGTAAAGAGCAGGCCGAGCATGGCAATGGCTGTATACAGTGTCAATACCGGCCAGGCACCTCGTACCACGAGGAATTCAGAAATGAACCCGTTCAATCCAGGCAGGCCGAGGGAAGCCATGCTGGTGAAGATCAGGATCCCGCCGTAGATCGGCACCAGCGGGAACAGTCCACCATAGTCATCCAGGCTGCGGGTGTGCGTGCGATCGTAGAGCACGCCAACCAGGAAGAACATCCCGGCCGCCGATAAGCCGTGGTTGAACATCTGCAGCACCGCGCCATTGAGAGCAATGTTGGCATCCAGCGTACCGGACACCTTGGCCGCCGCGGCGATTCCAAGTAGTACAAACCCCATGTGATTGACCGATGAATAGGCCACCAGGCGCTTGAAATCCTTCTGGCCGTAGGCGGCAAAAGCCCCAAAGACGATCGCCATAACTGCCAGGAACGCCAGCGCCCCGGCGTAATGCTGTGATTCAACCGGGTATAACGGCAATACCAGGCGCAGGAAGCCATACGCGCCGAGCTTGAGCAGCACCCCGGCAAGGATCATCGAACCAGCGGTCGGGGCTTCGGTGTGGGCATCCGGCAGCCAGGTGTGGAACGGCCACACCGGCACCTTGATCGCAAAAGCGATGACAAAGGCCCAGAAAGCTACCGCCTTGACCGTTGTCACCGGGAAGCCGAGCATGCTTCCCTGGATGGCATTCCACTTCGTGATCAGCACCGGCAGATCGAACGTCTGGAACAAAACACCGAGCAGCTGGATTCCCAGCAGCAGACCGAGCGAACCACCCATTGCGTAAATGATGAACTTGAGCGAAGCATAATTGCGCGCCTGGACCTTGATTCCATTCCAGATTTCCCTTTCCCCCTTCTCTGAGCCCCACTGGTTGATCAGGAAGTACATGGGAACCAGTCCGACCTCCCAGAAGACAAAAAAGATCAGCAAGTCCACCGCCATGAACACCCCCAGCATGCCCGTCTCCAGGAAGAGGAAGAGCATCATGTAAACGTTGAGGCGGTCGCTGACATTGAATGATGCCAGCAGGGCAAGCGGGGTCAGGAGTGTGGTCAGCAGGACCATGATCAGGGACAGACCATCGACACCGAGATGAAAGGAAGAATGGATTGCCGGATACCAGCGGTATTGTTCCTGGAACTGGAAGCCGGGCTGGCTCGATTTAAATTGCGTCCATAAAAAAACGGTGAGTAAAAACGGGACCAGGCTGCCGCCGAAAGCTGTCCAGCGAACCGCCTTTAAATTATTCCTTGGCAGCAGAAGAACAACGACGGCGGTCAGGACCGGGAAGAATAGGATTAGGGTCAATAAATGATGGCTGAAAAAATCCATTGCTGCTCCCGTCCGTCTAGGCCAGCAGGAAGTGCAGGAAAACAAACAACAGGGCGAAGACGACCAGGACAGCGATCGACACCAGCATGTATACCTGGATGCGCCCAGCCTGGATTTTACGCAAGCCGTAGCCTGAGGTCCTGACCATAGTTCCGGTCCCGTCTCCGATTAATTGATTGATCACCGGTTTGTCAAAGTAGTTGCGGAAGGTGGAGCCAAGGAAGAGCGCCAACCTCGCTATCGAATGCAGCAACCCATCGATAACCTGTCGGTCGACAAACAGGTAGGTAAATTTCTCAGCAATCCAGGCAGATGGCCTGACGAAGAGGATCGCATAAATTTCATCGAAGTAGTACTTGTGTTTAAGCAGAGGGATCTGCAGATGATCCTGTTCGACCGAACCGACGCCGCGGTAGACCAGCCAGCCGATGATCAAGCCACCCAGCGATACACCCAGCGAAGTGAGTAACGGGATGTTATTGAAAAGGGTGGCTGAGGGAGGCTGGGCAAGCGTTGCCCCGATAAAATTATGAAACCAGTCGGGGAGGATATTGCCGAGAATGGGGAACTGCTTCGGGATACCCACCCAACCTAAGGCAACAGCAAAGACAGCCAGGACGATCAACGGCACCGTCATCGTCCGAGTAGTTTCCTGGGCGTGTTCAGCGGCCTGGGTTCGCGGCTTTCCAAAAAAGGTCAACGTGATTTGGCGCATGGTATAGAAGGCGGTCAAAAACGCCGCGATGGCCAGGGTAATAAAAACGGCCAGGTGTCCGTTTCCAAAGGCTTCTGCAAATATCTCATCCTTCGACCAGAAGCCGGCCGTTAGCACGGGAAAACCTGCCAGGGCAAGGCCCCCGATCAAAAAAGTCCAGAATGTGACCGGCATTTTCTTGCGCAGGCCGCCCATGTTGAACATATCCTGCGCATCGACATGCTCCCCGGTGTGCAGCGCACCGTGTTCCACACCATGGATGACCGAACCGGATCCAAGGAAGAGCAGCGCCTTGAAAAAGGCATGCGTGACCAGGTGGAAAACCGCAGCAACGTATGCGCCGACACCTAATGCGGCGATCATGAATCCAAGCTGGGAAATGGTCGAATAAGCCAGCACTTTCTTGATGTCGTTTTGAGCTAATGCGATCGTGGCTGCAAAAAGTGCGGTGAACGCTCCGATGGTAGCAATGAAGTTCAAGGTCGGGGTAAGCGGCATCCCTTCCGTCCATCCGGCCGAAAGGAGCGGAAACATGCGGATGGCCATATAGACGCCCGCCGAAACCATCGTGGCGGCATGGATCATGGCACTGACCGGAGTCGGGCCTTCCATGGCATCCGGCAGCCAGACGTGCAGCGGCCACTGGGCGGATTTACCGATCGTTCCGATGAAAAGCAGCACTCCGATCAGGCCTGCAGCCGAAAGTCCCAGGACAGGTGTCCCCATCGAGGCGAGTGCCTGCAGGACCTGGGGCTGGAAAATGACCCAGTAAGAAAGCGAACCGGTCGCCGAGTACAGGTAGGCAATGCCGAGCAGCATGAACACATCACCGACCCGCGTGGTGATAAAAGCCTTGACCGCCGCGTCCCGGGCGGATGGCTTGCCGTACCAGAAACCGATCAACAGGTAGGAACACAGGCCCATGATCTCCCAGCCGACAAAAAGGGTCAGCAGGTTGTTCGAGACCACCAGGGTGTACATACCAAAGGCAAACAAGCCGATGAACGCAAAAAAGCGCGAGTACATCGGTTCGACGGAGGCAACGGAGTGTTGGTGTCCCTTTTCGTCTTTGACGGTCGCGCCATGCGGAGGCAGGCCCTTGACATCGTGCTCGCCGACAGGCTGGCCGTAGTTGTGATAACCGATGCTGTAGATGAAAATCATCAGCACGGTCCACGCGACAAAAAATAAAGTGACCGCGGAAAGTGGGTCGATCAGCACACCTATCTGGAACCAGGAGCTGCCGGTCGGCAGCCAGTTTATCGCCGACTCGAAAACGACCTTCCCGAAATGTTCCACCCCGAGAGCGCGAACAAAGACGAACATACTGCCCAGCCAGGAAAGCCCTGCCGCGCCGACTGCCAAAAGATGGCTCAGCCTCCGCTTCTTATTGGTAACCAAAACAATCAGAAAAAATGACAGGAGAGGCGGAAACGGAATAAGCCAGATGATCCAGTTCGTCATGAAATCTCCAAGGAAAAAGATCGAAACTAATCTTATTTTCCTTCCTCATTACCACTTCATCAAATCAATCTCGTCAGCGATTACTGTATTACGGCGGCGGTAGACTGAAATTATCAAGGCCAATCCAACCGCTACTTCCGCGGCCGCCGCAGCAAAGACGATGATCGCAAACGCCTGGCCGGCCATTTTTACCGGGTCCAGATAGCGCCAGAAAGCGATCAAGTTGATGTTGACAGCATTCAGCATCAACTCAATGCCAAGCAGGATGGCGATGGAATTTTTCCGCGTAAGCACGCCGAACAAACCGATGCAAAACAAGGCTGCGGCCAGTATCAAGTACCAGGAAAGCGGAATATTCATCTCAATCTCTTCCTATGGTTTACGGTTGATCGAGACATAAACTGCCCCGACAAGTGCTGCCAGAAGCAGGACAGAAGACACCTCAAACGGCAGAACATACGCTGAGGGCGAAACGAGGGCGTTCCCCAGCGCCTGCAACAGGTCAACTCCCTGGGGAAGTGCAGCAGCCGTCCGATTTACGTTCGGTTGCCCAAGGATCAGGAATATCAACCCGGCCAGGATGAGCAGAGCGAGCAGGATCGCATCCCACCCACTTTTTCGCATTTGCGGACTGCGTTCCAGGGCATCCCGGCGAGTTAACATGACAGCAAAGAGGAACAGGATGGCGATGGCACCGATGTATACCACTACCTGGACGACGGCCAGAAAATTAGCGTTCAGCAGCGCAAACAGGATGGCAACCCCAAAAAGGGCAGCCACCAGCCACAGGGCAGCATGGATCAGGTTTCGCGTGGTCACGACCATCAGCGCGGAGACCAGGATTAAGGCCGCGCACAGGAGAAAGATGATTTGATCAGGATGCATCGAAAACCCTCCGCTCATCGATGAACGACCTGAGGTTGTGACTGCGAGCCGTGCTCTTCAAGCTTCCGCTGGTGATGGGCATAGACACGCAGGAGTTCAATCGTGATCCAAACAATGGCAATGTTCATCAGGAATAATCCCGTGTTGAATTCCCAGGCCGGAAATCCAGCCAGGAGTTTGCTCGCCACAGCCGTAGCCGCCAGGAGCACCAAGGACAGCGGGGTCAGGAATTTCCAATTGAACGCCAGCATCTGATCGATGCGAATGCGCGGCATCGAGTATTTGATCCACATGATGATCCAATACCCGATCATTGCCTTGATGAAAAAGGATAACGCCTGCAACAGGATCACGATAATCCCTGGCAAGGCGACCATGAAGGTTCCAATGTGAAATCCATCGGCCATAAGGAATGGGACTTGCCAGCCCCCGAAGAAAAGCACTCCCAAAAAGCCACCAAAGGTATAGGCATGCAGCAGTTCGCCCGCATAAAACCAGCCAAATTTCATTCCGGAGTATTCAATGTGAAAGCCAGCCACAATTTCCGATTCAGCTTCGTTTAAATCGAACGGTGCGCGGCCCAATTCGGCGATGGAGCTGACAAGAAAGATCAACGCTCCGAGCGGGGATAGAATCACAAACCATACGGAACCCTGTGCTTCGGTGATTCCTTTCAGACTCATCGAACCGGCCAGGGTGGTTGGGATCAAGAGTGTCACGACCATCGGGATTTCGTAGGAAATCATGGTCGCTACCATGCGAAATGCCCCCAGGAGTGCATATTTATTGTTTGATGACCAGCCGGCCATGATGATGGCCAAGGTTCCCAATGCACCGGATGCGACCAGGTAGAGAACGGCAACGTTTAGATCCACTCCATAAAGCTTGGAGGCCAGCGGCAGGACCGCCCACAGGATAATGACCGAAGCCGCTGCCAGAACTGGAGCAATGTTGAAGACGACCTTGTCCGCCCCAGCAGGAGTGATGTCTTCTTTAATAACCAGTTTAATAATATCGGCGAAGGGTTGGATCAGGCCGAAAGGTCCGATTCGGTTGGGACCAAGGCGGTCTTGAAAACGGGCCACCACCTTGCGCTCGATCCACACCAGAAAAATATCCAGGACCATGGCAAAAACAATCAGGGCGAGGATGCCGCTGATGGATATGATCACCATCGTCAGGCTGATTGAAAAACCCCAACCCGTGAATAACCCATGCAGCCAGTTAGCGATGAATCCAATCGGGTCATTCAAAAAATTCATTAATGGCGCTCCGTATGGTTTTATCCCTTTTCCGTTGGGAAAAGGGGAAACGTGGAAAGGCCCGCCGAAAAAGAAAAGGCTGGGAGTGAGTTCCTGTCAGCCTTAATCGATCGCCTTGTTTGAATTAAACCCATCCCAGCATCCCTTTGCGCCAGGCATAAACGAGCCCCGCAACCAGGATCGCAATGAAAAGGATGCCTTCCAGAACGGCAAAAATAGGCAGCTTGTTTAAAGACAAAGCCCAGGGAAAGAGAAATACCGTCTCGACATCGAAGACCAGAAACACCAATGCATAAACATAATATTGAGCATTGAATTGTATCCAGGAATCCCCCACTGTCTCGATACCACACTCATATGTGCTCTGTTTGATCGGGTTTGGCTTCTTGGGAGCAACAATTGCAGCAAACACCAATGGCACAATTGGAACGATGACTCCGACCAGTAAAAAAAGTCCAATATAAAGCCATTCACTCTGCATGGGTACTCCGGATGGCGTAAAAGTTGTCTTACATTTTGACCCGGGAATTTTACCATAACCGGTTCAGCTGAGATACTTTTCCCCTTCCATTTTTTAATATGACTTTCGTCATGAAATATATCACCTTTGTGAACAATCACACAAATCCTTCGATTTGATAAATTATCTTTAAATCCGCTAAAAATGAACTTTCAATTTTGATATTCGAACAGAACGCCTCTAACATAAAAACATGCTAAACTATGATCGTCCAAATTCAGGAGAAAATATGGCAACTTACCCACCCGAACCCTTCCGCATCAAGATGGTTGAACCCATCCATTTGATCCCAATTAAAGAGCGCCAGGCTGCGTTGAAAAAAGCCGGCTACAACCTGTTTGCTGTTCCAGCCGAGGATGTCTTCATCGATCTGCTGACCAACTCGGGCACCGGTGCAATGAGCCAGGATCAGTGGGCGGCAATCATGCAGGGAGACGAATCATATGCAGGAGCCCGCTCTTATTTCCGGCTCGCCGAGGCGGTCAAAGAAATATTCGGCTTCCGTTATTTTGTCCCCACCCATCAGGGTCGGGCTGCCGAGAACATTCTCAGCGCGGTGCTGGTTAAACCCGGACAGTATGTGCCTTCCAATATGCACTTTGACACGACCGACGCCAACATCCGGGCGCGCGGCGGCCGCCCAACCAACCTGGTAATCGACGAAGCCCTCGACCCGGCCAACCCCCACCCCTTTAAAGGGAACATGGATGTAGCCAAGTTGAAAGCATTCATTGAAAAAACCGGTGCTGCGAATATTCCGTTCGGGATGATGACCGTCACGAACAATGCCGGCGGCGGCCAGCCAATTTCAATGGAAAACCTGCACGCGGTATCCAAGACATATCGGCACTACGGCATCCCGTTCTTTATTGACGCAGCCCGTTATGCTGAAAACTGCTATTTCATCAAACTACGCGAACATGGCTACGCGAATAAAACAACCCTCGAGATTGCCCATGAGATGTTCGCCCTGGCAGATGGGATGACCATGAGCGCAAAGAAGGATGCCATTGTCAACATCGGTGGTCTCCTGGCAATGAACGATGAAGCCCTTTACCAGCGTGTGTGTAACGAGCTGATCATTCGCGAGGGTTTCATCACCTACGGTGGTCTGGCCGGGCGTGATCTGGATGCCATCGCTGTCGGCTTGCACGAAGGCCTGGACGAAGAGTACCTGGCCTACCGCCTTGCACAAACCGCTTACCTGGCCTCACGCATCCGCGAAGCAGGCATTCCATTGGTCGAGCCGCCCGGTGGGCACGCCGTCTATCTGGACGCGGGCCACTTGCTCCCTCACATTCCCCACCGCGAGTTTCCCGGGCAGGCGCTGGCAGCAGAGCTGTATCTGGAAGGAGGAGTCCGCGGGGTTGAGATCGGCTCTGTGATGTTCGCACATCCGGACCCGGACACGGGAGAGGTCGTCTATCCGAGCCTAGAATTGATCCGCCTGGCGATCCCACGGCGTGTGTACACACAAAGCCACATGGATTATGTTGCCGAGACACTGGCAAAGATTGCTCAACGGGCCGACCGCATTCACGGTTATCGGTTCACTTACGCTCCCGAGCTGCTACGCCATTTTACCGCTCGTTTTGAGCCTGTCGCTCAAAGGCATTAATCAATAACCACTTGCGCTAATATGAAAATGACGACAAAATTGAAAAGGAGGAAATAATGAGTTGGAATAATTTTTTCCATGTCCAGAAGAAATTCATTCCAGCGCTTCTAGTTCTTCCTTTACTTATGAGCTGCAATGGCCCTGCTAAAATTGCAACTCTCTCGCCCACATCTACTGCCACACTTGTTCCTACTCCAACCCCGGGCCAGGTCCGAACCGACCCAAAAGGGATCGAACAAGTCTGGGTGCCGGCCGGTACATTCCTGATGGGGACCGATGACGCCTCAATCCAGAAGCTGATGGTGATCCAACCCCCGCCATCTGGCTACGTATTGGGTGAATTACCATTAGAGGAACCCCAACATAAGGTTCATCTCACCAACGGCTTCTGGATCGACAAATATGAAGTGACCAATCAATCCTTCCAGGTTTTCGTAGCAGACGGCGGGTATACCCATCGATCCTATTGGTCTGACGCAGGATGGCTGTGGTTAAACCAACAAACAATCAGTGCTCTTCCAAGCTACTGTCTTGCAAATCTGCCCGATAATCCCGTTGGATGTGTGACCTGGTATGAAGCTGAAGCATACGCATCCTGGCGCGGCGGGCGGTTACCCAGCGAGGCGGAATGGGAGTTCGCAGCGCGAAGTCCTCAATCCCTGGTCTATCCTTGGGGGAATGTTTTCGATGCAAGTTCCTGCAACCTGGTGAACAGCAAGGGGCTGAAACCCGTGGGAAGTTATCCGAATGGCGCCAGCTGGGTTGGGGCATTGGATATGGCAGGGAATGTGATGGAATGGGTGCAGGATTGGTCAGGCAACTACTCCTCGGGTCCGGTCGACAATCCGACCGGACCAGCCACCGGGAGTATGAAGATAGAAAAAGGTGGATGGTGGAGTGGGCCGCTCGAAGTAGCTCGTTCGGCCTACCGTCACAGCGATCTTCCTGAATATGCCGATTTTCATATTGGATTTCGGATCATAACCCCCTAAAAGGGACCTGGGTCTCATACCCGGTTCAATAGGTGAAATATGATACCTAATCAATGGTACGCCATCCTCGAATCCATAGAGGTAAAAAAAGGAAAAATCTATGGGGTGACCCGGATGGGTGAGAAGCTTGTCGCCTGGCGCGACCGTCAGGGACGGGTGACAGTGATGAGTGACCATTGTCCGCATCGCGGAGTGGCGCTGAGCGAAGGGATTCTCATCGACGGCTGCATCCAGTGCCCATTCCACGGCTTCGAGTACGACGCCAGCGGTGTCTGCAGGCTGGTTCCTGCCAACGGCAGGGATGCCGAACCTCCGAAGGCGCTACACGTCAAGACCTACCAGGCGCGAGAGGCGCATGGCCTGATCTACATCTGGTGGGGCGAACCGCGGAAAGGATATCCACCTTTACCATGGTTCGAGTCCATCCCCAATTCGATGGTGTACACTACCCTGAAAGACCACTGGGCGAACCATTACGCCCGCGCCATCGAAAACCAGCTGGATGTGGTCCATCTGCCATTCATTCACCACAACACGATCGGACGCGGAGGGCGGACGCTGGTCAATGGCCCTATCGCAAAAGAAGAAAGCTGCTGGCCGGGAGATCACTTGATAAACCTCTGGGTATCCAATGAATTGGATGAGGGCCAAAAACCGCGCAAACCTTCTGAAATGCCAAAACCGGACCGCCGCCCGTTCTTGCAATTTCGGTATCCCAATGTCTGGCAGAACTGGATTGCGGATGACCTGCGCATCGTCATCGCTTTTGCCCCGATTGACAATGAAAACACCCAAATGTACATCCGTTATTACCACAATATGCACCTGCCGATCCTTCGACAGGTTTACGGCTGGATAGGAAGCATCCTGAACCTGGTCATCGAGCGACAGGACCGCCGCGTGGTTATCACACAGCAGCCGGCGCGCCCTGACCTCGGTATCGGTGAAATCCTGATCCAGGGCGACAGCCCGATCATACTATACCGAAAACGCCGCCAGGCGTTGATCGAAGGAAGAGAATAAGCGGTCCCTGTTTGCTTGAGCGGCGAAACCCATTTGGGAAAACACCGGATTGGAAAACTTGTGGCTACCTCAAAATTAAACCTTCCCAAAAAAATCAACCTTAATAAATTCGCTTCGGTCCATGCACATGATTTGCGCACGCCCTTTAACCACATCACCGGATTCAGTAAAATGATTCTGAACCATTTAAGCGATGCCCCTCTGACAGATTTTCAAAAGGAAGATCTGGGAACCGTCTATCGAAGCGGGCTGCGCGCCCTCACGCTCATGAACGGCCTGATCGATATTGCCCGATTGAACCGCAAGGAAACGAAATACAAACTGGACGAAGTCGAAATCCAGGGCGCGTTTGAGGAGAGTCTGGCACAGTGGAAAAAGTTCCATCCCTCACGTGACGCCCACATCGAAACCCTTATTTCAACAAATTCAGCAACGCTCCAGGCGGATGAGCAACTTCTCCGGCAGATCATCTCCATTTTTATTTCCTACGTGAGCGAATTCACCGAGGCAGATACATCGATCACCATCCTCGTTGCAGAAGAGGCAGGTGGTTTTGTATTTACATTTACAAGTATAGGGACGAAAGCAAAACAGCCCGCCGAGCTGGACCTGGAGCTGAACGGCTACCTCGGCCGAGCTTTTGTCGAATTAAATGGCGGGGAAATCCTGAATGCGGAGGAAAATGACCGCGGGGCGGAGATCCAATTCATGTTGCCCAAGGTCAACCCGGAAGGGAAATGAATCCGCGTTATAACACCGGGAAATCAATGAAGCTGAATAGGCAGCGCAGCACCCGCGGTTCCTTGGTCCTGGTGTTTTTTATCATGCTGATGGACGTCATCGGCATCATGGTTCTTTCTCCCGTTGCGCCCTATCTTGTCCAGCGCTACAGCAAGCAAGCGCTGATGGTCACCATGATCACAGTGGTTTATGCCGGGGGCCAGTTCATCGCCGCACCCTTAATGGGTAAAATCGGCGACCGTATCGGTCGGCGACCGGTACTTCTGGTAAGCCTGGTAGGCCAGGGTATCGGCTATTTGATCTTTGCCTTCGGCGGGGCACTGTGGGTGCTGTTCCTCGGACGGTTGATAGGCGGAATCACCGGAGGTAACTTTTCAACTGCTGCTGCTTACATCGCCGACGTTTCCAAGCCCGAGGAGCGAACCAGGAATTTCACCATGATTGGCGTCCCCTGGAGCCTGGGCTTGATCTTAGGCCCTGCCCTGGGGGGAATCGTCGCGCAACTTAGTCAATCAGCCGGGGGAATATTCGCCCAGTTCAGCCTGGTGGCGCCTGCCTATGTCTCAGCTGCCCTGTCTTTCCTCAACGTCTTCCTCGGCCTTTTCGTCCTGCCCGAGTCACTGCCGAAGGAAAAGCGCGAGACCAAACCGCTGCGCTTCAGGGACTATAATCCAGCAGCCTCGATTTTCGAGATGGCGCGCAAGCCCGGTCTGGGATCGATTCTCCTAGCCTTTACTTTGTTCAATTTCGCCTTCAATGGGATTAACAGCATTGCCGCTGTATTTGTCATCCAGAAGTTTTTCGCCACGCCCTTCCAGGTGAGCTTGTTACTGGTTTTTGGGGGGATTGCCCTGACCCTCGTTACGTTCCTGCTGGTACAAAAACTTGTGTCACGCCTCGGAGAGAAGGTCGCCGCGGTGATCAGCTTGGTGGGACAGGCAGCTGGCAACCTGGCGATTTTCTTTGCGCCTGTCTTCTGGCTGATCTTTCCTTTTTACATGTTCAACAGTGCCATGAGCTGCTTTACTTTCCCGACCATGACCACATTATGTACAGATTTGGTTATGGCCAGCGAGGTAGGCCTGCTGATGGGAGTGACCACGGCGCTGGGCAGCCTGATGAACATTTTTGGTCCTTTGTCTGCCGGACTTGCCTATGACCATATCATGGGAGGGGCGCCCTATTGGATCGGTCCAATATTTTTCATCCTCGCTATCCTCCCGTTGCTGCGCTCCAATATAAAAAATAAAGTCGTGCCGGCCGGCTGATCGAAAAGATTCCAAATATAAATAACCTGCGATTGCCTTATTATTTCCAATATTTCTTAAGCAGCATTTTCTTTCGAATGATGATATGGCAGAACGAGACGGATAATTATTAAGCTGTCAATAAATAACTGGGCTCTGGCGAAAAATGTGTAGAACGATTAAATTTTCCGGCCCTTTCATCCGGATTCTAGCAACACTCAAACAACCGAGATGATCTGAGTATCTTTTGGCAAAAAACTTACTATGATTGAGAATCATCTGCAACTTACGCCACATATGCGAGCGAACCTGCTTTTCGCGGGGATACAGACCTTTCGCTCCTAAGAAAAGTATTCCCTGGTGCCTTTTTAATAGTTCGTGCACGGAAATATCCGCAGCGGTACGAGAAATCACCGCTTATGCCTGGAACTGCCCTACACAGAGAAAGGTGTCATTGCTTCGATTCTCATTTGAAACGATGCTACATCAAAAAACAAAAATTCGCCCGAGTACAGTAAATAAGTCAGAAAGGTAGGACCACTGACATATCGGGGGAAAATAAAAAAATCCGTGATTTCCACGTGCTCGGTGGCGAAACTTCGGGGAAATTTTCGCCGTACAATAATATGAAAACCTCGGCTAGACGGTATAGGTTTATCTGTTGTATAATCTTTGAGATATTTATCACAAAAGCCTCATAAATTCTGATCGATCAAAGGGATGGTGAACAAATGAAAAAGCTTAAGTTATGCTTTGCTGCATTTTTTCTATTGCTGCCATTTTGGGCATGTTCGGTATCGCTGCCGGCTATTGCAAACTCCCCTGCAGGGTCAGCGACGGAGTCACCCAATGTCGGGAATGCCCTCCCAATTATAAATGCCACCCAATATCCGGGCGGGGGATCACAAAATCCAGGAGGTGGAGTACAAAATCCAGGCGGTGGGGAAGTCGCAACCGTTTCGTTACCTACACAAACGCCCGCTGTCCCAGCCCTGCCGCTGAAGGTGACTGGAATGTGGTACGCCCAGGACAAAAATTCTCCATCCATGCTCTATTACGCCTTCATCGTCGAGAATCCGAACCAGACCATAGCGGTCACTGAAACGGAATACCAGGTTGTCGCTTACGATTTAACCGGAACAATCCTGGGCACCGCAACTGCTAATGTAAGCGTTATATTCCCGGCTGAAACTCAGGGATTGGCCGGGCAGGAACCAATCGATGTACCAGAGAAATCCTCGGTAGCCAAGGTGGATGTCCAAGTCATGCATTCCGGGGTAGCCCATCAATTCGATTTTACAGGAAGCCCGTTTACGACCGATAAAGTCACTTATTTCCCGGATCCAGATACCCCGCGCGTATCCGGGATAGTCAAAAACCTGACAGCCAATACCGACTTTACCAACCTCACCGTGTCCGCAATAGCTTATGATGCCAAAGGGATGATTGTAGGTGCCGGCAGCAGCGAATGGATTTCCAGCCTATCCGCGGACAGTACGGCATATGTAGTCATTGATATCAAAACGAGCGGAAATCCCGCGAAAGTGGTGCTTTTTCCTGCACTAAGTGAAGGCTGGCAGGCAAATCAAGCCTCCCCTCAGCAGGAACCGGTCCAGGTTCTGGCGGTCGGAGCGAGCGAGGATCAATATGGTTCGACCACTTATGGATTCGTTGTTAAAAACACTGATACAAAAAATGCACGTGTCAATATCGAATGCGACATAGCTGCCTTTAACGACAGCGGTGAGGTCATTGCCACGACAAATGATATGATCGGCGTCATCTTCCCAGGCGAACGACAGGCTGCTGCCGGGGATCTGAGCGTCCCTCAAAAAATGAAGGTCGCTAAGATGGAGGTCGTGATCCACTCATCGACGGATGACCACGATGAATGGGGGCTGCAGGCCGCCAACGTCAGTGCCAGCCCGTTGACTGTCGGGCAAGGCAAATATCTCAAGGGAGATTACCAATCGAAGGTCACGGGTATCCTCAAGAGCTCCTGGGGAAAGGACCTTGCAAACATCAAAGTAACCGTCATTGCGTATGATGCGAGTGGAAATGTGATCGGGGGTGGATCCACGTATATTGACAATGTGCCCGCGAACGGCCAGGTCGCAATTGAAATTCCGTTGAGCGTACCGCAGGACCCTGCCAAACTGGAAATCTATCCATCCTTTTCCAGTCCCCCCCAATGGTAAAGTGATCATGCGCCACTGATTGGACTTTGCATTAAATCCAGACGCCCTCCAGATATTTGCTTTGGAGGGCGCCTGATTATTCTCAAGGGCGGTTATTCATTTTCGGCTTGACGCATCGTCTGGAACGCTTTAATCGCTACCTCCAACATCGACAGATCCGGCTCGCGAGTGGTCAGCGACTGCAGAGCCAGATTTGGAGCGACGATGAGGCGTACGAAAGTCGATCCGAGATGATTGGCCGTCCAGCGCAGGTACTCATAGGCCACACCGGCCAGGATGGGGATCATCAGGATTCGAACTCGTCAGGCGCCAGGCGAGCGGCAGGGGTCCAAGCAGCGTAAAGAAAAGGAGTGACAATACAACCAGGATCAGCAGGAAAGCCGTCCCGCAGCGCGGGTGCTGGACCGAAAATCGGGCAACCGACTCTGGGGTCAGATCCGCCCCTGCTTCGTAAGCATTGATCGTCTTGTGTTCCGCACCGTGGTAGGCAAAAACGCGGCGAATGTCCGGCGCAAAGCCAATTGCCCAGACATATCCAATCAAGAAAATCAGGCGGATGATCCCCTCCAAAAGGTTGCTCCACCACGCATTCCAATGCAGGAACCGTTCCGTCAGCCAACCCACCCCGGCCGGCACCAGGAAGAAGATCCCGATTGCCAGGAGCAGGGTCAGGCCAAGGGTCAGATAGAGAACAGGCCCCTCCAATTTTTCGTCTTCACCGGTCTGGATGTTTGCCGAAAGAGTCAGGAAGCGCATTCCCAATCCCAGGGAATCCCATAACATGATTAAACCGCGTACGAACGGGACCCTGGTGATGCGACTGTGGTAAATAGGGTGAAGGGATTCCGACCGGGTGACGATCTCGCCGTCAGGGGTGCGCATGGCAACCGCCGCGGATTTTCTTCCGCGCATCATCACCCCCTCGATGACCGCCTGTCCACCGTAGGCGATGAGTTTATCATCCATAATTACGGCTTCAAGTTTAGGAAAAAGTGGACGAAGGCTTCGATGCCGCGGTACCAGGTCGGCAAATGCTGCTTCTCATTCGGAGCATGGAAGTTGTCATCCGGGAGGCTGAAGCCGCAGATCACCGATTCAATGTTCAGCAGCTCCTGCATCAAGCCCACCACCGGGATTGAGCCGCCTTCTCGCCGAAATAATGGCGGCTGTCCCCACACCTGTTCGAGCGCTTTACTCATCGCCTGGACGGCAGTGTTTTTTCGATCAGAAATGGAGGCCCGACCGCCAGCGTGGACGATCACCTCCCAACGAACGTCCCGAGGCGCACTCGCTTTCAGGTAATCCAGCAGCTGCTGATGGACCTCTTCTGGATCCTGGTCGGGCACAAGACGGCACGATATTTTCGCCATCGCCCAGGCCGGGATGATCGTTTTCGAGCCGCTTCCGGTAAACCCGGAGAGCAGGCCATTTACATCCAGGGTTGGTCTTGCACCTGTACGCTCGTTTGGGGTGTAGTTTTTTTCACCGTACAGGGCTGGGACGCCAGTTACCTCAAGATAGTGCTTCTCGTCATTCGGAAGACGGGCCAGCTCCCTGCGTTCGTCCTTGCTCAAGCTGCGGACCTTGTCATAAAAACCGGGCAGGGTCACGCGTCCTTTGGCATCGTGCATCCCGGCGATCAGTTCAGCCAGGGCATTGGCCGGGTTATGAACCACCCCGCCGAACATCCCGGAATGGAGGTCATGCTCGGGACCATATACGCGCAGTTCGAAATAGGCCAGGCCGCGCAAGGCGTAGGTGATGGCAGGTGCCTCCTTGCTGTTCATACCCGAATCGGGATTGATTGCATAATCACAAGCGAGCATATCCTTGTGTTCGAGCAGAAATTTTTCCAGGCTGGGCGACCCGATCTCTTCCTCGCCCTCAAATAGCCACTTGATATTGACCGGCAGGCTGCCCGTCCTGGCCAGAGCTTCAACTGCTTTGAGGGTCACCATGGCCTGGCCCTTCATATCCGAAGCGCCGCGGGCATAGATATTCTCACCATCTACGGTTGCCACAAACGGATCGGTTTTCCAAAGCTCCAATGGGTCGACTGGCTGTACATCGTAGTGGCCGTAAATCAACAGGGTTGGCGATCCGCTCGCCCCAAGCCATTCTCCATAAACGATCGGATGCATGGCAGTCGGCAGTATTTGGACCCGCTGCATTTCCAGGGTTTTCAATTGAGAAGCCATCCATCCCGCGGCGCGGCGGATATCGGCAGCATGCGCCGGATCCGTGGAGATAGACGGGATCGCCAGGATTTCCTTATATTCTTTCAGAAATTTATCCTTGTTCTTCCGGATGTACTCCACGGCAGATTCGCGTTGATCAGTCACAAAGCCTCCTCATTTTACTGATGGCTTTAATTTGCCATAAAGGTACCAGTACTGAACGGCGGGAAACGCCGGGGCCAGATCCAAATCCCATACGAATTGACCCGGCGAAAAAAATGCTTCCAAGAGCTTGTCGAGATCATGCAAAGAAGAAAATTCATTGGGGAGATGCGGCAGCTCCTTGCCCAACAAGTGTAACACAACTCGCCATTGAACCTGTTCTGGATAATCCCCCGCGTAGACATCGGGGGCTTGTTGATAATCTTCGAGATAATTTTTCCATTCGACGAATCGAGGCTGAATCTCGCGGGCTGCTTTCCGTTCCCATGCTGCCTGCCATTTTGAGATGCAGATTTTTAATTGTTCTTCGAGCCGGGTAAATTCTTGATGTGCGCTGGCGGATGAAGTTCGCACTTCAAGCCGTTTTTTGGCTATTAGTAGACCCCCGATGGTTAAGCGAGGCAGAGCGCGGCGACCTGAAAGCGGCCAAAACAATTCTTCGGAAAGCAAATACTCTTCAAGCTCCTGGACACCAGAACGAAAAAAGGTGTTATCTCGGAGAATGGTGGGCATTTGCAGAACAATCCCCTTTCACCAAAGAAAGGTTGATTCAAATGGAGGTTTCAGGGAGTAACGGTTGGCTGCTTTGATTGCTTGCCTGATTGGCTGGTGACCAGGTACCATTCTGTGATATTGTTAAATCTATCGCTCGGCTCAAAAAGAGGCGCCGCACTGACCCCCCCAACTCGCTGGTCAACCCCATAAGAATAAACCGGATAATAAAGAAGGAGGGCAGGAAGTTCTTGGGCGAATACAACCTGAAAATTACGATACAGCCGCGCACGCACATTTGTGTCAGTATTGACCCGGGCCTGCTCCAGATATTCGCTGGCAGTGAGGTTATCCCATTGTGAATAATTCTGACCTCCGGTTGCCTCGGCCTGATGCCAGAATGGATAGGGGTCCGGATCGTAAGAACGGCTCAGATCGAGGTCGACCAGAGCGGCTTGATAAGACCGTGGATCCAAATAGTCATTCAATAAGGAGGTATATGAAACGGGCTGGATCTTTACATCGATGCCTACGGCCGCCCAATTGGATTGGATTGCCTGGGCTAACTGGGTGTGCGTCGGGTCGTCAGGGTACACCATTGTAAATGACAGCGATACGGTAGCCTTGGTGCGCACGGAACTGGTTGCAGGGATGACATAGCCGGCAGTTTCAAATAAATTCACGGCCTGATCGGATGCGTAGTCGATATGAGGCACATTATTATAATAAGCCCAGGTCCCTGGGAGTATCGGGCTGTCGGCCACCACAGCCTGGCCTTGTAAAATCCTGTCCACCATCCCCTGCCGATCCAGGCTTTGCATCAGGGCCAGGCGAATATTTTTATCCTGAAAAAAGGGGACCTGATCATTTTTCAAATTCAACAGGATCATGGTCAGGCGCGGTAACCGGCTGCTGTAGACATTCAGACTGCTGTCCGCGAGCGAGGAGGACAGAATATCAGGTGTGATCTGGCTTATTCCAAGAGCTTCCCCCTGACGATAGGCCTCCAGGGCATCTTTCGATGTGGAAAAATATCGGAAAATGACCTGTGAGATGAATGGGCTTTGGCCATAATAATCCTTGGAAGCGGTCAGGGCCACACTGGACACGAGGCCATTTTGGGTGGTCAGGTGGTCAAACTTATAGGGGCCGCTTCCCACCGGGGCCAGATTAAATTCTGAATTTGCCAGCTGATCGGCGGGGACATTATCTAGCAAATGCTTGGGCAAAATACCAAAAGTAAGGTAATCCATGAATGGGGCGAAGGGTTCAGATAAGGTGAATTTCAGAAATTTATCAGACAGTCGGGTTACCTGCACCTGGCTCCATAATGAGCGGACATCATCCGGGACAGCGGAGTACTTGCTCTGGAGCAGATTGAGTGTGAAGATCACATCATCGCTGGTGACCGGCGTGCCATCCTGCCAGTTGGCATTGGCTCGAATATCAATATTGTAAATTTTCCCATCCGCGGATTTACCCCAGGATTCAGCCAGATCCGGCTGAGGGTTTCCCTGCGAATCAAACTTTACCAGGCTGCTGAAGATCAATCGATCCACATCCCGATCGGCAGGATTATTCAAGTCCAGGAGTGGATTTAGACGTCCAAAAGAACCCACCAAAGCCTCAGTATAAACGCCCCCGCTCGTCGGCTGAGGCAGCGCAGTGCTCAGGGAGGGCTGTCGTATCAGGAGTAAAAACCCGACGACCACAATCGTCAGAACGACAACCAGGATTTGCCAGCGAAGTTTTTTCATATATGTAAAGAACAAAAAAGAAAGGCCGCTCCCGGCGCGTCATTCGCCGATCGGAGAGGGCCTTTCTAATCAGGAAATAAGCTTAATGGGCAGAAATGATCACTGTGGCTATCGCAAGGATGAAGAAGACAACGCTAAAAATGATGGTCACCCAGAAGAGCGTCTTCTCAATCCCACGCCTGGCCGTGAAAACACCGCCTGCATCATTTCCCGAAAGACCGCCCAATCCCGCTCCCTTGCTTTGAAGGATAATACTTACGACCAAAGCGATTGATGTTAAAATCAAAGCTCCATCAAGAATGTTTTTCATGAACATGCCTCCAGTCAATTTAGCCGCCAAATTATACCTGCGATGAGGCTAAACCGTCAAATAAGAATTCAGCGTCAGTCAGCCCTGATCCATACCCGCGTTCCGCGAAAATACCCCAATCTGCAATAAAGAGGCTTTATGGTTGAATTGATCGTAAATCTGCATATGCATACGGTATATTCTGATGGTTCCGGGACTCATGCCGACCTGGCGCAGGCTGGATTAAAAACCAGTGTCGACATTCTCCTGGTTACCGACCACAATGTCTGGGTCCAGGGAGTGGACAGATACTATTCCAAGGGCAGGAGGCGCATCCTTCTCTTAACAGGCGAGGAAATCCACGACCAGGACCGCGAGCCACAAAAAAATCACCTGCTGGTCTTTGGAGCTTCTCGGGAACTGGCAGTTCTTGCGGATGACCCACAGGCGTTAATTGAGGCGGTGCACCAGGCAGGGGGCTTATCCTTCCTCGCCCATCCGATCGATCCGGCCTTGCCTTCATTTAATGAAACGGACATCTCCTGGGTCGATTGGAATGTGCATGGTTTCAACGGCATCGAATTATGGAACGGCTTTAGCGAACTCAAATCCGTGGCGAAAAGCCAGGTTGATGGTCTTTTTTATGGTTTCTTTCCGGAGACCATCGCCCGAGGTCCCCTTCCAGAAACCCTCCACAAATGGGACGAACTCCACCTTCACGGCCATCATGCAGTTGCGATCGGTGGATCCGATGCTCACGCCCGCAGAATGTCCCTGGGCTGGCTGCATAAAACGATATTTCCGTACGAATTCCATTTCGCGGCGATCAACACACACATTTTTACTCCCAATCCATTAACCGGAAACCTGAATATCGACCGTAAAATGATCTTCGAAGCGATCGAGGCAGGCCACTGCTTCATCGGCTATGATTTAGCCACCTCAACCAGAGGGTTTCGTTTCTCGGCCCAAGGGAGTAACCGGAATTGCATCATGGGGGATGAAATTTCTGAAAAGGAGGCTGTGACACTGCAGGTGAAATCGCCTGATCCGGCAGAGATCCGGCTGATCAAGGATGGGGAAGTTATCAAAACGGTTCACGGGGAGGTTCTGGTCCACGTAACGAATGAAGCAGGAACCTACCGGGTAGAGGCGTATAAATATCATCTGGGAAGATCCCGAGGCTGGATTTATAGCAACCCGATCTACATCAAAAAATGAGTTTCACTGGAGGCTGTCAAGAATGAATTTTCAACTCTCCTCCTGAATAACGAGCCCAATTTGCCCCGTGTTTTCCCTTCGCAAAACATCTACTTTATAGTAAACTAACGCCCTCTCCTTTCATGCCCAAGCGTGTGAAAGGCTTTCCGCCCCCGGCTCACCTACGGTGATTGCCCGGGAGCATATCCCGAGGAAAGGAGGTTTTCCTGATGCGTAAATATGAGCTGGTGTGTATAGTCCATCCTGATTTGGACGAGTTTGCATTTAATGGCATCCTCGAAAAAATCAAGGGTTGGATCGGCGAGACCGGCGGCAGTGTCGACAAAGTCGATATCTGGGGCCGGAAACGTCTCGCCTATGCAATTAAAAAACAGCGCGAAGGACAGTACGTCCTCTTCAATGCCACTATGCCCACGACCGGCACCGCCGCCCTGGATCAGAACCTGCGGTTCCTGGAACAGGTTATCCGCTACATGATCACCGTTGTCGACTGAACTGGACCTTCGATGTAAACCTTTCTTTCGTAAGAAGGAGCACGATATGAGTCGAGGTTTGAATAAGGTCATGATCATCGGCCACCTGGGACGAGACCCGGAGATGCGCTATACCCCTTCCGGAAGGCCGGTAACCACCTTCACCGTTGCGACCAGTCGTTCCTGGAATACTGCGGACGGCGAACGCCACTCAGAAACAGAATGGTTCAACGTTGTGACGTGGGGCAACCTTGCCGAAATCTGCAAACAGTATCTGACAAAAGGCCAGCAGGTTTATATCGAAGGCCGCCTCCAGACCCGACGCTGGGAAGACAAAGAAGGGATAAAGCATTCGACGGTTGAGATCATCGCCTCGGAGATGATGATGCTCGGCGATCGCAAGGAAAGCAGTCAAGGCCCGAGCGGAGAAGAACCCACGACAGTGGAACAGGCTGACACCCCGTCTGCCGAAGACGAATTTCCTTTCTAAGGGTGCACTAGAAAAAGATTGGAGTTAAGGTTTTTATGGAACAACAAATAGATACCGACATGGAACAGGGTCAAGAACGTCGATTCTACGCACGCCCGAAGTTCTGTCAATTTTGTGCGGATAAGAGTCTTGCAATTGATTATAAACAAGTCGATGTTCTGCACCGCTTTGTGACCGATGAAGGCAAGATCCGCCCTCGCCGGCAGACTGGCACGTGCGCGAAGCATCAGCGCATCCTGGCCGTTGCAATCAAACGCGCCCGCCATATCGGCCTCCTTCCCTTCACAGGGGGGCATAATGAAGATGAACGCTGATTTTTTGACGTCAGGCAAGTGGTGCAGGTTGTCGATACGCTCTGCATAAGATCCCATCACAAATAGGAATCATGGCTTACTCGTGAAATTTCCCGGCTGTTCCCGGAGAGAGATTGCGATGTTTAAAATGATTTGAGGCTCTCATGGCAAAAAATAGACCCACAAAAATTGTTTCGAAAAAACACCTGGCCCGCTTGGAACGTGAACGGCGTCAAACCCGATTTATTGTGGCAGGTGCCATCGGCGTCCTGGCTATCGTTATCCTGTCGATCGGCTATGGAATCCTGGACCAGACCGTCCTGCAGCTCCGCCAGCCGATTGTCAGGGTCAACAAGGATGTGCTGACAACCCGCGATTTCCAGATCAGGGTTAAGGTCGCTCGCGAGCAATTGATTGACCAATACAATCAGTACACGTCGCTGGCTTCAATGTTCGGCATCGATATCAATTCAGATCAGAGCATGCAAGATTACCTCAGCCAAATCTCCTCTCAATTGGATGATACGACCGGGATGGGCAACCAGGTCATCGAGAGTTTCAAAAGCGACATGATCATCCAGCAGTATGCCAAAGCGCATGGCATTGTCATCAGTTCCCAGGAGATCGATAAGGCGGAGCATGATGCCTTTGGCTATTTCCCGAATGGGACGCTTACCCCCACGCCATCCACGACCCCATTCTCAACCTCGACCCTGTCTCTGACGCAAATCGCCCTGGCCCCGCCGACTGAAACTTCAACTGCGACCGCCACCGGAACACCGACCATTACGCCGTCAGTCTCCCCAACGCCAACCCTTCCGTCTACCTCGACCCCCATAGCGACAGCCGGTCCTTCCGCAACTCCGGCTCCCACCGCCACTCCTCTCACTCTGGCAGGATTCCAGAGCCAGTTCAAAACATCCTTCACCAATTATATGAAGCTTGGGGCAACCACCGACGACATCCGGTTGATCATCTTCGAAGAGAACCTCTACAAGACCAAGGTTGAAGACGTGATTGAGGCGAACTTTCCACATACGCAGGAGCAGGTCTGGGCCCGGCATATCCTGGTGGCCGATCAGGCTACCGCAGAAAAGGTGTATTACCTGTTGATCACCGGAGGGGATTGGAACGCCATAGCCAAACAATACTCCACCGATACAGCCACCCAGAATAGCGGCGGCGACCTGGGCTGGTTCCCCAAGGGCCAGATGGTGGCAGAATTCGAGGCAGCGGCTTTTTCACAACCCATCGGGCAAATCAGCCACCCGCTCCAGGCCTCCGATGGCTGGCACATCATCCAGGTTCTTGGCCATGAAAACCGCGTGCTCACGGCAGATCAGTACTCGACCGCACGCGACAATGATTTCCAATCCTGGATCAACACGCAGCTCGCAGCCGCGAAAGTCACAGTTTACGATTACTGGACGCTGCGTGTACCTACTTCACCGACACTCGCTGAAGCCAACGCCTCAGATGCTGCAACCCAGGCAGCGATGCAGACGCAGGGAGCGTTAGTGCCTACACCATAGGCGGTGATATCCATCCCTGATTAATACTCAAAACGGCCAGCAACAAAAGCTGGCCGTTTTCAATTTCACAATTGCGCCTATCGAAAATACTCGTCCGAAACCTCATCCAGCTTAAGGCTGATGACCTGGCTGGTCGAATCCCGCCCCATGGTCACACCGTAGATCACATCCGCAGCCTGGACTGTATTGCGGTTATGCGTGATGATGACGAACTGGGTCTGTTTGCTCAATTCGAGCAGCAGATCACGGAAGCGGCCAACATTTGCCTCATCAAGCATCGCATCTACCTCATCCATGACGCAGACTGGGGTAGGGCTTATTTTCAGCAGGGAAAATACAAGAGCAATGGCAGTCAGGCTGCGTTCCCCACCCGAGAGCAGGGAAAGGCCCTGTTCGCGGCGACCGGGCAGGCGTGCCTCGATATCGATACCGGTCTCGGTCAGGTTATCCGGATCGGTCAACACCAGACGTGCCGAGCCCCCGCCGAACAGACGGTGAAAAATGGAATGGAACTCACCCGCAACCGCGTCGAAAGTCTTCTGGAATTCACGCCGGGTCAACTCATCCAGCTCTGCAATCACCTGGTGAAGGTCCGCTTCCGCCTTGCGAAGATCATCCATTTGCGTAGTCAGGAAGACGTGGCGTTCCTTGACGGACTGGAATTCCTGCTGTGCTTCAGGATTGACCGGTCCCATCCTGCGCAGGTGGGCCCTCTGGCGGGCCAAATTTTCCTCCAGGTCAACCGAGAGTTCCGTGACCACCGGCAGCTGCTCTACCATCCCCTCGAAGGGTAGCGGCACGGGACCGGAGACATCCTTGGAATATTCAAATGCAACCAGGCCAAAATCGTCCTCGATCTTTTGGCGCAAGCTGTCCAGGGACTCCTGTTTCCGGCCAAGGTCGAGCTGGATCTGGTTGTACATCCGCTCGACACGTGCCAGGGCGGCCTGTCCATCGGTCTCCTGTTTCTGTAAATCGGCTTCCTGCGCCTCGGCGGCCTCCAGCTCCTTTTCGGCCGGCTCAATAAGGTTGCGCAATTCTTCTAATTGTGCATTGAACTCGGCAGCTTTTTTATGAGCCGCCTCCCGGCCAACTTCAAGGTCGCTGCGCGTCTGCTCGATATCCAACAGCCGCTTTTCCAGTTGGGATTGCTGGAGCTGTAGATCCTGGACAGCTTGCTGGCGCTCGACCTGGCGGCTGCGGGCATCGCCTAAGACACTTTCCGATACAGCCAAACGCGTGGTCCAGAAGGTCACCTGTTCTTGATCCTCATCCAGGCTCACTTCTGCCAGGGCAGCTGTCCTTACCCGGATCACATCCTGCGCCCGGGTTGCTTCTTCCCCGTTTAGGGACAATGCTTGCATGGTCTGCCGGTTTTCCTCTTCTGCCCGAGCAATCTCATCTTCGAGGTTCTTTTTTTGCTCGCGCTCCCAGTCTCGCTGCCGGCGCGCTGCTTCGACCTGGATTTGAACCTGCTGTTCGGCAGACCGAGTGGAGTCCAATCCGACGCGCCTCTGGCGCACACTTTCTTCCCACTTCGACCTTTCGCTGCGGGCAGCCTCCATCCGGTCTTCGAGTTTTTGTAATTCAGAACCCAAAGAAACAATCTGGCGGTCAACCTCTTGGATCGATGCCTGCAGCTCACGCCGCTGGCGGGGACGGCCGAGAACACCGCTGTGCGGCTTCCCGGCCAGGACCTGGCCGCTGGCAAAGAACAACTCGCCCTGCAACGTCGCCGCACGGGCATTCCCGGTTTTTCCGGCCAGGAGGCGCCTCGCCGCGCTGCGATTGCGGACGATGAGCACCTGTCCGAGCAGCAGGTCCAACGCCGGGCGCAGCTCTGCGGGCGCCTTGACCAGATCAGAGGCAATACCCAGACAATCTGGATCGTGCGGGGCTTTCAGAAGTTCGCCCGGGTCCAGCCAATCCTGCGGCAGGAGCGACGCCCGGCCGGATTCACCTGACTCCAACAAGGACAGGGCCTCTTCAGTATCATGCCCGGATTCGAGCACGACTGCATCGGCATATTCTCCCAGAGCTGCGGCAATCGCCAGCTCGTAATCCGCGGGGATATCCAGGACGGCGGACAGTGCCCCGTGTACCCCTTTCAACCTGGATTGCCGGGCTGCGTCCAGGAGCAGTTTCGCCCCATCGGCATAACCCGCCAGGGATTGCTCTGCCTGCTCAAGAACATCCATTTGTGCCTTTAGACGGGCCAGTTCGGTTGTTTTGACTCCCTGGGTGTCCTGTTGCTTTTTAATTCGTTCCTCTAATCCCGACAGCCGCTCCTGGGCAGCTCGCAAACCGGCTTCAGCTTCCCCAAGGGCTGTTCCTGCTAATTTCTGCGCTGAAGCTGCACGCTGGGATTCCTTCTCCCCTTTTTCTAGGACCGCATCCGCTGCTACAACCGCCTGCGCAGCAGCTTCCAATTTCCGTTTCTGTGTGTCGACCCTGGCGGCAAGCTCGTTTTGATGGGCATGCAGCTGGGCGCTCCGGGCGGTGTATTCGGTCAGTTTGTTTTGGGCAGCCAGGAGATCCGCTTCCAACCCTGCCCGTTGGTCCTGGCGCGCAGCCAGGCTCTCGCGAGCCGCTTTACCCTGAGCCTGGGCCTCCTCGAATTCCGCCTGTGCACGAACGCTTTCGGATTCCGCCTCGGCGAGACGTTCAATAGCAATCCGCAGCTCATCGGTCAGCCGAGATTGTTCGTTCACCACCAGCTGACGGCTATCCTGCAGGGCACGCTGGCGTTCTTCGAAAATAGCCAGTTCGCGGCTGGTCGACTCGCGGCTGTCATGCAGTTGAGAAGACTGGCGATGCCAGGAATTCAGCCGGGAACGCAGACCATTCAAACGGTCGCGATAGCTGGCAAAATTCAGGCGGACTCCCTGGTAAGTCTCACGCGCTTCTTCAAGTCTGGCCTGGTTGGCATGGGAAAGGTCGATGATTTCAGCCAGTTCACGCTGGGCACGGTGCCAGTGGTAGCCGTACCATTCACGCAGAAACACCCGCAGATCAGCCTGAACCTGGGCATATTCCTGGGCGCGGGCTGCCTGGCGTTCCAAGCTGCGCAGGCGCGGTTCAAGCTCGGCCAGGATATCCAGTACGCGGTCCAAGTTGCGCTGGGTCGTCTCCAGCCGCCGCAATGTCTCTTCGCGACGGGAACGATACAGACCGATCCCGGCAGCTTCCTCGAACAACCGCCTGCGTTCATCTGCCTTAAGAGCCAGGGAGGCGTCCACCAGGCCCTGTCCGAGGATGGTGTAGGTGCGTTCGGACAGGCCGGATTGGGACAAGAGCTCATTGATATCCTTCAAGCGTACCTGCTGGTGGTTGAGCAGATATTCATTGCGCCCATCCCGATACGCCCTGCGTGCCAGTACGACCTCGGAAAAGTCCACCGGCAACCAATTATCGCTGTTATCAAACGTAACTGTGGCGGAAGCCATACCGGCGCGGGGACGCTGCTCCGATCCGGCAAAGATCATGTCCTCAGTTTTCTTGGCGCGCAACAGGCTGAAGGTCTGTTCGCCCAGGACCCAGCGGAGGGCATCTGCGATGTTGGATTTTCCCGAACCATTGGGACCAACGATTGCGGTGATGCCCTCAGAAAATTCAAAATCGGTCTTGGCCGCGAATGTTTTATAGCCGTGGAGCTCAAGGGAGTTGAGACGGAGAGGCATGAGGATTTACACTTTAAAAATTCAAGATTTGCGATCTACTTGCGGATTCCAGCCGGTGCTGATTGCGTCAAGGGCGGATTGGGCTGCGCCGTGAGCAGCAACCTGCTTACTGCGCCCAAACCCACGCCCGAAGACATGCCCGCCTATCTGCACTTCGACTTCAAATACCCGGGCATGCTCCGGGCCGCTCGACTGGATGGTCACATAATGCGGGATGCCCAGTTTTTGAGATTGCGACCACTCCTGCAGGCGGCTTTTCGGGTCATACCGGTCCATCTGGACCAGCAGCTCCTGGCTGGCTTCGTCTATTAATGGGTGGATGAACTGCTGGACTGTGTCGATGTCCGATTGTAAAAAAAGAGCGCCAACCAAAGCTTCAAAGGTGGAACACAGCAGTAATGCTCTATTGCGAGCTCCGGCCTGGTTTTCCCCATGACCCAGCCTCATCGCGGGGCCAATTTTCAGCTTGCGTGCGAAGACCGCAAGCTGCTCCGTCCGGACCAGGGCTGAACGCATGCGGGTCAGGTCACCTTCAGGCATTTCAGGGAAATGATTATACAACCAGGCACCGACAACAAAATCGAGCACGGCATCCCCCAGGAATTCCAGCCGTTCATTGTCTTCCACCGCTTCAGGGTGTTCGTTTACATATGAACGATGCGTCAGTGCACGGGTCAGCAATAGCAAATTTTTATAAGGAAGACCCAGTCGTTCTGCCAGCGAAGCAGGGGATTCTTCCATGCCCTCTTCCGGGTGGTGGCTCATCATTTTACTCCCGGAACTCAGGGAACGCCAGCCGCCTCACGAAGTCAAGCGGCTGGCGGTCCATTAGTTCCATTCGGTGTGAATTTTCCTCGATTGTAATCGGAATTGCGCCGGATGACTACCCTGCCGGATGGGTTGTGTTACAATCACTTCGCCTTTTTCGAATTTTGATAACAGGAGGCGTCATGACCGAGTATTCTTCCGATGAAATTCTTTTCCTCCAAAATACAGAGATGGGGCTGGGCGCCTGGTCGTGGGGAGACCGAATAGTTTGGAATTACGGCCGGGGTTATTCCGATGAGGATATCGAAGCTGGCTTCCGAACCTCATTGGACGCAGGAGTTAACCTGGTGGATACCGCCGAAGTCTATGGACTGGGACGTTCCGAACGCCTGTTGGGACAATTTATAAAAAAAGTTGAGAAGCCGGTCCTGGTGGCGACGAAATTCTTTCCATACCCCTGGAGGTTGCGCCGCAAATCCTTAATGAATGCCCTGCAGCACAGCCTCGAGCGCCTTGGATTGGATAAAGTCGATCTCTATCAGATCCACCAACCTTTTCCTCCGGTCGCTAACGAGACGTGGGCGGAAGGTCTGGCAGAAGTGATCAAAGCCGGGCTGACGAGAACCGTGGGGGTTTCGAACTACGATAAAAACCAGATGCAGCGTACATACACCATCCTTGCCAAGTATAAAATTCCGCTGGCGTCCAACCAGGTTGAATACCATTTACTCAACCGCACGGTGGAAAAAAACGGCCTGCTCGAGCGTTGTAAGGAGCTTGGCGTTCGATTAATTGCTTACAGCCCCCTGGGAATGGGCATGCTGACCGGAAAATACACTCCCGAAACCCCCCCTCCCGGCACCCGCGGAAGGCGCTTCGCCGGGATTCTCAAAGATCTGCCACCACTGATCGACCTGTTGACAGAAATCGGAAAGGAGCATGCAGGCAAGACACCTGCACAAGTAGCGCTCAACTGGGTCATTTGCAAAGGTGCACTGCCCATCCCCGGAGCAAAAACCGGCCAACAAGCTGCCCAGAATGTCGGCGCAATCGGCTGGAGATTGACCCCTGAGCAGGTCAAAGTGCTGGACGATGCCAGCGACAAGTTCACGAACTGAGCTTTTCTGCCCTCCGGGACCTTCCGGAGGGTTTTTATTTTAATATTTGGATCAAATTGTTATAATCGTCCGTCCACAGACGGAGGGGAGAGACATATCCAGACATCGGCTCAGCACGCGAGGCAATCGCCGGGATAGCAAGCAAGGCAGGATCGCGCGAAAGCAGGACCCATTCCGACTGATAAGTAATAATCCCGTCTCCCAGGTCATTGATCAAAACCCGGCTCAAACCGAAATGGCCTGCGAGAGGCCACACCACCGGAACCAGGTTCAGGTGGCTGTTGGAGATATGGATTGCCAGGATCCCCTCCGGCTGGAGGTGCTTCAGGTAAAGGGCAAAAGCTTCGGCATCCAGCAAATGAACCGGAATAGAGTCGCTCGAAAAAACATCCACAACCAGAATATCATAGTTGCCCGGCCGGCCGGCAGCCAATTCATTTTCCAGGGAGAGACGGGCATCACCGGTGACGATTTCCACCCTGGCTTGACTGGAGGATAAATAGTTGAAATAACCGCCTTCCCCTTCCGCCAAACGGATGACCGCCGGGTTGATTTCATAGAACCGATAGATGTCCCCAGGCTGGCCGTAGGCAGCCAGGGTGCCGACTCCTAATCCCAACACACCGACCTTCATCCCCCTGCCCCGATTCGGAGAGTTGAGGACGGCCAGGCCGACGCCGCTCGTCCTGCCATAATAGGAAGTGGGAAGGCTGCTCAACCCTTCATCATGGAATTGAAAACCGTGTATGGTCACGCCATGGATCAATGAAAAACGGTGAAAGGAGGAGATTTCCCTGCCGAGTGATTTAACGGGGATGGAGGTCCCGCCGGCAAAAACGGTCTCGCTCACCCGGACGATGCCATAAAAATTGCGGGTGATGAACATTCCATTGTTAAGGTCAATATGGATCTGCTGATACGACCAAATGCTCATGACAACCAGCATGCCCAGCAGGATGGTTTCATTAACAATAAAGATCAACCTGTGGAAAATGGAATCGCGCCTGTGCGCGCTGGACACCTCAAGGGTCTGGTCATTTTCTGGCGGTCGATGGGAACGATCTGTCCTTATGCTGAACGTACCCCCCATGTTCAGCCTTCTTGAAACGATGGTCGCCGCCAGAAAAAAAAGCCAGCATAAGGCCAACCCCAGCGGCAGTTCCCAGAGCCCCTTGAAGACGAGAGGCGCTACAAAATTAATGACGATACCTCCCAAAGCCCCGCCTATCGAAACCATCAAATAAAAGGATGTCAAACGTAAGGGGTCCGGGCGCATGCGGTACAGCTCGCCATGGCAGACCATGCAGGCAGCAAATAACACAAGTGAATAGATGCCGATCTGCTGCCAGATGCCCACGAGCGGAGTATGCCCCAGCGCCCATCCGGCAAGCAACGACGCAGCAGCAAAGATAATAATGAATAGCTGACGTGAATACCAGCGCTCCCCTGAAAAAGCCAGGATGAAAGTCAGTAGATAAATTGTCAACGGTAGAACCCAAAGGAAGGGGATGACCGCTACTTCCTGAGTGATTTGGCTGGTCACCGCCAGAAGCAGGATGGAGGCGGTTGCGGCGAGGGTGATCCACAGCAGAAATTGGCTCCAATGAGGATAAGGCTCTTTCGTTCCTTCATCCGCGCTCTTGCCGGCACTTTCCACAACAGATCCACCGGACACATTCCGCCTGAAGGCGCGGATGGCGCCGTACGCTGCCAGTCCGGCATAGGCTGCGTAAGCCAAAGACCAAACCCACCCCTGCCAGGGGAGGGTCAGATTGGGTTCAACCAGCAGTGGGTAGGTCACCAGGGCAAGCAACGAACCTGCGTTGGAGAGGGCATACAAGCGATAGGCCGTGCGTCCCGGGAACGCGCGATCGAACCAGACCTGGATCAAGGGGCTGTTAGAGGCAAGCAGGAAATAGGGCAGCCCGACCGATACGGTGAGAACGATAAATATTTCCACGATCGGGGAATACGATCCGCCCGGTTTTAGATTCGCTCCGGGTGTGATCGGCGAGCGCCACACTAAACCGAGAACGAGCATCAACACCAGGGACACTCCGAGCAATACCAGGTGAACGGCCGTCTTTCGGCGTGCTTTTCCGATCAACCAGTAGGCGTATGCGTAACCCCCGGTCAGCATTACCTGGAAAAATAACATCACCGTCGACCAGACCGAGGAGGACCCTCCGAACAAAGGCAGGATGTATTTGCCGATCATCGGTTCAACCTGGAATAGCAGGAAAGCCGAGATGAATATACACACAACAAAGTAGGCCATGGATACCTCAGACCTATTCTACCTTGAGTTGGAAAAATCGAGAGCCTGGTGGTACCCTCATCCTCTGTCGTGGATTTGTATTCCACCTATTTCAAACCAACCTGGCCAGAGCTGAAACTTTACCCCCATCCTCCTTCGAAGAGATTTTGGTCTTGATCAATTGAGGGAGGAGAGCAGAATCTGCTCCTTTTTTTGATGTAAAATCATCTCCGTGGCCATGAATCCCAGCTCCAAGAAACAAAAGAAAAGCCTCGTACGCCATGGTACGCAGGCAACCCAACGCGACGCGCAGGCTGTTCTTTCAGGCAGAAGCCGGAAAGGCTGGTTCGCCCGCCTGCTCCCGTTCCTGGGTCCGGCCTTCATCGCCAGCATCGCTTACGTGGATCCGGGAAACTTCGCCACCAATATCCAGGGCGGAGCCCAATTTGGTTATCTGCTGCTGTGGGTCATTCTGCTCAGCAACCTGATGGCCATGCTCCTGCAGGCCCTCTCGGCCAAGCTCGGTATCGCCAGCGGAAAGAACCTGGCCGAACAATGCCGGGCCAACTTCCCTCGCTGGTGGGTCTGGTGCATGTGGGTGCTCATGGAGGTGGTCGCCATGGCAACCGACCTGGCAGAGTTCCTTGGTGCGGCCCTGGGTTTTAACCTCCTCTTCGGCATACCCCTGTGGATTGCCGGGCTCCTGACCGCCCTGACCACTTTCCTGATCCTCAGCTTGGAACGCTTTGGTTTCAGGCCGCTGGAAGCAGTCATCACCTCCTTATTGGCAGTGGTCGCGGGAAGCTATATCGTCGAAATCTTCTTCGTCCGGCCAGATTGGCACGCGGTCGCCATACATACTTTCACGCCGCTGTTTTCTGGTCCGGAAAGCTTTCTGCTGGCTGCCGGCATCCTGGGGGCAACAGTCATGCCGCACGCGCTTTTCCTTCACTCCGCACTTACCCAGGATCGAATAGTCGTCACCAAGCCCGAACAACAGCGCCGATTGTTCCGCTTTGAGATCATTGATGTCGTCATCGCCATGGTGATTGCTAGCTCAGTCAATGCAGCCATGTTGATCATGGCAGCCAAGACATTTTTCCAAAACGGAATGATGAGTGTAGGAACTATTCAGTTAGCTTACCAAACCCTCCAGCCGCTGCTCGGCCGGGCCTCCGGCTGGGTTTTCGCCATTTCCCTGCTCGCCTCCGGACTCTCCTCGTCCTCGGTGGGGACGATGGCCGGTCAGGTCATCATGCAGGGTTTTTTAAATTACCACATCCAACCCTGGGTGCGGCGAGTGGTCACCATGCTGCCGGCGTTACTGGTTATCTTTCTCGGCCTTGATCCGACCCGCACCCTGGTGATCAGCCAGGTGGTGCTCTCCTTCGGCCTGCCTTTTGCGGTAATCCCTCTGGTGCTGTTCACCCGCAGGCGCGACCTCATGGGTGTGCTGGTCAACAGATGGTTCACCACTCTCCTGGCGAGTCTGGCCGCGGTGATCATCGTATGCCTGAATATCTACCTGCTCGTTCAAACATTTACGGGGAGGTAACCCATGTTCAAACAAATCCTTGTTCCATTGGATGGCTCTAAACTCGCAGAGGCGGCTCTGCCCGTGGCTTCGCTCCTTGCTGAAACCCTGGACGCCCCAGTGACTCTGCTGCACATCATCGAGCAGGACGCTCCTGAGGAGGTCCACAAAGACCGCCATCTGACCGAAGCAAGAGAGGCTGAAACTTATCTCGCCGACGCAGCCAGGCGCGCATTCCCTCCAGGAATAAAAGTCAGGCGGCATGTCCACGCCGCAGCCGTGGCTGACGTGGTGCACAGCATCATTTTCCATGCCCAGGAAGAACACCAGCCAGACCTGATCGTGCTGTGTTCTCATGGACGCTCCGGAATGCGCGACGTAGTCTCCAGCAGCATTGCCCAGCAGGTCGTTGCAGAAAGCACGATACCGGTTGTGTTGGTTAAGCCCAAGAAGGGCAAGACTGCTCATTTTAAATTGAAACATATCCTGGTTCCACTGGATTATGAATCCGTGCACGACGCCAGCCTGGCGATTACGCAGGAGCTGGCAAGCGCATTTCGCGCCGAATTGAATATTCTCTGCGTCATCCCCACACGGCGCACCCTCTCCGGTGAAAAAGCTGCTGCCAGCAGCATGCTGCCGGTCACAGCAGCTGCCTACCTGGATATGAAAGAAGAGGAGGCCCGTCAGCATTTCCAGGAACACCTGGAAGCCTTCAAAAAATCAGGCATCCTGGCAACAGCCGAAATAGCCCGCGGTGACCCGGCGATCGTCATCACCAGGAAAGCAGAAGAGAACAAGGCCGATTTAATCGTGCTTGGCACCCACGGCAAGGCTGGTCTGAAGGCTTTTTGGAGCCGCAGTGTAACCGCCAATGTCGCCCGGCGGACGGGCATTCCACTGCTTTTAATCCCCCTTTAACGGCAGAATTATTGTTCGCCTCAGCAGGACCGCGGCCCGGATGCAGCCTACGCGGATAGCCTTAGGATGCCAGTTCTTGTTCAAAACGAAAAACGCCGAATGCTAAATAAGCATCCGGCGTTTTTACAAATTTCAGAATTTCCTGGCTAATGGTTCGCAAGGTATTCCGCAATGACCGCATCGTAATGTGCGGTGGTTTTAAAACCCTTCACAGCCAGCTGCTTGCGCATCCCATCCGGGATCCCACCTGAGGCGAGCGCCGCCAGAACCTCGGGGTAGTCTGCCGGTTCGCAGACCAGGGTCACCCGTACATGATTTTTTGCCGCGGCGCGGATGAGGGTTACACCGCCGATATCAATATTTTCGATCACCTCGTCGTAGCTTACACCGGGCCTGGAAATGGTCGCTTCGAATGGATACAGGTTGACCGCCACAAGGTCGATATAATCCCAGCCCAGGTCGAGCAACTGCTGGTGATCGGAGATGGTCGGGCGTGCCAGCAAGCCGCCGTGAATAGCGGGATGCAGGGTCTTCACCCGTCCGCCCAGAATTTCAGGCGACCGGGTGTACTCAGCGACCTCGGTCACCTTCAAGCCGCCCTCGCTAAGCAGCCTTGCCGTTCCGCCCGAAGCAAGCAGCTCCCAACCCAATGCAGACAGACCCTTGGCGAAATCGGCGATACCTGTTTTGTCATGGACGGAAAGGATTGCTCTAGGCATAGGGCATGAAGATGTTCAATTGGAAAGCACGATATTCAGTCGGTTGATATCCGGCGCGAGTTTCTCTTCTAAAATTTGATCCAGGTCAGCCTTCGGATCGCTCAGCAAATTAGTCCAGAGATTTTCAAATACCCTCGCCAATCGATCTTCGACCATTCCCCACAACGGCAGCTTGGGTAAGGTATGCCCATTTTTCAGTGCGTTGACTAGCAATTGATTGAACTCTTGTTTTTCAGTAAATGAGACCTGGTCTATCACATCAAGACGGGCGGGCAGCAAACCTGCCGCTTTTGGCAGGCTGATTTGAACATCCCGGCTCGTGAGAAGCGATATCATCTTGGAGGCTTCTCCCCACATGCGGCTGGAATTCCAGATGACGAGACTGGATCCGCCAACATAGGGTGTCCCCAACGGGATGGCCATCCCGACATCCAGGTTGCTCGCTTTACAGTACGGATACAACCAGGTCCCGGAAATCGTCACCGCCGCTCCGCCGGTGGCAAACAAATTATCCGAATCCCGTTCGGACTGCCAGCGCACTTCAGGAGACAGATAACGGTATAGGCCGAAATAAGAGCGTAAGGCAGCCTGTGCATTGGCTTCATTGAGAAGCACCTTTTTGGTGGCGACATCCACAAAATCGGTCCCCCGCTGCCACAACCACATGGACAGGTTATGCAAAGTAATATAGGAATGACGCGTGGGAACCACCCATGGGGACGAAATTCCCGCCTCGGCCAGACGGGAGATTGTCTGCTCAAATTTTTCTGGGGTAGAAAAAGCGCCGTCTTCATCCACCCCAGCCTTTTTCAGGAGATCGCGCCGATAATAAACCAGGCTGAGATCCGTCATCCAGGGGATGGCCCAGGTGACCCCATGTTCACCCTGGCCGACCTGCCACAAAGCTGGTACGAATACGTCCTCCCCACCCAGCTCGCGTATATCGGCAGGCGAGAAGGGGTGCAGGGTATTCATGGCGATAAAATCGCTGATCCAGGTAGAGCCCATCTCGGATACATCCAGGCTGCCCCCGTGGATCGCTGTACGCATGAATTCCGACCAGCCGGTTTCGTAATCAATTTCCTGGCAGATAAAATTGAACATATTGCCGGAGTTTAGGTCATCGAGCATCGCCTTGAGTTTCTCAATCATCCCCTCATTATGACGCATGACCGTGAGCGTGATATTGGTAGGCATCCGCTAACCTCCAGACATAATTACGAATTCCGTGCACAGTTTTATGACTTTATTCCTTAAAAAGTGTATCACATTTTTTCAAACCGAGCTGCGTTTAACCACTTAATGTTAATTTATCGAACGCATGGCATGAATATCCCCACAGGGGAGATCGGCTCATTAAAAATTTATATCCCCTGAATATCTAATCAGGGTCCAGGAGCAGAGCTATAGCGACATCAGAATATTTAAACGTTCACCTTTTGAAAGACAAGTTCACCCGGACAGGTTATCACTGATCAGTTCCTGCAATGCCTTTACCAATATCCTGTGCTCGGCCTGATGGATGCGTTTTTCCAGAGTTTCTACCGAATCCCCCGCGAGGAAGGGGACAAATTCCTGCACAATTACAGGGCCGATGTCAACACCTTCGTCGGGGACGAAATGCACCATGACGCCGGTCTTTTCAATTTCCCCTTTTTGCCATGCTGCATAAGCTCTCTCGATCGCATTCGTCCCCGGAAAAGTCCCAGGCAATGCCGGGTGCAGGTTGATCACGCGGCCCGGGAAACGGCCAAGGAAACTTATGGTGAGGAGGCGCATCCACCCTGCCAGGACGATCCAATCCGGGTTCAGGGATTTCACCTCTTCAGCCAGCCTCCCATCATAATCCTGGCGCGATTCGAGCGCGAGCTTTGGAAACGGCTGAGCTGTGATCCCGGCATTATGAGCGCGGGTTAATCCAAATGCATCCGGCTGATTCGAAAACACCGCAACGACCTGGGCCGGCAATGTTCCATCTGCACAGGCATCCAGGATGGCCTGCAGATTGGTCCCACTCCCGGAAATTAAAACCACGAGGCGGGATTTTTCAGCCATAGGTTTCCTCTCACCAACAAGAATCGCTCCCTAAAAGAGGCGAATAATTCCCACCAGACAGGTTAATGGTGGAACAGGCGGATTCCCGAAAATATCATCAACATGCCGTACTCATCGCACGCCTGGATGACGGCGTCGTCCCGGTTGGAGCCGCCTGGCTGCAGGACATATTTAACACCGCTCTGGGCTGCCCGGTCAATCGAGTCACGGAAGGGAAAAAATGCGTCCGATCCTAGAACGACCTCCTGCATGGCGTGCAGCCAGTCGCGTTTCTCATCTGGATCCAGCGGACGCGCTTTCTCAGCGAAAACCTCGTCCCAGCCCGCCCTTTCGGATGGCGTAACATCGTCGCGCAGGAACTGGTCGATGGCATTGTCGCGGTCGGGGCGCCTGACTCCAGAACGAAATTTCAATCCGAGCACGACCGGATGCTGGCGCAACCACCACAGGTCCGCTTTGACGCCCGCCAGACGTGTACAGTGAATTCGGGACTGCTGTCCCGCCCCAACGCCGATCACCTGCCCATCCAAGGCGTAGCACACCGAGTTCGACTGGGTGTATTTAAGCGTGATCCAGGAGACCATCATGTCACGAACCGCCGTCTCTCCCAGGTCCTTCTTTTTTGTAACGATGTTCTTGAAATCCTCCCGGCTGACCGGCCGGTCATTGCGGCGCTGCTCCAGGGTAATGCCGAAGACCTCCCGGCTTTCCATCTGCTCTGGCGAATAGTCAGGGTCGATCTGCAGAACGACATATTTTCCGGTTTTCTTGCCGGTCAGGATATCGAGTGCCTCGGGTTCGAACGCAGGGGCAATGATCCCATCGGAGACCTCCCGGCTGATCAGCTTCGCCGTGGAGACGTCAACCGGGTCAGAGAGGGCAATCCAGTCTCCAAAAGAGGACATCCGATCAACACCTCGGGCGCGGGCGTAGGCGGCCGCGAGAGGCGTAAGCTCAAGATCGTCCACGAAATACGACTTCCTGAGTACGTCCGGGAGAGGAATGCCGACAGCTGCGCCCGATGGGCTGACATGCTTGAACGAGGCTGCGGCAGGTAGACCGACGGCTTGTTTTAGTTCCCTGACCAGCTGCCAGGAGTTAAGCGCGTCCAGCAGGTTGATATATCCGGGTGCACTGTTGAGCACCCGGATAGGCAGCTCGCCTTTTTTCATGTAGACCCGTGCAGGGCTCTGGTGCGGGTTGGCTCCATACCGCAGAGGTATTTCCTTCGTCATCTTATCACCTCATTGTTTCAAAATCACTTTATGTTTCCCAGGGGTCAGCTCACCGATCACCCAGGTTTCTTCAGGGAGGGACTCCCGGAGCCTGGCAACATGTTTCTTATCCACGATCACCACCATGCCGATGCCCATGTTGAAGACACGATACATTTCCTGCGGTAAGACCTTGCCACGCTCCTGGATCAGCTGGAACAATGCCGGGACCGGCCAGCTGCCCTGGTGGATCACGGCATCCACATCTGCAGGCAGGACGCGCGGGATATTCTCAATAAAACCGCCGCCGGTCAAATGCGCAAGGGCTTTGGCATGCCTCAGGTGGGGATAAATCACAGGATAATATGAGCGGTGTGGGGCAAGCAGGGCATCCGCCAGCGGGCAGCCGAGCTCTGGAAAGACGGTATCCAGGGAAATGCCATCAAAAATCTTGCGGATGAGCGAATACCCGTTAGTGTGTGGACCCGAGGAGCCGATACCGACCAGCACATCCCCAGCGCGGATGCCCTTCCGCGGTAATGCCTCGTCCCGCTCCAACACACCGATAATAGTCCCGGCAAGGTCGAACTCGCCAGGGGAGTACACGCCGGGCATTTCGGCCGTCTCGCCGCCGATCAGCGCCATACCCGCTTCCCTGCAGGCTTCAGCGATGCCGGTAACCACTTCGGCGACAACCTCAGGAATCAAACTCGAGGTGGCAAAATAATCCAGGAAGAAAAGCGGACGGGCGCTCTGGACCAGGATATCGTTGATGCAGTGATTGACGATATCGAACCCGATCGAGCGGTAGCGCCCTGTCTGGGCAGCTATTTTTACTTTTGTGCCCACACCGTCGGTGGAAGCGACCAACACCGGCGCCTTCATCCTCTTGAGCGCAGCGGCATCGTACAATCCACCAAACGCCCCGATCCCGGCCAGGACCTCAGGCCCGTAGGTGGACTTGACGGCCTTCTTCATCAGCTCGACAGCACGATTGCCAGCGTCGATGTCAACGCCCGCAGCGGAGTAATCCGAGCCTGTCATGTCTTCCCTCCCATGACCTGCCAGCCAATATCTTTCCGATAATGCATGGCCTCGAAATTTATAGTTCTGGTGCGCTGATAGGCCGCAGAAAGCGCCTGCGGTACATCCTCACCCCAACCGGTGACGCACAGCACCCGCCCGCCCGCAGTGACAATTTTTCCATCCAGAAGCTTCGTTCCGGCGTGAAAAACAAGGGTGTTCCGCAAGTCGCGGTCGAGACCGGAAATGGGATGCCCGGACTGGTATTTGCCGGGATAACCGCCGGAGGCGAGAATGACGCAGGCTGCAGCGCGCTCCTTCCAGCGGACATCCACCTGGTCCAGGCGGCTCTCCGCGCAGGCCAGGGCAATTTCCAGTAAGTCCGATTCCAGGAGTGGCAGCACGACCTCCGTTTCCGGATCCCCAAAGCGGCAGTTGAACTCGATGACGCGCGGGCCATCCTTTGTAAGCATGAACCCACCGTAAAGTACGCCGATGAAAGGGGTGCCTTCTTCCCTCAATCCATCCACGGCAGGCTGCAGGGCTGAGTTCACCAACTGATCCATAACCTTTTCCGGGCAGCATGGCACCGGCCCATAGGCACCCATCCCGCCTGTGTTCGCTCCTCGATCGCCATCCAGGGCGCGTTTGTGATCTTGAGACGGGATCATGGGCCGGACAATTTTTCCATCACTGAATGCCAGCAATGTCACCTCGGGCCCGCTGAGACGTTCTTCGATGACGACCTCCTCGCCTGCCGTACCAAACTCGCGATCCACCATCACCTGATGAAGGGCCTTTTCCGCCTGTGGGGCATCTTCCGGAACGATCACCCCCTTCCCCGCGGCCAGCCCGGAGGCTTTGATGACGACCGGATAATCGATTGAATTCAGATGTTTCAATGCTGCTGCATAGTTCTGAAAAACGGAGTAGCGTGCGGTTGGGATGGAATGCCGGCTCATGAACTGTTTGGAAAAAACTTTCGAAGACTCAATTCGCGCCGCCGCCTTGCTCGGACCGAATACTTTCACACCTGTCTTGAGCAGGTCATCCGCCAGGCCGGCCGCGAGCGGAGCTTCAGGCCCAATAATTACCAGCTCAATTCGCTTTTCCCGGCAGAAACGAAGGATGGCAGGATGGTTTTCAAGATTAAGAGGGATATTTTCACCAAGCGCAGCGGTGCCTGCATTGCCAGGGGCGACAAAAAGTTGGGTGAGGAGCGGAGATTGGGCAACCTTCCATGCAATGGCATGCTCCCGTCCACCAGAGCCGATAAGGAGGATATTCACAAGTTCTCCTTTTTTTGCTCGGCCAGCCACTGCCGCCCCGATGGCACATTGACATGCCAATACACAATTTCCTTCGGGTTTCGGAGGGCGATTTCGATGGCTGAACGCTTACGCGGGGATAAATTGGCGGGCAATTTACTTGGAGCAAAAAAACGTACCGCGTCCGATTCATCAGTCATTCTCATCCTGCCACCTGCGATGCGACAGCGAAAGGTAAAACCCAGCTCTTGCTCCGGCGTAACCGCGATGATCGACAAGCGCTCCACTTCCACATCCAGGCCGGTTTCTTCTTTCGTTTCCCTGACGACGGCTTCGTTCGGCAGTTCGCCAGGATCCATCCCTCCGCCGGGCAGATCCCATAAATCCAAGTCGCGGCGATGCCCCATCAATACCCTCTTCTGATCATCAAACCCAACGGCATGTGCCCCGATCTCGAATTTTGCCATTAACCTTCTCCCATGTTGATCCCCATAATATTTATTTGGTATTTGCCTCAAATCCAGTCTTTGCCAAGGCGAGATCCACCGGGAGCGGATAATTGCCGGTGAAACATGCCTGGCAGTAACCCTCCGCCCGTCCGACGGCGCGCATCATCCCCTCCAGCGAAAGATAGTAGAGACTGTCTGCCTGGATGTATTTACATATGTCCTGCACCGAGCGTTTATGGGCAATCAGGTCTTCGTGTGTGCCCATGTCCACGCCCATGAAACACGGATTGGTGATCGGCGGGCAGGTGATGCGCACATGTACTTCTTCCGCCCCGGCATCCCGCAGCAGCTTGATAATCGGCCCGATGGTGTTGCCGCGCACGATCAAATCATCGATCATGATCACCCGCTTACCGATCACATTTTCGTTGATAACGTTGATTTTCAACGCCACGCCTCGCTGACGCAGGGAAGTTGTCGGTTCAATGAATGTCCGGCCGACGTAGCGGTTCTTGATGAAACCGTCGTTGTAAGGGACACCCGACTCGCTTGCAAAGCCGATTGCAGCCGGGACGGATGAATCCGGCACCGGGATAACCACATCGGCCTGAACCGCGCTCTCCCGGGCCAACTCACGCCCCAGGTTCTGCCGTACCTGATGGACACTGCGCCCGTCCCATACCGCGTCCGGACGGGAAAAGTAAATCATCTCGAAGACACAGCGCGCCAGCGGGTTCATCGGCTTGAGCGCCTCGGTCACCACCAGGGCACCGTTGCGCAATGAGACGATCTCGCCCGGTTTTACTTCCCGGATTGCCTGGCAGCCCAGCGTGCGCAGCGCGCCGGTTTCCGATGCAGCCGCATACCCACCGCTGGGCAGCAGTCCTACGCTGAGCGGGCGGAAGCCCCAGGGGTCGCGGCCCGCATACACTCCATCCCGGGTCAGGATCACCAAGGAATATGCCCCCTTCCATTCCAGCATACAGGCCTTGATGCGCTCCTCCCAGGTCGTCCCCTGAGCACGCGCGAGCATCATGGTCAACACCTCGCTGTCAGATGAGGCGGAGAGGCCCACCCCACCCTCCAGCAGGTCCTGGCGTAGCTCGAGCGAATTGACCAGGTTGCCATTATGGCCAACGGCCAGGGGACCATGCATGGTCTCAATCATGAACGGCTGCGCGTTGCGGATGGATGGCGAGCCGGTAGTCGAATAGCGGGTATGGCCAATGGCGTAATGACCTTCCAGTGTCGACAAAATCCCCTGGTTAAAAACCTGAGTGATTAAGCCAACATCCTTATGCATGCGCATGGACCTGCCATCCGAAACGGCAATTCCTGCCGCCTCCTGGCCACGGTGCTGCAAGGCAAACAGGCCGAAGAAAGCCATCGGAGCGACATCCTCATTCGGTGAAAAAACACCAATCAAGCCACATTCTTCCTGTGGATGGTCATCGGATAAAAAACTCATCTTATTTCCTTGTCATCCTGTATGATTTTTTCAACAGCCTGTTTTTGGATCTTGTTCACGGCCGCGCGTACCTCGCCGTCCACCAGGGCGAGGATTTTCGCGGCCAGCAGGGCTGCATTGGCCGGTTCAAGCACCACGGCAGGGGCGATCCCCGACGGCATACGCAGGGATGAGATAATATCGCCTCCACCGAACACCTCGGAAGGCGGCGGGCAGGCAATGACCGGGGCGCTGACCGACCCGTCGGTGAAGCCGCTCAGCGCATTGCTTCGACCGGCCACGGTAACATACACCTTCGGGCGCGGGTCGGCCTCATATTCACGCAGGAGGTCCAGGGCATGCTCGGGGGTCTTATGGGCCGAGGCGATCCTCAGGACCGTTTCGAGACCGTATCCAGTGCAGGCCCCGGCTATTTTCTGGCAGTGCTCCAGATCCCCTTTTGAGCCCATCAATATGACGACCAGCGGCTTAGTCACAGGACCTCCTTGATCGGTCAATCGCTTCCCATTTCACGGGAATTCCCGAGACACGCCTGTCAGACGTGCGAAGCGGCCTGACCGGCGGGCATTATTTTTTATGAATTGCTCGACCTCGACAAAATTACGGGGATGATTTCCTAATAATCCAAAGATCGACAATCCATCCAGCGAGACAACAAAGTTGACTTAGACTGCCCGCTGCGAATACTCAGACCAGGGCCTGGACATAAACTTTGCACCGCAGCGGTAACATACCGCGAGTGACCGCTTGCGCCGGTAATTACGGAAGTTCTCAGCGCGTTCGCCGTTCCACAGCTCTTCGATGCTGGCTTCACGGATGCTTCCGAAAGAATAATCAATGAAATCCACACAGAAATTGGCTGAACCGTCCGGCTGGATATCGATCAGCTCCTCAACATTGAGACAATACTGTGGCCCAACCGGCCTCTCCGGACTGGTAAACCAATCCCGGAACTGGTTCTCATCCAGCGGCAGGTAAGGGTAGCTGATGATTTCCCCGAGGTTGGCCTGATACTGGCGAAACTCCTGGATGAATTCCTCAACATCCACTCCGGAATCTTCATGATGAAAACCGACCCAGGAAAATGCCTTGCAGCCCAGACTGTGCAGTTCCTTTTTATATTTTAGTCCGGTCGAATTTGGAAAATAATAGTACGGCACAATGGCGATAGAGCCGATCCTCAGACTGCGAGCCACGTCCGGCATGGCACTCAGGCTCCGGTAGTTATACCGGCTGATCGTGAAACATATCGAGAGGTCGATTTGATTGTTGCTCCTCGCTTCCGCTGAGCGGATCCGGTCGACCCCTTCCTTCAGGCGCTGGAAAGTACCCGGAACTCCCCTGACCTCGTCATGCAACCCCTCCGGTCCGTCGACCGAGACGGTCAAGTGCATCCCGCCGAGGCGGACGATTTCGTCGGCAACAGGTGCCAGCATGGTCCCATTGGTATCGATGGAAATGGTCATCCCCTTCGCACGGATATATTCCAGCAGTTCGACGATCTGCGGGAACATGAACGGCTCCCCTCCGCGTAAAAGCAGGAATTGGATATTGTGAGCTGCCAGCTCATCCACGACTCCCTTCCATTCCGCAAGCCCCATCTCGCCCTTCAAATAATCCAGATTGTTTCGTATGTAGCCTTCCCGGCTCCATTGCCCGCACATCTGGCAGCGCAGGTTGCAGTGATTGGTAATGGTCAGGGAGATACTGTGGGGAAAATTCATGAAAGGCCTTTGGAGTACGGTTCTGGTGAATTCATCTTAAATATGGTATTGATTCTAGTCTAATATATTGGCTATACGCAAATTGTCAATCAAGCGCGGTTCGACCGGATAAGCTCCTGGCTCAAACTCGCTGCCGGTCAACATCTCGTAAATGGCAATATAACGCTGGCTAGCAGCCACCCACAAATCGGTGGGCATCCCAGGGATCTGCCCGTCACCCCGATATCCTTTCTCAGCATAGGCCAGGCGAACAAACTCCTTGTCGAAGTTCTCGGGCTCCTCTCCGACTTTGAAACGCATCTCGTAGGTGTCTGCCTTCCAGAAGCGGGACGAATCAGGCGTATTTACCTCATCAATCAGCAGGACACTCCCGTCGGCTGCCCGGCCCAGCTCGTACTTGGTATCCACCAGGATTAAACCAGCTCGCTTGGCCAGCTCCTGGCCGCGCTTGAACACCGCCAGGGCAGCCGTCTGCACCTGATCCCAGGTTTGCCGATCGAGCAGGCGTTTTTCAGTCACCTCGACGCAGGTCAGGCGTTCGTCATGGCTCCCGGCCACACCCTTGGTGGTCGGTGTGATGATCGGCTCGCGCAGTGGGGCGTTCTTCTTCAATCCTTCCGGAAAGTGGTATCCATAGATCTCACGCTCGCCAAGCGAATAGCGGTACCACAACGCGGTGGTGGTCACACCGGTAATGTAGCCGCGCACGACGACCTCGACCATGAACGGCTCGGCTACCTGGGCGATGACCGCGTTCGGATCCGGGACCGAGATCTTGTGGTTGGCAATTAGATCCGCTGTCTGGTCGAACCACCAGTTGGTCAGCTGGTTGAGCACCTGACCTTTGTAAGGAACACACGCCAGGATACGGTCGAAGGCTGACAGCCGGTCAGTGGTAACCAGCAGCCGTTTTCCATCCGGCAGGTCATACCAGTCGCGGACTTTACCGGATGACCGCCCCGGCAGAGACAGATGGATTTGATCGCATGCCTCGGATAATAAGGATAGAAGCTTCTCAGAGGAGATCATTTACACTCCTTATAATAAATGATAGTCTATTCGTCGGTGAATCGACAACTCAGATTTGGGAGGAATACTGCACACCATTCTTAAACAATGCCAACCCGCTGCCCCGCTCCACACCACGCATCCACTGAGGGTGCTGCCAGGGACGGATGTGATTTTCGGGGTGCGGCATCAGGCCGAGAACGTTGCCGCGCGGGTTGGTCACGCCAGCGATATCAAGGAGCGACCCGTTGGGGTTAGCCGGGTAGACCCCGTTGACCAGGGAATGGTCCGCCCGGGTATATGTCAAGGCGATTTGATCCTGGGCCTGGAGTTTTGCGAGCACAGAATTGTCCGAGGTCTGGAAGTTGCCCTCCCCATGCGCCACCGGGCACTCGATGAGTTCCGTCAGGCCATGCGTCCAGAGGCAAATCTGTGAGACGGGCTTGAGTGTCACCCAGCGGCATTCGAAGTGGCCAGAGGCATTGAAAGTCAGGGTAGCATTCGATCTACGCGTTCTCGACCATATGGTCTTCAATTGCCGGTTTGCCATTTTGTTCATCCGGTAAAATCCCCGATTTGATCAAGGCCTGGAAGCCATTGCAAATCCCGATCACTGGTTTACCCTCTTCAACGAATGCCCGGATTTCATCGGAGAAATAACACTGCATGTCGATGGCCATCAGCTTCCCTGCACCGAGGGCGTCGGCGTAGGAAAAGCCGCCGGGCAGGACCAGCATCTGGTAACCAGACCAGCGCTTCCGGTCTGCGCGCAGCGTGTTCAGGGGGATTATTTCCGCGTCTGCTCCGGCCAGGGACAAGGCTTCAGCGACATCCTGGTCGCGGTTCGTGCCGTAGGCAAGGAGGACAAGTGCTCTGGGTTTCATCGTATTTAAAGGCAATCCGGTTCAAGCGGGTTGAAGAGGCGTGTTCCATGCAGAAAGAAGATCATCTATCAGAAGCGAGACACGGGATTCTGCATTCGTGAACATGGTCAACTGCGGGTCGGATTTAACTACGCCGACTTTTTGGAACGGTAATCCAGAAAAATTATTCTCAAATTCAACGACATGTTCCGGCCTCACTTCCACCAGCAGGCAGCCATTTGTCTCGCCGAAAAGGGCACGCAGCGGGTCGTCAGCATTAACTGCCAGGACGATCCCCAGCCGCCCCGCCATACACATTTCCGCTGCCGAAACAGCCAGACCTCCCTCGGAGAGATCATGACAGGCGCGGACCAGTTTTTGGGTCATTGCTTTGTGTAGGGCACGATAAACACTTGGCGTAATTGGAGAGACGGTTGGAATAGGCTCATTGGTCATTACAGATATGTTTTTTCCCAGACTCTCCGGTTCATGCTTCATGATCAGAAGAAAGTGCGACCCGCCGAAAACAGGCTGAAAATCGCCTACCAGGTAAAGCACATCCCCAGCCTGTTTCAAATCCATTGTTACCGCCTGCGTCACGTCCTCCATTACTCCAATGGAAGAGATGAGCAGGGTCGGCGGAATGGCATGGCGCTGACTGTCAGTGCCAAAGTATTCATTATTCAGCGAATCCTTGCCCGAGATGAAGGGCGTCTTGAAGAGTAATGCCGCATCGCGGCAGCCACGCGCTGCTTCAACGAGGGCCCCAAGAGTCTCTGGTACCAGCGGGTCTCCCCAGCAGAAATTATCCAGGATGGCCACGCGCTCCGGGTCTGCACCCACGGCGACCGCGTTGCGGAGTGCCTCGTCCACGACTGAAAGAGCCATGGGATAGGCATCACGCTTGCCGTATTCTGAATTGATTCCGCTGGCAATGACAACTCCCGCCCGATTTTTCGCACCCAAAGGTTTGAGCACGCACCCATCCGAGGGACCGTCTTCGTTCACGCCGGTCAAGGGTTTGACCACCGTTCCGCCCTGAACCTCGTGATCATAAATCCTGATCACTGAGGCTTTCGAGGCGATATTCGGATGAGCTAAAAGTTTACGGAGGGCATCCGAGAAATTAACGATTGAGGATGGATAATTGAGGCCGGGTTGGATGGCCGAATGGATCTGCGGAAGTACCGCCTTGAGCTGCCGCTGGGGGATGCCTTCATGCAGGAACTCATTTGCCAAGTCCAGCACAATCCGATGATCATAGCGCACTACTAGCCGGCTGGAGCCGGTGAACGCGCCGATATCGGTGAGCTCGACGTTGTACGTGTTGCATAATTCCTGGAGTTTGGGAAGGTTTGCACCCGGCACAGCAAGCACCATGCGCTCCTGCGCTTCAGAGAGCCAGATCTCCCATGGAGCGAGGCCTGAATATTTTAAGCGGACATTGGTCAGGTCGACTTCGGCACCGATTTGCGAGGACATCTCCCCCACCGCGGACGAGAGTCCACCGGCTCCGCAGTCGGTGATGGCGTTATACAAGCCCAGGTCGCGGGCCGGGAGGAGGGCATCGACGAGGCCCTTCTCGACGATGGGATTGCCGATCTGGACCGACGAACCGGACACCTCGCCCGTCTGGGCGTCCATTGTCATCGAGGAAAAGGTGGCGCCGCGCAGGCCGTCGCGGCCAGTCCGCCCGCCCAGAACGATGACATGATCCCCAGCTTGCGGGAAACGGACATGCTTCCCTTTCGGGGCGATGCCCACCGTGCCACAAAAAACCAGCGGATTGGCGGCGTACCCGGGATCGAACACGATCGCGCCGTTGACCGTTGGGATGCCCATCTTGTTGCCGTAATCCTGGACTCCGGCAATCACGCCTGACATGATGCGCCGCGGGTGCAATACACCTTGCGGCAGTTCGTCGAAAGAAGCATCCTGCATGCCAAAACACAGAACGTCTGTATTGGCGATCGGTTTGTGCGAGACTCCCATTACATCGCGGATGACGCCACCCACCCCGGTATTGGCACCGCCGAACGGCTCGATAGCTGAGGGGTGGTTGTGGGTCTCCACTTTGAACGATACTTCATTCTCACCGTCCAGGTCGATGATACCGGCATTGTCCACAAAGGATGAAAGCACCCAGGGAGCATTGATCTGCTCGGTGGCAGAGCGGATGAAAGTCTTGAAAATGGAATCAACCACCAGCTTTTTTCCCGTACCCGAATCGACCGTGATCTTCCCCTTGAATGTTTTATGGCCGCAGTGCTCGGACCAGGTTTGAGCGATGGATTCGAACTCGACATCGGTCAGATCGCGCTCTTCCTTTATACAATAATTCTGGAGAGCCTGCATCTCGGCCAGGTCGAGTGCAGCCCGGCGTGCCCTGGAAAGGGTCACCAGGCCGGCGTCGTCCAGAGGTCGCAGGCAAATGGTTTCCACTTCACCGCTTGAGGTGGCAACGCTGGGAAAAGAAGGTTCGATCTCACCCACTGTCCAGCGATGGATCACCATGTTCGCCAGCAGGCGCTGAGCCAGGCGGCGTGCGCTGGTTTCATCTGTACCATAAATGAAATAACGGAATCCGGATGATGCGCGCTTGACGCCCGCAATCCCTAATTCGTGCGCAGCGCGGACAATCTCGTCGGATACAGGGTCGGTAACACCCGGACGCAGGGCCACCTCGACCAGGACCGCCTCGGGTCCCGGGTCCGAATGAGGGACGGGCAGCTCGACCCATTCCGCAGTCTGTGTGACCGGATCGATTAAAAGGGCGAGGGCCAACTGCGTACACTCATCCGGCGACAGTTGGCCCTCAATGAAATAGAGATCCTGACATTGGATCAACTTGAGCTGCTCAAACCCAAGGGCGCGCGCGTCCGCCAACAGGCCAGCGCTGCGCGGATCGTCCAGGCGGTTAAAACGAGCCACAAAACGGTATACCGACATCACCTATCCTGAGAATCATGGATATTGGATTGTAATATGGGTCCATTGTCTAGTCAAGTTGTCGGACAATTTAGCTGCTTATCAATGAGCCAAAATTTGACGGCTGATTGTATAATTCCCCCAGAAATTATCTTCCTGGTCCAGGCCGCTCAACCGGTTGTTCGAAGGATGGTTAAACCTCCCATGAAATCCATACTGCCCAGAGCAATTCTTTTCGACATGGATGATACGATTATTGCCGATTCGGCGAGCTCTGCTCCCTGCTGGCAGATTGTTTGCGCGCGTTACGCATCCCGCGTGGAAGGTGTGACGCAAACCCAGCTCTATGATGCCATTCAGCAGAGCAGTCACGAGTATTGGAGCAACGCCGGAAGGCATCGACAGGGCCGCTTGAAACTTGAGTGTGCACGCCGGGAGGTGGTCAGGTGCGCCTTTCTTGCTCGAGGACTAAATAACATAGATTTGGCCAATGAAATTGCGGATGCTTTTTCTGCTGAACGGGAAGCAAGCATTCTCCTATTTCCCGGCGCCTTGGAAACGCTCCGCGAGCTGCGAATTCGAGGCGTCCGATTGGGGCTGATCACCAATGGGAATGGGGAAAGCCAGCGGCGTAAAATCGAAAAATTTGGGCTGGGCGGATTTTTTGACTGTATTCTTATCGAGGGAGATATCGGTTTCGGAAAACCAGACACCCGGGTATATAGCCTCGCCCTGGAAAAATTAGGCATCCTGGCCGAAGAAACCTGGATGGTGGGGGATAATCTGGAATGGGACATCCAGGCGCCGCAAAAAGTGGGAATTAAAGCCGTTTGGGTCGATTTCGCAGGAAAAGGACTGCCCCCAGGGTGTTGCATTCAGCCTGACCGCATCGTCTGCTCAATTACAGAGCTCGTTGGGGAATGAAACGCAACAACCCGCCTTCGTCCGCAAACTTCGCCTCGCTCACGGCACAACCCAGTCCCCTACTCCTCATCCCCGGCCAGCAACTTGATCTTTTCCCAGGGCTTGAGCAACTCATCGTTCGCCAAGATGGCCTTCAACTCGTACATCTCATCCCGTAATGCAGCCGCCTCTTCGAATTTCAAATCCCTGGCAGCCTCCTTCATCTGCCGTTCCAGCTCAGATATCACCTTCTGCAGTTCGTTACGGCTGGTGACGTCAACGCGTTTGGTTTTTGCTTCCCCGCGAGTCTCAGCCACGGCCCGCGCGCTCATCTGGTCGGTTAAATCCCGAATCGCCTTGTGGATGCTAACCGGCGTAATTCCATGCTCCTGGTTGAACTTCAATTGTTTGCTGCGCCGCCGATTCGTCTCGTCGATTGCCCGTTTCATCGAATCCGTAATGCGATCCGCATACATGAAGACCTTGCCATTGATATGCCGGGCGGCGCGCCCGATCGTCTGAATCAGGGCGGTGTCCGAGCGCAGGAAGCCTTCCTTGTCCGCATCAAGGATGGCGACAAGAGAAACCTCAGGCAGGTCCAACCCCTCGCGAAGGAGGTTGATGCCGACAATTACGTCGAAAACACCCAGGCGCAGGTCGCGCAGGATGCCGATCCGCTCGAGCGTTTCAACCTCCGAATGCAGGTAATGCACTTTGATGCCCAGTTCCATCAGGTAGTCAGCCAGGTCCTCGGCCATACGTTTGGTCAGGGTTGTAACGAGCACCCGCTCGCCCTTTTCGACCCGGGCACGGATCTCGCCAACCAGATCGTCAATCTGACCCTTGACCGGCCGGACCTCCACCTCCGGGTCAACCAGGCCGGTTGGCCGGATGATCTGTTCCACCACCTGGTCGGCGTGCTGCATTTCATAAGGGCCGGGGGTGGCTGAGGTGTAAATGGTAAATCCCATGCACTGCTCGAACTCGTCGAACTTCAGCGGTCGGTTGTCCAGCGCGGATGGCAAGCGGAAGCCGTATTCGACCAGCGTCTCCTTGCGGGATCGGTCGCCGTTGTACATGCCGCGCACCTGAGGGATCGTCATGTGCGATTCGTCGATCACCAGCAGGTAATCGCTGGGCAGGAAATCAATCAACGTCCAGGGGTGGCTGCCGGGGGCGCGCTGATCCAGCGGCCGGGAGTAGTTCTCGATGCCGGAGCAATAGCCCACCTCTTTGAGCATCTCCAGATCGTAACGGGTGCGCTGTTCGATGCGTTGAGCTTCTAGCAGCTTATTGTTGGCTTTAAAATAAGCCAGGCGCTCATCCAGCTCTTTTTCTATGTCAGAGATGGCCACCTTGAGCTTCTCGTCCTGAGCCAGGTAGTGCTTGGCCGGATAGATGTCGGCCTGGTCAGGTTCGGCAAGGATTTCTCCGGTGAGCGGCTCGAACTCCATGATATGCTCGACCTCGTCGCCAAAGAAGGCGATCCGATAGCCGCGCTTGTCATCGTAAGCCGGGATGATTTCGAGCGTGTCGCCGCGCACGCGAAATGTCCCGGGCCGCAGCTCCAGGTCATTGCGCTGATACTGGCCATCCACCAGCTGGCGGATGAGAGCGTTTCGGCGGTAGATGTTTCCTGCTTTCAAGCTGACCACGCCTTTGCCGTACTCTTCCGGGCTGCCCAGACCATAGATGCATGAGACCGAAGCCACGATGACGACGTCCCGGCGGGACATCAATGCAGTGGTGGCTGCCAGGCGCAGGCGTTCAATTTCTTCATTGATGTCCGTCTCTTTTTCTATGTATAAATCCTGGCGGGGGACATACGCCTCGGGCTGGTAATAATCGTAATAGGAGACGAAATACTCGACGGCGTTCTCGGGGAAAAATTCATGGAATTCTGCGTAAAGCTGGGCGGCCAATGTCTTATTGTGCGCCATGACCAGGGCCGGCTTCTGGACCTGCTGGATCACCGACGCTATCGAAAATGTATTATGGACAAAGAATCCCCCAGTTCCAGCCAGGAATGTCTCCGAGCCAGGAACTGTCAAATCATACACATATGGAAAATCATAAGAAACCGGCGTAACCGATCGAACCCGTGTCCACCTCACGCGGCATAAATCCCGAAGAGCTGCCCATGTTTTGCGCCAGGCATCGTCCTCGTCGGCCTGGTATTTTTCGAGCGCAGTCAATAAACGCATTAAGGTATTACGCTTTGGCAGATGAATTCCGGCTTCAACAGCAAGCACCGTGCTGCGACTCAGACTGGCCATTTCACTCAACTGGTGAGCGGTTAATCCGCAGGCGGTCCTTAAAGTACGGAGTTGCGAACCATCAATTGGCACTAAATCCACATTGGAGTTCGAGGCCATTCCCAGTTTTTCCGCCAAGCGCTGTGCGTTTGCGTTTAAGGAAAAGCCAATGTTCTCAGTAAAGCGTTGCAAATCCTCCTTCCCAGAGACAGCAACTTGATAGGTCCATTCGCCTGAATGGTCAGGGTGAATGGAGTGTTTCCATTGGCGGCTGATTCTGGCCCAGATGCCAAACCGGAGTAAGGCATACGCCAGGTCGGAAGCCAGAACTTCGCTGGTAGTGAGAGTTGTAACATTTCCGGCATGACTGACCGTCCCACCTCCATCATAAAATGCCCTCAGCAATATTGCCAGATCATCATTCGACAGTTGTGCCCAGAAGGAAGGCAAGCGCTTATCCCGGTCGATCGAACCGCATAAACGTGTAAACAGGCGTGTCAACGCGGTAACTGAAATATGAAAGTCAGAAGATGGCGTAACGCCAAATGGAATCTCTGATCGATTGAGCGCCGTCCGGATATCGCCGCGCCCATGATTAGTGCGGTCGGCTAGAATTATGCTCCTTTTCTTTGAATTTCCTTCCGCGAGGTAGTAACCGAGCAAACGTAAGAAATCCGGAGTCAGCGGCATCTGGACTGGCATCCGATCATGTTTCCTCTTACCACTTACCATAGCTTCATGAATAGCCATCAAACCAATCTTGCTATGCGATTTTTCCAAGAGTGTGGCAAAGGTATCCACCCGAATTCCAGATCCGCCAGGACCAATTTGAATGGCACGTAACTTTGAATCAGTGGTGCGCATACCCTGCGTGGTCAGGCTTGGAACAACGCCTCCTCGATCCACATTAGAGATGTAATTTCGAATCTCATAGGGGGGCTGGATAAAAAGCTCCTCTCCAGACAAATACGGCAGGACATCCAACTCCCTTAACGGCATGCTGCCGAAGGGGATTCTCTCCGGCAGGGGAACATAATCTCCCTCGCATATATCAACCGTCTTAAGTAATACCAGCTTACCACCACGCAGGACCCACACATTATGATCACCAGTTAGAGTCGCGGACCGTCCACATACGGTTTGAAAGGAATACATTTCAGCCAACGCAGAATGGCACGTCAACGCGCTGACAGGACGCCACTCCACCTGACAAGTTTCGGGCTGAATAGCTAATGCAGCATATCGTCCGGCAACATCCAGGGATAAGGTGTCCCCATCCCAGTGGCATGGAATATCAGACCCAACCAGGGAGTTGATCAGCTCTCCAATTCTACAAACCTGCGGAATCCAATCATCACCACGGCGCTCCGCAATAAATACCCTATCGGTGTAACCCAGGCTTTTTCCGGTGCCGGTGGCTCCCAGCAAGACCTGGTGCTTGAGTCCACGCTGGACGCCTTCAACAAGCTGGCGGATGGCTTCCGGCTGGTCACCGGTAGGCTGGAAGGGAGCATTGAGTTTGAAGTCCATAAAATTATCCAGAGAATCAGAAAGAAGCAGAACAAGGGTTCTGGTTTTGAGTATATACTAGCGAGAGGGGAAAGTCAAGGAAACGAGATTACCGACCAGCGAAGCTCATAACCCTACCTGTGCCTTGGATTAATCAGGCCCCCTTTGGATTCTTTCGCTTTTATCACGGGGATGCAACGCTACGGGCACAACGAAAGCCGATGTTGTTATTCCTGAAGTCGGGGTGGCCCCAGTCGCGGTACGAGACGCGCATGTAGCCAAAATCGTAGTCCCAGGAGCCGCCCCGTAAAACCCGATAGGTTGTCCCATAATCTGGACTGCTCACAGTGTTGCCAGGATAGGCAGCATACCAGTCCGCTACCCATTCCCAAACATTCCCGGCCATGTCGTAAACGCCGAAAGGACTTTTGCCGCTTTCGTAGCTGCCAACAGCGGTTGTATCGCCAACATTTTGACCGTAATTTGCCAAATCTTTGTTCGGCGTGTCATTACCCCAGGGGTAAATATTCCCATTCGAACCGCGTGCAGCTTTTTCCCACTCGGCTTCGCCGGGTAAGCGCGCTTGCCCTAAGCCTGTCGAAGGGCCGCGCCATGCACAGTAGGTTGCGGCTTGATTCCAATCCACATAAACAACCGGATGGTTGGCATATTGGGGATCGTTGTATTTCGTGATATCCCCTGGCAAAGAGCAGCCGCCCGCATCCACGCAGTTTTTATACAGCGCGTTGGTCACGTCGTATTTGTCGATGTAAAAAGCATCCAGGAAAACAGTATGCGCCGGCCCCTCATCACCACTGTTGCTATCGTTAGGGTAGAGATTGTCGCTGCCCATTGTAAATTTGCCTGATGGCACGAGGCACATGGATACTCCTTTGGCATCCTTAATTTCGGAGCAAATTGGCGTCGGACCCGGCTTTGACGTTGGTTTTGACGTTAAGGTTGGCTGCGGGTTGTTCCAAACAGTCTTGGCTCCAAACAATAGAACATAAATTGTGACGCCGGCGCCAATTAAAATAGCAAATATGACCAGTATCTCTTCCAGTTTCGTTTTCATGGTAGTGGATCAACTCCTCACATAAAGCCAACGCTGTGCACCGGCGGCGTTTCGCTTGAGAACCAGGCGTCGATACGGGCTTGGAATTTCGAGCGCATGAAGCCGTTTAGGCAGAGCGAAGCGAAACTTCCGCTGCATGTGTTGTGTGGGCACCCTCAGCGTATAGCGCTATTCTGCCGATAACCAAAACACAGCCCTTCAGTGATCTAATCCTTCTCCAATTTGATAAAGATTGGACATTTTTCTAAACTGGATCAATTTCACTTATCTATAGTTTGGTTGATTGAAATAAACGGAGTATCGTTAGGCTTTTGTGAATAGGGCAAGTAACAATCAATTGACATTTGCACATCAATTATCATCACAGTACATGTCGGGCGCGTTGGATTGACTTCCGCGATGGACTGCGATAATACGTCATTCAATGATATGTTCAACGTTGAATAGGTATTATGAAGAACATCGATATACCAGGGAGAAGACAATAAACCATCTCCTAGAACGGCAATGTCTGGACGTTCTTTTAGGACAAATTGGTAGTACCACAAGCTGAAGAGAGCTTGATCACCTTTTGCCACGACAATTGCCTGTGGTGGGAGTGCAGCAAACACAGCCTTTTCAAAATTTTCTGCGCGGTGATCCCCAGAAAGATCAATTTTGGGATAATTGACCACCGCCATTCCCCAAATGGAAGCCAAAAGGATACCGCTTACGGCAAGGCTTATCCAGTTCTTTCGTTGGGCCAGCAGTTTGGTGATATTTCCAACACCGAATCCAATCCAAATCGCAAAAACAAGAAAAAAAGGTAACAAGTATATATATGAGTCTGTGGTGTTATAGCCTATGGAAAAGATGATACTAGCGACGGCCACCCATCCGCTGACCCATGAAAGCCGGGACATGGAAGAATTTCGAAAAAGATGATAGAGACCTACCATCAATCCCAGAACCCCAAATTGCGTCAGCAGTATTTCTCCTACGGATATGACACGTAATGGCAGGTAATCGATCGGTAGCGAAAAAACATATTGCTGATAGAACGCGCCGGAGACCAACCACCACAGATTCTTGAGATTAACTGCGTAACCCCAGTTTACGGGTGCGCCTGAGGCAGCCCGCCAAAGAATGAAGGTATAGACGAGAAGCCCAGCGAACACCCAGCCGAGACGACGCCCCAGCGACGCCCAGTCAATCGACACACGCACATCTTTTTTCTTAGAAAGTGGCGTCACCATACCAACGAGAAGCGCCGCTGGCAGCAGAAAGACGGTCGTAAGATGATTTCCCATCCCCAGGCCTACAGACAGGCCAATGACAAAATCCAGCAACGGTTTGTTTGGCAAATAGGCAAATCTTCCTACCAGCAGCCATATAATCAGAACTACAAAAAACACATGTAATCCGTAGGCTTCAGTGATAGTTGCCTGTGACCAAGCTAAGGCCGATAAGCCGTAAGCATATCCCGCGATCAACCCCGCCAGACGAATACCTTTAGCAGGTGAATTGGGCGACCATACGACAATATCATAGACCAATAACGCTGTGAGAGCCGTAAAGACAGCCGACATCAAGTTTGTACGATACGCAATTGTTCCCAGGGGGAGAAACTGGAATAAACGCGCCAGCAATAAAAAAGTGGGGTAGCCGCTGGGATGAGCGACTCCCCCGGTTGCTGCTGCGGTAATCAGGTCACCCCCGTCTGCACCGTCATGCGCCCAGGTAAAACCTGGCGCCATGCTGAACAGGTATATAACGAACAAGGAAATAACTAAGAAAACAGGCGCAATCCGGCGGAAAAACTTTGATGATGAAGACATCTTTTTCATTATTAATTGGTGGTGAAAAATAAATGGAATTCCTTGCAGATTATACCCAAGTAGTGCTTAACACTACAACGACGTTTCGTATTACTACGACGTTTTGAATATTACTACGACGTTTCGCGTAAAACATAAGAATTCCGACGTACACTCCATGGCGAACACTCTTGAAAGGAGATCGCCATGAACAAGAAGCATCCATCTGCCCGTGCTCATACTCGGTCAATTCATCAACCGCCCGCCAGTGGGCAGCGCCCGAGACCAGCTACTCGTCAAGACGTGAAAACAGCAGTGAAAGAGTTGATTGATTACCATCATGCGTTTGAACAATTCTTCCAGCGGCACGAACAGGCCGATTGGTCATGGTTTTACTTGTGCGGGCAGCTGTCCAACCTGGAACGAAAGACGATTGAACCCATGGTGCTGGCATTGTTGGGTGCAGTCCCCAACGCCGTCCGAGACCTGCAACGCTTCATGAGTCAAAGTGAATGGGACGCTCGCGGGCCGATGACCCAATTGCAGGCCTGGGTGGCTGAGTGGATGGGCGAGCGGGATGGGATTGTCGTTGTGGATGGGAGCGGTTTCCCGAAACAAGGGAAGCATTCGGTGGGAGTGGCGCGGCAATACTGCGGGCATCTTGGCAAGATCGCGAATTGCCAGGAAGGGATTTACCTGGGATATGTCAGTCGGCGAGGCTATGGTTTCTTGGATGAACGATTGTATCTTCCGCAGAAGTGGTTTGACGCAGATCATCGTCTGTTGCGAAAGGCCTGTGGTTTGCCGGAGAACATTCGATTTCAAACCGAGGGTGAGCTGGCACTGGATATGTTGCAGGAAATGGATGAGCGCGGCGTGATTCCCTTTCAGTGGGTGGTTTTTGACGAAAGTTTTGGGAAAAACCCGGCTTTTTTGCACGAAATCGTGGCGATGCACCGGTGGTACCTGGCCGAAGTGCCAAGCGACACACGCGTCTGGGAGCGCACGCCGTTGGTAGAAGAGCCGGGGCCAAGTCTGATGGGACCCCCCCGCTTGTATCCTCGCGTCCGGCGCAGTGCTCCGCCGCCGGAGGAAGTGCGGGTACTGGCAGCCAATCTGCCGAAAACCGCCTGGCATCGGCATCTGATCCATGAAGGCAGCAAAGGCCCGTTGGCAGCCGGCTTTGCGGTGTTGCGTGTGACCCCTGTTCATGACCACTTGCCAGCCATACGCCAGTGGCTCATCTTGCGCCGCAGTTGGGCACCGCAATCCGAATTGAAATTCTATCTGAGCAATGCCCCTGCCAACTGCCCAAAGGCAGAGTTGATCCGCGTGAGCGGTTTGCGCTGGCCGATCGAAACTTCGTTTGAAGAATCGAAAGGCGAGGTCGGGATGGATCATTACGAAATGCGGACCTGGTTGGGATGGCATCATCATATGTTCCAAACATTTATGGCGCACCTTTTCCTGATGCGGTTGCGCTTGATCTTTAAAAAAACTACCTGCACTTACTATTTCTCAGGCTCGGCAACTGGTGGCACCCACTATTTCCGAGGGAACTCAGCATCCCGAAGATGGTTTACCCTCGATCAACTACCATCAGCGGCGAAACTATTTGGCCTACTGCTCTCACCGCAAGCACAACCTCAATCAGCGCCGCGCCAAGGTTACGAAAGGGTCCCGCCGCAAAACGTCGTAGTAATATTCAAAACGTCGTAGTAATATGAAACGTCGTTGTAGTGTTAAGTTTACAACATAGAAAATCAAATCTATGTAACATGCGTTTTCGTGATATATACCTTTCCATTTTTCACGATTTTATTATGGGGCTGTCAAGAATAAGGGTTCTGTTTTGCCATTAAATAATCCTATGCACAGCTATCTTCCCTGAATATTCATCTTTTCTGAACTGGCCTGGTTGGAAATGTACCCACAATGTCAAACCAGTAGATGGGATTATCACGATCGGTTCTAGTCTCACCCGTAACGATCACTCCCAAGAATTTATGATCTCACAGCCAGCTTTCAGTCCACAGAGAACTGCCTACGAGTATCCTTCCGCCAGATCTTCCCCCACGCTTTCAAGGCAGAGGATTTGCTTTTCCCTTGATATTCTCACCGCATACCATCCCACATGAATATTTTACGAGAAAAAGCGCGATAATAAAGTTTAGAGTTTAGACTATGTGGCAATCTCTCGGCATGCCGAGTGGCTGATTAGAACCTTAAAAATCCAATATCAAGCGGTAGCAGCGGCCTTGGAGGCTGAGAAATGGTGTTTTTTCACCACATCGAAGCGCTCCCGGCGAGCCCTCAAGCGGCCTTTCTGCCAGCCCGGAGATTTTCCTCTGGGTTTTGGCTGCCTGGCCGGTGTGCCGATCTGAGCGAAAATGTCGTTCATGCCCTGGCAAACCCGGCCTGGTGTCAATTCTGTCTGCTTTTTCTGCCAGGGGAGCGGTTTGTCCACACCCAGGGGACGGGCCAGCCAGAGCTCCCAAGTGATCAGCGGCATCAGGTCGCTCCAGCGTTCTCCCTGCTCAGGGGTGCTGAACAGGGGCAAAGTCCAGTAGAGGCGTTGTTTGGCGAAGCGATACCAATGGTCCACCGTATAGCGGCGCATGTAGATCTGCCACCAGGTGCGCGGCTCAGGCGGTTCTGCGCCGATCCAGGCGATCCAGATCACCTTGGGCAAGCGCCGCGTGCCTTTGCTCTCCAGACGCTCCAGGCGAGCAATCCGCATCGGACAAGTGGCCGCTTTGCGCAGGTGCAGATCATTCCAGAGGGTGACCTGGATCTTGCCCAGATCCGGATCGTCCATTTCAAAACGATCGTCTGGTTCTCGCCAGGTGGTGGAGTCCTTGAACTTGAACTTCGCCCCATGGAGGGGATGTCTGCCTCGTCCTTTGTAAGGCCCAGGCGGACCCGCCAAACACAAATTCGGGCGCAAACGGATCACCTTGTCGGTGGGGATGTCTGCGGTCGTCAATAAGAACGGCGCACACCCATATTCGGCGTCCCACAGCGAGATGGCCCGCACCGGCAGCTGGCTTTGCACACTCCGCAGATGAGTGCCGCCTACTTCAAAGGGTGTTTGCTGGCTGGCGATGCGTTCGTGCAGCAAGGGCAAGGCCCAGCTCCCTTTCTTCTCGGGCGTCCAGACCAGCGTGCTGTAGCCATGCCCCAGGGTGATCGGTCGATTGCCGGGCACCGGCGTGGGCTGGTGCTCCACGGTTCGATCCCGCAGCGTATAGGCCGATGGGCGGGACCAGGCAGTATGATCACCGACCAGGATCGGGCGCGCCTCCACCTTCACATTTTGACAGTAGAGGCGCATCAGCGCCAGCCGGTCTGGTCGTCCATCCTGCAAGGCTTCATAGACACTCGGCCAGCGCCGGTGAAAGTGCTGCGAACAAGACAACTCCGCAAACGAGTTCGCAGCTCCTGTACCGATCACGGCATCGCTCAATTCAAAGAGCGCATCCTTTGCTGTCCCAAGGTGCTGGTACGCCGCTTGACGAAATTGGATTAGGTTGGTAAAGTGCTTGGTGGCAGTTGAGAAGTGTTTGCTAGACATTCCTCAATTTTGCCACTGGGCGGCTTGTGCGAACAGGCCGCCCTCCTCTTATCAAGAATTAGTCTAAACTCTAATAAAGTGAAGAGATCAAAATTCTCATTAGAGGAAATATGTCTCCTCAAACCAGAAGCGCGCCCGGTCAGCTATTGGACCTGAACAACAATCAACTCATAGCCGAGGTAACAGTTGAGATATCTCTCATTCCACCTCCGTATTCAGCTGAACGCCCAAAATACAAAGCAACATTAATATTGAAAGGCTACAGGCCGGAGTTAAGTGACAAAGCCTACACACTCAAATTAAGTGGAAAAATCACGGGGAGAGTATTTATATCAAGATCTGTGTTGGATTTCGAAACTGATCAAACACAATTCAATCTCGCCTTTGAAGATGCAGTCTGGCGTGGTCAGAAATGGTTCAAATCTTTATGAGATTAAGCTGGATTATAGGGGTGTTTACTCTTTCCAACACGGGATGCCTCTGAGCTCATCCGTTGAGTGGCTTCTTATGAATGATTTTCGGGGTGACATCCTCTGACGCCAGGTTTAGACGGCCGAGGGAAGAAAACCTCAATATATCCTTTTTAGCGTGTAATTCTGACCGCTTTGGTCGGCTAGAAGATTGGTATACGCCCTCTGGGATGGGGTAAAGGTATATCGCGAGAGGCAATTACGGCCGACACACTGCAAAGACGGCACTACCGTACCCGACCAGCCGCAGGGCACAACCAGCGAATAATTCCCTTTGTTATCGGCGATAACGGTCTCGATATTATTCCCAACTCTGTAAGTCAGGGCTGCACAAGCTCCTCCGACATTACCTGAGATCGTTATGAACTGAGTGAGTATATAGTTTTGAGCATTCTGGTTCGCCAAAACATTGGTGTAGGAACGATTAACCGGAGAGAATGTATACCCCTGTTCGAAAAGTGTGACTGTCCCGGACCAGGAGGATGGAACGGCGAACACGTAGCTGCCATCCGAAGCAGATATGGTAACCTCGACATGCTTGCCTTCGGTATACTTTAATGTTGCTCCAGCCACCCCAACGCTGCCGGAGATGAAGATCGGCGCATTTAACTGGCCTGCAAAATTACCTCCCCAGCAAGCCAGATTGCCGTCGCTCTTCAGTCCGCAAGTCATACTCCACCCCGCGCTGACCTGGGTGAAGGTGCCAGCTGGCGGATTGGCCTCACCCATTTCATTTTCTCCCCAGCAGGCTACGGTGCCATCGCTCTTCAGTCCGCAGGCATGAAACTCCCCTGCGCTCACCTGAGTGAACATCCCAGCCGGCGCGTTGGTCTGGCCAGAATAATTTATTCCCCAGCAGGCAAGAGTTCCATCGCTCTTCAACCCGCAGGCAAATTCACTCCCCGCGGTGACCTGGGTGAAAGTGCCGACGGGTGGATTGGACACGCCATATCCATTGAATCCCCAACAGGCCAAGGCCCCATCGCTCTTGAGCCCACAGGCAACCAGTTGCCCCGCGCTGATCTGGGTAAAGGTGCCGGATGGTGGCGTGGATTGGCCATAAGAATTGTCACCCCAGCATGCAATCGTGCCGTCGCTCTTCAATAATCCGCAGGTAAAATCAAGCCCTGCGCTGACCTGGGTAAACGTCCCGGCCGGCAGAATGGACTGACCATAATTGAGCCCATCAGTTGCAACCGTTTTACCTGCACCCCAACAGGTCAGGATGCCGTTGCTCCTCACCCCGCAGGTATGATCAATCCCTGCGCTGACCTGGGTGAACCCGCCAGGGGCCGGCTGGGATTCGCCAAAAAAATTGTCACTCCAGCAAAAAACCGCGCCATTGCTCTCAAGGAGCCCGCAGGTATTCTCCCCACCCGCGTCAATGCTTTCGATCGGGCCATAGGCATCCTGCTCTGCCCGGGCCGGTTTCACCCCTTCAGGCGCCAGTGAAGCCACCACCTGTCCGGCCTGCACAGGCCTGGAAGTTACTCCCATCGCTCCAGACAGCAACAGGAGGAAGGTTGTGATTCTCCATACCAGGGTATGCCCGACGCTGGAAAAAACCGGGTTGTGAACCTTGAATTGATGTGCAGCCATACTGATCCCTCCCAAAAATAAGATCCCTTTCCACAGGACTCTAGGTCATAAGGGCAGTATTGATTGGTTGTGTAATCGGCTTAGAGAAAGGAGGTAACCGGGACTCGCTTTGTGGCGAATTGATCAGACAAGATTATTGTACATAATTTCAAATTAAATTCAATCCGCAATCTGCAGATTCAATGTCCGTCATAAAGGATCACAATAGATTACCCGAGAAATTGGACGTTTATTTTAAATTGAATATTCACACCTGAATGCTCGCCGTTCGCGCTAGATTGACCGGACTATTCTTGTGGTAGTCATCTTAAGAATCACCAGTGATTCACAATGACCAGCTTAAAATACTGCGCACTCCGGGTTTTTCCCTGCGTCTAAATACTTGTCGCCCACGAATAATTGTTCAGGCTGACCCAATCTTCCTTCACCCATTGCTGGCAGAATTATTTCTTCTTTCATCAATAGAACAGGAGCTCTGTTTTATCACAAAAAAAATTCAGGGCAAAATAATCTTGCCCCGAAATTTCATTCTCACTGCACCGGCCTGGGCGGGAATACCCCAGCTGGGGCAAACCAGTCGCTGGGATTCACATGTTCCGTTACCGTCCCACCGGTAACGATCACATCCAGGAGCGTATGGTCGGCGCATCCGGCCTGCATTCCACAGAGGACGGCCTGTGAGTATCCGCCCGCCTGATGAGACGCTGGATCAAGAACATAAGCAACCACATGGTATATGCCAGCCGGGATATTCTCGATCCTGTAGCTCTTCTGGTTTTGGACTGTGTCCACGTAATAATAAATGTCAGCATTTTTTGAGTCAAATGCCACCACGCGCAGCTCGGGGATGAACTCGCCTGGATAGAGGAGATAGCCGCTGATTGCACCGTATGCTGGGGTCTGGGTGACCGTTGGCACGATTGTGGTCAGGGCAGTCGGTATGGTTTCAGAGCCGATGGCCGGACTGGGTGTCGTCGAAGCGGGGGATGAGGTGCAATATGTCGAGGTGAGGAGAACAATCGGAATGAATAAGCCACGCCAACCGGTTCTCATACTCCTCCATTCAAGGCGTAGGTACCTTGGAGGGTTTGGCCGGATACGATCCGGACCAATCGGTGATATCGCAAGTGGTTGTTTGGTTGCTCGTCACTACAGCCATGGTGGTGCACCCACCCGCATGGCCGCTCCCATCGTAGGCCACCACCTGATAGGTCGAGGGTGGAATATAACCGTCCATCGAGTAGGATGTCTGGCCGGCACCTGTAATCCAATACCAGTACATGAGGTAGGTGGTATGTTGATCAAAGGCTACGATCGCCAGCTTGGGTACACTGCCGTAAGGATAACCGGTGATGTTTCCAGCGATCGAGCCTGGCTCTGGTGTGAGAGACGCTTGAAGGGTGAGCGTCGGCGTGAGAGAAGCTTGAATAGTAAGCGTCGGCGAGGCGGACACGGCCTTCGTCGGCACAACCGGGGTGGATGAGGGCTTTGCCGTGGGGGAAGCTTGAGGAATTTGTTGCGCCGACTGCGTCAATGAAAGCAGGGTGGCCGCAACGCGTGTGGCGACCATATTCATATCCGGAGTAGGTGAGCCTGCCTGCGGTAAATTGCACGCAGCCAATAGACCTGAGGCTAGAAAAACAATTACAAGACGGGAAAGCGACCTTCTCATGGAATAACTCTCCTCCTGGGAATACGGATACACTCAATTGTTCCACAATTATAGACTGAATCTCCCCAACTCCAAAGGGTTTCGGTTCATCGAGGGGCGCCAAACCCCTTTGGACCAATTTAATTGTCATCAGATCTACTTTGCTGTCTCTTTCATTTGGATATTTCTTCGCGCAAAGTGGACATTACTTTCTGCTAACAAATTAAAATTAGCCTCTTGACATAACCTTTCTACGGGCATATACTGCGCGGCGGTTAAAAATAATTATGGAAACTACTTTATCACTGGAACCGGATCATAAATGCAGTCATCGCGCCTCCTTCGCTGCTTGGGCGTTGCTTGGGTTGAAGGCTTTTTAGCCGTCGGTCTTCGTGCTGTTAACGATTCCCGCCCCCACGCCAGCACCAGCGAGGGGGCTAATTTTTTTGTTTTTGGAGGTGTGCCATGAGCTTCCTGCCGGCCATCAAAATTCCCCTCCGCTCAAACAACGGCTCAAAGAACAACGGGATCCATGTCTCAGATAAACTGGTGGAATACTCCCGCACTGAGATATCCACAGTCTTAACACAACTTAATACTTCTTCGAATGGCTTAACACCGGCTGAAGTCGAGGCGCGCCTGGAACAATATGGGCCGAATGAAGTCGCCAAGGAAAAACGCCGGACCTGGTTGACGCGCTTGTGGGAAAATGTCAAGAATCCGTTAGTAATCTTGCTGACCATCCTTGGGATTATTTCATACCTGACTCAGGATGCGACCGGTGCCATCATTATTTTTTTTATGGTCCTGCTTGGGATTGTGCTGCGCTACATCCAGGAAAGTCGTGCGGACAATGCCGCTGAAAAACTCAAGGCCATGGTCAGCACGACAGCCACCGTCATTCGCGAAGGAAAGCGAAAAGAGATATCCCTGAAGGAACTGGTCCCTGGCGATGTGGTCGCCCTGTCGTCCGGTGACATGATCCCGGCCGATGTGCGCCTGCTTACCGCAAAGGACCTGTTTCTAAACCAGGCAACGTTGACGGGTGAATCCATGCCGGTGGAAAAAACCACCACCCCTGCCGATGAGTCAATCAAAAGCGCACTGGAAATGCCGAACATTTGCTTCCTGGGATCGAACGTGGAAAGCGGCACCGGCACTGCGGTGGTCATCCACACCGGGAGTCAGACCTATTTTGGCACACTGGCGAACAGCATCGTCGGCCAGCGCGTGCTCACCAGCTTCGACAAAGGTGTGAACCAGTTCACCTGGCTGATGATCAGTTTCATGGTTATTATGGTTCCGCTGGTTTTTATTTTCAACGGTTTAAGCAAGCACAACTGGCTGGATGCTTTCCTGTTCGCCCTGGCCGTTGCGGTCGGCCTGACACCGGAAATGCTGCCGATGATCGTGACGGTCAACCTGTCAAAGGGGGCAATCGCCATGTCCCGGAAAAAGGTGATTGTCAAACGTCTGAATTCGATCCAGAACTTCGGCGCAATGGATGTACTTTGCACCGATAAAACCGGTACGATCACCCAGGGCAAGATCAGTTTGGAGAAATACCTGGATGTGCTGGGCAATCCTGACCTCCATGTCCTGCACTACGGGTATATGAACAGCTACTACCAGACCGGTTTGAAAAACCTGATGGACGAAGCCATTTTGAATCACGGCGACCTGAACGACGCCCTCCAGGTGGACGAGAATTTCCGCAAGATTGATGAACTGCCTTTCGATTTCCAGCGCCGCCGCATGTCGGTAATCCTGGAAAACAACCAGCATCAGCAGATATTGATCTGCAAGGGTGCGGTTGAAGAAATCATGCGTCTTTCCACTCACGTGGAAATCGCCAAAGAAGGTGTTCTGGAAGTTTTACCCGAGCACGATGAGCACCGCAAACAGCGCGTTAAGGAATTGAATGCAGAAGGCTACCGCGTCATTGCCGTGGCCTATCGGATCTTCCCAGGTGACAACGACCAGCCGCATTATACAGTCAAGGATGAATCGAATTTGACCCTGCTGGGATATATGGCGTTCCTGGACCCGCCCAAGGATACTGCCACGGAAGCATTGGGCAAGCTCAAAGGGCACAACGTGGACGTCAAGATCCTGACCGGCGATAACGAAGTCGTCACCGGCTGCATCTGCCGACAGGTTGGTTTGCCGGTCGAACATATCCTGCTCGGCGAGGAAGTAGAGACAATGGACGAAGCGCATTTGGCTGACGCTGCCGAGACCACCACGGTATTTGCCAAACTCTCTCCGTCCCACAAAGAGCGGATCATACGCGCCTTGCAGAAGAGAGGCCATGTAGTAGGCTTCCTGGGAGATGGCATCAACGACGCCCCGGCATTAAAAGCCGCAGACGTAGGCATCTCTGTTGACTCCGCAGTGGACATCGCTAAAGAGTCCTCCGATATCATTTTATTGGAAAACAGCCTCCTCGTCCTGGAAGCTGGAGTCATGGAAGGCCGTGGAGTTTTCGGCAATATCATTAAGTACATTAAGATGGCAGCGAGTTCTAACTTCGGCAACATGTTCAGTGTCCTTGGCGCCAGCATCTTCCTGCCGTTCTTACCCATGCTGCCGATCCAGGTCCTGACCAACAATCTGCTCTACGATTTCTCCCAAACGGCGATTCCATCCGACCAGGTGGATACTGAATGGCTGACCAGGCCGCGCAAGTGGACGATCGGAGAGATCCGCCGGTTTATCTTGTTTATCGGCCCAGTCAGCTCGATCTTTGATTATGCTACATTTTTCCTGATGCTGTTCGTATACGGCGCCTGGGCGCATCCAGATGCATCACACATTACTCTTTTTCACACCGCCTGGTTTGTAGAATCATTATTCACCCAAACACTGATCATCCATGTGATTCGTACGAACAAGATCCCGTTCATCCAGAGCCGGGCCAGCAAAGCATTGGTCCTGACCTCCGTGGCCATTGTTATCGTTGGCGGCCTGCTGCCTTTCTCGCCGCTGGCGAGCTTGCTTGGTTTTGTGCCCCTGCCACTATCATACTGGCCGTGGCTGGCCGGGATGCTGGTGATCTATGTAGTGCTTACCCAGGTAATAAAAACCTGGTTCTACCGCAGGTTTGGAGATTAAAATTACCTGATCATAGGCAAACCACGCTCAGGTCCATGCAGTCAAGAAATAATAAGACAATCAACCTGTTATGATCAGGCAGAGGACGAAATATGGCTGCTAACAAAAACCCGAAGAGGATAAAGGTCTGTGAAGACGGTCCTTACATCATTTCAGGCGGGATCCCACTCTTCGACGAGTGTCTCAACCCGGACCAGGAGGGATTATCCAGCGAATGGCAGCAGGGGAAAAATTATCCGATCGAGGAGGAATACTGCCTGTGCCGCTGCGGCCATTCGAAAAACAAGCCCTTTTGCGATGGCTCGCATGCCGAATTCGAATTCGACGGAACAGAAACCGCCAGCCACAGGCCAATTCTCGAGCAAGCCGAACCGAAGACAATCGGACCCGAGCTGGAGCTGATCGACGTCCCAGCCCTTTGCGCCTCGGCCCGTTTCTGCGACCGCCTGGGGGGTGTCTGGGATAATACCCGTCAATCGGATAACCCCAAGGCAAAGAACATTGCCATCCAGGAAGTCGCAGACTGCCCGGCGGGCCGGCTTGTATTGATGGCCAAGAACGGAATAACTATCGAACCGCGGTTTGAACCCTCCATCGGGGTCGTTTTTGACCCGGTAATCAACGACATTGGCCCCCTCTGGGTGCGTGGCGGGATACCCATTGAAGCGGCGGATGGATATGTCTACGAAATCCGCAATCGGGCCACGCTCTGCCGTTGTGGAAAATCCCGCAATAAGCCCTTTTGCGACGGAAAGCACACGGAAAAGTGATATCAGAAATAATCGAGGAGGGCCAATAAGGGTCTCGGGCGAAGTTGGCCCGCCCGTGCTGGATTAAACAGAAATCGGCTGGAGGTGACTCGGCCGATTTCGGCGTTTATTCATGAAATCTGTGCCAGCACATGCAGCAACTTTTCCTGCCAATCCGCCTCCCGGCCAAACGTGCACCAGTAAGCATTCTTCCCGCCGCGCACGCCCGGGCCGAGGTCAGGCAACCGCCTCACTTCTGCTGCTTCGGGTTGAGGCGGGTAACGCAGCAGGATCTGTCCGTTTTCCATCCCGACCGAAATCAACCCGGCTTTTTCTGCCTTCAGCTTGACCCGCATCTGGTAGAACAGGCTGGAGACCATATCCGGCGGCGGCCCGAAGCGGTCAGTGAACTCAGAGGTCAAAGCATCCAGGGCGGCTTCGTCGGTCAGGTCCGCCAGACGGCGGTAGAGGCGCAATCGCAAAGCCTGATCGGGAATGTAATCAGCAGGGATTCCGGAAGCCAGCGGCAAATCCACGTTGACCGGCAAACCAACTTCGTGAAGGGTCAGCGCAGCAGCCTGGGCCGGCTCCGCCAGGCCGCGCGAACGGCGCAGCGTCCGCACCGCCGCGGCCAGCATGCGGGTATAGAGATGGAACCCGACCGAAGCAATGTGACCTGATTGGCGGGTCCCAAGCAGTTCACCCGCACCGCGCATTTCCAGGTCCCGCATGGCGATCGAATAGCCTGCCCCAAGCTGGGTGTTTTCAGCGATTATTTCCATGCGTTCCTGGCCCTCTACCGTGGGCGGCAGTTTTCGGTGACGGAAAAAGTAGGCGAAAGCACGGGCTGCCCCCGCCCAACCCGGCCGCGCAGCTGGTATAGCTGCGCAAGCCCGAAGGTGTCACCGCGGTCGACAATCAGTGTATTGGCGTTTGGGATATCCAGCCCGGATTCGATGATGGAGGTCGAGAGCAGGAGGTCCACCTCTCCCCCGGTAAACCGGTGCATGACCGCCGCCAGCTCGTTCTCCGGCATCTGTCCGTGGGCGATGGCTATGCGGGCCTCCGGGACGAGCTTCTCAAGGTGCAACCGCATGGCATGGATGGTCTGCACGCGATTATGAACAAAGAAGACCTGCCCACCACGCTCCAGCTCGCGCAGGATCGCCTGGCGGACAAGCTTCGGGTCGTACGGGCCGATGTGGGTGACGATCGGCAAGCGTTCCTCCGGCGGCGTGGTCAGGTTGGAAATATCCCTGACACCGGTGAGCGCCATGTAAAGGGTGCGCGGGATCGGGGTGGCGGTCAAGGTCAGCACGTCGACTTCGGTGCGCAGCTTCTTGAGGTATTCCTTGTGAGTCACGCCAAAGCGCTGTTCCTCATCGATAATCACCAGGCCGAGATCCTTGAACTGCACATCCGGCTGGATCAGACGGTGCGTACCAATGACGATATCCACCGCTCCGTCGGCCATGGCGTACAGGATCTGGTCCTGCTCATGAGGGGTGCGAAAACGGGAAAGCATTTCAACGACCACCGGGAAAGCGGCCAACCGCTGTCGGAATGTGTCGTAGTGCTGTTGGGCCAGGACCGTGGTCGGAACAAGCACCGCCACCTGTTTGCCTTCCATAACGGCCTTAAAAGCCGCCCGCAGAGCCACCTCGGTCTTCCCATAACCAACGTCACCGCACAGCAGGCGATCCATCGGCCGGGGTGATTCCATATCCCGCTTGATGGCCTCCAGTGCCTTGATCTGGTCCTCGGTCTCGATGTATGGGAAACTGGACTCCAATTCAGCCTGCCAGACGGAATCGGGATTGAAGGCATACCCTTGAGCAACCTGGCGGCGCGCATACAGATTGAGCAGTTCCGCGGCGACCTCTTCCACCGCTTCCCGGACCCGTTGCTTGGTCTCCGGCCATTCCTGGGTTCCGAGATGGCTGAGACCGGGAGGGCGTTCGTCCGGGCCGATGTAGCGGGTCAGCCGGTCAGCCTGGTAGATCGGGACGAACAACTGATCGCCATTCTGGTACTCGACGCTCAGGTACTCGCGTTCCATCCCATCCAGGAGGCGCTTGACCAGACCGAAATAACGCCCTACCCCGTAATCCACGTGAACGACCCAGTCACCCGGGTTTAGATCAGCATAAGCCATTTCGGGTGTTTCGACACCCGGACGCGGACGCTGGCGAGGCTGTGGCCGCTCCCAGCCGAAGATCTCAGAATCGGTGATCAGGAAGGTATTCCCGAGGGACCACCCTTCGGAAAGACTGCCCTCGAGGAAAACCACGGACGTGGGACCATGGACCTCGGACTGCCGTCCAGCATCCACAGTACGCTCCCCCCAGAGCTCCTCCAGGCGGGTGCACTGTCGGGAGACAACGACAATCGAATTATTCCCGGCAGCGGTCCCGTCGAGATATTCGATGAATGGTTTCAGACGCCCACCAAAGCGCTCGATGTGGCCGAATTGTGCTGCCAGGGCTTTGCCCTCCCCCACATCGCCTCCGCGGAGCATCTTTGAGGAACGTTCGCCCGGAGACAGGAAACTTTCCGCAGTGGAATGTCCCAACTCAAGACAGGCATGGTTTTGCAAACTGTCAACCAGTTCCGTCCAGGGTAGGTAGGGAATGGGAAAATCTTCGGGCAGGATCCCCTCAGCGACGCTTTCGCTGCGCAGCTTGACCGCCTGCTCCTCGAGTTCCGCGACTACGCTCTCCAACATCCCCAGGTCATTCACCAGGACCAGAGCATCCGAAGGGATGTATTCCAACAGGCCGGCGGCAAATGGATGCAGAAGGGGAATATGGAATTCACTGTGTCCACCCTCTTCCCGGTCAATATATTCCCGTGCCGGAGTAACGAGCACCTCGCTTAATTTTTCGATCGTCCGCTGGGACACCGGATCGAAGCCGCGCAGGGTTTCGAGCTCATCGCCAAAGAAATCCAGGCGGAGTGGGTGCAACTCTGCCGGCGGCCAGATATCCAGCAGGCCGCCGCGGTGGGAAAATTGCCCCGGTTCCAGAACAGTGTCCGCCGCCTGGTATCCAATCTGCACCCATTCTACGAGCAGCTTCTCCAGGGAGATCTTCTGACCGGTTTTCAACAGCCGGGTAGCCTTGAGAAAATCGCGCCGCGGCAGGGTACGTGTCATCAGGGCGCGCGCCGAGGTCAGGATCACTGGGGAGGTGGTCGGCTTCCGTGCAGAGGGAAGATGGTATGCTGCGAGAGTTGTCAGCACCTGCAGGCGCTCGCGCCGGGTGGTGTCTCCCCATGCAGCCTCTTCATAAAAAAGTGGGTTTGGCTCGGAGAAAATATAGCGCGGCGCTCCCGGAATCCAGAAGGCAAGCTCGTCATGCAGCGTCAGGACGTGGTCGGCACGGTCGGTAATCAGGACGACCGGCCGTTCCAGGTCAGCATGCAGGGCGGCCAGGACCGGCAGGCGTGCAGCGCGCGGCAGCGCCAGGCCAGGCTGCGGCTGCCCTGCCTGGATATCCTTCAGGATTTGCTGGTAGGAGGGGAGAACTTGAATTTGCCGGAGCAGGAATTCCATATATTTGCCGACAGGTGCCTGAACCGATTTTTAGAGAGGCGGAAACCACTCATTTTTCCGAAAACGCTGGCAGACCCACCCAATCTGGGAGGCTAAATCTGGCCGGTGAGCTCAAATGGAAGCGCCGTTATATTTATTCATCGCTGCCTCCAGACCTTCGACCACGAAGGTCTGGATAGCCTCCACCGTGCTTTCAAACGTCTGTGAAAGCATCGAGATTTCTGAATTGGAGAAATTCTGCAAAACGTAGTCCGGCGCCTGCATCTGGCCGGGCGGTCGTCCGATGCCCACTCGCATGCGGGGGAACTCATCCGTTCCAAGTCGTTCAATGATCGACGCCATGCCCTTCTGTCCGGCTGAGCCGCCATCCGGGCGGATGCGAATCGTCCCGGTGGGTAGATCAATGTCATCATGGACGACAAGCAAACTGGTCAACGGCAGCTTGTAAAAGCGCAGCAATCCCTGCACAGCCTGGCCAGAAAGATTCATGAAAGTCTGGGGCTTGGCAAGAATGATTTTCCGTTCCTTATAGATCGCGGCCGCGACCAGGGCTTTTGATTGCAGCCGCGTGAAACGTGCGTCCAGCTTCACCGCCAGGTGGTCGACCAGCATGAAACCAAAATTATGGCGATTCTGGCGATACTCTCGTCCTGGATTACCCAGCCCGACAATTAAGAAGGTTTCCGGCATGGTTTATCTCCTTCTTAACCGGAGGTACACGCCCATGATAAAAAGGAGGAAAACCGCAGCCAATCCCCCATATCCAATGCTGGACGCGATATCCGGTTCGGTCAATGAGGCTGGATTGGCCGGGAGTTCCGTCGGAGTAAAAAACGGGGTGACGGTCAGTGTTGAGGTGGGCAGAGGTGTGGCCTGCGGGATAACCGCGGTGGGTGTGGCTGTCTCAACCGGTGTATAGTTGCGCACACGCAGGTTTGAAACGACGGCGTCGAGGGTTTTTCCATCTGAAAGGTAGACACGCAAGCGCAGATCGTAGGTACCATCGGAGATTGCCGTCGTATCCCAGGCAACCAGGACATCCTGCTGGATGGGTTGCGTACTCGTCCCAATCAGGAACCAGGTTCCCGTCGGATCCCCGCTGTAGGCAAAGGAGATCTCCGCTGAGGCAAAGCCATCCACCTTGCTGGTCCCTTCGATCGAAACCATTCCCTGGAGGGCATCCCCCGAGGAAGGCGTGGTGATCACCGGCTGAACCGCCTGGGCGGAAGCGGCAATCGGGAATCCTCCTCCGGTCAGGAGCAAGATATCGAGAAGAATAAAAATCGAACCAATCGGTCGCATTGAGGACTAGAAAAACCGAAGCCAGTTCGTCCGGGTGACGATCGAACACGCCAGCAGAATAAAAACGATAAGCAGGATAATGCCGCAGCCCGTTCCAACGCAGCCGCGCCCGAAGCCGAACCTCCGCTGCAGCCAGTCAAAGAGCTTGTCCAGCAGAAATAACTCCAGCAATGCAGCCAAACAACCTTGCCGATTCCTCATAAAATCTCCTGCATGATGAGAATTTTATAAAGGTTTAGTTTAACATGAAGAGGAGCGGGGGTCAACATCTTCAAGTTGACTCCTCGCATAAACAGCCCATCGCGATGAAAATCACAGCAGACCCTCACCAAGTGAATTATTAAATTCTCGCCCGGACTGTTACCTTTTGATGTAAAATCGTCCAGACATCCTTTTCCTGATTTCCGGAAATCGTGCCAGCGATCTCCTGGCAAAAACCATATACTTGCATTGTCATATCTGGAGCTCGCCAGCCGCGGAGGCAAGGCAGAAAGAACGTCTAAAGGGACACCGTTTTCGGGCAGAGCTAATAGTTATACTTCGGAAAGGGTCTCCGCACTCAATCTCTGCAGCTCGGGCATTCAAGAGTCAAAAAACTTTCCACTTTTAAACCTCAGCAAGGAGACTATTCACCGACAAACGCCTAAGGCGAGACATGGGATGGGCCTAGGGAGAGCCAGCCCTCCTGACGGGGGCAATCTCCCTACCTAAAATTTATAGAAAGAAGGTGGCGTGCCCTCTATGCCTATGGGCCGGGGGCTAAACGCTGAATGGATTCAATGAATATCAATAAAGATATCTTCCAACCCACTGAAGCACTGACCTTCGACGATGTGCTTATCGTTCCAGGATACAGTGAAATCCTGCCGGCAGAAACGGATATTAAAGCGCAGCTGACCCGGGATATCCAGCTGAATATACCGATTATCTCCGCCGCCATGGACACCGTCAGTGAAGCGCGGCTGGCGATTGCCCTGGCCCGCGAGGGCGGGATCGGCATCCTGCATCGAAACATGTCACCTGAACAGCAGGCTACCGAGGTAAACAAAGTGAAGCGCTCGCAGTCGGGCATGATCGCCGATCCGATCACCCTGCCGCCGGAGGCTACTCTCCAGCAGGCGGAAGATATCATGTCAACGTATAAAATCAGCGGTGTGCCGATCGTCGACCTGGAAAACAAGCTGGTTGGTATCTTGACCAACCGGGACATTCGTTTCGTGGAACCGTCCGATTACAAACTGCCCGTGAGCCAGTTCATGACTTCCCAGCCATTGGTAACCGCACCGGTGGGCATTTCAAGGGACGATGCAAAAACCCTTCTGCAGAAACACCGCATCGAAAAGCTACCGCTAGTGGATGAAGCGGGTCATATCAAGGGATTGCTGACCGTCAAGGACATCCAGAAGGATCGCGATTATCCAAACTCAGCCAGGGACATACGCGACCGGTTGCTGGTTGGCGCAGCTGTGGGTGTCGGCGCTGACTTGGAGGTACGCGCTGGAGGCCTGGTCGATGCCGGCGTGGACGTGTTGGTTGTCGATACCGCCCATGGCCATTCGAAAGGTGTTCTCAACGCCATTCGACGCCTACATAAAAATTGGCCCAAAATCCCGGTCATTGGCGGAAACGTGGTCACCACCGAGGGAACTCTCGCCTTGATCGAGGCGGGAGCTGCCGCGGTCAAAGTGGGCGTCGGCGCCGGATCCATATGCACCACACGGGTCATTGCCGGTGTCGGAATTCCGCAAATGTCAGCCATTTACGCCTGTGCCCAGGCTGCCCGCGCCTCCAAAACCCCGATCATTGCCGACGGGGGGATCAAATTCAGCGGCGATATTGTCAAGGCGATAGTCGCCGGTGCGGACACCGTTATGCTAGGCGGCCTTCTGGCAGGCCTAGATGAAGCCCCCGGCGAGGAAGTCCTCTACGAGGGCCGCAGGTTTAAGGAATACCGCGGCATGGGCAGCCTTGGCGCGCTGCAGGGGTACGGCAAGGACCGTTATGCCAGCGGTCAGCTGGGCAACGGCAAGCTGGTGCCCGAAGGCATCGAAGGACGCGTTCCTTACAAAGGAGCATTGCATGATTTCGCCTACCAGCTTGTCGGCGGCCTGCGCTCAGGTATGGGATACGCCGGTGCCCGCTCGCTGGAAGACTTACGCACGAAGACCAGGCTGGTCCGCATCACCAATGCTGGCCTGATTGAAAGCCATCCACACGATGTCATCATCACCAAGGAAGCACCCAACTACCAGCTGACTCAAGATTGATCGGACAATTTAGTCGGAGATTAATTTTGAACCAATTAAAAGAATGGCTGCGGCGAGTGGGTATGCTGGCCACCAATCCGGTGAACCGCAACCAGCAGCGCACCTTCCTTGGCCGTTTCGTCAGTGCACTCACATTTATTGCCATCATTCTATGTCTCGTTCTGTGGATTACGGGATTCCTACTATTTCAAAACTCCAGCATCCGGCAGGAAGTTACTGCGCCTATTTTTACCGATCTATCCTGCATAATCTTTTTCGGCGGTCTCGCGGTGGCGATGGGAGTGGGCGCGACGGTCGGAAATTTTATGCGCCGGGCTTTCTGGGAATGGCTGACAAGAAGGATGAAATGAATGTCTGCAATCAAAAATAGCATGTACATTTTTCAAGATTCCCATATAATTGTAGAGTGACAGAAAACGTTGTCTCGCCGGAGTATCAAGTATGAGTCAAAACCGCAGCGAACAAATGGTCAACCGCTTGCGTGCCATGCAAGCTGCCGCCCCGGATATCGAAGCCTCCGCCGTGGTTTCCGTGGACGGATTGATCATGGCTTCGGCGCTTCCGGCGGATGTCGAGGAAGACCGTGTCTCAGCAATGTCGGCAGCCATGCTCAGCCTGGGTGAGCGCATTGCTGGCGAGCTGGGTCGCGGCGGTCTGGAACAGGTGTATATTCGCGGCGGCCAGGGATTTATCGTGCTCACCTCAGTCGGTGAGGAGGCTGTGCTCACCGCGCTTGCCCGACAGGATGCCAAACTCGGCCTGATCTTTCTTGAAATGCGCCGTGCTGCAGAAGAAATCATGAAATTGGTTGGATGAATAATATTCACGCATTTCAATCCCAAGCATTTAGACACCCAAGTGGGGAGGGCGCCAAAAAAGGCCCTCCCCACTTCCTTTGTCTATAATGCATTTCATAATTAATCCGGAGAGGCTTTCATGCAAACAAAATATCTCTTCTTCACCGGAGGCGTTGTCAGCTCGGTCGGAAAAGGTGTGACAGCTGCCGCCATCGGGTTGCTGCTCAAATCCAGGGGATTCAAGGTTACCGTCCAGAAGCTGGACCCATATATCAATGTTGATCCCGGAACGATGTCCCCCTATCAGCACGGTGAGGTCTATGTGCTCGACGACGGCGCCGAAACCGACCTTGACCTGGGGCATTACGAGCGTTTCGTCGACATCCGTCTGCGCCACTTCAGCAACTTCACCACAGGCCAGGTATATGCTGAAGTGATTCAGAAAGAGAGGCACGGCGACTACCTTGGCGGCACCATCCAGGTCATCCCCCACATCACGAACGAGATCAAGCACCGCATCGGCCTAGTGGCAAAAGAAGCGGATGCTGAAATTGTCCTGGTAGAGGTTGGAGGCACCGTCGGTGATATCGAATCACAGCCATATCTGGAGGCCCTGCGCCAGATGCGGAATGAGGTAGGCCGCGAAAATACTTTCTTTACCCATGTGACCTGGCTGCCTTATATCGGTGCGACAGGCGAGCTTAAAACCAAGCCCACCCAGCATTCAGTGGCTTCCCTGCGTTCTATCGGTATTTCACCTAACATGATCATTGCCCGCTCGGATTATCCGATTGATGACAGCCTGCGAGATAAAATCGCCCTGTTCTGCGACGTCGAAAAACGCGCGGTGGTGCCGATGGTCACCGCCAAGGTCCTTTACGAGGTTCCGCTCCTGCTGGAAAAAGCCGGCGTCGGTGATTACCTGGTTGAAAAGCTGGAATTGAAGGCCAGTCAAAAGCCCGACTGGGGCCCATGGGAGCGGCTGGTGAAAGATGTACAAAAACCGAAACCGTGCATCAAGATCGCTGTGGTTGGCAAATACGTCGAGTTGCAGGATGCCTATCTATCGGTGCGCGAGGCGATCAAGCATGCAGCACTTCCAGCCGGGGTGGAGGCGGATATCCATTGGGTGCATTCCACTGAACTCGAGAAAGATAAATGCTGGGATATCATCGAGGCGGCGGACGGGATTATCGTCCCTGGCGGATTCGGCTCACGCGGCATCGAGGGCAAGGTTATGGCTGCCCGCTTCGCCCGTGAGAAAAAAGTCCCGTATCTCGGGTTGTGTCTCGGGATGCAGGTCATGTGCGTGGAATTCGCCAGGAATGTGCTGGGGCACGAAGATGCCAACTCGACCGAGTTCGACCGCGGCACATCCGCCCCGGTCATCGACCTGATGCTGGACCAGCGTGCGATTACCGACATGGGTGGGACGATGCGGCTGGGGCTTTATCCCTGCGTGCTCCAGCCGGGAAGCAAAGCTGCCGGGGCATATCATGAAAAACAAATCGAAGAACGCCATCGTCACCGCTTTGAGTTTAATAACCTCTACCGGGATGAGTTTATTAAAGCGGGGATGGTTTTCTCGGGTATATCGCCGGATGGGATGCTCGTGGAAATCGCCGAGATCAAGGACCACCCGTATATGGTGGGCAGCCAGTTTCATCCGGAGTTTCTCTCCAGGCCGATGCGTCCTCACCCTCTGTTTGTCGGGCTGCTTAAAGCAGCCACAGAAAAAGCCGGGATAAAATCTCCCTCTAAAACCCGGCAGGAGATTCCGCGTAAACTCCCCTCAGGTGAGCTGGCAGGTTCTGCGCAAGGGTAAACATAAGCCGGTCGGTCAGGGCCAGCGCAAGCTCGCCGGGCAGTGGAAGGATCGGCTTACAAATGATTATCTTCACGCGGGTCCGCCGTGGGAAATTCTTGAAGAGGTCCTGGCTGCCTTCGATCGTCACCGGCACCAGAGGACAGTTCGCAGCCAGCGCCAGCCGCGCCGCGCCAGACCTGGCAACTTTCAAACCCATGCCGTAGCTGCGCGTTCCTTCCGGAAAAAGCGCTAACGCCTGTCCGCCCTCCAGGACCTGCCGGGCATGTTCAAGCGACCACTCGTCCCGCGCCCCACGATAAACGGGGAACGCACCCAACGGTTTCAGCAGGGCTCGAAGGAAAAGTTTTTGGAACAGCTCAGCTTTGCCCATGTAAAATAGCGGGCGGCTTAATGCCAGCTGCAGGGGAAAGACATCAAATTCAGTCAGGTGGTTCGCAGCCACGACGATCCCGCCCGTGGGCGGAAGATTATCAACGCCATCCACATCAAGAACAATGAACAAATGGAAAATGAATTTAGCCAGGACGAACGCGGCTTTATGAAAGCGTGTCTCGCGCAGCGGATAGTGCTGGTGTTGGCGACGATCGTCATCCGGGATTTCAAGCACGGGTAAACTGGCCTCCAGAGAACTCCTGAAGTGGATTATACTTGACTGACGAAAAATGACGGAGCACATCCGTTAATTAAAAACCCTGGAGTAGAAAATGGACACGACAATCGAAATTATCACCGGGCTGGAAATCCTCGATTCGCGCGGCAACCCCACCGTCGAGGTGGAGGTCGTCCTCGCCGACGGTTCTTGGGGAAGAGCGGCCGTTCCTTCTGGGGCCTCAACTGGCGTCCACGAGGCGCTGGAACTGCGCGATGGGGATAAAAAGCGCTACAACGGCAAAGGCGTGCTCAAAGCAGTATCCAATGTCAACGACATTATCGCCGATGGCCTTTATGATTGGGACGCGACCGACCAGAAGGCAATTGATGCGGAACTGCTCAGCCTGGACGGCACCCCCAACAAATCCAAGCTGGGTGCCAATGCCATCCTGGGTGTCAGCCTGGCGGTGGCCAAGGCCGCAGCCAATGCGCTCGGTCTGCCCCTTTACCGCTATATCGGCGGGGTATACGCTCACTTGCTGCCGGTTCCGATGATGAACATCCTCAACGGTGGAACTCACACCAACTGGCAGTCCACCGACGCCCAGGAATTCATGGTCATGCCCCTTGGCGCGCCTTCCTTCGCTGAAGGCTTGCGCTGGGGTTCCGAGATTTACCAGGCACTCAAGGCCGTCTTGAAAGCTAAAGGATATACCACCCTGGTTGGCGACGAAGGCGGTTATGCTCCGGCGCTCAAAGCCAATTCTGAGGCGGTCGAGGTCATTCTCGAGGCCATCGAGAAGGCCGGCTTCAAGGCCGGGCGCGGCAAGGATGTCGCCATTGCCCTCGACCCGGCTGCCTCCGAACTATATGATGAAGAGAGCAAGACATATAACCTGCGGAAGGAAGGCAAAAAACTGACCGGCGAGCAGCTGGTGGAATTCTGGGCTAAATGGGTCAAGGATTACCCGATCGTGTCGATCGAAGACGGCCTGGCACAGGATGACTGGGAGTCCTGGAAGCTGCTCGTCAAAAAGTTGGGCGACAAGATCCAGATCGTTGGCGACGACCTTCTTGTAACCAATCCCGAGCGCGTCCGCCGGGCGATCAAGGAAGATGCAGCCAACGCCCTGCTGGTCAAGCTGAACCAGATTGGATCGCTGACCGAGACCATCGAAGCCGTCGAGACCTGCCACCGGGCAGGCTGGCGGGCCGTTACATCGCACCGTTCGGGCGAGACCGAGGACAGCACCATCGCCGACCTGGCCGTGGCGCTCAACATGGGCCAGATCAAGACCGGTGCCCCGGCCCGCTCCGACCGGGTAGCCAAGTACAACCAGCTCCTGCGCATCGAAGCAGAACTGGGCGATACAGCCCAATACGCGGGTTGGAATGCTCTAAAATAAACATAATTAACGCTTTAAAAAATAACTGCGCGCTAGGGGGTGCGCAGTTATTTTTTTAGGATGATTTAGTTAAAAAGATTGACAAATTCACGGCTTATGTTATCATTACTTAACAAATTTGTTATTTCCTGTGCATTTAATGGCTTGTTTAGACAGGTAAATGGCAATTATGTGGTCTTTATCCTCCCCAAATGTAAAAAACATTAACAAACATACTGTGCTTGATTTAATCCGGTTTTCGCCAACTGGCATTGCCCGCGTGGAGCTATCCCGGCGGATGGGTTTGACCCGTGCAGCTGTGACCGCGATCGTCAACGACCTTCTCGCCACCGGAATCATTCGGGAAGCAGAACGCATCAATGCACGCAGTGGACGGCCGCCGGTTGTACTGGAAATTGACCCAACCCGGGGTTATGTGGTTGGGATTGATTTCGGCGCGAGCCATCTGAGCATGCTGATTGCAGACCTTGCAGCCCATATTCTAGAAGAAACCGAAATAGCCCTCGACATTCAAGAGGGACCAAAAATATGCCTCGATCAAGCAGATCATCTTCTTCAGGATATCCTGGCGAAGACCGGTCGAGAACTGAAAGATATTTTAGCGATTGGTCTGGGTGTGCCCGGACCGATCGTATCAGATGCCGGCATGGTTCTGGCACCTCCGATCATGCCCGGGTGGGACCGCTTCCCGATCAGGGACACGTTGGAAAAACGATGGGGCCTGCCTGTCTCTCTAGGCAATGATGCGGAATTAGGTGCTTTAGGCGAATGGGCTGCCGGAGCAGGTCGCGGCGAGAGTAATTTGGCGTACATCAAAGTTGGTACGGGAATCGGCTGTGGTTTACTCATCGACGGACAAATCTACCGCGGCATCACTGGATCAGCCGGAGAGATTGGACATTTAACCATTGACGAAAATGGGCCGCTATGTGCCTGCGGGAACCATGGCTGTCTGGAGGCTTTTGCTGGCGGCCGTGCAATCGCACAGCAAGCCCAGGAGGCAATCAAAAAAGGTCAAAAGACACAAATGGCAAATAACCCATCCTTTGAAACAATGACTGCCCGGGATGTTGCCAAAGCAGCACGCCAGGGAGATCTGGTAGCGCAGCAAATTCTGGAACAGGCCGGGTCTCATATTGGAATTGCTCTTGCTGGTCTGGTTAATATGTTCAATCCAGGCATGGTAATCATCGGCGGCGGGGTGGCACAAACCGGAGATATTCTTCTTGAGCCGATCCGTCAGGTTGTTCAACGACGAAGTCTTCCAGCTGCCACGCGCGTCGTGCGCATTACGACCGCCATGCTCGGACGTCGTTCTTCGAGTATAGGTGCAATCATCCAAGCTTTGAGCGTCGCACTCCATCAAGTTGCAGACAGAAAGGAGGCACGCTTGTCCCGGAAAAAGCAAAAAGAACATTAACCATCTAGTTTTTTCCACTGTGGTGTACCTTGTCGTGTCCAGGTGATCACCACCTTACCAATTTATTTAGTAAAAAGGAGAAGGAAATGAAGCGAACCTTGTTTGCCATGGCTTGCGTTGTAATTTCCGCAACAATGTTGCTGACCGCGTGTGGCGCTAAAGCCCCCGCTGCCGCCCCAGCCAGCCTGACCATCTGGGATGGTTATCATGCCGGAGGCTCCGAGGAAGCCACAATCACCAAGTTGGTCAATGATTATCAGGTAGCTAACCCAAAAATCAAGATTACCCTGCTGGAAGTACCCTTTGACCAGCTTTACACAAAGTATGAGACCGACACTGCCGCTGGCGGCGGGCCGGATATGTTCACCGCCCCGAATGATAATCTGGGCAGTGAGGTCCGTGCTGGCCTGATCGCCCCAATTGACTCCTACTTGACGGGTAAGCTTACCAATTATACCCAGGCAGGAATCAACGGCGTAACCGTTGACGGCAAGATCTATGCGGTCCCTGGAATCGCCAAAGCTGTCGGGCTGTATTACAACAAATCCACCGTCCCGAATCCACCCAAAACCACGGACGATCTGATGAACCTGGTCAAATCCGGCAAGAAACTGGGTTTTGTCAACAATGGTGCTTACTATATCTGGGGCTTCTTCTCAGGCTTCGGCGGCACCTTGACGGATAGTACCGGAAAGTGCATTGCTGACCAGACCACTGGCTTCGCCGACGCTCTCCAATACCTCGCCGATCTCCAGAAAGCTGGTGCCACCGTCGACAGCGACGAAGGCAAGCTCGACACCGCTTTCGAGCAGGGCCAGCTGGACATGATCTTTGAAGGTCCCTGGACGCTGGGCGACTTCGAGAAAAATCTCGGCAGTAAACTGGGTGTTGTTGCAGAGCCAACCGGCCCGAAAGGCGCCTTCATGGCGATGATGGGTATTGATGGCTGGTACATCAACCCCAACAGCCAGAACAAGCAGGCTGCCATAAACCTGGCCCTGTACATCTTCGGGAAAGATGGTTTGACCGCCTACGAAAACACAGCGGGTGACCCGGCCGCGCGTACCGATGTGACCTCCACCGATCCTATGGTTAAGGCGTTCGCGGATATCGCTGCCGGAGGCTTCCCCAGGCCACAATCTGCTGAATTTGGCAACTACTGGGGTCCGTTCGGTGACGCTCTTACAGCGGTTGTCTCGGGCAAAGCCACTCCAACCGCGGCTGTTGCGACTGCCTGCCAGACCATGAATACTGCCAATAAAAAGTAATAAGCATTCAATAAAGGGGATGGAGCGAGCAGTCGTGACATGAGTCACCTCAGACGAGCAAAATCCATCCACATCAAACCCGTTTCATGATCGCATTTCGGGGGAGCGCCAAATGGTCTGGCGCTCCCCCGCAGAGATGACCGTTCTTCTGAACTGGAAGATCCGCATTCGCCAGATTACCGCATGAGGTGAATATGACCACTCTAACGAAGAGCCCGCCTGCTGATCAATTGCTGAGGAAAAAAAGAAAACCTTTTTGGAGGAATATCAGTCCCTATTATTATCTCCTCCCGGCCTTCATAATCATGGGAGTAATTACCTATTATCCAATGCTTTATCAAGTCTGGATGTCATTCACCGATTATGGTCTGAAAAATCTACGCGCAACCGCTCCTGGTCCCAATTTTGTCGGGTTAGCCAACTACATCAACATCCTGACCAATCAGCTGGGGCTGTCCTATTTCAACTTCTGGCACATCCTCGCCTTCGATCTCTTCTGGACATTCTCCAATGTGATTATCCATGTCTCTCTAGGGATCCTTATCGCTGTCGTTTTAAATCGCCAAGGTCTGTGGTTCAAAGGGATTTACCGGGCCCTTTATATCCTTCCGATCGTGCTCCCACAGATTATCATCGCCAACATCTTTCGGAATATGTTCGATCCAGATTATGGTGCAATCAACCAGGGGCTGGCAATCTTGGGTAAATTTTTCTTGAATTTAAGCCCGAACCTCTTCCATATCCAATGGATTAGCCAGGTAAACTATCCAATCAGCTGGATACCACTGCCGCTGTCGTATTTTGCGCTACTCATTACGAATATCTGGCTGGGCTGGCCTTTCATGACCATCGTTGCCAGTGGAGCCCTGCAGAGCATTCCAAAAGATTTATACGAAGCGGCGACCATGGACGGCGCAACGGGAAACCAGCAGTTCTGGCGAATAACCCTCCCGCTGATCCGTCCGGCAATGGTCCCAGCCGCAGTTTATGGCATCGTCGCAACCTTCAACCTGTTCAGCCTGATCTATTTCTTATCCGGCGGGGGACCGTTAAGGGAGACGGAAATCTTGATCACAGCTGCTTACCGCCTGATCAACGAGCAGCATGTCTATGGTGTCGCGGCAGCCTTCTGCGTGTATATTTTCCTCGTATTACTTTGCCTCACCTTGCTTACCAATGCACTGACTCGCGCAACGGAGAGCTACGATGTCTGAATCAACAAAAATACCTTTTTCCATGCGCATTAAATGGATTTTGCAAAGCCGGGGATCCTCCGGCGAGCGCGGAATGACCATTTGGTCACAGCTGCTCAGCCAGTTATTCCTGCTGATTGTGGCGGCAACAGTCATCTATCCCATCCTGTGGATCGTCAGCATGTCATTTGACCCACGGAACATTGCACGTCCCACCACGCTGCGCCTCAACCCATTTGCAGGAGGAGCCACTCTCCAGGCCTATAAAGACGTTCTTGCGAAACCCACCCCCAACCCGGTCGACCTCCCACAACTGATGTTCAACAGTTTCCGGCTGGCCACCGGTACGGGGCTCGCCTCGGTCATCGTGGGAGTCTTTGCCTCCTACGCGTTCTCGCGCCTGCGGTTTAAAGGCAGGCAGGTCCTGATGATCGCAGTTCTGACCGTACTGATGCTGCCATCCATCGCCACATTGCCGGCGTTGTTTGTCCTTCTGAATAAAGTGCAGCTCACCATCGGAGGAACAATATTTAATCTGCGAAATTCACTCCTCGGCGTGGGGCTGGCAATCCTCTCCGGCTCGCTGCCGTTCGCGATCTGGAATATGAAAGGCTATCTGGATACAATTCCCAGGGACCTCGAAGAAGCCGCCTGGATTGATGGGTGTAGTCAAGTCTCCGCCTTTTTCCGCGTGACCCTGCCTCTGTCCACACCGGTTCTGGCAGTAACCTTCTTCCTGGGTTTCATGAGCACCTGGACCGAGTTCGCCACATCCTGGCTCTTCCTGACCAACCCTCATGATTTCACCCTCATGATGGCCTTGTACAACATGGTCGGCCAGTATTCGGACAGCACGCCTTGGTCGCATTTTGCTGCAATGTCCATCCTGATCGCCCTGCCGGTCACGATCATATACCTCTTGATTCAACGCTGGTTCGTCGGCGGTCTGGCCATCGGTGGCGTTAAAGGATAAAAATGATAGGCGGTTCCAAAACCGCCTCATGGCACTCTAGAGAGCCTGCCGTGAAGCAATTTCTGATCATCGTCATTATCATCGGGTTGATGGCTGCCTGCGTCCCCTCAATGAGGCCGCTTTCAAATAAGCCCGCGGCTGCCTCCCAGACAGCAGCGACACCCGCTTCGTATTTCTGGTGGGAGCAGGCCGTGTTCTATGAGATTTTTGTGCGTAGTTTTTTTGACAGCAATGGGGATGGCATCGGAGATTTCAACGGTATTACAGAAAAGCTCGACTACCTCAAAAATCTAGGCATCTCAGCCATCTGGCTGATGCCAATCCACCCCTCATCCAGCTACCATGGCTATGACGTGGTCGATTATTTCAGCGTCAATCCCGACTACGGCACACTGGACGACTTTAAAAGATTGCTCGCCGAGGCGCACAAAAGGGGTATGCACGTCATCATCGACCTGGTACTAAACCACACCTCAAACCAAAATCCCTGGTTTGTCGAAGCGAACAATAACCCTCAATCTCCGTACCGCAACTGGTATATCTGGTCAGCCACCGACCCCGGTTATCTGGGTCCCCTGGGTATCGCCTGGCATGCCGGTAAATCTGGATATTATTATGGCATATTCGGTCCCGGCATGCCGGACCTGAACTATAACAATCCTGATGTGACTGCCGAGATGCGCAAGGTGGTTCAGTTCTGGTTGAACGAGGTTGGCGTGGATGGGTTCCGCATCGATGCGGCAAACTACCTGATCGAGGAGGGGCAAAAACAAGTCAACACTCTTTCCACTCATAACTGGTTCAAGGGATTTTACACCACATACAAAGCAGATAATCCGGATGCATTCACCGTGGGTGAAGTCTTCGGAAGCGATGCCTCCCTGGCATCCACCTACACCGGAAACCAGATGGATATGATCTTCAATTTTGAAATCGCCGGCGGCATGGTAAACAGCGCAAACGGCGGGACCAGTTCAGCCATCGATAGCGCACTGACTTTTTCAAAGCAGGCGATGCCGGATTGGAGGTTCGCCACCTTTCTGACCAACCATGACCAGAATCGGGTCATGTCGCAGCTGAATGGAAATGTGGACAAAGCCAAAACCGCTGCCTTCTTGCTGCTGACCTCGCCAGGAACCCCTTTTATCTACTATGGGGAAGAAATCGGGATGGAAGGTGAAAAACCGGACGAACAAATACGCCGCCCAATGCAGTGGGCGTCCGATGGTAATGCAGGTTTTTCAACGAGTACCCCGTGGGAGCCCATCGGCCCAGATTACCAAACCTATAATGTCACCAATGAATTAAATGACGGGAATTCAATCTTGACGTATTATCGGACCCTCATCCAACTTCGGAACGAAAACGATGCTTTGCTTAACGGGGATTTAGATCTGATCACGACTGGCAATCCGGGCGTTTTTGCTGACCTGCGTCTCAGCAAAGCGGAGGCAGTGCTGGTATTGGCTAACCTGACCAGCACCTCAATCAGCAGTTACAGCCTCTCCCTCGATCAAAGTGCACAGCCCAAAGGCGTCTATCACCTTCTGTCGTTGATCGATAAAAGTTCCTATCCTGACCTGACCGTCACTGCTTCAGGAGGATTTTCGAACTACAAACCAATCCAGGAAATCCCGGCTTATCAAACGATCCTTCTGCTGTTGAAGTCCACCCCTCCCCAGTGAATAAATTTAATCAAATAACATAAACCATGGATCCAAAGGCCGGGGCAAGTATTCATTCTTGTTGCCTCGCCTTCTGAAACAAGTCTCAGGAGGCTGCGGGCATTTGTTTGGATTCTTTCACAAAGACGAAACGGGCGAAAAGGATCCCGGCAATAAGCCGCCCGACCGCCGAGCCGAGAAATATGGCACGGTAGCTGAACTGCGTCACCAGCCAGGCTCCTAAGCCCGCTCCGCCTGCCAGGGCCAGGGTGATCAAGACCTGATAGATTGCTGAATAACGGGCCCGTTGAGCTTCAGGGGTGAGGGACAGAAGAAAATTAAAAGAAGCCAGATTAAAAGCTGCCCAAAGCATACCGCCGAACGAGTTAAGCAGGACGACATGCCAAAACTGGGTGATAAAAACCCACGCTGCCGGGAGTATCGGGATGAGCGCCATGCTGATCAACTGTACCCTGCGCGGGCCGAGGCGGTCGGAGAAGTCTCCCGCGCGGTGCTGGACCACCAGACCGGCCACACTGGATACGATGCTGGTAATCCCGACCATGCTGGCGGTGAATTTCAAATTCTCGACCATGTAGACATTAAAAAAGGGGCTGGCGATATTGACCGAAAAGTTCCACAAAGCCATGACCAGCGCCAGAGAAACGAAAGGGGCATGCCCGCGCATATCGGTGATGATCGCGCGCAAGGATAATGGCTGCTCCAACGTCAAAATTGGGGTCTGCCCTTTGGGATCCTGCAAGCGGCTAAAGCTAAACGTGGAAAACATGCCCACAGCAAATGCCAGGCCCAGGGCAATCTGGAATCCGAGTGGTCTGACTGTATACGTAAGAAACTCGCCGACGACGAAAACGACCAGCATCCCAGCAATCCCCATGATGAAGTTCCGGGCGCCGAAATACCGGCCGCGCCCTGATATGGGAACGATATCTCCGGTGATGGACATCCAGGCAGGAAAGGCCAGGTTGTTGAACGTATCCCGGGTGATTGAAAAACCCATCGCCACCCAGACAAGCGCCGGTTCGCTAAGAAAAAACGGCAGAACCGCGAGAGCCAGGATTGCGAGCCTCGCGACACCCCCGCCAAAAAAAACCGTGATTTCCTTGCGGTGACCGATCCGTTCCACCAGGAATGCCCCCGGCAGAAGAATCAATGCCGAACTCAAGCTGGAGATGGAGCTCAGGATGCCCACCTGGGTTTTGGTCGCGCCCAGGACGAGGAGGTACAGGGTCAGGTAGGTGACCATGATGTTGTCAGTGGCGGAGGAAAACAGCCCATCAAAGAAAAACCAGTACAGGTTGTGCTTGATTTTTGATGGAAGAGGAAGCGCCCAATCCCCGCCCCAAGTGAACCGGCGAAATGCCCGGCGTGTGCGAGCTCGAAAAATCAGAAACCAAGAACGCAGCATGGATCTAAATCTGTTCGAAGTAGGACATATTCACAATGAAGATCGTCGCCCGGTGAGGGGTTTCCTCTCCAGGGTCGCCGGTGTGGCGCAAAAGGTCGATCACCGCCTCCACTTTGTCGTCTTCCACTGCTGACATCAATGTGACATTTCCTTTATGCAGGAACCCACCTGTACTGGCTACCCGCGTAACGCGGAAGCCGTGATCCAGGAGAATTTGGACGAGGTTGTCACAATCGGTATCTCGAACGATGGTAAGCATCAGCTTCATTTAAACCTCTTTCAAATCTGCTCGAACCGTTCTACATTTATTACATGAATAAATGCTCCGCCCAGCTGGACTTCGACCATCGGCGCAGTCGATGACTCTCCGGCCGGGAAGCCCTGGGCAGGGATGAACTGCCGGTATGGGGTGCAATACCGGCGAACAGCTTCGAGGAGGGCGGGCATTCGTACGGAGTGAAAACCCACCAGCAGGACCATTTCCGACCCGCGCAGGATTCCTCCACTGCTGTCGATGACCGTAAAATGGAAATCTTCCTGACTCAGTTCCTGCATCAAAGAGGCAGATTGCGAGCCGGAGATCGTCAGGATGGCCAGCCGGTCAATTTCAAGAGTTGTCACAATTAACCTTTCTGGTTATTAACTTGAGTTTAGAGTTCCAATAGAGGAATCTGGACCTTAACAAAAAGTGGAATTGCTGGTAGAAGTTTTCTTGTGACAGAAAAACTCATCCAACAATTCCGAGACGCAGTATATCAGAATCTGCGCAAACGTCCGGACGCTGTTATGGATCTGATCGATGCCCTGACAGTAGCCAGTCATGTTGAATCTCCAGTGGCTCTGAGCGAAGAAACGCCATTTCGGCGCAAGTTCAGCATGGTCTACGATACACTTCGTAATGCAGAGTTCGATCTGGATAGGCTACCGGAAACCCTGCTGTCATTTCAGCCTGGCGACAGTGAAACGATTGCTGGATATGAAGTATACGGGCTGGATGCGACGCCGAATGAACGTCCAGAGGCAGAGACCTTGCCGGAACGCTGTTCCCTGAAAAGCCAGAAGGACGAGCCGGTGCGGTATGGGCACAAGTACTCCTGGTTGGTGCGGCTGCTGAAATGGGGTACCTCCTGGGTGGCGCCACAGGATCTGCGACGAATAGATGCGGAGTTGAGCGATAACCAGGTAGGCAGCCTGCAAGTCCAGGAATTGGACCAGCGTAACCCCGAGCCCAAAGTGGTGGTGGAAGACAGTCTGTACGGGAATCAGGTCTTTTTGGCAGTCTTTTTGCTGCTGAAGAACACCTTTGCGCTCGTTCGACTGCGTAGCAACCTGATCTTGTACGAGCAGCCGAAGGCTCGCCAGGCGAGGAAAAAGGGCGCCCCTTGCAAACATGGACCTCGCTTCAAGCTCTCCAGCCCGCCTCGGCTACCGGATCGTACGGAGACATTTCAGTTGCGCTCCCAAACGGTTCGTCTGCAGGCCTGGCAGGGATTGCATTTCAAAAAGCTTTCCACGCTGGTGGGGATGCTGCTGCGGGTCGAGTTTCTGAAAGCAGATGGGCAGCCCCGCTATAAAAGACCCATGTGGTTGTTCTGGACTGGGCCACTGACGGTCTCTCTCCAGGATCTCTGCAAGATGTACTTGTGGAGGTTCGCCATCGAGCATATGTTCCGCTTCCTCAAACAGCATATGGGTTTGAATGCCAGTCGCTCGAACGACCTGGTCGGCACAGAGCAATGGATGTGGTTGTGTGCACTGGCTTACTGGCAGTTGCTGTTGATGCGGGAAGCCGTTGCAGATGCTCGCCCAGCCTGGCAGCCCCGCATTCGGGATGGCCAACAGAAAGAACTGACCCCTGGCCAGGTACAAAGAACCGCTTTACGATATTTATTGCAGTTGGGCACACCCGCTCGATCACCCAGAGTCACTGGAAAAGGCACAGGACGCACCAAAGGCTATCGGCCCAACCCCAGAATACGGTTTCCTGTGATCAAAAAGGCGAAAACGGGGCAAAACCCGGCCACTGCAAGCCCATGACTACTTTCTGATTGACTGCATCGATTGTTAAAGTTCAGGTTTTTCGTCAGCGCTTTTTTTGCGCTTAGTGCGCTACTCTAAACTCAAGTATTAATCTTATGCCTATAAAGTATATCAAAAGAAATCGACTGATATTCTCCAACCCGCGGTACAATCTGGTCCTCAATATTTTTTAAGCAGGACACCTCTGACCTAGAAAGATCTCGCTCGTCACCGGACAAAAATACCAGAATGAAATTGATGCCCAGACTTTCGTGGGAGACAGGCCGATCCGCATACCGGTAACCATTTGGGGATCAGAAAAGCTTTGCAGGTTTCTAATCCTTCACCAAACGCCGCTCTCTCTTGGGATAAAATTGGTATTAAACATCATCCTCATCTACGGGATAAAATGACCACACCATACTGGGCCCAAGACGCCATTTTCTATCAGATTTTCCCAGACCGTTTCGCTAACGGCGACCGCACCCTTGATCCTCCCAACGTCCAGGAATGGGGTTCCGCGCCAACCGCCTGGGGTTTCCAGGGAGGTGATTTGCGCGGTATCCTGCAGCATTTCGATTACCTGCTTGACCTGGGGATCAATGCGATTTATCTAAACCCAATTTTTGCGGCCTCGTCCACGCACCGCTACAATACCTACGACTACTTCAAAATCGATCCAAAACTGGGTACCCTGGATGACTTTCACACCCTTGTCGAAACCATCCACCGCAACGGCATGCGCATCATCCTCGACGGGGTCTTCAATCACTGCGGGCGTGGCTTCTTCGCCTTCACGGATGTCCTGGAGAACGGGGAACATTCTCCTTACAAAGAATGGTTTCATATCAAGAAATTTCCGCTGGACGCTTACACCTCGGGAGATGCACAGAATTATATTGGCTGGTGGAACCATAAATCCCTCCCGAAGTTCAATACGAGCAATCCCCAGGTTCGCAAATATATTTTAGATGTGGCCCGTTACTGGGTCGAGCAGGGTATCGATGGCTGGCGGCTGGACGTACCCAACGAGATCGACGATGACCCTTTCTGGGAGGAATTCCGCAGCGTGGTCAAGTCTGCCAACCGGGACGCCTATCTGGTTGGAGAGATCTGGGAGATCAATCCACGCTGGACGGATGACAGGCATTTCGATGGCTTGATGAATTATCCAGTGCGGGAGGCCCTGCTGGCCTTGCTTCAGGAACGTGAAAACTGTGTCCAATTCTCGGAGCGGATTAATGCTATCCAGAAAGCTTATCCTCGCGAGAACCTTTTTGCTATGTATGTTCCGCTCGATTCCCATGATACGGTGCGCTTCAAGACTTCGGTCGACAGTCACCAGGAAAAAATTAAATTGGCTTTTCTCTTTCAAATGGCATTCCCGGGAGCGCCGGCGATTTATTACGGGGATGAGATCGGGCTGGAGGGAGGCAGCGATCCGGACTCACGACGCGCCTTTCCCTGGCAGGAAGCTGACTGGGACAAAGATCTGAATGCCTGGGTCAAACAGCTCATCGCACTGCGTAAACGGACACCGGCCTTGCGCCGGGGCGATTTTGTTCCCCTGCTCGCCCAGGATGACCTTTATGCCTTCGGCCGGACACTGGGCGAAGAAAAAGTCGTGGTAATGTTCAACGCCTCCAGCCAGGCACGCCACCTTGAGGTCCCCTGCACTTCCCTGGGCTGGCCGGAAGGATTTAACCTTCAAAACCTGATCAGCCTTGACAAAGTCGCTCTCAACGGGGGTAATTTGAAAATCACGCTGCAAGCCTGGAATGGGGCATTTTACGGCTAAGGGATAAATCCGCCAGCAGCAGACTGTTGGGTGTGTCTCTACCTTGACAATTATGACCATTTAGATTATTTTTGGGTTGATTTATTCAAGCTTTCAAAATGAGGGAGATAAAAATAATGAAATATGACCTGGTTTTCGAAGGCGGTGGGGCTAAAGGAATAGTCTTCGTCGGCGCTTTAAGAGCTTTCGAAGAGCATGGCAACACCCACGGTCGTTTGCTGGGTACATCTGCGGGTGCAATTACCGCCTCCCTGGTGGCAGCTGGGTATGGATCGCAAGAACTGCAGGCCGCCTTGTCTGAGAAACAGGATGGGGAATCCGTTTTCGAGGGGTTCATGGGGTTCCCGGCCCCTTTCACGAGAAATGACCTCAAAGGGAACGATCTGTTCATCCTGCTCCAGGATATCAATATCCACCTGGTCCCTAAATCTATTGAAAAAAATTTCGATGAGCATTTAATCGACTGGCTGGCAAAGCAGCCAGCTGACCGGCACATTTTTTCATTCATACAGAGAGGGGGCTGGTATTCTGCGGATAACTTCCTGGACTGGTTGAAAGTCAGGATGGATACAGGTACTTTCAATAATCATCCGCGCAACTTCAGCAGGATGTCCCTGGAAGAATTTTATGCTGTAACGAAGAATGACCTTTCAGTGGTCGCTGCGGATACGACCGGTCAAATGATGTTGGTGCTCAACCATCTCACTGCACCTGCCTGTCCTCTGGTCTGGGCTGTCCGCATGTCAATGAGCATTCCCCTGCTTTGGCAGGAGATCACCTGGCAGCCGGAATGGGGAGAGTACCGAGGTCAGGATATTACCAGCCACACCATTGTGGACGGAGGGCTCCTATCCTGTTTTCCCCTGGAATTATTCCTGTCCAAACTGAAAGACGTGACCGATGTCATGGGCGAGAAAAAAACCGACCCGGTTCTCGGCCTGCTGATTGACCAATCCCTGCCGGTACCGGGTACCGAATCACCTTCAGCACAGGGGACCGGGTCCGGCCTGACCGAACTCCAGACCGTCAGACGCATTACCGGTTTACTGGACACAGCCATTTCCGCTCACGACAAGATGGTGGAGGAGGCTTACGAAAAGATCATAGTACATTTGCCTGCTAAAGGCTATCGGACGACCGAGTTTAATATGTCCGACCAGCGCCGGGACCTCCTGGTCGCCGCCGGACAGCAAGCGATGGCCAATTATTTAAGTCGCGCCGAGTTCAGGCGAGCTTGACCTCGACGAGGCGGAAGCCGCCCGTCTGACAAAAGCCTCGGATCGCATTGCGATAAAGCTGTTGAATACTTCTCAGAAATTATGAAATGACCAAGAACGGTGAACTTTTTTTATCCCCATACTTTCTCTACCAACACCGGCAGGATTTTTCCCGCCCTCCCATGCAGGGTGAAGTCGGCTTGCTCGCTCAGCGGCGTCACTTCCAGGTTGATTTCCACAACGAGCGCGTTCTGATTCTTGGCCGAGAAAGCTAATGCGGATGCCGGCTGGACCAGGCCGGATGTCCCAATGGAAAAAAAGACCTGACAGCTGCGCGCAGCCTGGACAGCACGCTCCAGTGCGTCCAGGGGAAGCTGTTCCCCAAACCAGACCACGTCCGGACGGAGATATGCTCCACATTTTGGACAGCAGGGGATATCTTTATCGCTGGTCCACTTCTCCACCAACCCGCAACCTCGCGAACACTTGACCCGCCCCAGGTTGCCGTGCAGTTCGATCACATCCCGGCTGCCGGCTTTCCGATGCAGGTCGTCCACATTCTGGGTGACCAGCGTGAACACCCGCACATGAGAGGCCATTTCTACCAGGGCATAATGCGCCGGATTCGGCTGCACCTCCGCCAGACGCTCGCGCCGCGCCGCATACCATTCCCAGACGAGTTTTGGGCTGCGCTGAAACGCCTCCGGAGTGGCCAGGTCCTCCGGCCTGACCTGGGACCACACTCCGTTTTGCGGATCCCGGAAAGTACGCAAGCCGCTTTCTTCGGAAATACCCGCGCCGGTAAGGACGGTAATATTCTGGGTGGTGCTCAATTTGTGAATTAATTCGGGTGGAATATAAAGTTCATCCATCATGGTGCCTTTATTGGAATTCTAATCGATGATGTAAAATAAGATATGTCTGTAATTGAAGTCCGTAATCTCACCAAAACCTTTATCACTAAATCCAAGGCAGTAGGGATGAAGGCCAGCTTGAGGGCCTTGATCCATCCCGAGACCCAGGCGGTGGAGGCCGTGCGCGGTATCTCGTTTGACATGGAAGCAGGGGAATTGCTCGGTTTCATCGGCCCGAACGGCGCCGGGAAATCCACCACCATCAAAATCCTCACCGGCATTCTCTTCCCATCCGGGGGCGAGGTGAAAGTCCTCGGCTACATCCCCTGGAAACAGCGTCGCCAGTTGGCCTACCATATTGGCACGGTATTTGGTCAACGACCACAACTTTGGTACCATCTCCCCGCCGGGGATACTTTTGCTTTGTTCGGAAAAATCTATGAAATGGACGACCGGGAGACCAGGCAGCGCATTTCCTTCCTGGCGGACGCATTCGAGATCGGGGACCTGCTCGAGACGCCGGTGCGCAAGCTTTCACTCGGACAGCGTATGCGCTGCGAAGTGGCCGCCTCCCTGCTGCACAAACCGAAGCTGCTCCTGCTGGACGAGCCTTCCATTGGACTGGATGTGGTCGCAAAACAGCTCATCCGTGACACCATCCGCAGAATGAGCCAGGTCGAAAGCGTCGGGGTGCTGCTGACCTCGCACGATGCCGGGGATCTCGAAGCCTTGTGCAAGCGGGTCATCATCATCAACCACGGGCAAATCGTCTATCAGGACAAGGTCTCAACACTAAAACGCTCCTTCCTGACATCGAAACTTGTCGAGGTGCGCTACGCGGATCAAATCTCTGCCAATTTCTGTATCACCGGGACTGAGACCCTCAAGGTTGCCAAAGAACGCTATGGAGCCAAACTGCGTTTTGATACTCGGCAAACTCCAGTTGAGGCGGTGATGGCGCAGTTGAGCGAGGCCGGGACACTGCTCGACATCACCGTCTCCGACCCGCCGCTGGAGGACGTGATCCGCTTGATCTATCAGCAGGCTGATCAAATTGGGGAAGGAACAACTTAATGGACTATAAAAAAGTTGTCAAAGCGGGCTACGACATCATCGCAAAAAAATATCTGGCGAGCCGGACCCATGACAGTGAAGACGTGAAGTTGCTCGCTGACCTCGTCCAGCGTCTGCCGGCTGGTGCCCGTGTTCTGGACGCGGGCTGCGGCGCGGGCATCCCGATCACCCAAATCCTGAGCGAGACATTCGAAGTGACCGGGGTGGATTTTTCCAAAACCCAGAATGCACTGGCAAGGCGGAACTTTCCCAAGGCAATATTCCTGTGCAAGGATATGACCTGCCTAGATTTTCCGGAGGAAACGTTCAACGCGATCTGCTCCTACTACGCCATCATACATATTCCGCGCCAGGAGCATCTTCAACTCCTGAATGATTTTTAACGCATACTCAAACCAGCGGGGCTTGCCCTGCTCTGCCTGGGCATGGAAAACCTGATCGACAATATCGACGAAGGTTACTTGGGAGCTCCGATGTACTGGAGTCACTACGACTCTGACACTTACCTGGCCATGCTTAAGGGATGCAATTTCCAGACTCTCTGGGCGAAGAGGATCACAGACTCAAGCTATCCAGCGGCCGGTCACCTCTTCGTACTGGCACAAAAAGAGATTCAATGATGAAAAGGCTGATGAAGTACTGGGCTGTCTTCAGCATTCAGGTGGTCAACAGCCTGGCCTATCCGGCAGAGTTGATCTGGCGCAGCCTGATGATCGTCTTGTTCATCTGGGTTTTTGCCCAACTCTGGCGGGTTACCTATGCGGTCGCCGGGACAGCCTCCATCGGGGGCCTGACCCTCCACGACATGCTCTGGTACCTGACAATCACTGAAACAATCTCCCTCAGCCGCCCCCGCCTGGTCCGCAGTATTGCTGAGTCCGTCCGGGATGGTTCCATTGCTTATCTTCTCAACAAACCATATAACTTCCTCCTTTATCAGCTCAGCGTGAGCCTGGGTGACAATCTGTTCAGCGTAACATTAAATCTTCTGTTCGGAGGGATAATCGCCTGGATTCTGGTCGGACCGCCGCCCGATGTGCGCGGCTGGCCTCTGGCTCTGGCTGCCATCCTGGGAGCCTTTCTGATTAATTTCTGCAGCACCGCACTGATCGGCCTGGCCGCTTTCGTCGTCGAGGAAGTTACTCCATTCGACTGGATCTATGGGAAACTGGGCTTTATCCTGGGCGGGATGTTCATCCCGCTGGATTTCTACCCGCAGTGGCTTCAGGCGATTGCCAAAGCCCTGCCTTTCGCTTATACCCTGTACGGTCCAGCGCGTCTGTTCGTTTCCCCGGATCTGAACCGCTTCGCCAGTTTGATAGCCGGGCAGCTGGCCTGGCTGCTCGTCATGACCGGGTTGCTGGTACTCGCTTATGCCCGGGGTACGCGCCGTCTTGCCATCAATGGAGGCTAAAATGGTCCGTGAACTAAAATTCCTCCTGTCGTTATGGAAGATGGATATCCAATCTGCAATGGAATATCGGATCGCTTTCCTTCTTCAAATGATCGGCATGATGCTAAATAATGGGGTTTATTTCATTTTTTGGATTATTTTCTTCAACCGCTTTAAGAATTTGCACGGCTGGCAGCTGGGTGACATGTTCCTGGTTTTCGGCGTGTGTGCCTCCGCCTTCGGCCTGGCATCCGTTCTGGCAGGGAATGTCTTCAACTTGAGTGAAATCATCGTGGGCGGACGCCTGGACTACTATCTTTCTTTCCCCCGCCCCACCTTGCTGCACACAATTGCCAGCCGCACGGTCGTCAGTGGATTCGGAGATTTCACCTACGGCATTCTCAGTTATCTCTGCTCCGGTTTCTACAGCTGGGATGGGCTGGCTCGGTTCATTTTTGGCGTGATCCTGGCCTGCATGGCATTCACTGCCTTCATGGTCATCGTCCACAGCCTGACTTTCTGGCTGGGAAATGCTTCCAGTTTTGCCAACCTGGCCATGACTGCCATGACCACCTTTGCACTCTATCCCATCACCTTGTTTGAGGGTTCGGCCCGGCTCATCCTGTTCACGCTCATCCCGGCTGCCCTGGTGGGAGCATTGCCGGCGGAGTTCGTCCGCCATTTCACCTGGGCTACGCTCGGAGAATTGTTCCTGGGCGCTTCGATCTTGTTAGGCCTTGCAATTTTCTTGTTCCAGACCGGTTTACGGCGGTACGAAAGCGGCAGCGCCATTCAAACCGAGGTGTAGAATTACCCCGATTCTGGCTTCGTCCTATTAATAAATGGCACATCCTTTTATATGAGTAAAATTGTCGCAATCATCGGTAACGCGGGGATTGGCAAGACAACCCTCGTAGGTGCCCTTTGCTCGGTGAGGAGTTTTGTCACCGGCATGGAAGGACACCGCGCGCGTCCCTTCCATGAGCTATTCAAGAAGGATTCCCGCTATGCCCTTGCAAATCAGGTTGATTTCCTGCTCTTCCGCGCTGAACAGGAACGCTGGCTGCGCTCCCAAGAGCAGATTGGTCTACAGGACGGCGGCCTGGAGATGGATTTCGATATCTTCTCCAGATTATTCCGACAGAAGGGATTCCTTGGAGAAGAAGAATTTTTCCTATGCGAACGACTCTATTCACATATCCGCACCGCACAGCCACCTCCGGAGGGGATCGTATTATTGACTGCCCCACTGGAGGTGATCGTGGATCGCTTCACCCGGCGTGGCCGTCCCATCGAAATTACCGAACAAGGCGACCTGCGTGCCATTGACGTACTCCTGGATGAATGGCTGTCCCGTGTCAACCCGAAGCACCTGCTCCGGTTGGATGTAACAGCAAACGATCCAAGCTACCGGGACCTCCTCCCGCAGGTGCTTAACTTCATCTCTAATATTTGAATGGATATGCTATGCGCGATGTAATCCCTGACTATAAAAAGATCCTGGATCACCTCCACGATGGGATATACTTTGTCGACCGTGAGCGCCGCATCACCTACTGGAATAAAGGGGCGGAGCGCATCACCGGATTTAAGAGCGGGCAAATCCTGGGCAAGCGCTGCATGGACAATATCCTCAACCATGTTACCGAGGGCGGCATTCAGCTTTGTGTGAACGGCTGTCCGCTCCATGCAACGATGGAGGATGGCAAATCCCGCGAAGCCGAGGTCTATCTCCACCATGCCGACGGACACCGCATTCCGGTAATGATCAGAACCTCCCCGATACGGGATGCAGCGGGGGAGATCGTCGGTGCGGTAGAGACTTTCAGCGATAACACCTCCCTCCTATCCACCCGCCGCAGGGCCAATCGACTTGAACAAACCATCCTGCTTGACCCGCTCACCGGCATTGGCAACCGCCGTTTTATCGATATCCGCTTGCAATCAGCTTTATCGGAATTTCAACAGCACCGCGTGCCATTCGGTGTCCTGTTTATCGATATCGATGATTTTAAAGGGGTAAATGACAGGTACGGTCACGACGCCGGTGACCGGATCCTTCTCCTGGTCGCACGCACTCTGCAACACAACCTCCGGGCTGATGACGCCATCGCCCGCTGGGGTGGGGAAGAATTCCTGGCCTTGCTCCACGGGGTAGACCGCCAAACCCTGGTCAATGTAGCCGAGAAGCTGCGTATGCTTCTTGATCAGTCTTTTATCCATCTCGATAACCAAAAAATAAAAGTAACCATATCCATCGGTGCAACCTTGCTGCGCTTTGAAGACGATGTGAATGCCCTTGTCCGCCGCGCCGACCGGAACATGTATGCCAGCAAACAGGCCGGAAGAAACCGAGTGACCTTCGATTCAACTGAACCCGAAAAGACACAAGGTGAAGACCAAGGATAGGAAAAATCTTGTCTTAAGGGCTTCTATCCGGGAATCCTGTTTCAGAGGAGGGTACGAATGGACGCGGCTTTCCACTCGAGGGGTCCCCTCTCCCAATTATTAGGCACTTTGCTGCACTACAGCAGCCTCCTTGCCGACAACGGCTCGGACTGGTATATTGGGGGTACTCTGGATGAACACCAGGACAATGATATGCTCTACATTATCGCCAACTTCACCGGGGATGATATCGAGGCAGTAGCTGCTCCAGGATTTTGGTATACCCCATTTTGGGGCAGGCAAAAACGTGTCGAAGGTCAATTTCCCCTTCCGTTCATTCCTTAAGAGGTTTTATGCCCAGCCTGCGCAGTCGTATCCTTCATGTTTCTCTCCACCGCATTAACCGCATCCTGGAACCGAGTATTTCTATCCAGGAGCAGCGCACGCGAATCGACGAATTTGCCCGCCGGGGTATCCGCCTTCCCAAGGGAGTTACTACGCGGACCGTCGAGGCAGGCGGGGTTCATTCCGAATGGATTGAACCCATCGGGATTGATCCCTTGAAAACCGTCATCTATTTTCACGGCGGTGGATACTGCATCTGCTCCCTGGACACGCACCGTGGATTGGCAGCCCGCATTGCCCTAGCCAGCCGTTCGCGTGTTCTGCTTGTTGATTACCGCCTAGCCCCGGAGAACCCCTTCCCCGCAGCTCTCAAGGATGCCCTGTCCGTTTACCGCTGGCTGCTGGAACAGGGGTTACCCCCTAAAAAGATCGTCGTAGGCGGAGATTCAGCCGGCGGAGGCCTCACGCTGTCCACCGCAATCAGTTTGCGCGACCACAGTGAACCCCTCCCGGCCGCCCTTTTCCTGCTCTCCCCATGGACCGATTTGACGTTTTCAGGTGAGACGATTGAATCGCGGCGATTGGTAGACCCGATTTTCGGCCGGGGATTTGGATCGCAGTTTTCTCCAGCCTATGCGGGCAGCCAGGACCGCGCTCATCCGCTCATTTCGCCTCTTTTCGCCGACCTGCACAGCCTGCCGCCCACGTATATTCAGGTGGGGAACGATGAAATCCTGCTCAGCGATTCCACCCGTTTGAAAGACAGGATGAGGACGGCGGGGACGGATGTGCAGATAGAGATCTGGAGAAATGTGTGGCACGTCTTTCAATTGTTCGCTCCCTACATCCCGGAAGCGCAGGTGGCAATCGATCGGATTGGGGCGTTCATTCAAAGCAAGTAGATCGGGACACAGGCAGAAATCAACCAATGACCATTCAAGTCAAGCCGAATAAAGCTTTCATCAACACGCGCTTGATCCTATTCGCCGCGTTATTCCTTATCTCCGGGAGTGCCGGGCTGGTTTACGAAATCGTTTGGGAAAAAATCCTCGAACAGTATTTCGGAGTGACCATGACGGCAATCACCCTCATCGTGGCTGCCTACATGGGAGGCCTTGGACTGGGATCTCTCCTTGGCGGCAGAATTGCACGGCAGTTGAAATCTGTATTTTTGGTTTACGGATGCATCGAAATTGGAATCGGAGGTTTCGGCCTGGCCAGTCCGTATATTCTTGAATGGGTCGGGAAGGCAACGGCGGGCAGCGCATATCCGGTTGTTTTTCTTTTGAGCTTTGGTCTGCTTCTGATCCCGACATTCCTGATGGGGATGACCCTGCCGCTGCTCTCCCAGGGATTCGTCTCCCGGGTGAACTCCAGCGGGCAGGTGGTCGGTCTCCTGTACGGAATCAATACAATCGGGGCTGCGGCAGGTTCGCTGCTGGCTGGATATATCCTGATCGGATTTCTCGGCCTGACTGGTGCCATCCGGATTGCGGTGGTTTTGAACCTCATGATTGGTTTGGGGGCAATTCTCATCAACCGGTTGATCCCTTCGCTCCCTGGAAGAGAAATGAATTTCCAAGGGGCAACTCCCCGCCGGACTACCTGGAACTATCCGACCATCCTTTTTGTGGCCTTTCTCACCGGCTTTCTGGGCCTGGGCTACGAGATGCTTTGGGTTCGGATCCTGAGCATCATCAATAAAGGTACCGTTTACAACTTTCCCACCGTCTTGACTGTTTTTCTATTCGGCCTGGCCTTGGGAGGAGCCATCTGGGGGCGCAGGGCCGACCGGGTTAAAAATCCGATCGAATTATTTTGCAGGCTTGAATTAATCGCAGGGATCCTGGCTGCCTTGATGATCACACTTTTTTGGCTGGGTATGTCTCAACCGTGGTTGGCCAGCCTGCTTCATCAAAATTTTCTAAATTATCAACAGCCAGTTTCTCCGATCCTGCCTAAATTCGGATATGTCTTTTCGAAGGTGGCGTTGGGTCTAAATCTGGCGACCTACTTCCTGCCAGTCCTGGCGATTGCCCTCCCTGCCAGCCTCATCATGGGAGGCGGTTTGCCGGTGCTTGATAAGATCGCTATCGAAAACCCGGATGTTGCCGGAAGGCGGGTCGGCGACATCCATCTTGCCAATATTCTCGGTTCGGTGGGCGGGACACTCGTCATCAGCTTTTTTTTCCTTCCCTATTTGACCAGTGAAGTGACATTGAAAATCCTGGTCGGGATGAGCCTGATATTTCCATTGCTCTTTTTTGCCAATCCTCCGCGGGATAAAAAGGATTCCTCGAAGAATTTGGGTTTATTAGTCATAGCCGTTCTCTCCATCCTCCTGATGACCTTTTCCCCGGGAGCTGGCAGGCTTTACACCCAGCTGTACCAGGCTGGCACCGGATTGCACGCGATAACACGCGAGACGCCTGAAACCGTTTTAGCCCTGACCACCTCCCGGCTGAATCCGCTGGTCGGTGATCTGTGGATCGGCGGTGAAATAAACAGCCTGTTCCCAACCAACCAGGCCTGGGAAATTCCCTCTCTCATCTGCTCCGCAGCCAGCCACCCGCGTAAAATCCTGATTATCGGATTGGGAGGCGGGCATACTGCAAACTTCTTTTCCCATCTTCCCGGGGTTGAGGATATTGTCATTGTGGAGCTGATCCCGGATCTCGCCCCCTTCCTGGAGGGTGACCTGCCATTCACCCGGCAGGTCATCTCAGACCCCCGCGTCCACCTAATCGCCGATGACGGGCGCCGTTACCTGTATGCCCATCCCGACGAAACTTTTGATTTAATCAGTATCGACCCACTTCGAAATTACACCGGGGGCCACAACAATCTCTATTCTGCCGAGGCGCAAGCCTTGTACCGATCGCATCTGACCCCGGGGGGAGTTTTGTGTGCCTGGCAGGACGAAGCGCATATCCTGCCCAAGACCACCAGCATGGTTTTTTCATACGTGGACCAATTCGACAGCCTGGCAGTCGCCAGCTCCTTGCCCCTTCGATATGACTTCAGTGCCATGACCCAATATTCCCAGTCCATCCAGGCAACGACGGGGATCTCCATCGATCCGTTTAGGGCGCTGCGTGGATTTTTCCGCAATCGGCAACAAATTATTTCGGATGAATCCGCGTCCCCGATCCTCACAGACAATCGGCCTCTGCTTGAATACTATTTCTTCCGCTGGCCGATCACAAACCCTGTAGTAATGCAAGCAACCTCACAAATGGATTTTCTAAGCCGGATCGATCATTGTGATCTGCTCTGTCTGCAAAAATTGAAATAAAGCCGCACTCACGAGGATTTCAACTCAGGAGGCACCAATGACAGCGTACGTCATCGTGGATATCGATGTCACCGACCCAGCCGGGTACGAGGCGTACAAACAGCTTGCTCCTTCCTCTGTAAAAATATACGGCGGCCGCTATCTGGCTCGCGGTGGGAATACAGAGACTCTCGAAGGCGATTGGCTTACCAGCCGGGTGGTCATCCTGGAATTTGAAAATACCGGGCAGGCCAAGGCCTGGCTGAATTCGCCCGAATATGCCCCGGCGCGGGAGCTGCGTCACAAATACGCGCATTCAAAGATGATCGTCACTGAAGGTGTTTGACGGAGCAGTTTTTCGGTTTATCAGGTTGGCATGCCGGCTGGATTTCCGGACAAAATGAACCCCGGACAGCATAGGCCTATTTTCCCGTCCAGAATCTTCCAGCCTGGATTATGGTCCTATCCGGGATGTCAGCGAGGAGAATCGCCCCGTTTCCCACCCGCACCCCATCACCAATCCGCACACCGATCGAGGTGGTCACCCCCATCCCTATCAGCACCCGCTCACCCACACGGACGTGTCCCGCCAGCAGCGCGCCCGGTGCAATATGGCTGTACGCCCCAATCTCACAATCATGAGAGACCACCGCGTTGGTATTGACCATGCAGCGCGCTCCCAGCCTTGCTTCCGACCCAACATAGGCGTTCGCAAAAACATGGACGCCCTCGTCAAGGTGGGCACTGGGCTCAACCGTCGCCCGCGGATGGGTTAGGACTGGGAAAGAAAATCCGTACTTCTCCAACAACTCAAATATCCTCACCCGTACATTGATGTCCACGATCCCGCCGATACCGTTGGCTGCCAGATGGACACCTTTTTCATGAAGGGCTGCGAGGAGCATCCTGCCTCCTAAAACCGGGATATGCAAAATGGCAGTTCCAGCAGGGATGCCATCATCCACGATCCCGGCAATGGCATATTCTTGCATCTGCAGGATGATTTCCATGACCGATTTTGCATGGCCGCCGCCGCCATATATGAGGATCAAAGGCTTTTCGGAGGCAGGCAGGGAGAGCTCGACTTTGGAGGATGGCTGCGCAAACCGCCGGACGACTTCCTCCGTGATGAGCTGGTCATTCGGCAGGGTAGACAGGTCGAGCCCAAGCGATTCTGCCAGTGCCCGGGCAGGTTTGGTGATGCGGAGTTCTGCCGAAGGGACCTCACCGGCAGACATAAAATCCACCCTCTCGTCGGCCGTCTCGGTGATCACAGCCAGGCGATTCCCTACCTCCAGCGTATCCCCCTCGGCGGCAAGCAGGCGGATGTGCCCCGGTAAGGGAGCCTCCAAATCGGTGGCAGCTTTGGTCGTCTCGAGTGTAAATAAAATCATGCCTTTTTCCACGGCCTGGCCTTCCCTGACATGGACTTTGACCAGGCGCGCTTCAGGTTCATTGGCATTGAGCAGAGGGACAAGGATGTCGGCTTTAATCATGGATCACTTTGAGCCAAGAGTTCGAGCGGATCGGGTTCCCTGAAGGAGAACAATCAGGATGCAGCAAGGGAGAGGGCAGCTTCGGTAAGTGCTGCCTGGCTTGGAAGGATGGCATCCTCCAGCACTCTCGAATTGGCAACAGGCAGGTCAAGCCCTGCCAGGCGGCGGATTTTCAATCCGGGGATGCCTGCTTCTGCAGCACGCGCAGCAATCTCTGCTCCCCACCCCAGCGTCAGGCTGCCTTCTTCGACGGTCAGCAAGCGGCGGGAGCGGTTAAGGGAATTGATCAAGGAGGAAATATTGAACGGGCTGAGCTCTGAAAAAAGGACGATTTCAACATAAATTTCGCGTTCGTAAAGCAGGTCGAGCGCAGTCTTTCGAGCCAGTTCGAAATTATACCCGTAGCAGGCTAGGGTCACCCCGGGTTTTGTCTGCCCGGGGACATGCAGAAGGTAGGCCGGGTAGTTCTGACCGGTTTGCTCATAATGAAAATCAGCCAGGTCACCCCGGCCGGCTTCGAGCAGCGGGCGGGGATAGAGCAGCTTGTGCTCGACGAAAAGCACCGGGTCATCGTCATCGATTGCCTTCTGCAGCAACAATGCCGGATCACCCAGGGTGTTTGGGGCAACCACCCTCAAGCCGGGCACCCCCAGGAACATCTTTTCCAGCGATTGCGAGTGTGTCGGGCCGTAACCTCGCCGCCCACCCATGGGTGTGCGCACCACGATCGGTACGCGAACCTGATCGTTGTACATCCAGCGGAACTTGGCGGCATGGTTGACAAGCTGGTCGGCGCACAGGGTCAGGAAATCACCAAACATGATCTCAGCCACCGGGCGCAAGCCGCGCAGGGCCATCCCGCTGGCAACGCCGACGATCGTAGCCTCGGAAATAGGGGTGGTCAGCACGCGACCGGGGAATTTGGTGCTCAATCCCCGGGTCACTTTGAACGCACCTCCGTAAGGATCCAGAATATCCTCTCCCAGCATGAAGACGCGTTCATCATTCTGCATGGCTTGCTGTAGGGCAAAATTCAAACGATCGAGAACCGTAGTCATTTGCTTATAAAGTCGGGAAAGGATCGGCATCCGCCCGGGCAAATGCAGCCTCAACCCCGGCGGCAACCTCTGCTTCGACCCGAGTTCGCTCGGCTTCTTTCAGCCGGGTACCATGCACAACCAGCGGATCCTTTTCCCTGGCCCGCGCAATTTCCGTCGGATCACGCACTTCATCCCCCTTGCTGTGTGCAGCGAACCGGTAGGTGTGCAGGATTAATCCTGCAGGTCCTGATCCGCTTCGGACAGGTTTCAGCGCTTCAGAGGCCGCCCCGGCTACTTCGAGCACATCCGTCGTATGGCGCTCCCAGCAAGGGATTCCGAAAGCCGCAAAGCGGCCGGGGATCGTGCCGGCGACGGCCAGCTCGATAGGGGTTATTTGGGCATAGCGGTTGTTCTCAACCACAAACAGGATCGGTAGTTTCCACAGGGCAGCGATGTTCAGGCTCTCGTAGAATGTACCCTCCCCAAGGGTTCCATCACCGGCAAAAACGAGGACGACCTTGCCGGTCTGGCGGGCTTTCTCGGCCAACGCCATACCCGCCGCCACCGGGAGAATGCCCCCCTGAACCCCATTTGAATAAAAGTTGCGCCAGTGGATGTGCTGGCTGCCGCCGCGGCCGCCAACCAGACCGGTGGCCTTGCCCATTAATTCAGCTGCGAGATGGTACGGATCGCTTCCATGAGGGGAAAATGCTCCGTAAGCCAGGAAATGTCCATGACAGCGATGGTTGCTGAACACCACGTCATCCGGGTCAGCCGTGGAAAAAATCCCAACCGCGTCGGCCTCCTGCCCGATATAGGCATGAGTGGTTCCGACCAGCTTTCCAGTCGAGAACTCAACCAGAAGACGCTCCTCAAAACGACGGATAAGCAGCATCGTCGAATAAAGTGCACAATCGTCAACCATACCGGCTTGATTATAACGCACAGGCCGGGTCCGCTCACCGGGTCAATCACCAGGTTATTGGCTATCCGCAATACTAAAATCTGTCCTGGCTATAAAACTCCTCCCACAGGCTGAACCCCGTGGGAGGAGTTAAGAATCGTCCGACGGAGACCCGGAGAAATATCTAGGAAGCTTCGGCAAGCTTTAGGAGAGACCGGATTATGCTGCTAGTCGAGGCGCGTAGCCCTGGATCTCATTGAGAAGTTCATCTGAATGTTGCCAATCACTGATCGGTATGATTTTCTTTTTCTTTTCGGATGTGGTTCCCGCTGAGTTGCTGCCGGCCAGTTCGCCCAAGATCAAAGAGTGTGAAGACATCCCAGTCCATGAGGGCTTTGCGTCGATTCTTTCGACGGCATCCCAGCCTGCATTGATTGTGTAGAAAAGCCCGGTGTGATATGCGATCCCGGCGGATGAAATGACGATCCTTGTTCTCAGCCAGTAGATTGCCAAAACTGCCGCAGTCAGAATGAGAATTCCAGCTCCCACACGTCCGATTGTGTTGCTGAATGTACTCAGCAGGACAATGCCGTCCGCGGTTAAGAAAAGATACAAGGCGAACGAGGGCCAGCGGTATCGGTGATAGTACACTTTTTGTCCCGGGGTGGATAGTGATTCTGTAATCATCTGTGACCTCTTTCCTAACCGGTGATAGAATCGTTTCTCTTGGGTACTGTCCCTATTTTCATACGGGTGGTATTTCTTTAATATATTGGACATTATTGATCTGAATTATGCCCCCCTCAACCCCCCAAAAGTCATAGCTTTCGGCTGGAAGCTTATCTGGTAGCAGGCCGGCTGAGGCTGGTGAATGAGAAAATACTACCCTGAATAGAGGAAAAGTGGCCTGGAGCCCTGGCACGACAGAGGAAATCGGCGCTTCTACGTCTTACTTTCGGACTATTGGACGGCAGCCCTCATGGTATAATCGCCTTCCGTATGAGCCCTGAAATCCTCCTCCACCCCGACCAAACTTTGCCCGACCTGCGGCACACGTCTGGCCGATAATGCCACCCGCTGTGTTGTTTGCGGAAGCGAATTCAGCCCGCAGCCGCATGCCAAGTCGCAGAAGGCAATCCAGGGGACACGCATGCCGGAAATCACCCTGAGCCTTCCGGCGATCCTAGGCCTGCTCGTGGTCTTCCTGGTGGTTGGTGCGGTGGCTTTGTATATTGCACTAAAAGGAACCCACTACATCGCCTCTCCGACCGCGGTTGCCACGATTACATTGACCGCAACCTCTTCGCCAACCCCGACCGACACGCTGGAGCCGAGTGTCACACCGACTTTTACCCCCCTGCCGCCGAAAGATTACACGATCCAGAATGGGGATACTTGTTATTCGATTGCAGCGCTGTTCAATGTCAACGCAACAGACATCATCACCGAAAACAATCTAAACTCCGCTTGTACCAACCTGGTTCCGGGAACACACCTGAAGATCCCGCAGCCGACTGCAACGCCCATGCCGGCATCGACATCCACCCTGCTGCCTGAAGATGCCACCAAACAAGCCTGCTCTACAGTTTCTTATACGGTACAGGCGAATGACACTCTGGGTGGTATTGCCGCTAATTACAATGTCTCCATGGATGCGATTAAATCCTGGAATGGTCTCACCACGGACCAGGTATTCATCGGCTCGAACCTGTCCATCCCGCTCTGCATGCGAGCAGCCACCCCGGGACCGTCTCCGACGCCCACCACACCGCCGCCCTATCCGGCTCCCAACCTGCTCCTGCCCGCGGATGGCGCACCATTCAGCCTGGCGGATGACACCGTTACGCTGCAATGGGCTTCGGTCGGGACACTGCGTGAAAACGAAAGCTATATGGTGGTTGTGGAAGATATCACCGCAGGGAATGGGCGCAAAAACGTTGCCTACATAACCGATACGAAATATATCCTCCCGGTTGCCTTCCGACCTCAGGACAACCAGGCACACATCATGCGCTGGACAGTTGTGACCGTCCGCAAGACCGGCACAGACGAACAGGGAAATCCGATCTGGACCACGGCAGGTGCGGTCAGCGATGCGCGCGACTTCACCTGGAGTGGTGTAGCCGCAGCTGCCACGCCGACGCCATAACCGTACGCTCCCTAAAAATCCTCCCCGCCAGATCGTTCCCTTTCGGCGGGGAGTTTTTATTTAATCCCCCAGTGTATAATTGTTGCATGACCACCAATAAACTTCCAACCGACATCCGCAGTTACAACCGCCAGGCGTGGGACCGGCAGGTCGATGAAGGCAATCCCTGGACGATCCCATTCGGTCCCGAGGTGATTGCTGCCGCCCGGCGAGGGGAATTCTCGGTTTTACTCACCGAACAAAAACCAGTACCCCGGGAATGGCTTCCTCCGCTTCACGGTCTGGACGTGCTCTGCCTGGCCTGTGGGGGCGGCCAGCAGGGACCCATCCTGGCGGCTGCCGGGGCAAACGTGACTGTCTTCGACAATTCCCCCAAACAGCTGGAGCGCGATCGGATGGTCTGCTCACGGGAAGAACTGGCGTTGAAAACGGTCGAAGGCGATATGCGCGACCTGTCCATTTTCAAGGATGAGAACTTCGACCTGGTTTTCTTTCCGGTTTCGAATGTTTTCGTTCCCGAGGTACGCCCGACATGGATCGAAACCTTCCGGGTGCTGCGCCGCGGCGGCAAACTTCTGGCCGGCTTTGTAAATCCGGTCTACTACCTTTTCGGCACCCAGGAAGATGAACAGGCTTCTCTGACCATTAAATTCGCCATTCCATACTCCGACTTGGAAAGCCTGGGCGCCGAAGAACTTCAAACCTGCATCGAGGACGGCATTCCGCTCGAATTCGGCCATTCCCTTACCGACCAGATCGGTGGTCAGCTGGAAGCCGGCTTCATGATCACCGGATTTTACGAAGATATCATGGCAGATACACCGGTCAGCAAATACACTCCCATTTACATCGCCACCCGGGCGGTTAAACCATAAGAAGGCTCGTCATGAGTGGAAAAATGATTGGCAGACAAAAACATATCGCCTTGATCGCCCACGACAATAAAAAGAGGGATCTGCTGGACTGGGCCAGGTTCAACCGGGAGACCCTGGCCGGGCACATCCTGTACGCGACCGGAACGACCGGTAAGCTGCTTACGAAAGAACTTGGGCTGGACATCACCTGCTACGCTTCTGGCCCGTTGGGCGGCGACATGCAAATTGGAGCCAAAATCAGTGATGGGGAAATCGACTTCCTGATCTTCTTTTGGGATCCGCTCGAACCCCAGCCGCACGATCCGGATATAAAGGCATTGCTCAGGCTGGCAGTCCTGTGGAATATACCTACGGCCTGCAACCGTTCGACGGCAGATTTCATGATTTCATCACCCTTGATGGAACAGGACTACGCCCATCCGACGCCAGACTTGGAACGGTATGCATCCAGCCGCATCTCAGGTATTGAAAAGGAAGATTGAGCCCTGTATAGTTTCATCGGATGTTCACCAAATTCAAATATGGAGGGAAAGCCATGTCAGTTGATAGCCGCCTTACCCAGGTGTTCCATTCGTCGCCGGAAGTTTCCTTTGACGACAGCTCGCGACTGATCTTTTTCAGCGACTGCCACCGGGGAGATAACAGCTGGGCGGACTATTTCGCCCGCAACCAAAGCCTGTTCTTCTTTGCCCTGGAATTTTATTACCAGGAGGGGTTCACCTACTTCGAGCTGGGCGACGGAGATGAGCTTTACGAAAATAAACGCTTCGCGACAATCCGCTTCGCCCACAGTGATGCATTCTGGCGCCTGCGCGAGTTCTATACCTCCGGGCGGTTCCACTTGATCTACGGCAACCACGACATGGAGCGCGCCGACCCAAAGGTCGTTGCCAGGACGCTGTTCACTTACTGGGATTATGATTATCAAACAAGGAAGCCCGTCAAAAAACCTCTTTTCGACGGTATCCAGGTTCATGAGGGCCTGGTGCTCAAGCACGCTCCGTCCGGCGGGAGAATCTTCCTCGTCCACGGCTATCAAGGAGATCTGCTCAACGACCGTTACTGGAAGGTCGCCCGGTTCTTGGCCCGCACCCTCTGGCGGCCGCTGCAGCTGCTCGGCGTCGATGATCAAACCCGGCCCGCGATTAACCACCGGAGGCGGGACAGCCTGGAGAAGGAAATAGAGGCCTGGATCATCAAGAACAACCAGCCGATGATTTTCGGCCACACCCACCGCCCCAGCTTCCCCGAAGAAGGCAGTCCGCCGTTTTTCAACGATGGCAGCTGCGTCCACCCGCGCTGCATCACCGGGATCGAGATCGACCGGGGCAATATCCAGTTGATAAAATGGTGGGTCAAACCAGACAACACCGGCTGCCTCCAGGTAGTCCGGGAAGTGCTCGCCGGACCAAGAAGAGTGGCTTCGGTATTCAAATCATCACCCTAAAACCCAACCGGACCTCCGGACACTTTTCTTATCCGGTCCGGTAAATCGATAAATCACGAACATGCCTTCTGCGAGCAGAAGGAGGGCGCCAGCCCAAAATTCTGCTTCAAAGGAGGCATTCTCATGCCCGAAATCGACCGGTTCGTCAACAGGGGATACCGCCTCTACCTGAATGCTTGCATCTGGCGGGACTAAGAGAATCATCATCCACTTCAGCGGTAAACGATTGGGCAGGAAGAGCTGGATCCTCCATTAGAACTTATGGTTCATTGATAATATTGGTAATTATCAGTAAATTTGTGTTATATTAGTTCAGTTTAACTCAAATGACATCGCCTCAATCTGCAGAGATCTGGGAGGGATATCCTGGCAAAAACCTCAACAATCCACAATCCATTTTGTACGCCTGACCCATGGTGAAATCCAACTCAGTCCACCCATATAAAATTACATAAAGGTAGATTATGGCGAAAAACACCAAATTCGTGATCATTAGCCTGGCGGTTATCATCATCCTGGTTATAGGAGGGCTTGTTTTTACACGGTTTATGAATTTTAAAAACAAGGGTCTGGCTGGATTGCAAAAACTTCCGCAGCCCAGTGTTGTCATCACCTCCCCGCAGCCCTTCAGTCAAGGTTCTGTCCACTACCCCACATCGGTCAATGTTACTGCCCACAGCTATCAACCAATTAAATCCCTGCAGTTATGGGTGAACGGCGCTCTGATGGGCGAACAAGATGTCATCCCATCCAACACGCTGGCTTATAACACCATCTTCGATTGGCAATCCGGTGGGGCTGGTAAATACAGCCTGGTTGCACGCGTCATCGACCAAACCGGCAACACTGCAGATTCACCGGTAGTCCTTGTGGAAATTCTGGCGTATACCCCGCCTCCAGGGACAACTGGCAGCGTCTCCTTTGACCCCGGAAAACCTTTGGTCGAGCCCCAGGCTCCTCCCGGCGCTGCACCTGCACCTAGCCCTGCACCCGGTGAAACTTCCGGTCCGGGAACCAGCAGCGGGCTATCCTTCGCCGACTTTTTGGCCAACCTGGCTGTGAATACACCACCGAACGCCCCTGGACTGGTTTCCATCGTACAGGCATGCTCAGTCAATCTGGAGATCCATGACCTCTCCAACAACGAAGCGGGCTTCCAGATTTTTCGATCGGAGAACGGCGGCATCTGGGATCAAATCGCGACATTGAATTCCCAGTCCAAATATGATTGGATTACGTACACCGATACCCTCACAGGTACCACCCAGGCAAGCTATTATGTCCTGGCGGTTAACTCCGCAGGGCACTCGGAAAGCAACCCGGTTTCCGTCAATATCGACCAGGCCAGCTGCTCCTCTGCAAATGGGAACCAGCAGGTGGTGGATATCAACCTGCAAAGCTTCGACACGGGCGGTGCAGCGGATCGGTCTTACTGCTACCGTTCCTTTGACGATATTCACTGGGACCGCTGGCCCTCGACTGGCTTCCTGACCTCCAGCGGGTCCCCCCTTGACCCGTCCAAAACCCGTATGGCGTTCAACACGGTTGGACCAGATGGCAAATCGGAGCCTGCCAATCTGGTAATGTCCCTGGAATGCTGGGGGTGGAACGGGAGCAATTTGAAGTATTTGGGAAAAGTTCATTTCTCCAATCCGGACCTTTCCCTTGCTGGAATCCATTCCGCCAGCGACGGCATTCTGCACATCATCTTCAATACTGGCAGTGGAGGAAAGGTGCCATTCGGTTACACCCAGCCTCCAAAGGATAAAAATATGCCCTTCATTGATGCCTGGCTGACCTATGATCCGAATTTTTGTAAGAATCATCAACCGCCCAATGCTCCGAGTGATGTTTGCGCTCCTTTTCCTGGCTATAGCACAGGACTCCATACTGCCAATCCACAGCCCTATCTGGTCTGGTTCGTCCTTGAACATACTTGTCCGGCCGGGTTTAATAACAAATGCGCCACTATTGCCGATCTGGAAAATGATGCAAAGACATCGGGCGGTCAGCTATATTTCCTGCTGCACCAGGAGGATAAACTAACTGGCGACGACTACGGCGTCCCGATTGGTCAGACTGTCTATGTCGCCCCGATGGCAAATTGCCCGGGCGACTTCACGGATACAATCACATTGCAATATATTGCGCCTGGGGATTTTGCACAAAGTGCCGAAAGCAACCAGGTGACCATCCCTTGCGCCCAACCCTTCGGGAATAAACTCCCTATCAGTGTCACCTTCAACAGCATGACGTTGAACAATCTCGGAGATGGCACGGTTGATCTATACGGGGTATTCCAGGCTTCCACACCGAGCGGATCAAATCTTTTACTCAATCTCGGGCAATCGGACAGTTCGATCAGGTCTAACGACGGTTGTCCCGGGGATGCACCCTTTGGTTCCTTTAATACTAATGGGCTAGCCGGCTTGGGCTGTCTGGATACTTATGGAAGCGGGACCACTTCCCTGGCAGCTCACGAAATGTGTTTAGCTGATATTGGATGGTTGTGCTATATCAGTTCTACGAACACAAATACTAATTACATGCTCAACAATAATACATTCAAGTTATCGGTGGCCGAGGGTGATTCGATTAAATTGCATATCGAGGTATGGGATTATGACACGATCGCTGCGGACGACCTGATCTGTGCCAGCAATTCTCAGACCCCATCCAGGACTCTTCTCCAATGGGCAAACTCGGTTCCCCAGACATTTAACATGAGCAATCCCGATCTCGGGGATGGGGATGGAAGCTGCAGCGTCCAAGTTACAATTCAGGTTGCGCACTGAACGGAGGACAAAACGCCATGAAAACAATCTTCCATATTTCCATCCTGGTCCTCGTCTGTCTGAGCGCGGCATGCACATTGAGCCAGACCCAGGTAACCGATCCTCCTCTGGGACCGGCGGCATGGATCGATGCACCCCTGGACGGCAGCAGCCTGCCCCTGGCGGAAACCCAGGTTGTCTCACATGCCACCGATCCATCTGGGATCACCAGCTTTGAACTGAGCGTCAATGGAAAGGTGCTCCAATCCGATCCGGTGAGTTCAGATCAAGCCGGGAATACGATTGCCCATATTTCACAGGACTGGCTGCCAGACAAGGTGGGGGTCTACCTGTTGTCGGTCCGGGCGGCCAACAAGAGCGGCATTTATGGACCCTATGCGTACGCCCACGTCACGGTGGGTGCCGCGACTCCTACCGCAATCGTCAGCCCGACCTCTGAGTTTATTTCGACGGTAACATTAACCGCCACACCGACGGTCACATCCACTCCATCAGCACTCCTGGCTGTGGCAACGCAGAATACCAACTGCCACGATGGACCGGACAAAGCATATATCACCATTTATATCCTCTTGAAAGGGCAGAGCATGATCATCGATGGCATCAGCCAGGATAAAAATTGGGTTTGGGTGCTGCGTCCCGATTTGAAGAATAGCCACTGCTGGCTATCTATCTCGGTGATCCAGGTAATTGGCGATTTGAGCGGCGTGCAGACAATTACTGCCCCTACTATGACCCCAACTCAGGCCCAACTCGCAACATCAACAGCCACACCGACTCGAACACCTAAACCAACCCGAACGGCCACACCCACTCAAATATTCCGTTAGAGGTGAGGATAGACCTGGTGTGAAATGAGAATAGTCGAAGTAAAGACTATGCGAAGTCAATAATGCAGTCTCGTTCTTCAGGGACCATTCGCGACCAGCCAGGGAAAATCGAGTTAAAAAATAAGGCCCTTTCAATCGAAAGGGCCTTAGCTCTTCTGGATATCCGTCTAACCAGACTTCGCCGCCTCTTCCAGCATAGCCGTCGTCAGCGACTTGGGCCGCTCAATAGGCTGGCCCAGGGCACGCGCCCAGACCATGTTGGCTGTAACACCCAGGGAACGGCCAACACCGAACAACACGGTGTAGAAGTCAAATTCGCGCACTCCATAATAATGCTGCAGCGTGCCGCTTATGGCATCCACATTGGGGGCCGGGTTCTTGGCCTTGCCCTGCTCCTTGAGCACCTGCGGCACAACCTCGTAGACCAGCTCGGCCAGACGAATGAGTTCGTCCTTGGGGAAGTGTTTTTTGGCATAATCCAGCTGTGCGGTAAAACGCGGATCGATCACACGCAGGACGGCGTGCCCGTAGCCGGGAATCACCTTACCGGAGTTGAGCGTTTCCCAGGCAAATTTGTACAGATCATCTCGACTGGGAACGCCACCAAACTTCTCGCGGACATCGATCAACCACCCCAGGCATTCCTGGTTGGCAAGGCCATGCAGGGGGCCTGCCAGCCCGTCCAAGCCGGCTGAGAAGGCATAATAGATATCCGAAAGTGCCGAACCGACAAGATGGGTAGTGTGTGCGGAGACATTTCCGGATTCATGGTCAGAATGGAGAATAAAATACAATCGGGCCAGGTCTTCATAGCCTTTGTCCTTGACTTCCATCATGCGGGCGAAGTTGGCGCCGTAGTCGGTCTTCGCATCATACTTAGGCACCTTTCCGTCTCCGTATTTCAGATGGTAGATGAATGCCGCGATGACCGGCAGTTTGGCAGTCAGGTTAAGGGCGTCCTCTAGAGTCGATTCCCAGTAGGCATCTTTCTTTATGCCTGAATGGTAAGCCTTGACGAATTCCGAAGTGTTCTCCAAGGCCAAAACTGCCTGCGAAAACAGCACCATCGGGTGGGTGTCACCAGAATTGGCCTGGATGACATTAAAAACATAATCCGGCACCGCTGACCGCCTGGCCCATTCGGTTTCCACTTCTTCCGCCTGGGCTTTGGTTGGGACCTCCCCCACCATCAACAGGTAGTACAACCCTCCGACATAAGGCATCTCCGCACCAGCTGGCTTGGGCAGCTGAGAGAGCACCTCGGGAATGGAAAGGCCGCGAAATTTAATCCCGGTCGCAGGGTCGACGTAAGAAATGTCGCTCACCATGCTCTTGATGTCACGCATCCCCCCGTAGACCTGGCCGATGGTTACTTTGTCCAGAACAGCTTCTGCCTGCTCCTTCATTAATCTCTTGATCCGCTCGCGCCACCCTGGCAACTGGCTGGCTATTTTCTCTTGTAGGACCATAGTGTTCCTCCAGAAATGAAATAGAGGCGCATCCAGATGCGCCTCTTCGGGATCAAATTTTTACCAGGCTTTCCATCACGCTGATGCTCTCTTTGACGGCGGCTGCGGATTTTTCCAGCGCGGCCCACTCATCAGCGTCCAGGCTGTATTCGATGATTTTTTCAACACCGCCGGCTCCCAGTTGCACCGGTACACCGAAGAACATATCCTTCAATCCATACTCTCCATGCATGCACGCTGAAGCGGGAACAATCAGGTGTTTATCTTTGAGGATGACTTCGGCCATCTGCGCGACTGCCACTGCCGGAGCGTAGTATGCCGAACCGGTCTTAAGCAGGTTGATGATTTCCCCGCCGCCCTTGCGCGTTCTGGCGACGATCGCCTCCAATTTATCCGCAGGCAGGAAATCCCGCAGGGGAATCCCGGCGACGTTCGAATGGCGCGTCAGCGGGACCATCTCGTCGCCATGACCCCCCAGAACATAGCAGGCGATGTTTTCGACACTGACGCCCGTTTCCAGTGCTACGAAGGCGCGCATGCGGGCCGAATCAAGGATGCCTGCCTGACCGACGATGCGATTGGCAGGCAGCTTGCCGGCTTTCATTGCCAGGTAAGCCATGGTATCCAGCGGGTTGGTAAGGATAATGAAAATTGCATTCGGGGATTGCTTGAGTGCCTGCGTCGTAGCCTCGCTGACGATTTTGGCATTGGTGGTCAACAGATCCTCGCGGCTCATCCCGGGTTTGCGCGGAATGCCGGCAGTGATGACCACGATATCCGAGCCTTTAGTCGCAGCGTAATCGTTACTCCCGACCACGGAGACATCCTTCCCGATGACCGGCAGTGCCTCGAGCAGGTCAAGGGCCTTCCCCTGCGGCATTCCTTCGACGACATCTACCAGCACCAGATCGGCAATTTCACGCTCAGCCAGCCAATGGGCGGTCGTCGACCCCGTCATTCCGGCGCCGATGATGGATATTTTTGCAGACATATCATCTCCTTATTTTTGGAAAAGATGGAGGCCGGGTACTCCTCTAGTGTCCTTATTATAGACCGGAAGGAGACATTTAGACGGGCAATTATTTCGACGGGGCTTTTTGGACCTCGGTCTCGGTTTCCTTCTCAAGAAACTTGGTAACCTGGATGGCAGCTGCCGCACCCATCCCGGCTGAAGTAACCACCTGGCGGAAGTTCGGATCGGCGGCCTCGCCTGCAACGTACACACCCGGGACATTGGTCCGCAATAAAGGATCCACCTGGATGTAGCCCCGTTCGTCCATTGCCAACTGGTCCCGGAATATTTGAGTGTTGGGTGTATGGCCGACGAAAATGAATACACCTTCGGTCGGGTAAATGCCGATTTCCCCACTCTGCAAATTCTTGAGTTTTACCGCCTCGACCTTATTCGTCCCCAGGATTTCAGTGACAACGGTGTTCCATATGAAGTCAACTTTTGGATTTGTCCTTGCCCGTTCCTGAAGGAGCACTCCAGCCCGCAGGCTGTCGCGACGATGGATGATGGTCACCGAGGTGGCGAAGCGGGTCAGGAAGAGTCCTTCCTCCAGGGCGCTGTCGCCGCCGCCGACAACGATCACCTTCCTGTCCTTGAAGAAGGCACCATCACAGGTGGCGCAGTAGGAGGTTCCCATGCCGGTCAATTCCTTCTCACCGGGAATACCCAGATGGTTGGGGCTCGCCCCGGAGGCAATGATCAGAGTATCGGCCAAGTATTCAGTATTATCTGTAACGATCCGAAAGGGGCGATTGGAAAGGTTAACGCTTTGAGCGGTGTCGAATTCCACCCTGGCTCCGAAACGTTCGGCTTGTTTCTGGAACAGCTCGCCCAGCTGCGCACCGCCGACGCCGTCGGGAAATCCAGGGTAATTCTCAACGTTGTAGGTAAGGGCGACCTGCCCGCCTAGTTCTGCCCCGGTCAGTACAACGGGCGCCAGCTCTGCACGGGCTGCGTATAATGCAGCAGACAAACCGGCCGGACCGGAGCCAAGGATCAATACTTTGACATGTTTGGATTCTGACTTTGGATTGGAAGGCCCAGTATTGGACATGCTCACCTCAATTCTAGCATTTTATCAGATGCCTTGCTCCCTGAAAAGTTTCATATTTCATTTTCCGGGAATATCTCCTTCAAAGAATAAATAACGGATTGAAATAAATGGAGGGTTGCGGCATGAAGCCGCGCTATGCTATACTCGCTTGAGCTCGCTCTTGCTCACGTTTTGGTTCAGGAGGCCGTCGTGTTTGCCAGCAACCGTTTACTTCGAGCGTGTACCGTCGCCATGTTGACCATTTTCCTCCTGGGCGCCTGCCAGAGCTCTGCCCCCGCCCGAATCCCGGCAGCGACGCTTCCCGATCCAACACAGGTGGCCACAGCGGAATCAAATCTGTCCAACCTGATCCCGGCGGCAGCCTCTGTCAAACCGTCAGGGGGAATATTCACTTTGACCAATTCAAGCCAAATCTTCGTCGAACCGGGAAACAATGAGGTCCAGGCTATTGGCGAGTATTTATCCGACCGTTTGAGGCCTGCCACTGGCTTTGCTCTCCCCGTAGAGCCCGCCAGCGGAACGCCTGTCCCCGGCAGTCTTACCCTGACTACCGCCGATGCAGATCCCACTCTCGGGCAGGAAGGCTATGACCTGACCATTACCCCGGAGAGTGTCACCTTGAGCGCAGACCAGGGCGCCGGTCTGTTCTATGGAGTCCAAACCCTGCGCCAGCTTTTACCCCCAAAAGTCGAAAGCACAACCGTACAACCCGGCCCATGGGACCTGGCGACCGGTGTCATCCGGGATATCCCCCGCTTCGTGTGGCGCGGGATGATGCTGGATGTGGCACGCCATTTCTTCGGCGTGGAAGACGTGAAGAAACTGATCGACGCAATGGCCTACTACAAACTGAACCGCCTGCACCTGCACCTGTCGGATGATCAGGGCTGGCGCATCGAAATCAAATCCTGGCCAAATCTGACGAAAATCGGCGGCAGCACGGAGGTCGGGGGCGGGCCGGGAGGGTTTTACACCCAGGCGGATTACGCAGCTATCGTCGCCTATGCCCAAAGCCGATACATCACCGTCGTCCCTGAGATCGATATGCCTGGCCATATCAATGCCGCCCTGGCCTCATACCCCGAATTGGACTGCTCCGGTACGCCTCCATCCCTCTACACCGGAACGGATGTTGGCTTCAGCTCACTGTGCCTGACGAATGCCACCGACTTCCAGTTCGCTTACGACGTGATCGCCGAGCTGTCTTCCATTACCCCAGGCCCGTACATCCACATCGGCGGCGACGAAGCAGCCTCTACCCCCCTTGGGGAATACATCGATTTTGTCCAACGTCTGGAGGGAGCAGCCAGGTCCCATGGGAAACAGGTGATTGGCTGGGAGGAGATCGGCCAGGCGAAACTGCTGACCACCACCATCGCCCAGCATTGGAACAACAATTTCGCTCTGCAGGCAGCGGCACAAGGAGCTCAAATCATCATGTCTCCGGCTGACCGGGCCTACCTGGACATGAAATATGACGCAAGGACACCGCTTGGACAGAACTGGGCCGGCTACATCAACATCCAGCATGCCTATTTATGGGATCCTGCCTCCATTCTCCCAGGGCTTTCCGAAAATCAGATACTCGGGGTCGAAGCTCCGCTTTGGTCAGAGACTCTCCTGACCCTCCAGGATGTCGAAACCATGGCCTTCCCGCGGCTGATCGGGATTGCAGAGATCGGCTGGTCACCACAGGCTGGACGCGACTGGGACAACTATCTCACCCGGTTGGCTGCCCATGGGCCGCGCCTGACCCTCATGAATATCTTTTTTTATAAGTCGCCGGAAGTGCCATGGAAGTAGACACGGATCGGCACAGAAAGGAAAAACTGTGAAATTCAATCTCGGACACTGGCATTTGCTTCCCGGAACGCAGGCGGTGATTCCCGTCAGCGTGGTCGATGTGCAGGTTGAAAAAGAATCGCTCACCGTCACCGGGTACAGTCACCGTGTCCAGGCCCGCGGCGATCTGATAAACGGAACAATCATCACCGCGCGCTTTACTTCGCCGATGCCGGAAGTCATCCGCGTCCAGTTGACCCATTTCAAAGGGCGGCAGAAACGCCCACCCATCTTTGACCTGAATTATACGCGCACCAATCCATCCGTTTCCACCGGCAGGGATGAAAAAAACGCCTGGCTCAGCGCGGGGCATCTCTCCGTGTGCGTTCCACTGCAGGAGGAGTGGCAGTATGTTTTCGAACGGGATGGAGACCGCCTCACCTCGAGCGATTCAGGTGCGGTCGGTCTGATGACCCAAAATGATGAAACTTTCCTGCGCGAGCAGCTGTCACTGCATGTCGGTGAAAAGATCTACGGCCTGGGCGAGCACTTCGGGGCTTTCGTGAAAAACGGGCAGGCCATTGAAATCTGGAACGAGGACGGGGGCACGGATTCGGAATGGGCGTATAAAAACATCCCCTTCTATCTTACCAGCCGCGGCTGCGGGGTGCTCGTCAATCACCCCGGCAGGGTTTCCTTCGAGGTCGCTTCGCACCATGTCAGCCGGATCCAATTCAGCGTTCCCGGCCATGACCTGGATTATTATTTCTTCGCAGGTCCCACCCCCAAGGATGTGCTCGAGGAATACACCGCCCTGAGCGGCCGCCCGGCCCTGCCCCCGGAATGGTCTTTCGGGCTGTGGCTGTCCACCTCGTTCACCACCCACTACGATGAAGAAGCGATCCTGGCTACCCTGGAGCGCATGGACGCTTTGCAGATCCCTGTCAGTGTGATGCACTTCGACTGCTTCTGGATGAAGGAGCTGACCTGGTGCAGTTTCCTGTGGGATAAACGCCACTTCCCGGACCCGGCAGGGACGCTGAAACGGATCAAGGAAAAAGGCGTCAAAGTGTGCGTGTGGATCAACCCGTACATTGCCGAAGTGTCCCCTCTTTTCGAAGAAGGCGCAGCAGGCGGCTTCCTGCTGCACAAGCCGGACGGTGACATTTTGCAGGTTGACACTTGGCAGCCCGGCATGGGACTGGTGGATTTTACCAACCCGGCAGCCTGTGACTGGTACGCCAGCAAGCTCCAGTCCCTGATGGAGATGGGCGTGGATGCCTTTAAGACTGATTTCGGCGAGCGCATCCCGTTGGATGTTCGCTACCACGACGGCTCGGACCCGGAGCGGATGCACAACTACTACACTTATCTCTACAACCGGACCGTTTTTGAGTCGGTTCGCCGATTCAAGGGCGATTCCGAAGCGATCGTTTTCGCCCGCTCGGCGACCAGCGGTGGACAAAAATTCCCGGTCCACTGGGGTGGAGACTGCTCCTCCACCTACGAGTCCATGGCCGAAAGCCTGCGCGGCGGACTCTCTCTTGGCCTGAGCGGATTCGGCTTCTGGAGCCACGATATCAGCGGCTTCATTGGTACCGCCACACCGGACCTGTACAAACGCTGGGTTGCCTTCGGCCTGCTTTCCTCCCACAGCCGCCTGCACGGCAATGACAGCCCGCGGGTGCCGTGGTTGTTCGACGAGGAATCGGTCCAGGTGCTGCGCTACTTCACCCGGCTGAAAAGGCACCTGATGCCCTACCTAATGGATATGGCAAAGGAAGCCCACGAGCACGGCTGGCCAATGATGAGAGCGATGCCACTGGAATTCCCGGCAGATCCGGCATGTGCGTACCTGGACACACAGTATATGCTCGGCTCTGCACTGCTGGTGGCGCCGGTGTTTGCGCCGAGCGGAGAAGTCAGCTTCTACTTGCCCGAAGGAGAATGGCATCACCTGTTGACCGGTGAAAAGGTCCAAGGCCCTGCCTGGCACAGGGAGACAGATGATTATTTCAGCCTGCCTTTGTGGGTAGAATCCATGCACGGCAGGAACTGGGACTGCCTGAAGAGGTTTCCTTCTCCCCAGAAGGGATAACGCGGGTCCCCCCATGATCAGCTTATTATCCTACAGAAAAAAGGAAAAACGACATGGTCCTTTCTAAAACATATAAAATAGCCGGCGTGACCCTCCTGGGTTTGATGGCGATCATCGTGTTAATTATTGGAGACCGCGGGATTTTCGACATTATCACCGCGCTTGTCAGCATCTTCCTGGCCTGGCTGGGCTGGAAGCGCTCGCTGCTGACCGGGCTCATCGCAGCTGCATTGGGATTTGTCTTAGGAGTATTTTTCCTGATAGCCTATACTTATACCAATGAAACAACGATGCTCGAATCGGCGATGGTCGCTAAGTTGATCTTTATCTGCCTTCCCCTGGTTGGAAGCGGTTTACTGCTGATTGAAAGCGATTGGGCAGCAAGGAAGGCTGCCAAGTAGGAATCCAAACGCCACCCGAAATAGGCACTCAGGCCTCAGATTAATGCATTAGTGCCCGACCCAGCTCTGCAGTCGGGCACTGCTTTGCAACCAGAACCTCTTATGGCAGCGGGCCGTTTGTGCCGTAAGGGGTGGGATCGATTATTTCAGGAATCCCATCCCCATCCGTGTCCGTCCAGCCAAACATAGTGTAGGGGATCCAGTCATCATGGGTCATCCCGTCCGGCGAGGTGATAGCACCCGGCTGGAAAGGCCAGCTATCCAGCATCCCAAACATATGACTCAACTCATGATTAAAATCCATGGACAGGATGCCGTGGATTTCCAGCTGGGTTTGCTGGGTTGCGCTGACAATCGACCAGATATTGACATGACCATCGCTGTAGGCGCCGCAGCCCTGCAGCGCAATGCCGCCGCCCTGATCCAGGATGCCCTTCCAATGGCTGATCCCGACCGAATTGTTCTTGTCCAGATCGATCTGGATGAGAATATCGTATTTAGATGGATCGATCCCCGCGGCCGATTGGATCTGATCAGCACTGAGCAGATTGCCGGGCGAGGGCGGGGGAGAAATCCAGGCTGCGTCAGCCTGAATGCTCAAAGGAGATGAAGTAAAACCCTGACTTTTGGCAAAGTTGTTGTAGAGCTGATCCGTCCAATTCGCAAAGACCGGGACCTGGGCTAGGGCATCTGTCTTATCCACAGTCAGGTTCCCGTAATCCACATAAATCACCAAAATCCGATAAAGACCAGCCGGACGGCATATACTGAAGCCCGTGGTAGTGAGGCGATGCGCGGGATCGGAATACAGGACCGGACTCAACTCGTAATGGGTATCATCGAAGAGTTCGATGTAATAGCGCTGGCCTTTGTAATAGGCATCACTGATCCAGCGTGACCGGTTGGGGAGGTTGGGAAAGTCAAAGCGCTGCATGGAAGGCGCGGGAAGGTGGATGCCGTACAACTGCTGGTAAAGCTGGGTGAAGCGCTTCTGGGCAGCGGCCTGGTCCAATGGAGGCGGTGTGTCAGTAAAAGCAGGAATGCCGGTGACGGTGACCTGGGCAGTCGTCTGGGCGGTCTCCTTAATATCATTGATCACCGTAACAACCAGGCTGTATTTTCCACTGCCTGAGAGCGGAGACCATTTTAATTCAGCGGTGTAAGGAAGCACGCCTCCGGTATAGCGGACTTGCCCCGGAACGATATCGCCGTTTGCAGTCATGGTGATAATAAATAAGGGGGAACTGGGGCCGCTGATCTCGATTTTGAGGGTGACCACTGGGTTGCCTGTATCATCCAAGGCGCCCTGGATCGTCCCTCCATCCATCACATTGACCAGGCGCAGCTGCAATCCAGAGGTGGATGCGGATGTAATGGTCGGAAAGCTGGTCATTGATGGAGTGTTTGCCTTGGCAGGTGTGCCACCCACAATCTGCACCTGGATTTCTGCCGAGGAAATATTTTTACTGATGTCCAGGGCATCCAGCTCGAGTGTATGGGCCCCTTCAACAGGTGCATCCCATTGCAGCGATCCGGAAATTTGGACAGCGGAGGTGGATGCCGGCTGACTGGCGACAACAGCATTATCCACCTTTAAATCAAACTCGAGGAAGGGACCACCAGATGCCACAAAATCAACTGCGAGCGGATTGCTGCCACTCACTTGGGCATTCGCAGCAGGGCTGGTGATCTGAACAGACAGCCCGGACGATGATGCGGGTGAGGATCCGCCAGAGGGTGGGTTGAGTGTGGGTTGGGCTGATAAGGGCGTTGGCGTGCTGCTCTTTGCAAGATTGCAGGCGGTCAGGAACATTAAAAGGACGAGCAGGCAGCTTGTCATTTGAACGAACGATTTTTTTACCATCCGTAGAGCATCCTTCCCTGATAGATATTCAAGCCCGGGTGGCCTGGTCGGTAATCTCCAGCGCTTGATTTATGATTTCAAAACCCTCCTTCAGCTGCTCCTCGGTGATGATCAACGGCGGGATGATCAGGACGGTGTGCCAGTGTGTGGCCAGGAACAGGCCGTGATCAGTGCAGTATTTGAAGAAGGCAGTCATTTCGGAGGAAGAACCATTCCAAGGAGCCAGAGGTACCTTCGTTTTGCGGTCCCTCACCAGCTCGATGATCCCAAACAGGCCGATGCTGCGCACCTCTCCCACCGAGGGGTGATTTTCCCCAAGCTCAGCCAGGAGCTTGTGCAAAACCGGTCCCATTTCTGCGGTGTGTTCGACGATGCGATCCTCGCGCAATACGCCGATGTTGGCGATTGCCGCCGCCAGCGAAATCGGATGGGAAGTGTAGGTCAACCCACTTTCAAAAGTGCGTTCGTCAAACTTGGCAGCAATTTCTGCTTTCATGGCCACGGCCCCCAGGGGTGCATAGGCGCTGGTCAGCCCTTTGGCCATGGTCATGAGATCGGGGATGACCTGCCAGTGGTCGACAGCAAACCATTTCCCGGTCCGTCCGAAACCGCTCATCACTTCATCGGCAATCATCAGAATCCCATATCGATCACACAAAGTTCGGATTCCCTGCAGGTACCCTTCTGGCGGGATGATAACGCCGTTCGTCCCGGTGACCGGTTCGATCAGGACGGCCGCGATCGTCTCCGGCCCCTCATAATGGATCACCTCCTCCAGGTGATTCAGGTAATCCTGGGCGAACTCCCCCTCCGAAATGTCAGGATTGGTACGATGAAAGGTCGAGCGGTAGCGGTAAGGGTCGAGGAAGTGGACAACGCCGGGCATCAGCATCGGCTCCCATGCCAGGCGTCGCGGGTCACCGGTCAGGGCCATTGCCCCGGCAGTCGCCCCGTGATAGGAGCGGTAGCGGCTCAGGATTTTGAAGCGTCCGGTGGCACCTCTGGCCAGCTTGATGGCATTTTCATTGGCGTCCGCTCCGCCCAGTGTGAACAGGACCTTGGCCAGTTTTCCACCTGGAGAGATTTCAGCGACCAGCCTACTTGCCAAGGCGCGGACCTTTGTCGTCATCCCCGGCGCGGCATAGGGGAGCTCGGCAGCCTGAGCCTGGAGCGCGCGTATCACGCGTTCATCACCGTGGCCAATGTTGACGCACATGGTCATCGAATTGAAATCCAAATAGCGTTTGCCGGCTATGTCCCAAAAATAAACGCCTTTGGCTGTCTTGACCGGGATGGGATTCACCTTCGCCTGGGCTGACCAGGTCCAGAAAACATGCTCCCGGGAGAGAGGCAGGATTTCGTCGTCAGGTAAATCGAACATAATCACCTCGCTGCTTCAGTGATGGGAATCGTATCATAAAAGCAGGCCCGGCAGTTGTTCATTCCGGGAAAATCTGTGATATAAAACCTGCTGATGGAAACCCCTTGTGAAGACAGGTTCGACCCATCCATACGCCGTATTGTCGTAGTGGGGCCGACCGGGGCGGGAAAAAGCACTCTGGCCGGGGAGATTGCCCGGCAGCTGCATATCCCGCACATCGAGCTGGACGCACTGTATTGGCTGCCGCACTGGACCCATGTCTCTCATGAGGAAATGGCGCAGCGTGTTGATTCAGCCACCCGCGCGGCGGCCTGGGTGATCGACGGGAACTACAGCTCGGTGCGGGATCTCGTCTGGTCCCGCGCCCAGGCAGTTGCCTGGCTGGATTATCCACTTTCACTCACCCTGCGCCGACTTTGGCAGCGCACCTGGCGGCGGCTGCTCCATAGGGAATATCTATGGGAAACGAATTATGAACGGGCCTGGGCTCAGTTCTTCAGCCGAAATTCCATTTTCCTATGGGCGCTGAAAACCTACCACAAGACCAGAATTCTATACCCCACACTGCTGGCCAATCCTGAAAACTCCCACTTGAAGACTTATCACTTTCTCTCGCCGCGAGAAACTGAGCAGTGGCTGGATACATTTCCAAACCAGCCAGAACTGTTTTAAATTCCGAAAAACCTCCCTTTATGATTTTCGATGGCACTTAATTGACTGGCGTCGCCACGATGACCAGTCGATGCGTGTTGTTATCTTGCGGCCAGCAGGTGACCAATGTCAACCGTTCGTCCTGGGAGGAGGCAATCCATTGTGCATTCTTGAGTCTCACTTCCAGTGGCTGATCTCGTTCCGGCAGGATCATTTTCAGGGCTATTTCGTAGACAAACTCTTTATCACCCGAATAGACCTGGATCACATCGCCCACATGTAAATCAACCAGATGACCGAAGACTTCGCCGTAATCGTTGTGATGTCCGATGAGTACTGTATTGCCAACGACTCCCAGTGGCGCCGATGTCGTCAGCCGACCAACATCGAAAGAGTTCGGCGCCACCCATTGCCCATAAAGTTGTGCCTGAAACCAAAAGTCTCTGAACGTTGCCGGCACCACCGGAGCATCCAACTTGATCGCAGGGATGACAATCCGGTCCGGGATCCAGATAGGCCCTGGGCCAGCAGCTGGCGGAGCAGCCTCGACCGCTGCCGGAGCCAGCCCGGTAAAGGGTGGGGAGGTAGGTACCGCACTTGTCGATTGAATGGTCGGAATTTCAGTCCATTGCGGGGATTGCGTCTCGTTCATCATGTCGGGAGCGCGTGGGGGTAACGTGGGGGCTGCACCTTGTCCGACGGACTCGGTCTGGAGGACAATAAGCGGAACAAATCCCTGGCCCGACCGGCCCGTGTTTCCCACCTGGTCGAATGGCAAGGCGGTCTTTCGAATACTCGAAATGGCGCCAGCCGTAGCCGCCACACTGAAGAGCAAACCCACCACGATCAGCAGGCCGCTCACCACTTTCATACGCCAATTGATTATCATTGTTTTTTGCCTCTGTAGACCATTTTTCAAGCTATGGTCGTTGCGGCAACCTGTGTATGGGGACGGGGTTCCCCAGTCCGGTAATTCTCGCCTCATCCGGCTGCGAAAAAACAAACAGGAGCACACCCCGGGCCGGATGTGCCCCTGTGACATGGAGAGTAACTTACGAACTATTGTCCACGCCTGCGCATCAACACGAACCCGAGCAGGACCAACCCCAGACCAAAGACACCCAGGCCGACGTCCATCATCTGGCCGCGTCCTACTGTCTGGTCAGCCCCGGTAACGGGAAAGAGAACCGTTAGTGTTGCTGTCGGCACTGAAGTAGCTGCAGCTGCGGTGGTGCCAGGCGCTGACGTCGCCGGCACTGAAGTGGCCGGTACTGAAGTCCCCGGTGCTGACGTCGCCGGTACTGACGTCGCCGGTACTGAAGTGGCTGCAACTGCGGTGGCGCTAGGCGCTGACGTGGCTGGAACTGAAGTCGCGGCTGCAGCGCAACTTGGGCCGAAGATGGAATTGTCGATTAGCGTCACATTGCCCGTTAACGCCAAGGCTCGACCATCCAGGCTTGCGCCGTTTCCAAAGGTAATGCTGGTGCCCGCGATGATAGTTCCGACGAACGAACCGCCCGTGATGGCCGCGCCGCTGGTGACATGCCAAAACACGTTACATGCGGAAGCCCCATTGGTCAAGCTCACTGAGCCACTGAACGTGAGAGCGTCTGCCAGGAAAACATAGACACCCGCGCCGTTGAGCGTGAGCACTCCCGGCAGCAGAGCCGACCCCACGCTATAAACGCCCGGGACGAGAGTCGCTCCGGTCAAATTGGGACCTGCGGGTGAAGCACTGCCCGCCTGGGCTGTCAGAGCAAGGTCCGCTGTGCTGGCGTCAGCTTCGGCGCCGTTCACAGCGGGAGCTAAAAACGATCCTGCCGCGCTCCCCGGAGGAAATCCAGTGATCGAGCTGTCGGCACCGACATTTCCGGAGAGTACAGAGGGGCCAGTATTCGTTACCCCCGCCTTACCAAGAGCCGAGTAACTCCCAGCCGCACCCAGTCCTGGCGCGGTTGCGGCGAGCGGCGCGGCCAGGGCGATCCCACCCGTCAAACTTAGCGTGACGGCGAGTACCAGGCTTAGGAGGCCAGCCGCATAAGCAAGGCTGGCCACGGCTTTATGATTTATCCGCATCTTATTCATCTTGCATCTCCTTTAACTTTATAACTGTAGGCTGAAAAAAATGTTGCTGCGTCCGATATAACGTAAGTGCGAATAAACGCACCGACATTTTATCTTATAACAAACTCACCCCGGCTACATCCATCGGTCGAGGAGGGTTTATACCCGCTAGTTGGGGGAGGGTTGGATAGGTCTCTCAGCTGACCAGCCGGTTACGCAGCTCACTCAGTCAGACGAGATCCTAGGGAATGTTGAGATCAACCTGGTGTCCTTCTTGGGTCGGGCTATTGAGGCCTTGCGCATCGATGAAATTCGCCAGATGGGATCCTTCTGCTCAGCAAGCGATAACAATGATCCGCGCTTCCGGGAGGGGGTTTTTTTAGTCTTCCAATGAAGTGACCCTGTTTCAGCACACATCTTTTTCAAATATGAAGCATGTTATAATGCCACCCGTTATGTCCAATTTGACTGCGTCCGCAACAAAAGACTGCCGGGGTACGCTTCATCCCAAAGCCGTTGAGGGATTGGAGCTGATCAACAGCGGCCGCTATTTCGAAGCCCATGAAAGCCTGGAGGCTGCCTGGAGAGAGGAAACCGGACCTATTCGCGAGCTGTACCGCGGGATCCTGCAGGCTGCGGTTGTTTATTTGCATATCACCCGCGGCAACTACCCGGGAGCAGTTAAGGTCTATCAACGCAGCCAGAAATGGCTGAAACTCTGGCCGGAATCCTGCCGGGGGATTGAGGTGGGCCAGCTACGCCGGGACCTGGATAACGCAATCGGCGAAGTCCGCCTGCTCGGTCCCGATGCGATCACAGCCTTCAACCTGAATCTATTAAAACCGGTGGCCTATGCCAGAACATGAGCAAAACCCATCCAAACATCCCGCCGGGCCTCCCCTTTTTTCCCCGGTCAACCCAAAAGGGGTATATCTCTGCGACCGCTGCGCCTCACCCATGATCGAACGGCAGTGCAAAGTGAGCTGTCCGAACTGCGGGAATCGTTTCGACTGCTCCGACCTGAATATACATTTTGAAGAATTGAGAAGCAGCAAACACTGAGAGCTCCTGGGTCCTTCCTGGAGAACAACGCTCAAAATCATTCGGAGGGAATATGGCTGAACTACCTTTTTCAGGGAAGGCTGTTCTCGTCACCGGCTCCGGTCGGGGGATCGGGCGCGCCATTGCACTGCACTTCGCCCGCAATGGGGCAGATGTCGTGGTCAACTTTTTCCGCAACCGCGCCCCTGCTGAAGCGACTGCTGATGAGATCGAGAAAACCGGCCGCCGCGTCCTCCTTGTCAAAGCCGATGTCGGCGACCTGGAGGATCTCTCCCGGCTTTTCGATGAGGTTGGGCGATTTTTTGGTGGTTTGGATTTTTTCATCCATAATGCCGCCTCGGGGTACAACCGCCCAGCGCTGGAACAGAAATCCAAAGGTTGGGACTGGACGATGAACATCAACGCCCGACCGCTCCTCTTCGGAGCTCAAAGGTGTGTTCCCCTCATGGAGAAACGCGGCGGTGGATGCATCGTCAGTCTCTCCAGCCCGGGATCATCGCGGGTTCTCCAGGACTATGTTGTGGTGGGTGCCAGCAAGGCTGCACTCGAGAGTCTCACTCGCTACCTGGCCGTCGAGCTGGCTCCGAAAAATATCGTTGTCAACGCAGTTGCTCCCGGGATTGTCGAGACGGAGGCTCTGAAACATTTTGACGCCATGGGAGACCGGAGTGTCATCCAGAAAACCGCAGCAGCCACTCCTGCCGGCAGGTTGGTCACCGCTGAAGACGTGGCCGGCGTGGTGGCTTTTCTTTGTACTCCAGCAGCAGCCATGATCCGAGGTCAGGTACTCATCGTGGATGGAGGATTCACACTCCCAGCTTCAGCTTGATCCAGATTTCCAAGCCTCCAGCTTACGAAAATAAAAAACCTCCTGCCGATTATTTTTCTTCGGGCATCCTGCGCTCCAACTAAGAACCAGTCACCGTTGGGAAATCAATGAATTCCCGCCAACCTGCCCCTTTTATGTTAGAATATGTTCACTTACATTAGGATTTGAGTTGTTTTCATGCCGCCAGACCTACTGAAGGCTGACGGCACTTTCATAGCGTCACCATCCGATTCAAAAGGAGACCGGGGATGGAAACAAAAATATATGTTGGCAATCTATCATACGACACGACAGAAGATGAGCTGAAAGAACTCTTCGCTCAGGCCGGAACGGTCGCGTCGGTGGCTCTGATCAAAGATCGCGATACCGGGCAATCCAAAGGCTTCGCGTTCGTCGAAATGAGCAATCAGGCTGAGGCGGAAAAAGCAATCCAGATGTTCAACGGCCAATCGCTGAAAAACCGGGAGCTCAAGGTTAATCTGGCCCGGCCAAAGGAAGAACGCGGCGGTTATGGTCGTGGTAGCGGCGGCTATGGCCGCGGCGGTCCCGGGGGCGGTCACAATCGCCGCGGATCCAGCGGCGGTGGCCAGCGCAGGTATTAAATCAAAAAATCCCGCAGGTTAAATCAGACCTGCGGGATTTTGATATCTAAATGAGTCATTCCTTCACAAGAATTGTCCTCGCAGGAGCGCCGTCTGAACCGACCAATTTCAAAGGCAGGCAGTACAGGTCATACGCTCCGGGGGTGACCGCGCTTAAATCCACACCTTCGAGGATGACTATTCCCGCGCCCAGCAATGCCCGATGGGTCGGAACGCTGTTCTTATATGGAGACACTGAGAGGTAATCGATCCCAACCAGTTTGACCTTACGGCTGACCAGCCACTTGGCGCCTCCAGCGGAAACGCTGACGAATCCCGGTTGGAATTTTTTCTCCCCACGCTGCCAAAGGGACGAATTGCGCGTCTTGAACAAGATGCGTTCTGCATCCCCGGGAATACCCGCCTGCCCCAAGATCTCCTCATCTATACTGTCCACTTCGTCCTGGATGCGTACAACCAGGGCCGGACCAGCCAACGCATCGAGCGGAAGGGATTCGATCGTACGGCCATCGTTGAGAAAATGATGGGGGGCATCCACATGGGTGCCAGTATGGGCGCTCATCGATATGCTCGAGACATTCGCGTGGGCTCCTGCATCCATGGAGTCAACCTTCTCAAGAACCACAGGCGGGTCACCCGGCCAAAGAATCGAATCGGAGCTGATGGGGAGGGTGATATCGAATATTTCCATGGCTTTCCTTTCAAAACGTCTGTTAATCCCACCGGTTAGAGCTGCCGTTTTTGCAACCTACCAGCCGGCGGCTTTAAAGATTTCCTGCAGTAATTGGCTGCGTTCATCGGGGGTCATCGGCCGCGGTTGGGAAAAATCTTCGAGCATATAAGTCAACAGCTCAACGCTGATATATTTTCCATCATAGAAGACATGCCGGTCAACGAACTCACGCCGGGTGTCCGTTGTCATCTGGCCGTTGGGCATCTGGACCACCATCTGGTCAAAAAACAGGTTGCCCAGACCATAATGAATAAACGTTCCGTTATCGAATGCCATCGCCTGCGCCACGTGCGCCTGGCTGCCGCTGACAATGACCGCACCCGCTTCAGCCAAGTTTTGGAAATCGCTCTGCTCGGTCAAAGTCGGCGCCTCAAAATAATATTCATTGTATTGCATGGTCACAATCGGCAGATACCCTTGCGAGCGCAGTGTGGTAATCAGTGCACGCATTTTGAGAAAATCACAGGGCGCAGAACCGGGGCTCGTCTCGGTCGCCCAATCGGTCGCGGGACCTGCCGGGTTGCAGCCGAGGAACGCCAGCTTGTTCCCATGATCGACGAGCAGGACCGGATTAACCGCATCCGCCAGGTCCTTGCCACCCCCGTAGTGATACCAGCCCTGTTGGTTATACATAGCCAATGTATTTAACAGGTCCGTGGGCCCATAATCCAACAAGTGGTTGCCGGTGAGCTCGACGATTTTCGTTCCGATATCCTCCAGCAGCGCAATGTAGCGCGGGTTGCTGCAAAACCGCAGGCTTAGGGTGAAAGGATCAGGGGTCGGGCAGTTCGGGTCGAATGAGACTTCATTGCTAATGTGCACAAGGTCAGCGCTGCGCAGCACATCGCGGATGTTCTGATCGGGATACAACAAGCCTTTCGTTTCCATGCGGTCTGCCGTTCCTCTCACCAGCGCGGTTGTACCCGTCATCACCAGCACGGTGAGCTTTGAAGGATCGCGGTTAGATGAGGGGAGGGTAAATGCTGCCGGCTGGAGGGAAAAGGAAACCTTGAGCGGGTACGTCGAGGGATTAAAATCCTTTTGGATCGGGGATTGTCCGTCAATGGTCAGAACCTTCCAACGTGGCTCGAGGGATTCAAAGGGGACAATGACCCAGATCGGGCGTTCCGTCCAGGTAAGGTCAAGCAGGCGGTCAGCCGCGGCAGTATACACTGCTCGGGGAGCCGGTGGACCCCAAATGGCGGTAAATGCTGCCAGGGTAGCTGGATCCGTTCGAAACGGCTTCCCATTGAAGGGTCCGGCGATTCCTCCGGTCCAAGCCCGGCGGATGTCATCCATGGTGACGCCGTCGACGAGTGTCGGGAAGGGCGCCACCAAAGCATAGATCCAGGTCACTGTCGCGCTGCTGGGTGCGGAAACATCCAGGCTAATCGTTGCAGCGCTTCGGTCAGATACCAGGGGAATATTCGCTGACGCTGCCTCCTGGCCGAGCTGCGCAGGGACCGCAGGAGAAATCCAGAGCGATTGAGAGGAAAGCGTCGCCGAAGCCGCTGGGGAAAGTGTCGCCGAAGCCGCTGGGGGAGGGACCGGGGTCGAAGATGCCGTTAAAGACGGTGTGACCCCATAGCCCTCCGGCTGAAATGGGGTTAAGGTGGGCGTACCCGTAGATCCGGAAGGAGTAATTGTTTCCCCGACTTGGATCTGGGCAACCGAATTCAATCCGGCCGGGACACACCCGACCAGAATAACTGCAACCATGAATGGAATGAGGTAATTCCGCTTGGACATTCAGACTTTCACAGCCCTGTGAAATAATCCTCCGGCCATATATTATTAACCAGCTTCTGCAAACTGGCTGAGAAAAGAGTTGAACTCACTGACGGGGTGACTTAGACTCCGTTAGGAAGGACATCCGCTGGCGGGGAATGGAAATGGAAAATTGTTCCGACATGGTCTTGTTTCTAGGCGCGCTATCCTGGTTTGAGCTCGACAACTGCCAGGCTGAACCGCTTTACTGCCTGGGCATCGACCCCTACTCCCAAACCGGGGGCGGTCGGGACATCCAGGGTACTGTCGGGATTTAGAGAAAAACGTTCGAAGGTAATATCCTGTTGGTAATACCTCTCGGTGGCAGAGATATCGCCTGGAAGTGTAAAACCGGGAAGGGAAGCCAGGGCCAGGTTCGAGGCGCGGCCAACGCCGGTTTCCAGCATCCCGCCGCACCAGACCGGGATGCCCTGCGCACGGCATAAGTCATGAATAGCGACTGCCCCGGACAAGCCGCCGACCCGGCCTGGCTTGATATTGATTATTTTACAGGCATTCATCTCAATTGCGTCGCGGGCATGCCGAGGCGATAAGATGCTTTCATCCAAACAGATAGGTGTGCGAAATTTCTTTTGCAGCCTGGCATGCTCCCAGAGGTCATCTTCATATAATGGCTGCTCGATGAGCAGCAGAGACAGATCATACAGGGGAAGCAGCCTCACGGCGGTCTCCAGGCTGTACGCCGAGTTGGCATCCACCTGGAGTTTGATCTCCGGGAAGGCCTGCCTGACAGCGGATGCATCCCCAACATCCCGGCCGGGTTTGATTTTGATCTTGATTCGACGGTAACCCTGGTCGAGATACTTTTCCACCCTTCGGACAAGTTCTTCGGACGAGGCTTGCAAGCCAACGGATACACCCACCTCCACCCGGTCAAGCATGCCTCCAAGCATCTCTTTCAGCGAATGGCCTTCCTGCAGTCCGCGCAGGTCCCATAATGCCATCTCAAGCCCAGCCTTGGCGAGCGGGTGGCCGCGTATCTTATCGACAAGGCGCTGGAAGTCGTCCGGACCAGCCAAATCCTTGCCCAGGAGGGCTGGAGCGATGAAATCACGGAGCATATGCCAGGCAGTTCCGGTCGTCTCATAAGAATATCCCGGGTCCCGGTCAGCTGTGCACTCGCCGTAGCCGGTCAAGCCATCCGAGGAAACGGCAACCAGGATGCACTCCCGGTCGCTCGTCCGTCCAAAGGAAGTCTCAAACGGGGCGACGAGAGGCATGCTCAGGTGAGTAAGGGTGATCCGTTCGATTTTCATTGAAGCTTCTCATGAGCGATTATATTCAAGACGAAAAACCATGAAGCATACAATTGATTTTCATTTTTCCCCATGCTTTTCCGGAAAGGGCCCGAGATTATATCCTTTACCTAACCTGGCCATTTTTGATCCACCCAGCACGAAGGTTTGCCGTACCGGTTATTGAGTCTCTTCGCTGGTCGCCGGTTTTAATTCCCGGACCACTTCATCCATGGTGACATTCTCTTTTCTCATTCCCGGAGCAGGCGTTCCGCAGTAGGGACATATATTCCAGGGCAGCTCCATCAGCTTCCCACACTGGTGGCAGGGTTTCTTGAGCTTGGTCTGGCAGTTAGGACAGACCTGCCAATCCTCCCTGATGCGTCGTTCACACCCGGGACACACTGTTTGGTCCTCGATAGCCTGCAGGAGTGCCTCTTCTTCCAGAGTTTGCTGGTACTCCTCCTCTAGTGTGCGGGCTGGGCGAATGATCAGGTACACCAGCACTCCGGGCAGGTTCAGAAGCGCCACGAGGACAGCCGCCAGGATATGCACCAGACGGTCACGGGCCCGTGCGTGAATGTCACGGTAAGTCCAGACGATCAGAGCCACCCACAAGGCAGCCACGAACGCACCCGCGAAGGCAATCAAGACGCGGACAAAGCCGCTCAGAGAAGTTGGATCAAAGGTCATAAGCTGTCCTCACTTTGGTCGTCGCGTAAATTCCGATGTGTTCATCCACCGCCTCCGAGGATGCCGCCTTCGGTCATCCGGCGCAGGTCGGCCAGTGCGGATTCGATCTCCTCAACGGTGACCGCGCGCTCCTGGTCACGATGCTTCAATCCCCCGGCACGGGCTTTCTCGACAGCGACCTCACGGATCGTGAGGTCGCCCTTCAGCGCCTCCTTGACGAGCGCCGCTCCCTGGGCGTATCCAATCAGGGGGTTTAATGCTGTGACAACAATGGCATTCCTGGCCAGCCAGCTTTCGACTTTAGCCCGGTTGGCAGTGATGCCGCGCACTGCACCCTTCGTAAACGTCTGCACCGCACCGATCATCACCTGCATTGCTTCGAACAGGCGGTGGGCGATGATCGGCATCATCACGTTCAGCTCCAGCTGTCCTGCCTGAGAGGCCATAACCACAGTCGTGTCGCATCCAACGATATGGAACATTGCCATGTCCAGCATCTCAGCCATGACCGGGTTTACTTTTCCGGGCATGATGCTCGATCCAGGCTGGACCGCAGGCAGGTGGATCTCGTCCAGTCCGGTAGAAGGTCCGGAGGCGAGCAGGCGAAAATCGTTGGCGATGCGGATCAGGGTCAGGGCCAGGGTGCGCAGTGAAGCGGAAAAATCCGCGGCATCTGCCATGGACTGCATCGATTCGAAGAGGTTGTCGGATTCGGCCAGCTGGAGGCTGGTAAGCTCAGTTAGCTTCTTCACCATACGACTGTGGAACTCTTGGTGCGCATTCAAACCGGATCCTACGGCTGTACCACCGATGCCCAGCCGGCGTAAGCCCTCTGCAGACCGGCGGATCCTTTCTGTGTCCCGTTGGACAGCCTTGGCGTAGGCCCCAAATTCCTGCCCAAGACGGACCGGGACGGCGTCCTGGAGGTGAGTCCGCCCTGACTTGACGATATCATCGAATTCTGCTGCCTTTTGTTCGAGGGCTTCAGCCAGATCCTTCAAGACGTTCAAAAGCTCCTCGAGACGCCACAAGCATCCCAGGCGGATGGCTGTGGGGATGACATCGTTGGTAGATTGCGCCATGTTGACGTGGTCGTTGGGATGGATGCGGTATTCGCCTAGCTTGCCGCCAAGCATCTGGGTCGCCCGGTTGGCGATGACTTCATTGGCGTTCATATTATGACTCGTCCCTGCCCCGGCTTGGAACGGGTCAACGACAAATTGGTTGTCCCACTTGCCTTCGGCGACTTCTCGGGCTGCCCGGGAAATAGCTCCTGCCCGTTCAGGATCCAGCAGCCCCAGGTCCAGGTTCACCTCTGCTGCAGCCTGCTTGATGACCGCGATGGACCAGATAAAAGCCCGCCACGGCCTGAGGCCCGAGACAGGGAAATTATCCACGGCCCGTTGGGTTTGGGCCCCGTACAATGCTCCCTCAGGAACATGTACGTCACCAAGTGAATCGCGCTCGACGCGAGTGTTTGTAGCCATGGCTTAAGTCTATCACATCCTACTATTCCCGCCAGAAGGTGAATGAGCAGAGGACGGAATTTAAAAAAATGCCCGATGTCTGCGGGACATCGGGCAAAGCTATAACAATTCACATTCCTTTATCCTGGTCCTTGGCATTGTAGCCAGGACCCTTTTTAAAGAAATCGTAGTTTGGCTGGATGTCATCCCTCAGGTTGACGACTTCGCCCGCCTGCAATTGCTTGACGCAATCCAAGACCACTTTCGTTCCGACGTGGTTGGCGCCTTCAAAGTGGCCGGTCAGGCCAACCTTGCTGATGTACTCGCCGCCCTTGGCAGTATACGCCGCCGGGACCTCGTCCTCGGGAAAAATGGCAGCGTAAGGACATTCTGGTATGCAGGCGCCGCAGTCAATGCAGGTGTCCGGATCGATATACATCCACGGCCACTCTGCAATCGGTTCCCCGGGAATGATGCATTCCACCGGGCAAACATCGATACAGCCGCGATCGCGGACGCACAAGCTGGTGATGATATGGGTCATTTCAATTCCTCCAGGGTCAAATAAAAAGCCAGACATATTATATCTGGCTTGGTGTATTTATGCAACAAACTGCCCGTGTGTAAAATTTGTCACGATCCTATAGAAGGGCGCCTCTATCCGGGAAATCTGTTTTCTACTTGGCGGCCAGCCGCCCAGCGACCTCGTCCCAGTTGACCAGTTTCCACCAGTTCGTTACATATTCCGCACGGCGGTTCTGATATTTGAGATAATAGGCGTGTTCCCACACATCCAAACCCAGCAGCGGGGTCGCACCATCAGACATCGGGTTATCCTGATTGGCAGTCGAGAGGATGGAGAGGGCTTTGCCTTTCTTGACCAGCCAGGCCCAACCGGATCCAAAGCGGCCGTTGGCTGCCTTCTCGAATTCGGACTTGAAGTTGGCAAAATTGCCAAATGCGGCGTCCAGCGCCTTCGCCAGGTCGCCTTTCGGTTCGCTGCCCGCCTTGGGTGCCATGACCTTCCAGAACAAATCATGATTCCAGGTGCCGCCGGCATGGTTGCGCACGGCGGTGCGGATGTCTTCTGGAACAGCGTTCAGATCCATGAGCAGCGCTTCCAGTGATTTGCTGCCCCACTCGGGATGTTTTTCGATGGCCGCATTCAGGTTGGTAACATAAGCAGCGTGGTGCTTGTCGTGATGGATCTGCATCGTCATTGTATCGATGACCGGTTCCAGCGCATCATAACCGTATGGAAGGGGGGATAGTTGAAATGCCATTTTTTAAATCTCCTTTTGTTTGTCCCAATAATTAAGATAATTATCATACATATTGTATTCATTCCGTGCTCAACCGTCAAGAGATGGGCGGGTTTTCTTATATTTCGTTTACATATGGTGGCCTAAAGGATATACTCCAGGGAACCGGAGAATCTTTTCTTTGAGCCCTTCCCCTCATCGCATCAGCATGCCCTTTGTCCTGCTCACCGGCGTAATGGCGGTATCGACCGCCTCGATTTTCATCAAACTCGCCCAGGACGAGGCTGCGCCTTCCATCGTCATCGCGGCCTATCGCCTGTCTATCGCCAGCATCGCCCTGGCGCCGCTGGCTCTGACCCGCTACCGGTCCGAGCTGCGTGCGCTTACCAAAAATCAGTGGCTGCTGGCTCTCCTGGCAGGGATCTTCCTGGCACTGCACTTCGCCGTCTGGATCACCTCTCTGCAATATACCAGCGTTGCTTCATCTGTCGTCCTGGTGACCACCACCCCGCTATGGGTTGCCATTCTCTCGCCTCTAGTACTCCACGAGCGGATCAGCCATTTAGCGGTTTTAGGGCTGATTCTGGCTTTGGCTGGCGGCGTGATCGTCGGTATAAGTGATGGATGCACCTGGCAGGCCGGCCGCATCGCCTGTCCACCCCTGCAATCCTTTCTGGGCGGTACGGCGTCCCTGGGGGATTTCCTGGCGCTGTGCGGCGCCTGGATGGCGACCGGCTATCTTCTCGTGGGGCGCAAGCTGCGGGAAAAAATGGACCTCGTACCCTACATCTTCATCGTCTACAGCATGGCTGCCATAGTGCTCGTCGCCATCCTATTCGGGATGGGAGAGAAGCCGTTCGGCTATGCTCCCATTGTGTACTTGTGGTTTATTCTGCTGGCCTTAATCCCACAGCTGGCCGGGCATTCTATCTACAACTGGGCCCTGAAATATCTGCCAGCTTCCTTTGTTTCTGTGGCTCTCCTTGGCGAACCAATCGGTTCAACAATCCTGGCATATTTCATACTCCAGCAGCACCCGGGCTGGATCACGGTGTCCGGGGCTGTAGTGATCCTGGCGGGAATCTGGCTGGTCTCAAAGGCCCAGAGAAAGGATCGGCTCGCTTGACCGCCAGGATAACAATCGATTATCTGGAAATCGCCCAAATTGGAGCAGGCTATTCCATGAACGCGTCCTGCAAACTTAATGAAAATATGCCATAATTTTGAGAACCCAATCCTCAGGAGGCAGCAATGCTTAAATTTTTCAGGTCAGCCGGACTCCTCACCCTTTTTATTGTCTGTATGCCTTTCCTGGCAGCCGGCTGCAGCGGACAGAAAACTGCAACGCGGGTAATCCCCACTGCTTCTCCCACCGCCGTGGCTACTCCGACTGCCATCATTCTCCCTAAAATCACGTCAGTCCAGCTCGACAATACCGAGGTGCCTCGCTACGAATCGATCGAGATGACCGTGGCATTGGATGCGCAGTACTCCAACCCATACGACCTGCGCCAGGTGAGCCTCGATGGTGTATTTACAGGTCCGGATGGGAAACCAATGAAAGTTCCGGGCTTTTGGGACGGCGAGACATCCTGGTTGATCCGGTTCACCCCCTCCCAGGAAGGGGCATGGAACTACCGGCTGACCGTCACGGACAGCCGCGGCACAAGTCTGCCCTTTTTGGGGCAGTTCGATGTGACCTCCTCCGACCTTCACGGCTGGCTGCAAGCCGGGAATTGGGTTAATCCCGATTACAGCGGCCATTACCTGGTGTATCAGGATGGGACTCCTTTTTACGGCGTGGGCCATGCCGACGCGTTAAATATTTTCGTAGGTGGGATGAGCCTCGATACCGGCGTCGGCTTATTCGATCAGATGAAAAAAGCCGGGGAAAATTACGTGGTCTGGTGGCCGCTGTACACCAATTCACCGATATCCAACAGCTATAACAATTACTCTGTTCCCAGCTTGAAAGTGATCGACCTGGTAGTGAAAGATGCCCAAAAGAAAGGGATCTTCCTTATCTTTACAATCTGGGACCATCCCGAGCTGCGTGACCAGACCCATCCCTGGGGAAACGGCAATTGGAGCAGGAACGGTTTCAGCCAGCTTGGGGATATCTCATCATTCTTTACATCACCTGAAGCCTGGGCCTGGCAGGAGAATTTTTACCGTTATATCATCGCCCGCTGGGGTTACAGCCCGGCGATCGGAATGTGGCAAACCGTCTCTGAGATCAACGGCACCAACGCCTTCACCCAGACGGATCCCTGGCATGAAAAAGTAAACGCTTATTTTGTGGCAAACGACCCTTACCGCCATCCAACGACCGCCAGCATGTCCGGGGATACGGATTGGCCGACCGGGCACCAGGTGATGGATGCGCCTCAAATGCATGTTTACGATTTTAAAAACGGCGCTCAAAATATCGATGCCGTCCATGCAGCCCAGGTCCTTGTAAACTGGACCAGCATCATGTGGAACCAAGCTGATAAACCCAACTGGGTTGGCGAGTTTGGAGTCCCCGGGAACGAATATTACCCGGAATTATTTCACAACTCCATCTGGGCAGCGCTGGCCGCAGGTGCCGCGATAACTCCGGCGGAATGGAACGACGGAGGCAGCTGGGGAGAGATGACTCCGGATATGAACGCGGATATCCTCCGCCTGGCACAGTTTGTAAACAGCCTGCCGCTGGCCAAATGGAACCCGTCCGCCTTGCAAATTGCCAGCAACGACCGGCAAGTGCGCAGCTGGGGCGTGGCAGGAAAAGATGGCGGGCTGTTCTGGGTGCAGGATTTCTCCATGGAAAACAAGACCATCGACGAGGTGCGCAAGGCCACGACGGTCAGGAAGGGCGTAAAGGTTGTAATCCAGGGTCTGGCAGGGGGAACCTATACGATCACCCCATATGACACCTGGCAGGGAATTTCCCTGAAGGCCTTCGACGTGACCTGCACGGATGGCCAGGTTTGTACCTTCACCCTGCCGGATTTCAAAGCGGACATGGCGTTCAAACTGGAAGTTAAATAGCAGGAGTTACTTCAATAGTGCCTCGAAAACTCAGCCGCTCCGGTCTGTCTCCGGAGCGGCTGAGTCTATCTTTCGTACATCCAATTTAAATCTTTTATTTTCTCCCTCAATTCATCGCTCAGGGCATCTGCCTCGAGCCGCCATTCCCAGTTGCCTCCCAATCGGCTGGGATAGTTCATCCGCGCCTCCGTCCCGAGGTCCAGGAAATCCTGCATCGGAGCCAGAGCGAAGACAGCCACGGATGCCCAGGCAGCTCGTATCAGACTCCAGGCAAAGCTGGATTCAGTCGCTTCAGTTTTAGAAATCCCCAAATAACGCCGGGCGAAATTCTTCTCCCCCTCCGGGGCGGATAGGTACCAGCCGCGCGTGGTATCGTTATCATGCGTGCCGGTGTACACGGCGCAGTTGCGGGGATAGCGGTGTGGTAGGAAGGGATTGTCCGGTGCGGAAAAAGCAAATTGCAGAATCTTCATCCCCGGTAAGCCAAACTGCTCACGCAGCGTCACGACATCCGGCGTGATGACGCCCAAATCCTCGGCAATGATCGGAAGGTCTGCTGCACTTCCTACGGGGTCATTCCCCCGCGAGGTCTGCACAGCTGTAAATAAATCCGCTCCCGGACCGGTCGCCCAGCGGCCGGTCTCTGCGGTTGGGTTCCCGGCAGGGATCTCCCAATTGGCCGCAAATCCACGGAAGTGGTCGATGCGCAGGATATCCACCAGCTTGAGCACCGAGTGAATGCGTTCCAGCCACCAGGCATAGCCGGTCTGCTTGTGAACCTCCCAATTATAGAGCGGGTTGCCCCATAACTGGCCTGTCGGCGAGAAATAATCCGGGGGGACACCGGCCACGACGGTTGGTTTTCGCTCCGCATCCAGGAAAAACAGTTCCGGATGCGCCCATACATCGGCAGAATCAAACGCCACAAAAATAGGGAGGTCACCAATGATTTCCACTCCCTTCTGACGGGCATAGGCGTGGAGGGCATCCCATTGGCGGAAGAAAATGAACTGGTAAAACTTGTATCGTCCAATGGCTGGTGCGTTGCGGTTTCGGAAATCAGCTGTGGCGGCCTCCTCACGCCTGCGCAGTGCACCAGGCCAACCTTCCCAGGAGCCACCGCCGTGAGCTTCCTTAATGGCCATAAAAAGAGCGTAATCGTCCAGCCAGGCTGCCTGCTCGCTGCAAAAGAGATCAAAAGCCTTGTGGAGGGGGCCAAAAGCCGGGGGGCGACCATCTGGCTCCCCTGCTGAGAAATGCTGGAAGGACTTATGAAGCAGATCCAACTTCCACGGGATCAGCTCTCCATAATTTACATGACCGGCTGGGAAATCGGGTTTGTTCCCCAGGTCATCCGGCTGGATCAGCCCTTCATCCAACAGGGATTCCGGGCTGATCAGGTAAGGATTCCCGGCAAAGGCAGAGAAACACTGATAGGGTGAATCGCCGTACCCGGTCGGGCCGAGCGGGAGCACCTGCCAGAGCCTGCACCCGGCGCCCTCCAGAAAATCCACCCAGCGGTAGGCTGCCGTTCCGAAGTCGCCGATCCCGTAAGCGCCAGGCAGACAGGTGGGATGCAGGAGAATACCAGAGCAGCGTTTAAATTTCATAGGAGTGGTTCCCGTGCATTTTTTGCTCCCACCGGCGTTGAATATATTAAGGCTACACTGGTCATTGGCAATCAGCTCAGATGAGAAACCAGCGATTGATAGATAACTGCATACTTCTGGGCAGAACGCGACCAGGAAAAATCCTCTTTCATCCCATTCCTTTGAAAACGCTGCCAGGCTGCCGCGTTGGCATAAACAACCAGGACCCGTGTAAGCGCTTCAGCCAGTGATTCTGGGTTCGGCTTTTCGAATAAGAAACCGGTCTTGCCTTCCTGAACGGTATCCTTCAACCCTCCGGTGGCGCGTACAACCGGAACACAGCCATAACGCATCGCGATCATTTGGGCCAGACCGCACGGTTCGTAGCGCGAGGGCATGAGTAAAATATCCGCTCCAGCATAGATCTTGCGGCTGAGGGCTGCATCAAACTGCAGGACCGTTCGAATACGTTCGGGGAATATCTCCTGCAGATTGCGGGCGGCGCTCTCGAGCGTTGGATCGCCAGTACCCAGGATCACGAACTGCCAGGGATGATCGGCGAACAGGGAAAGTGCAGCGAGGGCGATGTCCACACCCTTTTGATGGTCGAGGCGCCCGACTATAGCCAGGAGAGGAGTACGTGCCTCGACCGGCAAATCGAGCTCTTTTTGTAAAGCTATCTTATTCGCGGTACGACCCGAAAAGTCCTCAAAACTGAAAGGCGCTTCGAGCACGGTATCGGTTTGTGGGTCCCATTTTTCGATATCCAACCCATTCAAAATCCCTGTGACCGACTCGGCGCGAATGCGCAGATAATTTTCCAGGTCACAGCCAAACTCGGGAGTCAGGATTTCACGAGCATAGGCTGGAGAAACCGGGATAATCGAATCTGCCGCGTAAAGTCCAAGGGGTAGGGGCTGGGTCCATGCCCAGACGGGAAGCGCTCTCTCCTTGATTGGCACCAAGCCATATGCCGCCAGTACATCCGAGCCATCCCCGCCCATGAAAGGCAGGTTGTGCAGAGTCAGCATGGTGCGGATTTTTGCAAAAGAAGGGTTCTTGCGCCGGGTCTGGAGGGCGTAGATTGCCAGAGAGGTATGCCAGTCATTGGCATGCACGATATCCGGCTGCCAGTCCAGATAGCGGGTCATTTCCAGGGCAGCCATGGAGAAAAACCCATACTTTTCCCGGTCCAAAGCCGGGTTGGATGTATAAACCGACAAGGCAGATGAGATCGGGTCGCCGTCCACAAAATATACGGGCATACCATCAGCAAAACTTTCGAAAACCCGTGCAGTGAGGTTCCCCCCGCTGCGATACACCGGAAAATCCGTCACCGGGCGCAAGGTGGCAGCCTCGACGTTGCTCGCACGGTGAAGGGGCAACGCCAGGCGCACGTCGAATTTGACGCCGCGCTTGCCCGTCTCGGGGAGGCGGCGCAGGGCAAGAGGCAGCGAGCCGGCTACATCGCCCAACCCCCCGACTTTGATGAACGGTTCCGCTTCAGCCGCCAGAAAGAGGACGTTGATCGTCTTTCCCATTGGACCTATTGTACAACGAAATGATCCTGTTAAATTTCATCGGCTTCATCTCCCGGATAGACCAGGGAGCAGGCCTATACGGCGGCGGGGAGGTTTTTCAACGGTCTCCTCCGCCCCCTGCCCGCCCCGAATGCTGTCCCGGGCAGGCTCCTCCAGCCTGAATTGAAGCCGGTGCAGATGGGCGTACAATCCATCCAGCTTTAAAAGTTCCCCGTGCGTCCCGACCTCAACGATGCTGCCTGCATCCAGCACAGCGATGCGGCCTGCGTTTTGGATGGTCGACAGTCGGTGGGCAATGACTATGCTCGTTCGGCCGTGCATCAACCGGTCAAGCGCTTCCTGGACCAGTCCCTCACTCTCGCTGTCGAGCGAGGAGGTGGCTTCATCCAAAAGCAAGATGCAGGGGTCTTTGAGGATGGCCCGGGCGATGGCTATGCGCTGGCGTTGGCCACCACTCAACTTGACGCCACGTTCACCTACCAGCGTGTCATAGCCCTTGGGGAACTGGACGATAAAATCATGCGCGTTGGCAGCCCGGGCGGCCTCGACCACCTCATCCTCCGTGGCGTCCAGGCGTCCGTAGAGTATATTTTCGCGGACCGTGCTGCCGAACAAAAGCGTCTCCTGGGGAACGATTCCAATCTGTTCGCGAAGACTTTTTACCTGCAAGTTGCGTAGATCATGGCCGTCGATGCAGATCTTGCCTGATGTGGGATCGAAGAAACGCGGGATGAGGTTGACCAGTGTCGTTTTGCCAGCGCCGCTGGGCCCAACCAGGGCCAGGACTTCACCCGGCCTCACCTCGAGACTCACGTCGGTCAGGATGGCATTGGCGGGATCATCTTGATAGGCGAAGGACACATGTTCGAGGGTGATCTGGCCGTCTACGCGCGGCAGAGCAGCGGCATCTGCCCGCTCGACAATATCGGAGTCGGTATCCAGAATATCAAAAAGCCGCTGGGTGGCACCCAGGGTTTCCTGAAGGCCGGTCCAGAGCCCGCTGACCTGGCCGATCGAACCGGCAATGGTCAGCGTGAGCACCAGAAACATGAACAACTGCCCAGGTGTGATATGGCCAGCCAATACCTCGTGACCGCCGAACCAAAAAATGGACACAACCGCCCCAAAACCGAGGAATGAAATCACCGGCCCGAACAGGTTAGAAACCCGCACGCGCTTCATCGCCAGCGAGAAAGTCGCCTCGATGCTTTTGCGGAACCGTCCGATCTCATAATCTTCGCGTGTGAACGACTGCACCACGCGGACCCCCCCGATGCCTTCTTCCAAGACAGTGGTGGCATGCGCCAGCTGGTCCTGAACCAGAGAGGAAAGGCCGCGCAGCCGTCTCCCAAAGAGCAAGGCAACCACGATCACGACCGGAATGAGGGCAAACATGAACAAGGTCAGGCGCCAGTCTGTCAACACGATCAGAATCAGCGCTCCAATAAATGTCAGCACTTGCGAGAGGGCAGTTGAGATATCACTGGTGACCAGCGAGCGGACTGTGGAAACGTCGTTGGTCACCCGGCTGACCAGCTCCCCCGTCCGCCGTTCGTTGTAGAAGCTGAGCGATAGATGTTGAAGATGTTCGAACAGGCGGATGCGCAAGTCCGCCATGACGCGTTCACCGACAAAAGAAAGCAGGTAGCCGCGAATAAAATAGACTATGCTCTGCGTCAGGAAAATACCGACCAGGATGACCGTGATCGTGTTGAGCAGATGCACGTCATTTTTCTTGAAAACGGCATCGATCAGGAACTGCAGTGTGTACGGCCCGGCCAGCCCCAGAATACTTCCGAGCACGATCATCAGGAACGCCAAATACAGCCGGGCCCGGTAGGGCGTGACAAAAGCAAACAGCCTGCGGAATTGTCCCATGTTTTGCAGTGGGTTGCGCTTTTTTTCCGGTTCAGAAGAAATCGTTTCCATATAACCTCAATAAGGCATTTATGATAACACCTAATGTAGGAAAGTCAAAAGCCCGGCGAATGCCGGGCTTTATTAGTGGGGTCACCGTGATTCAACCAGCTTTTTCGATTGGGAACTGGATCTCGGTCACTGTGTCCGGGTCAGATTGGCTGACCAATATCTTTTCATCCCCCTTATTCGGTTTGGCTTCCCGAAGATAAACCTCGCGGCCGGGCCCGCAGATGCGATAACCATTCATGTCGATCCATTTCATGACAGCCTCATAAGCTTCCCCTATGGTGAGAAACGGTCCCTTGTGGATGACACACGCCATGCTCGCAACCTCCGGAAGGATCCTGACCCGTACACGACCGGTCTCTCCCATTTCAATAATGATTGGCTCACACACTTCGATGTCCCAGTCCCGCTCCCTGGCTTCGTCGTCATGGTACAGGCTCAGACATGGGCCATTTGGCCGGATATGTTTTTGGAAAAGGTGCTTTCCAACTCCTTCCATAACGGTCCTTGCTCAGGCGGAGTCGGGACAATTCCCCGAACTGACGCCACTTTTATTGATTCGACTTTCTTAATAACGACATCGTATTTCGACATGCGATCCTCCTGTTCGATTTGTCTCAACAGCGCCTCGACCCTCTCCAGGCGTTCTGTCTCTTCCTGGACCTTTAACCGGATATCTGCCTGGCGCAGCTTCAACATGCCGCGCATTTGTTCAGGAGTCAGCCCTTCTCTAAGGAGACGACCAATCTCCTCGAGCGAGAAGCCCAGGTCGCGCAGCGCCAGGATGCGGTGCAGGCAGGGCAACTGGTCAAACTCATAATAGCGGTATCCACTCAAGGCGTCAACTTCGACGGGTTTGAGCAGTCCGATCTCATCATAAAACCTCAGGGTTTTTATTGAGACACGGCTGAGTTTAGAAAAATCTCCGATCCGGATCATTTAATAGAATACTCCATATCCCTTTATACAACCTCCAGCAGGGGGAGAGTCAAGAGGATATTAGTGAAAATCGCAATATCGCCGCACCGAAAAAGTTGTCTGACATGACTTTTAATAAATCCCGCCCTAGTACCGGAAGGGTGTTGATTCAATTTCCGATTTGGCCTATACTGGAGTATAACTAGGAAAGGAGTGGGATGAAGGAAAAGCGCAAAATAAAGCGTCGGTATATGCTGTATTATATGCGCGTGTACGATACCGAAGCCCAGCAGCAGATTGGAAACCTGGTCGACCTTACTCCGAAGGGTGCCATGGTGGTCAGCGAAAATCCTCTGACGGTCGATAAAATCTTCCATTTGAAACTCGAGCTTTCCGAGGATGTGGCTGATAAACCTTTCCTGGAATTTTCTGCAAAAAGTTTGTGGTGCAAGCCAGACGTCGAACCTCATTTTTTAATACCGGCTTTAAAATTCTTACTCTGGCGTCTGAAGACATCCAAATCGTTCAACGCATTGTCGAGGTCTACGGCTTTCGGGACAATTGATCCTCCATCAACCTCAGGATATCCGCATGCCCAGCGTCGTCGGAAATTTTTTCATCAAAACGATTGTCAATTCTCCCCTGCACGGTCTGCTGGGAGATAGTTTTGCTGTCATCACCGTGGAAGGACGTAAAACCGGCCGGAAGTTCTCGACGCCTATCAACGTCAAACGGCAGGGGGATGCCTGGATCCTGGTCAGCATGCGTGAAAGGACGTGGTGGCGGAACCTTCGTAACAACCGCCCGGCACTGCTGCACGTCGGCGGGAAACGGTTGATTGTTCACGGAGAGATTGTCGAAGACCATGCGGCGGTCGCGGTCGGTTTGAGCGATTATTTCCGGCATTATCCCGCATATTCCAAATATTTTGGTATCCAACTTGGACCGGATGGTAAACTCGATCCAGTTGACCTGGAGCGAGCAGCGTCCGAACAAATCCTGGTCCGTCTATGCCTATCCTGACGCTTGCTCAATTTCTCTGGAGTGTCTGTAGAAGTACAGCAGAATCATCAAATTTGATATTGAAATAAATCCGGGAATGGAGGCGGCCATGCACGAACGCCGAAAACTAAAGCGGAAGAACTTAAGTTATTACATGCCGGTCATCGACCCCAGTACTGAACAGATTATCGGACACCTGGTGGACATCAGTCCTCAGGGATTGATGATGGACAGCCAGAAGACGTTTAATGTGGGCCAGGACTACCGGTTGCGACTAAACGTGACTTCAGACGTCTCCGATAGAAATTCCATCGATTTCGGTGCTCGGACAAAGTGGTGCCGGCCGGACACTGTCGAGCCATATTTATACGATATCGGGTTTGAAATCGTTAAAATATCCATCCAGGACGCGGATGTCGTTCGCCGCATTGTGGAAAAATACGGCCCGCCGAACGGTTATTCCTGAAATCCGGCTGAACCATTCCGTTGAAAATGATTGCATGAAATAAATAAAGGAATTTTTCCAAATTCCCCATTCCTGGGCCACTCGCTGGTCCGGATACAAGCCGCTCGGGTGGATTAAACCGCTGCTGTTTATCTTTAATAATAAATCTCTTATATAACTATAACAATAAACTCCGGACTTCCAAAGTAAAATCCTCGCCATGACGTTCTCAGTTCGTCCCCATATCCTCATCAACGTCGCCATGAGCGCGGACGGGAAGATTGACACTTTTCAACGCAGGGGAGCAGTCCTTTCCTCCCCAGCTGATAAAACCCGCGTCGACCACCTGCGCGCAAACGTGGATGCGGTCATGATCGGGGGCCGGACCCTGGTCGACGAGGATCCCAAGCTCACCGTTAAATCGTCCGAACTTCGTGCGGAACGGAAGGCCCGCAGCCTCCCGGAGAACCCAGCCAAGGTTGGCATCGTCACGGTGGCAGAACTAAAACCTGACGGTGATTTCATGACCGTTGGCCCGGCTGAAAAATATATCTTTACCACCCGCCGCACCCTCCCAACGCAGGTTGCCTTGTTGAAATCTGCTGGAGCAAAAGTGTTTGTCGAGTCTGGAAAGCGGGTCGACCTGGAAGCTGCATTGACGATCCTTTACCAGGCGGGCCTGCGCACTGTCATGGTGGAGGGCGGCGGGAGGTTGATTGCCGAACTATTCCATCTCGGCCTGGTGGACGAGGTTTATGCCTACATCGCCCCGGTCATCTTCGCAGGCGCGACCGCTCCCACCCTGGCGGACGGCCCGGGTTTTTTGCAGGAGCAGGCCCTCCGCCTGCAGCTCGAATCAGTAGAAAAGTTCGATGACACTGGCGGCGTTCTTATCCATTACAAAATACAACACCAACCCTAAAGGAGAACTTTATGGGATTAACCCATATGCAGATTAAGGAATTACTCGACGAAAGCCGTGCCCACGAATGCGAAGGTGTCGGCCCCGACCACATCTGCGTCAAAATCGCGGCCATTGCGGAACTTCCTTCCCGGTTCGGCCAGTTTCATATTTTTGCTTTTTACAACAATAAAGATGACAAGGAGCACGTCGCCATCGTGCACGGCGATGTCACCAATGCTGAGGATGTTCCGGTGAGAGTCCACTCGGAATGCCTGACCGGGGATGTTCTCGGCTCGCTGCGTTGCGACTGCCGCGACCAGCTCAAATCGGCGTTGATCAAGATCGGCCGTATGGAAAAAGGGGTCCTGCTGTATATGCGCCAGGAAGGCCGCGGCATTGGCCTGGTCAATAAGATTCGCGCCTACGGGCTCCAGGAGCACGGGTACGATACTGTCGAAGCGAACCTTGCCCTTGGCTTCCGGGACGACGAGCGCGATTACAGCGTCGCTGCCCACATGCTCGAAAGTCTCAGGATCAAATCGATCCAGCTGATTACCAACAATCCCAGGAAAATCGAGGACCTGAAGAAAAATGGTGTAAGGGTGAATGGCCGCATCCCGCACATTATGCAGCCCAACCAGTACAACCGCTTTTACCTTGAAACCAAAGCGCGCAAGTCCAGCCATATGATCGACTTCGGCGGAATGGAGCGGCTGCCCGAACAGGCCGATGCGCCGATTGTCGAGGGCATGAACGGTGAGCAATTCGACGCCATCCAGAAAATATACAACACTTATTCACAAAGCCGCTCGCAGCGCAAACATACTGGCTAATCTCAACCGGAATGAAAAAGGAGGCAAGATCATGCTTGAAAAACGTGTGGCCGTCGTGACCGGTGCGACCGGAGGGTTGGGCTCGTTGGTGACCCGGGAGCTGTCGGAGCGCGGGGCGAACCTGGCCTTGCTCGACAAGGACTCTGTAAAATTGGAAAGCCTGGTCCAATCGTTCAACCTTCCCCAGGCTCGTCTCTTCACCCGGACGGTTGATCTGCTCTCCCCCTCCGATGCAAAATCCGCGGCGGAAGAGGTGCTGAAACGGTTCGGTAAAATCGATATTCTGCTTCACCTGGTCGGTGGCTGGACCGGCGGGAAGACCCTGGTTGAGGCGCCTGCCGACGATCTGACCTTCAATATAAATCAGCACATCTGGACGACCTTCAACGTCATCCAGGCTTTCGTACCCCATCTCATCAAGAACAGCTGGGGCCGGATCGTGATGATCTCCTCCCCTTCGGCGACGCGCCCGGGAGCCAAAAGCGGTCCTTACGCAGCTGGGAAAGCCGGCCAGGAAGCCCTGATGATGACATTGTCCCAGGAACTCAAGGACACAGGCGTCACTGCCAACCTGCTTCTCGCCAGAACCATCGATGTCAAACGCGAGAAGGTTTCAAATCCCACGCCCGAAAATTCTTCATGGTCCACACCCGAGGAACTCGCAGCAGGCATCCTATACATCCTTTCCGAGGAAGCAGGGACGATCAACGGAGCAAAGATCCCCTTGTTTGGTACCTATTAACCTTGTCAACAACCAACTCTGGGAAAATCAAGGATCCTGCAATTAAGGTGGGCTCACACCGGTTCGATGCGTACTGAAAAATCATCCTCTGCTCACCCGCGAGAGTCCCTCCGGGGTAATTAACAGGGTGCCACTCAGCAAACAGCCGGTACATCTGAGGGCGTATATTTGCCTTCCCACCGTGCGAGGACGCCAGCCGTTCAAACTACCAGACGTGATTCATGAGTTATCCGACGACCTACCCTGATGTCAACAGCTCTTTGCAGGAACTGCTCTCAGGTGTCCAAATTGCCCTGGGAGATCGGTTTGTTGGCTTGTACCTTTATGGCTCACTCGCAACTGGTGATTTTGACCCGAACCGAAGCGACATAGATTTCGTCGTTGTCACCACAGGCAAACTTCCAGAAGAAATGATTTCAGCTCTGGGATCTATGCACACCCAGCTGGCAGCCAGCGGCTCAAAGTGGGCGAAGAAGCTGGAAGGCACCTATCTCCCACAAACCACACTTCGCCGTTATAAACCAGATGACGGCCCGTTTCCTTGCATCAACGAAGGCAAATACTACCTTGCGCACCATGAGAACGACTGGATTATCCAACGCCACGTCCTTCGAGAACATGGCGTCGTGGTTGCAGGTCCTGCCCTGCTGCAAGACTGGATTGACCCTGTCGGACCAGATGAGTTGCGCCGGGCCGTGCTGAAATTTTTACGTGAGTGGTGGGTGCCAATGCTCAAGAATCCGGATCAATTGCACAGCCGGGAGTACCAAGCATATGCTACTCTCAGCATGTGTCGGGCACTCTACACGATCCAATACGGCAGTATCGTTTCGAAATCAGCTGCTGCTGCCTGGGCGCAGGACACGCTTGATAAACATTGGACTGGTTTGATTGTACGTGCTTTGGCATGGCCACGCGGCGAGCAATTAAATGCATTAGACAATACGCTGGGCTTCATCCGGTACGTCCTCAAGCGCAGTGAACAAATCGCTGCTGCTCAGGATTTGTTATAAATCAAGCTGAACGAATGGGGAAAACAACAACTCTGCTTGCTGAGATTTCAAGGCAGTACTGACAATGGAAAGGTCGCCGGAATTAGAGGCGTATTATAATCTCAATATGGAGGAAGTTTCCCTAAGACAGGCCAATGAATTGGATATTCCCGGAATATGCCAGCTTCAGCAGAAATGGCTCGAAGAAGACAGCGTTTATGGCTATGCACCTGCCACAGCGGAGCAGCTCAAAAGCCTCCTGGGACCATATTTTTGGGTGGCTGAGGTCAATGACGCCCCGGCCGGTTTTATATCAGGTTCGGTTCATGTCAGTGACGGCCTGGCAGTTATTCCGGCAGGAAAAACATACCTTGAAATCAGCGATGTTTTTGTTTCTTCACAATTCAGGCGGATGGGGATCGGCAGCAAATTAGTACAACAAATCATCACAAGTGCGAAGACCCAGGGAATTCCCTATGCATTGCTTTATTCGGCAGCCAGGGACCTCCACTCGATCCTCAGGTTTTACGAACGGCTTGGTTTTCAAGATTGGAATATCCAGATGTTTCGCAAACTGTGATGAACTTAATTAGGGACGACCGCTGGATACCGTTCCATGCCGTCCATAAACGAAAAAGGAAGGGACTGGGCCTTGTCCAGCATCCATTCACTCAGGCCCCGGGCACTCACCCCGAACGGCTCCAACACCGTCTGCGCGGCGCGCAGCAGCAGCTCCTGGTACACGCCCAGGTCCAGCGTGCGCGGGTCGGGCCGCCCGGGCAGGTCCCAGGCGTAAACGCCGGGCTTGCCGCGCGTGTACACCAGCCGCACGGACTGCCCGGGCCGCAGCGATTTTCCGAGAGGCTGGAGCTGCATCAGGGCACACGCTGCCGGCGAGGGGGAGCGGTACTCCTCCAGCGTGCGGCTGAGCTGCTGGTGCACGACCAGCTTTTCCACGGGGATGCGCCCGTGCTTAAGGTCCGAGAGCCGCCGGTGCACCAGGTCCTCGACCTGCGGCAGCAACTCCGGCAGGGCGTCTGCATCGGGGGCATGCGCCAGCAGGCGCAGCATCTCCGCCTGTGTCTCGACCACGAAGGCCGGGGTATCCCGGCGGCGCAACTCGATGCCGCGCACCTTGATCTCCCCGCTCTGGAAAACGCCGAAGTAGCGGTTCGGTACCGGCACGCGCCTGTCCTGGCGGGAGGGCAGGAAGGCCACCCAGCGGTAAACCCCGTCCAGGGCGATCGGCAGCCCGGTGCGCTCCAGGATGGCATCCAGCAGAGGCTGGAAGTCGGGCACCCTTCGGCAGCCATCCTTCTTCACCCATAAGCCGTCCACATACAGATGCAAAACCGTAAATCCAAGGTCCTCGGCGGCCTCCTTGGCGCGCAGCAGGCACTCCCGCCCGTATGCGGTGACCGCCTCGTGCGCTTCGATGCGCCCGAAGCGGGCATTCTTGTACCCCAGGTAACCGAAGCAGGTCACCAGCAGCCACTTGTGAGCCGAGGCGCAGGCCTTGTAGCGCTTGCGGCGCGGGTCCCAGGCAGGCAGCTCCATCAGGGCAGTCTTGAGGGCGACGCGCTTCTCCAGGAGAGGTGCCAGGGTCTGCGGGACCAGCCCGGGACTGCGGCGGTCGACGACCATGCTCAACTCGGGGACCAGCTCGGCGGTCGGCCGCTCCGTCCCGACTGTCTCAGGGGAGATGTTGAAGCGGTTCATGATGCTCGGGTACATCGAGACGAAGTCCACTTCAGCCACGTCGCGGTGCAGGCCAATCGTCGGCTGGTAGATCAGCCCGCCCTGGTCGGTCTGCAGCAGCTCCAGGGCGGTCTTCGGGTGCTCGGCCTGCTGCTTGTGCCAAGGGACAAGGATGCCCTGGCGCAGCGCGGTGACGATCTGCATGGACGAGATGCCCGTCCCCGGCGAGACGCGTGCCACAGTCTGGACCGGGAGCGAGGTGACGCGCGCGAGCTCGAAGATGCCGTCCAGACCGTAGTCATGGTACATAACGGCGTTGTAGATGTCGATGTGCCAGCGCCCCAGCAGGTGCAGCTGCTGGCCGCGGTGGATGACCTGCCCGTAGGCAAAGTAGGTGCGCTCCGGGCGCTGGACGATCTCCCGATTCGCCTCGCGATTCAGGGGCAGGGGCAGGCCGTTCTCCAGCGAGCGCTTGAGCAGCTCGGGCAGCAGCCAGGTGTCGCCCCAGGCGGTCAGGATGAGGTCCGGGTCGTAAGCTTCAAGCACGGAGCGCAGATTGACCAAAAAAGCCCGGGCCGGGGCCAGTCGGACCCGGTAGCTGCTGCGGCTGTAGGTGAAACCAACCGCGGCCGGCGCAGTGTGGAAAGGATCGGTGTCCGGCTCGAGGGTCAGGACGCGCAGCGGGACGGGCGGCGGGTCCAGCTCCCAGGGCGAGTTGAGCATGGACAGCCCCTGCATCCTCCCGCCCGCGTCCACGATCACCCGGCAGCGTCCCAGGGCAAATGCCCTGCACTGGGCGGCGAAGCGCAGGCTCAGGTGCAGGTCAGCGTCGTACCAGGTCAGGTCGGGGAAAAGACGGGCGAGCTGCTGAAAGAGCGGCGGCTGGTCAGCGGGGTGTTCCACCTGGATCGCCAGCACCGTCACCGGGTTGGGCCGGAACAGGTCGCGGCGCTCGTCGCGGGAGAGCCGGACCGGGACCGGCTGACCCTGCAGGTGCTGCCACAGCTGGCGCAGGCGCGGCGCCGGACCGGCGGCATAAAAGGTGACCGGGAAATCCTGGTGCAGTCGGTAGCGTTTGCCGTCTTCGCCCAGAAGCCACAAGGCGATGCCGCCGCCCGGCTCATCGAACAGGTCAAGCAGCCAGCCGGTCAGCTCAGGCATGGTCCCCCCCACCCTGTTCCTCCTGCCCGCTTTCATCTCCTGCGGAAATGGGGGGGACAGGAGGGAGCAGCAGCGCCTTTTCCATCAGCGTCCGCAGCCGCATGACCTCCTTATGCTCCTCGAGCAACATGGACAGCATGAACACCTCCAGCGGCAGGGCGTGGGCGGCGTAGGCGGCGGCTGCCAGGTGCTGGCGGGCGGAGGCGAACAGGTCGTCCAGGACCACCTGGTCGGAGCGGCGCAGGGCGCGCCGGAAGCGGGCAAAGGAGCCCTGCTCCTCCAGGAAGGCCTGGGTGATGGACGGCAGAGTGCGGCCCATTCAGAACAACCTCGGCGCTTCGGGGGCGGGCAGCGTGGAGATCCGGCGCCCAGACCCCATCGGCGGCGGCCCGCAGCGAAGCCAACAGCGCGCCGTTTTCCGGGCTGGGGACCGCCGGCGGAGAAATGCTGACCAGCACGCCCGCGGCACGGCTCAGCCGATGGAGCTGGACCAAACAGCCTTCCAGCAAACGGCGGCGCTCAAAGGCGGAGACAGCCTCATCGTAGAATGTCGCCAGGAAATCCAGCAGAAGCAGCGGGGTCGGGCCTTCGACCGTGGACTCGAGCAGGGCAGCCATCTGGTAACAGGTGAAGGCACACGACAGGGAGATGCGCTGGAGTACCTCAGGCCGCCCGTCTGCCGCCCGGCCAGAATGTAAGCATTACAGCGGTTGCCGCCGTCGAGGATCATGACCGGGCCCTGCCCGGCCAGGTGCGCCGCGGCGACAAGCAGGTCGGAGTGGCCGAAGTGTGGGAGCACCAGCAGGGCCCAGCGGCCGGGGCGAAAATCAAGGGAAGTGTTCATGCCCCCAGCGTAGCACGGGCGGCCGGAAAGAAAAATCCCCCGGCGGGGGAGGTGTGCGGGGGAGAAGCGTGGGATGCCGACGGGGGAGGCACCGCTGTGGTCCCCCCCCGGTTTCCACCCCTCTTATCCGTATTTCTATGGATTCATTCGTGGTTATCGGCAGGGATATCCCACGCCGAAAAGTCCCAACCCTCCAACAGAAGGCGCAGCTCGGCCCTGCCGTGCAGGTCGAACTTGGTCAGGGCATTGTGCAGGTGCGTCTTGATCGTCTCGGCCGAGACGCCCAGCCGGGCAGCGATTTGGCGGTTGGTGTAACCCATGCAGGCCAGGGCAGCCGCATCCTGTTCGCGCGGCGAGAGCGACAGCCAGCGCTGCCACAGGTCGGCCGCGCTGGCGCGCTCCGCCAGGGCGGAGGCCAGCAGATCAGCGGCCAGCTCCCCGGGCAAGCGTTGTTCCTGAACCGCCAGGTCCTCCAGGGCGAGGTGGAGGTTCTCGTCCAGTTCGTAGGTGCGCGCGGCGGGGTCGCCGCGCAAGCCGAGCCGGGAAAGCAAGCGCTGCCAGAGAGTCATGTTGACTTCATTATATAGAACATACGTTCGTGTGTCAAGTGGGTTGAGAAAGGGTGATTGTTCCAAGATTGGTAAATTGGGTGGTATAAAAGGATTTCCGGAGCAACTGTGAATTGTCCCGGAAATCCATACAGAAAGGCACATCAGCACCATGCGCCTCAAGTTGATTTTACCAAGAGTTGATCCCGATACCTATATAGAACCGGAGCATTGCCCTCATCCCGGCTGCCCGGGCAAGCACTTCTTCCCCATGCAGGAGGTCCAGAAGAATGTGCGCGATAGCCAGTACGAGACGGTGAAAGCCCGGCGATACAAGTGTCTGCGGTGCGGGCATACGTTCCGGGTGTATCCCCAGGGAGTGAGTGCAGCACAGGTCTCACAGCGGCTGAAAGGGATGGCGGTGATGCTGTACCTGTTGGGCTTGAGCTACGGGGCGGTGGTGATCATGTTGGAAGCCCTGGGGGTAGATCTGAGCAAGAGTAGTGTGTATCGCAGCCTACAGGCGGCTGCGGAGGTGGTGCCGGGATTGAAGCAGCAAGAGCTGCTGCAGGGGTATCGGACGAAAGCGTTGGGAGCCGACCTGACCAGTGTGAAATGTAAAGGGAAATGGCTGAGCCTGGGGGTGACGGTGGATCCATTGACAGGCTGGGTATTGAGCATTGACCAGCTGGAGTCCGAAGATGCGCAGACCCTGCAGAAGTGGATCGAGCCAATCGCCGAGAGCGTCGGGGCGCACACCCTGGTCACGGATGATGCAGATGCGTTGAAAACTGCTGCGGATGACAGTGGGCTGTTCCATCAGGTGTGCAAGAGCCATGTCGGCCGCAACACGGACGAGTTGATCGCCAGCCTCAGCCAGGCCATCCAGCTGGGACGGGATCCTTCCCTGGCCGAACTGCACATCCAAGCTTCCCAGGCCCTGGAGGATCTGCGCCGCCTGGGGGAGCTGATCCATTCCCGCCAGCCTGACCAACAGGCGGAAGTTCAAGCGATGTATGAGCGTTATGCCATGGCGCCTGCCCCTACCAAAGGCGCCACCGCCAGCCTCGCCTACCGCCTCCGCAATCTCTTCCTCGACCGCTGGAACCTCTGGCCGCGCTTGACCTTCTACCGCACCTGGAAAGATGCGGCCGGAACCCCTCTCCTGGATGGCACCAATAATGCCTGCGAACGCGCCATCGGCTGGTGGATCAAGGAACGCTATCGCACCATGCGGGGCTACAAACGCGATCAGTCCGCCCTGAACGTCAGCCGCCTGATTGCCCACTGTGGCAATCACCTCAATTCAGGCCTGGATTTGGCTACCTTATTCGCCTGATCCAGGCTCGCCAGTTTCCTTCCCCGTTATTCCTTGCCCCTTGGTCGATGCTTTACCAAATTTGGAACAGTCACGAGAAAGGAGATAATGAACACTCGCGCAGGCGATCAGCGCCAATCGCATGCCAGTGTGCAAGGATGGTAGCGGATGGTGTTCCACCTGCCCGAAGGGCAGAACGATGGTGAGGTGACCATCATCATGAAACAGAGCGCGAGAAGAAAAATATTCTTTTTCAACTCGTTGCTATAATTTGACTGCAATTGTCCTGGTCATAGTGCGTATCACGAGTTGAAGGAACATACATGTAGCGGATAGCTGTATTGGGACAAATACGGACGCAGTTCTTGCATCCTTTGCATGCCTCTGCATGATCGACGCGAGCATGGCGATGCTTGAAAAGGATGATTTTTCCTAAGACGTGGTTCGGACATGTTTCCACGCATTTCCAACAAGCCTGGCATTTCCCAGTGTCGATCTTAATAAACTTCGTGCTCAAATGACTTGATAAGGACGAGTGTGTTCGTTTGGCCAACGCTATGCCTCCTAACGCATTATGGCTATCAGACTGTAGGGTGTCTTTGGGGCTTTACGCCTTATGGGAAATGTAGCCTTGCTTCTAATTCTCGGTTGACGAGCTTTTAAGGACCCCGTGCAGCAAAAGATCTGTCAAGGCATGGTACAACTCTGCATCCGATAATCCAATTATCTTGAATCTTGGGTTATCAAAGAGGTTGATGGCCATTTCCCAGAATACGGCTTGAACGATTGCTCGGTTCAGTCCGGGCCGCAGCAATCCCTGACGCTTTGCCATGACAAAAAAAAGCTCAAATATGCCGTTCAGTGTAGCAACACGTACTTCCTGGACTGAACTGTATGCATCGGGGTAAAGGCGCTTTAACTCATCAACACGTGCAAACACATCCCCTGGTGGCAATGTGCTTAGACCCTCCCCGATTTGATCCAGGACTTTCAAGTTCGCCTGTGGATTCTGCTTCAGATCCGCCAAGGCTTTCTCGAACACCTGCTCGACACGGAGAAAGGCCGCAAGAACCAACTCCTTTTTATTCGAGAAGTGGCGATAGACTGTTACCCGCGTCACGCCAGCATGGTATGCAATCTCATTGACACTGGTTCGGCTAATTCCCCTCTGAGAGAACAACGTCAATGCGGAAAGCAGGATCTTTTCCCTAGTTTGATCTTCGGTCTTCATCATGATACAATAGTATCATGTATTGTATCATTTATAAATATATTCTATTTTCTGTTATACATGGTCGCATATACCGGCTGGACCGATTGGGGCCACGGCAACCTGATAGACATGGATCACCGCAATGGTCGGGACTCGCTTTATGCCCAGCTTGTTGTCATCAAGGTTATTTTATGAAGAGAGCGTAAAGCAAGGTCAGCTGATCAGATTGGCAGGAAAAACCGGAAATGCTCCCTCCCGCATTTGCATGTTGAGTCATGGAATAATACTCGCGGAAAGGCAAATCCTCATCCATAACTACCCTCACCCTAGAACGCATCCTATCCCGCCGATAGGGGGGTAGGATCAGCAAAGGAATATCTTTTTATATGATCTCAATTGTTCTCAGGGGAGAACATGGAAGACCTGGTCTCAGGTCATGGATTATTATTTACCAGGCAGAATTCCGCTGGAGGCATAAAAAATCGGGCAGCCGTCTGTTCTCACGGCTGCCCTTGAAATTCCGGCATTTGGTTCTCGGTATCGCTTGATTCTGGATGCCTGCTTATGCTGTGAGCAGCTGATCCACTGCCTCAGCCAGTTCTCTCAGGTTGCTTACCTTCAACACATTATCACACAAGGGTGCGTACCTGGGCATGTCACTGTCACCGTGCCACAGGAAAGGCGGTTCGGGATTCAACCAGATGGTGCGTGCCGCGCGGCGGGTCAGAAGCGTAAACAAGTCCAAGCGCGGATCATTATAGTTGTTGCGCCCGTCGCCGACGAAAATCAGCGTCGTCCGTCCATTGAGCATGTCCAGGAAACCCTCGGTAAAGTTTTTCAGTGAGCTGCCCAGGTCCGTGTTGTAATAACCTCCAGGCATGCGCCAAAGAACAGCCTGAATGGCTTCGTCGGCGTTCGAGCCGTTAAAATCATCCGAAATAAATTCCAGGTGATTGATGAACGCGAAGGCATGTGTCTTGCGGACCTGCCCCTGCAGTGCAAAAAGAAAACTCAACATCAGCTCGGAGCAAAAGCGCATGGACGTGCTGACGTCACACAGGGCCACTATCTTCGGCTTGCGAACCCGATCGCGGTAGCGGATCTCCATTGGGACACCCTGGTATTTGAGGTTGGCGCGGATAGTGGCTTTCGGGTTGAGCTGGCCACTCTTGGCGCGCTTCTGCCGCAGGGCGACCCGCGTGCGCAGGGCGGCAGCGAGTTGCTTCACCTCGTGCTGGAGTTCCTTTTTCTCGGCATCAGACAAGGTATCAAAGGGACGGTTGATCAACCCATCCATGCTCTCAGACGGCCTTTGTTCGCTCAGATTCTCTGCAATTCGTTCGCCTGCAAACTGGTTGAGCTGCGTCTGCATCCCTTGAAGATTTGCCGGATGAGTTTTTGAAGCTGTTCGATGCGCTCCCGGTTCATGCCCATTTTCTCGAGCAGGTCCATCAGCTCACGCAAGGCTTCCTGCACCTCCCGGGAGGCCAGAAGGCGCTGCATGCGCTGGGTCATCCAACCCTGATAGCGCAGCTCGTCAGCTTGATCCAGGCCGACCATTTTGCCCAGCGCATTCGAGCTCCTCGTCGGAAAGCGGTTCACCGTTCATCAGGCGTTCCATGCGTTGGCGCAGCTCCTGTGTGAACTGGCGCAGGGCCTGAGCAAGCATTTGTTCTTCTCCCGGAGACAGGCTGTCTGTGGAGCTGCCGCCCATCAACGGCGGTTGGCCCATTCCGAAGAAGAGTGGAAAGAGTTTATCGAAAACCGGCAGGTCGCGCACATCCTTGACCAGGGTAGACCGCAAGGACAGGCGGAACTGCTCACGATGATGAATTCCCATCAAATCAACTGCTGAAAAAGCTTCAGCACTCTCCGCGAGCGAAACACGCACCCCGCTGGCTCGCAGTGCGGCGATCAGTTGTAAAAGACGGGTTTCCACAACTTTGATCTCCTGGGAAATGGTGAGAGGATGGAGGCCGGGTTGAGCCACGTCCTGAGATGGAAGGGAGCTTGTTTAATTCTGGCGTGCATCCTGCGTTAAAGAGCAGCAGGAGCAGCTGTCACTATAAGTTCGAAATCAATTTCCGGAGAATCGTTTAAACTTGTTGTTATTAAAGTCATTTGGATTCTGATGGGGCGGAGCCGATGGGGGCGGCGGAGCCAGGTGCTGGTGCTTGGCCTTTTGTAAATCTACCTCGTGCTTCAGCAAAATGGAAAGGGTATCTTCCAGGGTATCTTTATCGATATTCTGGGCATTGAGCGAGACCAGCGCGTTCGCCCAGTCCAGTGTCTCGCTGATTGAGGGTGATTTACGCAGCCCATCCCTGCGCAGCCCCTGAACGAACTCCACTGCCTGGCGGGCCAGCTTCGGATTCAGGTCCGGCACTTTCAGGCGGACAACTGCCAGTTCCTCCTCCAACGTCGGATAATCGATAAACAGGTAGAGACAGCGGCGCTTGAGCGCCTCGGAGAGCTCGCGGGTATTGTTGGAGGTCAGCAGGACCAGCGGCCGATGCCTGGCGCTCAAAGTCCCCAGTTCAGGTACGCTGACCTGAAAATCGCTCAAGATTTCCAGCAGAAACGCCTCGAATTCAGCATCTGCGCGGTCGATTTCATCAATCAGCAAAACTGTCGGCTGCTCACTGAGGATGGCACGCAGCAGCGGGCGCTGCAGCAGGAAGCGGGTGGAAAAAAAGACATCCTCCTCGCGGGAAAGGCGATCGGCAGCCTCAGCAAGGGATCCAGCCTTGCCCAATGTATCGTTCAACTTATCGCGCAAGAGCTGAGTGTAGAGCAACTGCTTGGAATATTCCCACTCGTACAATGCCTTCGATTCGTCCAGCCCTTCATAGCATTGCAGGCGGATGAGTTCATATCCGGTGGCTCCGGAAATGGCTTTGGCCAGTTCGGTCTTTCCGACGCCAGCCGGTCCTTCCACCAGGAGAGGTTTTCCCAATTTCTGGGAGAGGTAAACAATGGTGGATATTTCGGCTGATGCAATATATTTCTGGGTTGACAGGGCAGACTGGACAGAATCGACAGATTCAAATGAATTGGACATAGGCTACCTGTATTATCAACTAGTATACCCGCTTTAGCTTCAAAGATATTAACGGAGAATTAGAAAAGCGCTGTCAATTAACCGGAGGCAGCAGGATATTGCTTGTGATTCACCGGATTCTGCCTCTTGCCGCGACATTTCCTCCAGAAAACTGCTCGAAATCTGGTGCCAGACCTGGAGGAGGATCTTCCTAAGAAAAAAGCAGCATTCTTTGAAATGCCGCTTTTATCGATTGTCGCCTACAAGAATTAGATTTTTATGTTTAAGGCTGGAGAACCGCATACAGAGAGGGATGGTCCGAGGCCGGATTCTCCACATATTCGGACTGAATCACCTGGATGTCAGGGCTGACGAAAATGTAGTCGATGCGTTCAGATAAATTGGCGCCGGGGATGTGGCTGCCCCCTGGCCAGCGCAACAGCCAGGCATCCGCCAGAAGACCTGTAACCAGATGATACTGATCGGTTGTCGGGCGGAAATTGAAATCGCCCACGATCACCAGTCTTTCCAGGCCAGCCGACTGGAGGAGCAAATCCTGCAGCTGCGGCATGGGACCGTCGTTCCCCAGGTGAGTGACAAAGACATTGGTGGTCCGCCCGGCAATGGTCACCTGCGCCTGGATGGCAGCTGTCTGTTCACCAGTGGAGTACAAGAAAATAGTATGCGGGTTCTCGATTGGATATTTTGAGAGCAGGGCAATACCAAACGTCCCGGTGGTCGTCGATGGCCCATAATAGGAATACATATTCATGCCATCCGCGAAATACCTCACCGCATCCACATTCCCATTGGTCAGCCTGGCCGTGTCCGATTCCTCCAGGCCGAGCAGGTCGGGATTCACCTTGCGAATGACCGCAAGCTGTCCGTCCATGTTTTTATGGCCATTTACATCAAAACTCTGTTGAATATTGTAGGTCATGACCTTCAACTCGGTACTCAAACGGGCATCCGCCGGGTGCGGGGCAGTTAACCATACTGCCAAGACAGAACCAAGAAACAACACTGCCAGTCCACCTTCGACTAGGAACCCCTGTTTATGAGGCGGAAGGTCAAATTCCTTCTGGCGCAAAAGCAGGACCGGCAGGCTGAGACCCAGGCCTGCGAGCAGGTAGACCAGCCAGAAACGGTCGCGGAACAGCGGCCCGATGACAGGAGTGTAGTCATAAATGGTCGTCAGGGCATGCAGGAAAACCAATACCAGAAAAAAGAGGGCGGCCAGTCCGAAAGCTCCACCCAACTGGGATACTTCTGGATGTTCCGCACGGCTAGCACGCGCAAACAGCACCAGGTCGAGCAGCACCACCGGGGAGAGGAGGAGCATGACCAGCAGCGGGATCAGGGCCAGAGGAGAAGCCGCGGGGGCTGCCAGGGGATAGACGGATGGATCCGCTGGGAAAGCAACCTGATGCAGTCCAATGGTCAAAACCAGGGAGATGAGAAACAAGGCATTCCAGGCTAGGACGGGGCCCCGGGCAAGCAATCGGACGAAACGCGGACGGCTCAGCAACAAGCTGAATAGGAACCACGCAACCCCGAGCATGGCAACGATCAGCAGATACGAGGTGCCTGTCCAGCGGGCGATTACCGTGGGGCTGATGAAAGCAAAATACAACATCAAAAATGCGCCGGCGATCCCCACTGCCAGACCAGCCAGGCGGGGAAAGGAACTCGACGAGGCCTTTTCGGAACCGACCTGCAGATCAAAGTCGACATAAAACAAGAGAACGAATACCGCCAATGCGAGAAATATACCTGCCAATGGATGGATCAGCGACCAATCCGACCCGGAGCCAAGGGCGCGTAAAAAAACCGATAGAAGCACAGCGATGCTCAAACCGGATGCAAGGGAAGCCCCATCCATTGCTTTGCGCTCAACCAGACAGGCAGGAAAATAGACAAGCAGGGCGGCCATGCCCAGGCTGGAGAAAACCAGGCGTCCGGAGAGCGGCAGGAATGGTTCGACCGCGCGCGCAACCAGGGCAAGGATCACCAAACCGATCAAGACCGGGCGTTTGATGCCTTTGCGGAAGAACAGCAGGAACACCGGCGCAAAAATCAACAGTAATGAAGCAGCTTCAACCGTAAAACGGGTAACGAGCAGGCCAAAAGCGTAGATGGATTCAAAAAAATCAGTGAGCAGCTGGAAAAAGAACAGGAAAAGTAAACCTAGGAAAAGAGGCATTAATTTGCGCATATCGGCTCCGGAAAGATCTGTTATTAATCCATCAACCCGATTCTGAATCAAATGAAAAGATTTTTGAGGTGCATGCCTCGCCTGCAGGCGAATTAAGGATTCTCTAAGTTCTCACTCGCAGAGATCAATGCACGGCGTTCAGTTCGCTGACGAGGCCTCGCTCCAGCTCCAACCCAGAAAATCCAAAAACCCAATAATACTTATCAGCCTCTGGACTTTTGGATTTATCATTGACTACTTTTAAATAAGAATAAGCTCTCGACTACGGATCGGAAAGCGGAAAAATTCAGGGGATTTTTTGAGTGAAACGCCAGTACTGGCTGACCTTCTCCAGAGCTGAGCTGACTCCAACCACCTCGAACCAGGTGGCGCCCGGCTTGAAGGGAAACGGAGTCCCGTCCGGGTTGGTCAGCGAGACGACACTTGCACTGCTGCGCTGCCAGTTGACCGGGTACGCCTGTCCATCCCTGAATGCATAGCCTTGGCCAGAACCGACAAACTGGATGTCGTAGATATTCGGAGCAAATAATGTATGGGTAACATACAGGACAACCATATTGTCGAAAGCCAGCGGCTGATTGGTTAAACGGTCAGTGGCCTGCTTGTACTGTTCGCCAAGTCCGCCTTGAAAATCGTCAACGGTGTCTGCAAAGCGCAGGTATTTGCCCGATGCTGGATCATAGTCCCAGCGGTTGTAAATTGCCGACGAGTAACGGACGTAAATGCGTGGGACCGGCTGCCCGCCTGAAGGAGGCGTCTGATTGAAGACCATGCCGTCCAGATTCTGCCGGCCATTCTCAACCCCCTTCTGGGTGATATAACTGCTCAGGGCTGCCGTGTCGACCACGACCGTGTCCCCGGGTAGTTCACGCAGCGGGGTACCTGGTCCTTCGATGACCAGGCGGTTGGCAAAATCGGAGGCTGTCAAGCGTTTCTGTTCGGCGACATAGGCATAACCATAAGCGAACACCGCCTTATAGCCTTCCACGACATAAATGTCAAAGAAACGTGCCGACCGGATCGGTCCAACTGTGGCTGCATCGTTCCCATAGAAAAGCGCAATAAACCGCGTCGATCCCAGCTCGGTGTAATACTCAAACACCAGGTCCGCCAGTGAAAGCCCCCACTGCGGGCGGTCGTCGCGGGGCAGGTTTTCCACTTTGATCGCCAGGGGGCGGCGCGCCAGCAAGGCCGGGTTTGCTGGAGGCATGCCGGTCAATGGATTGAGATCTGCAAGAATGGTGGCTGTCAAAGAGGCAGAGGCTGTGTTCGTCGGGTTGAGCGTCGGGGAGAGCGTCGACTCAAGAGTCAGCGTTCCTGATGGAAGCTGTGTCAGGGTCGATGAAACTGCTTGTGTCAGGGTGGGTGTAAAGCTAAGGCTAGGGGTTGCAGCAACGGGAAGCGGGGTTGGCGTGGCCGTGACCGTCCCCATCGGAGTGCAGCCTGAACCAAAAACCACCAGGAAGAGAATGGTGGAAAAGACTCTCTTTAGCATAAGCACCTTCCCTATTTCCAACACAGTCTAAATCAGGCACGGATAGCTCATTATACTCCGACCGTTCCCGAAGGTTATTTCGATATTCGGTCGAACAGGCTTGCCCTGAGTGAGGCATCATGAATCGACGACCAGGGGCCCGATCATTCCGCCGTACTATTTTCCTATGGACATATCAGGAAAAAAGGTTAGGATTGGACCCAGCCCTATAATTGGGTGTTGAACTAACTTATTAATCGTAAAGTGATTTCTAAATGGTAGAAAGGTAGAACGGTTATGATCCCCTCTGCAAAACAAGATGAATATCTTTCTTGGATAAAGAACGGCTTTCCCCAGAATGGGAAAAAACCGAAGAAGGTCGTCATTGTCGGCGCAGGGATGGCCGGGTTGGTTGCGGGATATGAACTATTAAAGGCGGGCCACGATCCCATCATTCTGGAAGCCCGCCACAGGGTGGGCGGGCGCGTCTACACCGTTCGTGAGCCGTTTGCCGACGGTCTGCACGGTGAAGCCGGAGCCATGCGCCTGCCGCTCGGCCACAAACTGACCCTGACCTATGTCGAGAAATTTGGTCTGGAGACCTTCCCCTTCACCATGGGCAACCCGAAAACCTATATCCATCTGCAAGGTAAGAAAGTACGCGCTGCAGACTTCAACCCGGGTAGCTACGACTTCGTGGTCTCTCCCCAGGAAAAGGGCAAGAATCCGCAGGAGCTGGTCGACCAAGCTCTCCTGCCGCTCAAGCGGCTGCTTGAAAAGAAAGGTGAAGCCGCCTGGGATGAAATTCTTCCCCAATACGACAAGTTCTCCACCCGGGAATTTCTGGAACAGGCTGGCTTGTCGGAAGGAGCCATCGAGCTTTTCGGTATCCTCAGCAACAACGAAGCGCGCATGAACTATTCGTTCATCGAATATTTCCGCTCCGAGGTGGAACATGGCTTCAGCCACATGGTCCAGATCAAAGGCGGAACGGACCTGCTGCCGCGTGCTTTCCTTGCGGACCTGGGCAGCCGCATCCGCTACGGTGCAAAGATGACCGACCTCGAGCAGTCAGAGAAGGCAGTAACGATCCACTACCAAACGCGCAGTGGAAAATTTAGCGAAAGCGGGGATTACGCCATCCTGACCGTGCCCTTCCCTGTGCTGCGGCATGTCGAAGTAACCCCGGCTTTTTCCCACCGCAAACAGCGCGCCATCCGCGAATTGAATTATGACGCCTCGGGCAAGATCTTCTTCCAATGCCGCCGCCGTTTTTGGGAGGAAGATGAGGGTATCTTCGGCGGCGGCACCGTGACCGACCTGCCGGTGCGCAACATCTACTATCCCGAGCATGGAGGCGAAACCGGACGGGGTGTTCTGATCGCCAGCTACACCTGGGCACAGGATGCCCAACGCTGGCAGTCGCTTTCGAAGGAAGACCGCATCACCCAGGCATTGGAAGATGTAGCGGAGATCCATCCCCAGATTTTGCGTGAATTTGAGGTCGGTTTTTCACACATGTGGCACGATGACGAGTTCGCCGGAGGAGCCTTTGCTCTCTTTGAGCCCGAACAACAAACTCTGCTGCACGAGGCGATCATCCAGCCGGAGGGTCGCATCCACTTCGCCGGCGAACATGCCGCCCTCTCACACCGCTGGATCCAGGGCGCAGTCGAGTCCGGGATCCGGGCAGCCATGGAAGTCCACACGGCTGGGACGGAATAAGAGCCGCCTCCAATTCTTCTCTTTTTGTATCAGGGTATTTTCGCAGATTTTCGGGAAAAATTCAATGCAGTTTCCATAAAAACAATCTGCCCGGACCTTTCTAATTTATTAATTGAAGATTATGCAATTATCATGAAGATCACCCTATAATGAGTATTAGAAATTGAAATCTTCATTACCTACATGCATTTATCTTCATTGTTTTACTTGCTCGTTCGTAGGTCGAGGCACTGATGATCACATTCATCAATCAATATCAGAAGGGTCAAAGGCTGAGCGCAGGCGATCCGCAATCCGGTGTGAAGGAAATGAATCTCACTTTTTCCGAATTGGAGATGTTGGCAAACCGGCTTCAATCAGAGAAAGCTGAATTGTTAGCAATCGCCCTTCACCTTTCTCAGGCCGTGACACGCATGGGAAACTCAGCCATCGGCATCGACTCATACGATCAGCATAATGAAGCGGTCGCCATGGCCGTAAAATATCAGGAAGATCTCCAGGATTGGATTGTTAGCAACGTGAGTGGCAGCTGAGACAGGGAAACAGCCAGGAATATCATTATTTATTGGTGGTAAGTAGACCATCTCTCCTCCGGGTTAGCATAAGGCTCCTCTATCGAGGGGCCTTATGCTATTAAAAACATGACTGTTTGTTGAGTCTTATTTCGCTACAACGCCCCTGGGAGTAAACACTGACCCAAGGCATGCCCTGAGCCTCCGATCCGTTGGAGAGATGAATAAAGGGAATAAACCTTGGACATAAATCCCACTCGTGACAACCGGGTCTTTACCCACGGCTTAAGATGTTATAACATGTGCTTTTCTGTCTTAAATATGAGAGCTCTACCTGCCGAACAATTCAGGATGTTGTTTGGTGTAGGAATTAAGGGACGAAGCGGAAACCGCTACCAAAATAATGTTCACCGGGATGGAAACGCAAAAGCCAAAACCTGCTGTGACGATGTCAATGATGACAGCAATCACGTCCCAAACAAATACACCAATTAACCAGGCGATACCTGTACCGGTGTTGCCGGAATAAATCCATCCAAAGCCGAGGAAACCAAATAGTCCAGGCAGAATCTCCAGGATGAGCGCAATGCTGCGGTCTTTAGGGGAGCGTACAGTCGTTGAGACGGGAGCAGATTTACCCAAGCTCAGGCAAGTACGGCAGACAAATTTATTTTGAACCTCCACAGCACACTCGCCGCAGATTGGCTTTCCGCATGAGGTACATGTTCCAACAGCCTCTCGGTCTGGATGGATGTAGCATTTCATAATAATTTCTCCTTATATTAAGTTTTTGGCAAATCTGTCTGCCGTGTTTATTTATGGAGCCAGCCTGAAAATTTGCATGGCAGCCGATCGATGTTATATAAGCAACTACGAATTGGAGATGTTAGTAACCCTCCATGATTCCCTACTTTAATAATACTGGTTTCAAATGCAGGCGAGCGGTCGAATGGAGTATGGACGGATTGCTGATCATGCCATCTGCATTGATGTAATGAGTATAGATTGGATTTTATTCAAGAACCATTGCAATACACTTGCAGAGGAATTGATCACTTTCATTCAGCCTCACCTCACCTCCCCTTCCCCTATTGCGATGTCCTTCTCCAAAGATAAAAGGACCTCTCATTTGAGAGGCCCTCTATTTGTGGGGTGGCTGAAGGGGGTCGAACCCTCAACAGCTTGATCCACAGTCAAGTGCTCTGCCATTGAGCTACAGCCACCACGAGCGGGGCGATTTTATCATTAAGGGAGTTGCTTCGCAAGCGCCTGGCGCACTGCGTCAGCAACCCTCGGGCGAGGGACTCCCACCTGCATGCCGCGACCCAGGTCTTTGAGTGTGACCTTGCCGGCGGCAAGCTCATCCGGACCGATCACTGCCACCAGGCGAACCCCGATGCGGTCCCCGAACTTGAACTGCTTGGGCAGCTTGGCTGCCTCCGGGTAGCAAACCACATTGAAACCGGCTTTGCGCAGCTCGGAGGCCAGGGCAAATGAGTCCAGGATGTGCTCCTGGTCAAAAACGGTCACCAGTACTTGTGCCGGCGTGACTTTCAGGTCCTTGGGCAGCAGGCCGTACTTCTCGAGCATTAGGGCGACGACCACATCCCCCATGGCGAATCCAACCGCCGGGAGTGGGCTGCCGCCAACATCCGCGAGCAGCCGATCATAGCGGCCGCCGCCCAGGATGGAGCGCTTGATCTCCCCACCGACCTCCCAGGCTTCAAAGACCGTTCCGGTGTAATAGGTAAAACCACGTACAATGCTCGCGTCAAAGCGGACGTACTCGGACAAGCCCAGGGTTTCGATGGCTTTGAAGAAGCGCTTCAGCTCATCGGATTCCTTCCACAGGTTTTTGTTTGCCAGCATGGTCTTGATCTGCTTGAGCTGGGGTTTCGAAAGGCCGATCTCAACCCCGTTCGCCTCCCAATCGTCCGCCGACAACTTCTCGCGCCGATCGATCCAGGCCGAGACCTCCGCCCGTTTTTCACTAGGAACCTTAAAACTATTCATCTGCACATCGAGGAGGCGCCGGTCGCTGACCAGGATCAGCACCTGCTTGGGGGTCAGGCCGACCTTCTGGAAAAAGGTCGCCAGCACTGCCACCGTTTCAGCATCCGCCTCGGGCGAATCGGCACCCAGCATGTCCACATTCCATTGAAAAAACTCCCGGCTGCGCCCTTTCTGTGGGCGCTCGTAGCGCCAGAAAGGCCCCCACGACCACCAGCGCACTGGAAAGGCCAACTCACTCTGTTTCTGGGCGATCATTCGCGCCAGGCTGGGGGTCAGCTCTGGGCGCAGGGTGATCTGGTTCCCGCCCCGGTCGGAAAATACATAGGACTGCTCGCGGACGATTTCCTCACTTGATTTGGCGGCATACAGGTCCAGGGATTCAAGGAATGGGGCTTCCCACTCCTGGTAGCCGAAGGATTCAGATACCTCGCGCAGCGTGGAGTACATCCAGGCCCGCAGGGCCATTTGTTCAGGATAAAAGTCGCGCGTACCCTTGACGGGAAGGATAATGTTCTTCATAATAAGTCAATTTCCTCCATTCCAGACAAACGTCCTTTGGTGGGTTGATTTTAGCATAGTTCTCCCATGACGAAGGTGTGACAATCGGTGGGCATGTTGAGGAAAGAACGCACTAGCCTCTTATTGTGAAAAACGGTACAAATTAACCTGGATGCAGTTGACCTTCAAAGGAGACACCAGTATGGATCCTCAGGACGAGCTGATCGAGCAACTCAAGAAAGTCCCTTGGTTCAACGAACTCAAGCTGGAACACCTGAAGCAGATCAGTAAGATCACCACGCTGCGGCACGTCAAAGCCGGCGAAATCCTTTTCCGTGAAGGCGACAAGCAGGACAACATGTACGTCGTCCTGGAGGGGCGCGTTGCCCTGGATCTGTACGTTCCCCACCGCGGAAAGGTGCTTTTTTACACGGTTGAGAAGTGGGAGGCCTTCGGATGGTCGGGGGTTACACCGACCGTTCGCCAGCGCACGGCTGGGGCAATGGCTGTGATGGACGGCCTGGTCGTCGCCATCGATGCCCCCCTCCTTCAGGAGTTGTGCGATAAGGACCACGACCTCGGCTATCTATTTATGCGCCGTATGACCAACATCATTGCCAGCCGACTGATGGTCACCCGTCTCCAGTTGCTGGACATCTTCGCTGAACCGCCGGAGAAGAGGGAAGAATGACCGAGAATCAACTCAGCCTCGGAAGCCGCGTTGCGCTTCCCAAATCGGAACTGGACGGGCTTTTTGCTGATCTGCGCCAGTCAGGTTACCAGACCGTCGGCCCTCGCCTGCAGGACGAAAGCATCGTCTACGCTGCCATTGAGACCCTGAACGACCTGCCGCGGGGCATCCTGAGCGTCCAAAAACCCGGGTCCTTCCGCCTGATCCAGACGGGCCAGGCACATTATTTCGATTTCATCCCCGCGGCACAATCCTGGAAACAGTTCCTGTTCCCCCCGCGGTTGGCCTTATTCGACGTCCAAAATGACAAGGAACACTGGCAGATCATACAGAACGACGGCGCACAGCCACGGTACGCCCTGATTGGCGTGCGGGCATGCGAGCTGGCTGCGATCCAGATCCAGGATAAGGTGTTTATCCAGCCGGACTTCATCGATCCCCTCTACCGGGCACGCCGGGAGGGGTTGTTCATCCTGGCGGTCAACTGCTTAAAACCGGTTGAGACTTGTTTTTGCCTATCGATGGGCACCGGACCGCGCCACCAGGCCGGGTTCGACCTGTGTCTCACCGAGCTTGATGATGTATTTATGGTGGAGGTTGGCTCTGAGCTGGGCCGCAGCCTGCTGGCCCGTCGCTCCTTCCAGCTTGCCTCCGGGTTTGTGTTGAACACTGCCAACAAGGAAATGGAGCAATCAGCTCGTTCGATGGGACGCAGCATGGACACCAGTGATCTGCCTGACCTGCTCCTCGACCACCTGGACGCCAAACGCTGGACCGAGGTCGGTAAACGCTGTTTGTCGTGCGCAAACTGTACCCAGGTCTGCCCAACATGCTTCTGCTGGGACGCGACCGATAGCTCCGACCTGCTGGGAAAATCGGCACATCGCGAGCGTGTCTGGGATTCCTGCTTCAATATGAATTATTCTCACGTCTTTGGTGGCAACTCCCGCCCGACCATCCGCTCACGCTACCGCCAGTGGTTAACCCACAAGATCGCCTCCTGGAAGGGGCAGTTTGGCACTTTGGGCTGTGTGGGCTGCGGGCGCTGCATTACCTGGTGTCCGGTGGGCATCGACCTGACTGAAGAGGTCGCAGCCATTCGGCAGGAGGTGAAAGCATGATCACTTCAACGACCAATAGCACACTGCACAGCGCGGGGCTCGAAGGCCGCCTGCTCCAGCCGGACTGGGCGGAAGTGGTCAAGATCACCCCCGAAGCCGAAGGCGTAACCACCTTCTGGTTTAAATTCACCGACACCGCGGTCCAGAAGCGCTACCGCTTCAGTCCCGGCCAGTTCAACATGATGTATATGCCCGGCTACGGCGAAGCGGCCGTCTCGATGAGCTCCGACCCGGAAGCGCCGGATCAGCTGCTCGGTCACACCATCCGCCATGTCGGCAACGTGACCAAGGCCATCGGCAGGCTTAAAGTTGGAGACAGGCTCGGCATCCGCGGTCCCTTCGGTAATTCCTGGCCGCTCGCAGCAATCGAAAACATGGACATCGTCATCGCCTGCGGCGGCGTCGGTCTGCCCCCGCTGCGTCCCGCGCTCTATCATATTCTCCGCAACCGCGAGAAATTCGGCAAGGTCACCCTGGTTTACGGGGCGCGCATGCCCAAGGACCTGCTTTATCAAAATGAATACGAAACCTGGAGGCAGTCAAACATCGGGGTGGAGGTGACCGTCGACCGGGGCGACGAGGGCTGGACCGGCCGCGTCGGTGTGGTGCCGATGTGGTTCTACGATCTCCGCCTGGACCCTCAAAAGACCGCAGTGCTGGCCTGCGGCCCGGAGATCATGATCCGCTTCGTTATTTTCGAAGCCTTGGCCAGGCGCGTCCCCGCCGAGCGGATCTACGTTTCGCTGGAGCGCAACATGAAATGCGGGCAGGGTGCCTGCGGCCACTGCCAGATCGGCCCATATTTTGTCTGCAAGGACGGCCCGGTGTTTCCATTCAGCGCTCTGGAAAAATACTTCAACGTGGAAGAGTTCTAATGACCCTCACACCCAAACCCAACCCGAAACCCAAGCTGGCCGTCTACAAGTTCTCCTCCTGTGACGGCTGCCAGCTCTCCCTGCTCAACCTGGAAGACGAACTGCTCGACCTGTCCGAAGCAGTGGAAATCTCCTATTTTCTCGAAGCCACCCGGGCTGTCAAGCCGGGGCCATATGATGTCGGCCTGGTCGAAGGCTCGGTCTCGACACCCCACGAAATTGAGCGCATCAAGCAGGTGCGCAATGAATGCAAAGTCCTTGTCGCCCTGGGGACGTGCGCCACTGCCGGCGGCATCCAGGCTTTGCGCAATTTCACCAAGGCCTCGGATCTGGCCGAAAAAGTCTACCCGCACCCGGAGTACCTGGACTATCTTGAAACAGCCACGCCCATTTCCGACCACGTTCCAGTGGACCTGGCCGTTTGGGGCTGCCCCGTAAACAAGTACATGGCTCTGGAGGTCATTACCGCTCTGGTCCAGAACCGGAGGCCCAACTTCCCGCCCAGCCCGGTATGCCTGGAATGCAAGCGCAATGGAACTGTTTGCGTGGTGGTCGCCCAGGGCATCCCCTGTCTGGGACCGGTGGTGCACGGCGGCTGCGGGGCGCTCTGCCCGGCCAATGGGCGAGGCTGCTACGGCTGCTTTGGACCGACCAGCGCCGGAAACTTCACTTCGATTGTATCCATGCTGAGTCCGTTGGAACGCTTCCCGGGTGAAGCCTCACTCCTGCTGCACAATTTCAGCTGTTATGCTCCGGCTTTCCGGAAAGCCTCCGAAGAGGCCCTGAAAGCCTCCCAGGCGAAGGAGGCCAAATGAAGACCATCGATGTTTCCGCCCTGGCCCGCGTCGAGGGGGAAGGTGGACTGTATATCGGTGTAAAAGACGGCAAGGCCGTCGAGATCCGCCTGGATATCTACGAGCCGCCGCGTTTCTTCGAAGGCTTCCTCGTTAACCGCTACCTGCAGGAAGTCCCTGACATCACGGCCCGCATCTGCGGCATCTGTCCGGTCGCCTACCAGATGAGCTCGGTCTATGCCCTGGAAAATGCCCTGGGAGTGAAGGTCGGCCCGCAGACCCGTCTGCTGCGCCGCCTGATGTACTGCGGCGAGATGATCGAGAGTCATGCCCTGCACATCTACCTGCTCCAGGCCCCCGACCTGCTCGGCAAGCAGTCCGCCCTGGAACTTGCCGCAGAAGCCCCCCAGGTGGTCAGGGATGCGCTGCACTTGAAGAAGATCGGTAACGAGATCCTGAAGAACATCGGCGGACGTTCGGTGCATCCGGTCAACGCCTGCGTGGGCGGCTTTTACCGCTGGCCGGACACTGCCCCACTCAAATCCCTGGCAGGCGAATTGGAATGGGGGCTGGAGGCTGCCAGGGCCTGTGTCAAGTGGGCCGTGACCCTGCCTTTCCCCGACCTGGAGATCGACTACGAATTCGTCGCCCTGCACCATCCCGAAGAGTACGGGGTAATCGAGGGCGAGGTCTGGTCGTCGAGCGGGCACAAGATCGCCATCTCCGACTATGAGAAGTCCTACATCGAGGAGCATGTCAAGCACTCGAACGCCCTGCACAGCCACACCCAGGCCGGCACCCCCTATCTCGTCGGCCCGCTGGCGCGCCTGAACCTTAACCACCAGCAGCTGCTCCCGGAAGCCCAGAAGGCACTGAAGGAGTCAAAGATTAAACTGCCGCTGAAGAATCCCTACAAGAGCCTGATCGCCCGGGCAGTCGAGCTGGTCCATTTCTATGCCGAAGCCATTCTGCTGGTGAAGGCATACCAGCCGGAAGGACCGGCGCACAGCGAGCTGCCACGCAAAGCCGGGCAGGGCGCCGCGGCTACTGAAGCACCCCGCGGGCTGCTCTATCACCGCTACACCATCGACGAGGGCGGCTTTGTGCAGTTTGCCAAGATCGTCCCGCCCACCGCCCAGAACCTGCCGCGCATTGAAGCCGACCTCGGGAAACTGGTCCCTAAGTTATTGAAAATGCCGCAGGATAAGGCAACTCTCACCGCCGAGCACCTGGTCCGCTCCTATGACCCGTGCATCTCGTGTGCGACACACTTCCTGAAGCTCAGGATTGAAGAAACGGCAGGATAAAGCAAGGGGAGACCAGGCGTCTGGAAACAGACAAACAGATAAAAGCAGCCGCCAGGATGCGAATTGCCTCACATCCTGGCGGTTAGATTTAATGGGTCATCCTGAAAATGTCAAAAATTAACCGGGTGGGGTCTGGCATTTGCAGGACGTTATCATTTCCGAATTCTTTTACGCAATTGGGGAGGAATGAAGGGCTGGTCGAGGCCGTTATACAGCTCCCACGATTCCAAGTAAATGATAGAGTTCCCTGGCTCGAGCTTCCCAAGCGGGCCGAGGCTCTCCAGCTCGACAAACTGATCATTGCAGTAAGTCTCGGAGTTGCAGCCGCCGTCCGGGTAGGAAGCCCCCTGGATTAGATCGAATCGCTTGACGAAAAGGACCCCGTCGATCCAGTACGCCATCCAGCCGTGAGGGTTCAAATATCCAAGTTTTACCGGCGGCAGGTCGGGAACAGCATTCAATAGGATGTAATCATCATCAAGGTGGAGACGCGGGTCGTTGATCTTTGTATACGGCCAGAGCACAAGCTGGCGGTTCGGAAGCAGGCCGCTCTCGTCAACATTGCCTGTCGCCTGGGGCAGGATGACCGTTCCGCCCAGGCGGAACATGGTCAGCACCCAAGGGGCGCATTCCACCGGCCATAAGCCGGCATTGCGCAGTTCGTGGCGAACGGTGACAGAGGCTTTTTGCGGATCGAGACGAACCTCGATTTGCTTGACGATCCCCGCCCCAGGCTCAGGAGGACAGGTAATGCGCACGCCTTCCGGGGTCTCTTCCAGCAGGGCGTTGCCGATATCCGGCAGATAAGTGCGCGGCATGGCTTCCGGCGAGTGCCAAAAGCGGTGGCCGCCCAGGAAACGGAAGACGCCGTATTCGGTCTTGATCCCTCCGGGCAGCTCAGCAAACAGGTTGGGGACGCCGCGAAATGAGAGACGAACGATGCGCGGCCCGTCCTTTAACACCTGAAGTTGAAGGGAGGGGTTCTTCAGGGTCAGGGTCGGAAATCCAAGGAATTCAGTTTTTGCCATCCAGGTTCCTTATTAATATTCTCAAAATCGCCTTCGCCAGTGATCGATCTACATGGCATGGAAGCTTTCCTTAAGTGCTGGATAGAGCGCGCGGTAGATCCGGTAGCCGGCCTGGTATGTTTTCACCTGGGCAGGTTCGGGCCGTGTGGAACCGGTCACCTTCACGGTCGCCGCGCAGGCAGAGGGCACATCCGCCCAGGCTCCCGCGCCGACCCCGGCCAGCAGCGCGGCACCATAAGCGGCCCCCTCGGTCGTGTTGACCGTCACGAGCTCTGCGTCCAGGACGGACGCAAGGATCTGTCGCCATAAGGCCCCTTTCATCCCACCGCCGGAGCCGCGCACCTGGCGGAGCTCCCCCAGCCCGGCCTCCCGGATCAGGGTGAAGCTGTCCTTCAACCCGTAAGCGACGCCTTCCAGCACGGCGCGAGTGAGATGCCCGCGCCCATGACGGATTGTCAGCCCGATCCAGGCGCCGCGCGCCAGCGGGTCAGGATGCGGCGTGCGTTCCCCGGAAAGATAAGGCAGGAACTGCAGGCCTTCACTGCCAGCCGGAGCGGATTCTGCCTCGGTCAACAAATCATCGAAACTCATCCCGTGAGCCAGCGTATCGCGGTACCACTGCAGGCTGCCGGCTGCCGAAAGCATTACGCCCATGAAGTGCCACAAACCAGGTACGGCGTGACAGAAGGCGTGCAGACGGCCTTGAGGCTCGACCAGCGCCGAGGGCGTCGTCGCAAATACCACTCCCGATGTGCCAACCGTCAGGGCGACGATGCCGGGCTCGACCGCGCCGACCCCGACCGCCTGGGCCGCCTGGTCGCCGCCGCCGGCAGCTACCGGCGTGCCCGCTTTCAGGCCGGTCGCTTCCTCAGCCTCGGGGCTGACCTTGCCGGTGAACTGGGGCCCTTCAAAAGTTGGCGGCATCCAGGCCGGGTCGATTCCCAGCGTGGACAAAATCTCGGGGGACCAGGTGCGGGCTTTCAGGTTAAACAGGATCGTCCCGGAGCCATCGGCTTTGTCCATGGCATATTCCCCGGTCAGGCAAAAACGGACATAATCCTTGGGCAGCAGAATATGGTGGACCTTCTTGTAGACCGCCGGCTCGTGCTGCTGCACCCAGAGAATTTTCGGAGCGGTAAAACCGGTCAGCGCCACATTGCCGGTGATCGCGATCAGGCGTTCCTCTCCGATGCGATGGTGGATCTCGTCACACTGGACCTGTGTGCGTCCGTCATTCCACAGGATGGCCGGGCGCAGGATCTTGCCGGCCTCGTCGAGCAGGACCAGGCCGTGCATCTGCCCCGTCAGGCCGACAGAGGCGATGCTGTCTCCGCGGATGCCCTTTTCCGCCAATACTTTGCGGATGGCAAGGGCTGCGGCGCGCCACCATTCCTGTGGATCCTGCTCCGACCAGAGCGGTTTGGGAGTCTGCAGCGTATGCGGCGAAGAGGCAACGCCCACCAGAGTGCCCTTTTCATCGATCAGGAGAGCCTTGGTGGCAGTGGTAGATACATCAACACCTAAAAAGTACAACATTACCCCTCCTCCCCGGGGGATGCGTCATCGGGGCAGCGCAGTCATTCGAATCAATGCGTTACACCGATGACAATCAGGAGAAGAAAATGGCTTTAAGCAGCAACCTGGCGCGCTCCCAGGAGCAGGTCGACGGTCAGCTGGTCGAGGCGCTCGTATTTAAGGCCGCGGCTGGAGATTGCAGCCCGGTCAAAGGACTGGGATTTCAGCGCGGCAGCTTTCCTGGGGCTGTAAGCGCCGAAGAAGGCGGACATGCTGCCATCTTCCACATGGATCTCGGCAAGCAGGGCCTGGATTTCCTTATCCTCCTTCCACTGGGCTGCCTTTTCCTTCAATATCAGATACGTGCGCATACAGCCGCGGGCAAAATCTTTAACGCCCTCATAATCTTCAGTGCGATAGGCATGGGCGTCGAAATGGCGGCTGCCCGGATAACCCACCTCTTCGAGGAATTTGACCAGGAAGAAAGCTGCCTTGAGGTCGCGTGAACCGAAGCGCAGGTCCTGGTCATAGCGGCCGGGATACTGGTCGTTCAGGTCGATGTGGAAGAGCTTACCCACCTCCCAGGCCTGGGCAACACCATGTAAAAAGTTGAGCCCGGCCATGTGCTCATGGGCCACCTCGGGGTTTACCCCGACCATTTCGGGATGGTCGAGGGTGGCAATGAAGGCCAGCATGTGACCGGTCGTCGGGTTGTAGATGTCCGCCCGCGGCTCGTTGGGCTTGGCTTCCAGGGCGAACTTCAGATCAACCTTTTTATCCAAAACATACCCGCACAGGAAATTTATTGCCTCCCGGTTGCGTTTGATAGAATCCACGGGATTCTTGCTGGCATCCGTCTCGGTGCCTTCCCGCCCGCCCCAGAAGACGTAGAGTTTAGCGCCCAGCTCAATGCCCAGGTCTATTGCGTTCATGGTCTTCTGCAGGGCATAGGCGCGCACTTTCGGGTCGTTCGAAGTGAAGGCCCCGTCTTTAAAAATGGGATCAAAGAACAGATTAGTCGTCGCCATGGGGACACACAGGCCAGTTTCGGCCAGGGCTTTCTTGAATTCTTTCAAAATGCGGTCGCGCTCGGAGGCAGTCGCGTCGATCGGGATCAGGTCGTTGTCGTGGAAATTGACCCCGTACGCGCCGACCTCTGCGAGCAGGCGGACCAGCTCAGCAGGCGTCTTCGCCTCGCGCACCGGTCCTCCAAATGGATCGCGGCCAGTATTCCCCACGGTCCACAGACCAAAAGTAAATTTATGTTCTGGTTTCGGCTCGTACATGGCATTCTCCTAATAAGGAATCAGCGGGAGTCACCCCATTGAAATAATTGTGCTTAAAGGTTCCGGCGCGCCGAGAGCCACACCGCGCCTCCCGGGCGAGCAGCTGCCGACGGTTAGGCGGAACTGGCCCGTCTCCAGCTTGTGCTCGCCATTTTCGTCCACAAAAGTAAACGCTTCAGGAGGAAGGGTAAATTTAACTGTCTTGCTTTTCCCCGCCTTGACTTTGATGCGGCGGAAATCAACCAACTTGTGCAGCGGCACTGGAGCGGAAGCCTCCAGGTCACTGATGTAGACCTGGACCACTTCCTCGGCATCCATGAGTCCGACATTCTTCACCGATACACTGAAATTCAGCCCTTGACCCAAAGCGATTTTTGGGGTGCTTGGTTTCAGGTTTTCAAATATGAAGCGGGTGTAGCTCAAGCCAAAACCGAAAGGATACAGCGGCTCGGCTTTACTATAACGATAAGTACGTTCTTTCATGGAGTAATCATCGAACGGTGGCAGCTGTCCGGTTGACTTGGGGAAGGTGACCGGTAATTTACCCGAGGGGGAGATATCCCCAAACAGGATGTCGGCGAGGGCCTGCCCTCCGGCCTGCCCCGGATACCAGACAAAGACCACAGCATCCACAAGATCTGCCAGCTCGCCCAGGGCGATCGGGCTGCCCCCGGTCAGGACGAGCACGACATGCGCTCCGCTTGAGACCAGTTTTTTAACGAACTCCACCTGGGCGCTCGGCAGGCCAATATCGGCACGATCACCCTGCTCAGCCGAGAGGATGGCATCGCCTTCCTCACTTTCCAGCAGCGGAGAATACCCCATGCAGGCGATCGTCAAGTCGGAGATGACCGTTTCCGGAGTTGCCCAATCCAGTGGATTGACAGCCGCCTGGTGCAGGGGAACACCCATGCGGTAGCCCACCCTCACCCCTTCCGGTGCGCGGCCCATGATCCCCTCCATGAGCGTGGACAGCGACTCATTGTAACCAGTGTAATTGCCCAATAAAACCTCAATGCTGGCCGCAGTTGGGCCGACAACGGATATCCGTTTCACATCGGAATGGATTGGCAGGAAATTATTTTTATTCTTGAGCAAAACGATGGATTTCGCCGCGGCTTCGCGTGCCAGGCGCTGGTGCTTGCGGCTGCAAATGACACTTTGCGGAATGGAAGCAAACGGGACCATCTCCGGCGGGTCGAACATGCCCAGCTTGAAGCGCGTCGTCAGTGTGCGGGCAAGTGAGCAATCAATTTCCGCCTCGGTCACCAGGCCGCGTTCCACGGCTTCATCTAGATGCTCGAAAATGCACTCGCAGCTGAGGTCGACGCCGGCTTTAAGCCCCATGGAAGCAGCTTCGACAGCATCCCCGGCGTACTTATGGCCGACATAGACATCCGTCAGGGCACCACAATCGGAGACCACATGGCCTTTGAATCCCCACCTTGTACGCAAAGTTTCAGTCAAAAAGTAAGGATTAGTACAGGAGGGCACACCGTTCACACGGTTATACGAACCCATCACGGCTTCGACTTCTGCACCCTGCACCAACCGCTTGAAAGCCGGGAAATAGGTATCATTCAGCTCGCGGAGGGATACCCGGGCGTCGAAGTGATGACGGTCCTTTTCCGGACCGCTGTGAACGGCAAAATGCTTGGCACAGGCGGCCGCCTTGAGATATCTGGGATCATTCCCCTGGAGTCCACGTACAAAAGCCACTCCCAGTTCACCGGTCAGACACGGATCCTCTCCGTAGGTTTCCTGCCCGCGCCCCCAGCGCGGATCCCGAAATATATTGATATTCGGCGACCAGAAGGTGAGCCCCTGCATTTGAATGGTGTACCCCTGGCGTTTGAGCGCGGCGTGATATTTTGCCCGGCCCTCGTCACTAATGGCGGTCGCCACTCGGTGAAGCAAATCTTTATCCCAGGTGGCTGCCAAACCGATCGACTGCGGGAAGACAGTTGCCCGGCCGGACCCGACCACTCCGTGCAGCCCTTCACTCCAATAGTTATATGCCGGAATGCCCAGACGCGGGATTGCCCTGGACTCGTTTGCCATCTGGCTGACTTTCTCTTGCAAAGTCATGCGGCCAACAAGATCGCGAACACGTTCTTCCACGGGCAGAGCAGGATCAAGGTAAGCAGGGTTGTTTCGAGTCTTCATTCAGATGCCCTTAAAATCATAATTATTTCGAGTGTGCGTTAGGCATAAAGCTGCATCACGCTTGGATCTAGCCTTTAACCGCTCCCGCCGTCAGGCCGGAAACGATCTGTCGTTCGGCAAACAGGTAGAAAAGGATCGCAGGCAAGGCGGACAAGGTTACAAAAGCCGCCGTTAGCGCCATGTCTGAACTGTACTGTCCCTGGAATTGCATGGTACCGAGTGGCAGGGTCCAGAGCCTGTCACTATTGAGAAGCACCAGGGGCGTGAGCAGATCATTCCAGCTAACGATCATGGTCAAAGCGCCCACTGCGGCCAGCGCCGGGCGCGCCAGCGGGAGCAAGATACGCCAATAAAAACCAAAAGCGGAACAGCCGTCAATATACGCTGCATCCTGCAACTCGACCGGTACCGACAGGAAAAAGCCGCGCAGGATCAACATGTTTCCGGATATCCCAAAGGCGGTCTGTACCAGGATGACCGCCAGGAGAGTATCGATTAGATGCATCTCACGAATCACGAGGTAGACCGGCATGATGGCAACCGTGATCGGGAACATGAGGCCAAGGGTGAGAAAATTGAAGGCCAGATCCTTTCCCCGGAATTCCATGCGGGCAAAGACAAAGGCCGCCAGGCTGCAAACGATCAACACGCCAGCTGTCGAACACAGCATAACAAAGAAACTGTTACGCAGCAAGATCCAAAACGAAGCCGTGCCCAAGATCTGACCAAAGTTTTCCCAATGCGGGGGAATGGGAGGGGTGTAAGGATGTAAGAACATCTCGCCACGCGTCTTGAGCGCCCCGAAGACCATGATCACGAGCGGCACCACGATGACCAGGGTAACAACAGTAAGAACGAGGTACTGGAAAAACCTGGGTAACCTCTTCTTGAAAGCGTCGGCTTTACGAGTATTAATGGTTGCCATGGAAGTACCTTTCTAGATGCCGCTCAGGGGATCAGGCTGGCGATTAAGCCGCTGGATTGTTATGGAAAAGACCAGGCAGAATGCCAGCATGACCAGCGCCACGGCTGAGCCGTATCCTAATTGGGAACGGAGAAAAGCGTAGCGATACATGTAGGTGGCCATCATTTCGCTGGCGTTGACCGGCCCGCCCCTAGTCATGATCCAGACCAGGTTGAACTGCGTGAGCGAGCCCAAAACGGACAGGTAGGAGGTAGTGCGGATGGTAGTACCAAGCAGGGGGACGGTAACATACCAGACCGACTGCCAGCGGTTGGCGCCATCAATCATGGCAGCCTCTTCAAGCTCCCTGGGAATATTTTGCAGGCCGGCCATGAACAAAAGCATGTGCAACCCAAAATATTTCCAGGTGAGGACGAGAAAAACGCAGAACATGACCTGGTTTATATCCCCCAGAAAATTCTGGGCATGAACACCCGGAATAAGTACCAAAATCGCATTGATAAAGCCGTTCTCTGGGTCAGGGCTGAACATGCTTATCCAGATGATGGCTGTGATGACCTCAGAGATCACGTAAGGCATGAAAAAGACGGACCGGAAAAACACCCGCCCGGGCAGGTCCCGTCCCACCATGATGGCCAGTGCCAGGGCCAGGGGTAACTGGATGGCCAATGAGAACACCACGATGATGATACAGTTCTCAATCGCTTTCACGAAAACCTGATCGGTCAGGATCTCCTTGAAATTATTCAACCCGACAAATTTGGTGGCAGGCCCTAGGCCGTTCCAATTGAACAGACTGTAATAAGTGGACCGCAGAATGGGATAAATAAGAAAAAGGACAAAAAGGACAACAGCTGGCAGCAGGAACAGCGTAATGGTCACATAATCCTGAGTCCGGCGAGGAGGGCGAGTCCGCGGAAACGGTATCGAGTCTTTTGTTCTGTCCTGGGCAATATTCATAATATGTTCTTTTCCTTCTCCCAGTGCCACAAAAGTCATCGGTAGGAAAGGATTTTTCCAATGTGACAGTCACCCTCAAGGTGACTGTCACATTATAGATGAGGATTAGCGGGGGTTGGGCAATCCCAGACCCCCCCCGCACGACCCAAAAATCAGATTTGCTTACTTTCCGAAGGTCTGCACGGCGCCGGCTTCAATCTCCTGGGCAACCTGCAGAGGTGTCTCTGTACCAGCATACAGTTTAGCAACGGCATCATTGATGATGCCGCCCATCGCGGCAGGCATATACTGGTCATAGTAAAGCTGGAAATATTTCGCAGCTGTAAAAGCCTTCTGGACAGCGACCATATTGGGATCGGTCAGGCCAGCTTCGGCACCGATGATCGGCGGGATGCCTTCCCCGCCTGCGGCAATTTGTTTCGCCACATCCACGCTGGTGAGGAACTTGACGAAGTCAATTGCTTCCGGCGGGGCATTCTTGCCGATGGCGAAGCCGTTGCCACCGCCCATGACATCCGTCACATCCCCCGCGCCGCCCTCGACCGCTGGGAAGTTGAACAGACCCAGATTGGCAACACCCTTTTTATCGGCCGCCTGGCCGGCTTCGGAGGAGGGAGCCCACTGCCCGGTGAGTTCCATGGCAGCCTTGCCGTTGCCGAAGGTGCCCTCCATGACATCATGCGAGGCGCCCAGGAAGCCAGACTGGAAAGGCTGCAGGTCGATCAAAGCCTTGAGATCTGTGCCGGCTTCGACGAAGCAGGGATCCGCAAAAGAGCCGCCCGTGCGGTTTGCGGCAGCCAGGAATTCCTTCTGTCCGCAGATACGGGTGGCAAGATAGGACCAGATGTGCATGCCGGTCCAGCTGTCTTTTTCACCCAAAGAGATGGGGGTGATGCCGGCAGCTTTAATTTGCTTTACATCGGCCAGGAAATCGGTCCAGGTGGTGGGGATGCTGGTGATGCCGGCCATGGTGAAGAGGTCCTTGTTGTACCACCAGCCGACCATGCCCATGTCCCACGGCACGCCGTAATTCTTACCGTTTTCGGCATAGACAGCCAACGCACCGGGCGCGAAAGTGGCGCGCCAGGCGCCGCCATTTGCATCAAGCGCAGGGGTGATATCCTGCAGCATACCAGCAGCGATCTGATCATTCATCACGCCGCCGCCCCAGCTCTGGAAGATATCCGGGGGAGTGCCGCCCTGCATGACGGTGGCCAACTTGGTCTTGAAGGCCTCATTTTCCAATATCGTAATATGGATGGTGACATTGGGATGCGCAGCCATATATTGATTGGCCAGCGTTTGCCAGAGCGTCTTCCCCGGGTCCACGGTGGTAATGTGCCACCATTCGATCGTTACCGGTTTTGCAGTCGGGACAACTTTTGGTTGTACGGCAGTCGTACAGGCTGTCAGTACAAACGTGGCGATCAACACGAGGCTAACCAGTGTTACAAATTTGCGAAGCATTAGGGTTTCTCCTTCCTTGAGAATGTTTATTGGGTTTTACGATTGGGCAAATACGGAAAAGGATCGAGTTATATCTGTTGTTCCTATTGGAACCACCTCCTCTTAATTCTTGTTATCGGTCGACTAATCGAAATCGGATCTTAATCAACTAGGAAATTTGCGGGGGTTGGCAGGAATCGCGTACGACGAGCTCCGTTGGCAATTCAATCCGCTCGGCTTCCTTTTCAGGGTGCCGGAGAAGATCAAGCAGCATTTGGGTTGCCACGCGTCCCATTTTTTCCAGGGGTTGGCTGACCGTGGTCAGTGCTGGACGGACAAGGGAGGCCTGGGGAATATCGTCAAAGCCGATAATGGAGACATCGGCGGGAACGCGCAAGCCACGATTTCGAACGGCGTCCATGACACCCATCGCCATCACATCATTTGAGGCAAAGATCGCAGTTGGAGGAACGGGCAGATCCAACATGGCAGACGCGCCGGCATATCCGTCCGGTTGGAAAAAAGTTCCTTCATAGATCAGCTCGGGGACATCCGGAAGGTGGTAGGTGCGCAGAGCCGAACGATACCCCTCCAGGCGATCCACCGCACAGCCGAGGTCCATGGAACCCGTGATAAAACCAATCCGCTTATGGCCAAGCTTGATGAGATATTCCGTTGCGTTATAAGCTCCCTGCCAGTTGGTCGCTCCGACCGCAGGGCAATCCTGGCCGGTCCCCTGATGGTCAATAAGAACAAAAGGGAAACTGCGCTGGGTCAGCGTACCGATGAAATTGGCCGGAGAGCGCGGGAGAACCAGCAGCAGCCCGTCCACCATCCCCTTCGCAAGGTTGGCAACGTAATTGGCTTCCTTGCTGGCGGTTCGATGGGTCGTGTATAAGATGAGATCGAGGTCGGTCAGGCTCAGCTCCGCATCAATGCCGCGAATGATTTCGCCGATATAGCCGGTCCCCAGGTCAGGGACAAGCACACCGATGCTGTCGGATTTTCCGCCTGCCAAACTGCGCGCCTGACGATTAACGACGAAGCCAAGCTGCTGCATGGCTTCCATAACACGTTCACGCGTTTCCTGTTTAACATGAACGTCGTTATTAATTACCCGAGAGACGGTACCAAATGAAACCCCCGCCTTGGCGGCAACATCGATGATCGTAACTTTTGAGTTAAGATTCTTCTGCATAATATTGTAAACGTTTACACCTTTTTTGTTTTTAAATGCCCTTCAATACGAAAAACAACCAGAATCAGGCTGATTTCGGAGCTAAAAGGGCATAATTTTAGCTAAAGAGCGCCAAAAAACTGCATTATGCCAGGAAGAAAACTGTTACCGACCGATTAAATTATGAATAAAATTGGAAGCGTTTACATAAAAATAATAGCATTAATCCAAACCAAAGTCAAGTACTTTTTTTCACCAATTTTGACATTCCTGATTTGGATGAATCCACAACAGGTGTAAAATCCTGATAATCGATTAAGAAAAGGAAAAAGGTCGGCTATAAACCTATGCGAGTAAAGGTAATTGGGATCGGTCAAAGTCTGCGCGGTGACGATGCTGCCGGGCTGGAAGCCGTCCGCCAATGGCAGAATAAATACCCCAAGACAGCCAATAATCCCTTGGTCAGCGTGGAAACAAGGGAACTGCCCGGTTTGGAGCTGCTGGATATGCTGGAGGGTGCAGGCGCGGCCATCCTCGTCGATGCGGTGCGCAGCAGCAACCCACCGGGAACCCTCCGCGTACTCAGACCGGAGGACCTGGCTGCCTTCACAACCGACTCCGCATCCGCCCACGGCTTGGGTGTTGCCGAAACCTTGAACCTGGGTCGGATGCTTTCCCCCTCGCTGGCGGATTGCCAGGTTACTTTAATCGGGATCGAAGTCGGCCGGGTGAACATGGGCGCGGGATTAAGCGCAGAGGTCGAAGCGGCGGTGAAGGAAATCGTTGACCTGATTGAAAAAGAAGTAAACTCTCGGTTATGATTTATTCTCTACAAATTATTTGGAGGAAAAAACTTTTTCGTTCTGCGGATCATTGCCAGCCTAAGGAAACGGTCAAGGTCTCGAGAGCCTTAAATAAAAACCCGGGCAAAATCACCCGGGCTGATCTTGTCTGTATTCCAGCACTCCTAACTGATGGGAATGCCTAACTGGATCATACCCTCCTGAATACGAACAGGATAAGCGGGAATGTCCTCCACCGCGGGCAGCAGGACCGCCTTCCCGGTGCGAACATCGAAACGTGCCCCATGGCGTGGGCAAATGATCTCAAAGTCTTCCAGCTCACCATCCCCCACAGGGCCGCCGTCGTGGGAACAGACATCGCCGGTAGCGAAGAGCGTTCCGGCGATATTGAATATAACTATGGATTGACCCTCCACCTCAACAAATAGGCGCTTTCCGGGCGGCAGCTGGCTCGCTGGACCAATTTCTACGAATTCAACCTTGGAAGCATCGAGAATGTGGTAATTGAACATATTTATTCGACCAGCTCGTCGCTGGCCTCCCCTAATCCATAAACTCCTGCTTTGAGCACTTTCAATGACAGGAGGGCACATTTCAAGCGCACCGGTCCGAGTTCGATGCCGAGCAGTTCCAGCACGTTTTCCTTGGTCAGGGCTTTAACTTCCTCAAGCGACTTCCCAATGATGGATTCGACTAACAGGTCAGCGGAAGCCTGGGAGATGGCACAGCCATGACCGTCGAAGGCAGCTTCCTTCACGCGGCCGGTCTCGTCCAGGCGGATATCAATCTGGATATGGTCTCCGCATAAAGGATTATCATCCTCGAAAGAGATGTCGTTGGGATCAAGATGTCCTTTAAAGGATGGATTTTTATAATGATCGATAATGATCTCGCGGTAAAGGTCTTCCATGATTAATCAAATACTTTCTTAACTTCGTATATTCCAGCGACCAGTTTATCGACTTCCTCAAAGGTATTGTAAATATAAAAGCTGGCACGCGTCGTGGCGGGCACTCCGAACTTTTCATGCAGCGGCTGGGCGCAGTGATGCCCGGCGCGCACTGCGATGCCGTAACGGTCAAGGATCTGGGCGACATCATGCGGATGGACACCTTTCAGGGTAAAGGCCGCCACCCCGCCCTTCTGATCCGCCGACGGGCCAATCAAACCGACACCGGGGATTTCTTCCAGACGCTCGAGCGTATAAGCGATGATCTCCTGTTCATGGGCAGCAACCGCTGCCATCCCGACGCCATTCAGGTAGTTCACTGCCGCGCCGAACCCGACGGCTTCCGCGATGGCCGGGGTCCCAGCCTCGAACTTGTGCGGAATGTCATTCGGCGAGAACGAGCGCAGGTGGACGGTCTTAATCATGTCTCCCCCGCCCAGGAAAGGCGGCATGGCCTCGAGCAGTTCAGCTTTGCCGTATAAGACCCCGATCCCGGTCGGGCCGAGCATTTTATGCGCCGAAAACGCCAGGAAATCGATATCCAGCGCCTGGACATCCACCGGCAGGTGAGGCACCAATTGGGCCCCATCCACGAGTGTGACCGCCCCTATGGCATGTGCCAGGCGGACGATCTCGGCAACTGGAGTAATGGTCCCCAGCACATTGGACATGCCGGTAAAGGCAACCAGTTTCGGCTGGAGTTCCAGCAATTCCTTGTAAACCTCGAGATCCAGCAATCCAGCTTCCGTCACCGGAATGAATTCCAAGCGCACGCCGCGCTCCACGGACAGGATATGCCAGGGGACCAGGTTGGAGTGGTGCTCCATTTCGGTCAGGATGATCACATCCCCTGACTTCAGGTTCGCCCGCGCCCAGGTGTATGCAACCAGATTCAAGGATTCACTCGCATTCCGAGTGAAAACGATTTGTTTGGCCTCGGGCGCATGGATAAACCTGGCGACCGATTCACGCGCCTGTTCGTACATGGCCGTGGCTTCTTCAGCAAGGGTGTGCACACCGCGATGGATGTTGGCATTGTTCCGCCTGTAGAAACCATCCATGGCGTCGATTACAGCAGAGGGTTTTTGGGATGTGGCGGTTGAATCGAGATAGACCAGCTTCACACCCGGGCGGATTTCACGATCCAGGATCGGAAAATCAGCCCGAAGTTTGGCTACGTCTAATGATTTAGGAACGACCCGGGATTGAATGTCATCCCGAGAAGCGGATCGATTCAGCATTGGAGATTCCCTTGTTTTCACTACCGGGTAGGTCTACTCAAGATCGTCACTAATCAATACTCAAGGATTTCCTTGTTTCCCAGCTTCTTCTGGGTCCCGGAGGGACGGATATGCTCTGAAGTGAGTGGATACCAGAGGATCTTATCCGGTACCATCCAGCCATCGGTCAGGAAGACATTGGTGCGAAACTGCACGGCCACCATTTTGTTGTCCACCTGGACGACGATTCCCTTTAACCAGCCGCGTACCCGTTCGCTGTTCTTTTCGTGATCGCAAAAGACCTCGACGGTATCGCCCACTTCAAAGGCGTGTTCACGGTCCGGTGAACGCATGTAGGAGAATTGTGCCATCGAACCTCCCCGTGAATGCTTCTTTGGTTGAACTCTGGTTGGACTAATTTCTTTGGTGGGTGTTTGCGGTGTAGGTTTTGGTTTCATTCTGCAGCCATCTTTTCATGGATGGCCTGCTGGAACCGCATACGGACGCCTTCAAATGGAATGCGCTGCATAATGGGGTCGAAGAATCCTTCCACAATCAGCCGCTCGGCATCTCTAGGAGGGATGCCGCGCGACCTGAGATAGAACAGGGGTTCCTGTTCGAGTTTGCCGACCGTCGCACCGTGCGTGCAGCGGACATCATCGGCGAGTATTTCCAAACCCGGGATGGAGTCGGCGTGCGACCCGGGGCTGAGAACGATATTGCGATTGGCCTGGTAACCGTCCGTTTTCTGGGCTCCAGGTGCCACATAGATCATGCCCTGCCAGACCGAGCGGCTGTGCCCCTTCAAGGCTCCCTTGAAGAGCAGGTCGCTGGTCGTATGCGGGGCCAGGTGGTTTTGCTGCGTATCGTGATCGAGGTGCTGGTCGCCGTCGGTGAAATAGAAACCGGACATGCGCCCGGTGGCACCCTCGCTGATCAGATCCAACTCCGAAAAATTCTTGGTCAGATGCGAGCCGATCGCGCCAAAAATCCATTCCAGATTGCCGTTGCGCCCAACCTGGATGCGCTCGTGCGAAAAATTCCAGATGTGCCGTCCCCAGGATTGCAGTTCGACGAAACGCAGGGTGGCGTCGTCGCCGACTTTAATCTCTACAATGCCTGCGTGGAGGCTGCCGCTTGCCTCATCCGGGGAAGCTGCCTCGTGGACATAGGTTACCGAAGCGCCGTCGTCCACCCAGACCAGGAGGTGGGAAAAATAAGCCAGGCTTGCACCCGGCCCCCACAGCAGGCTGTTCAGCGGCTGCTCAACAGTCACACCTTTAGGCACATATAATACCACGCCATTCTGCGAAAGGGCTCCAGATAGTGCGGCGAATTTGCCCTCCTCCGGCCGAACGGTCTGTGCTGCCATCTTTAACGCCAGGTCCGGATGTTCACGTTCAGCCGTCTGGAGATCGAGGAAGACGACGCCTTTTTTGGCAAGTGCCGGCTCCAGGGACGATTTTGCGCCGAAGGGCGACAGGACGATTTGTCCGCCGTGCTCCTCCGCGGTGAGCGGTTTGAGCAATTCCGCCGGGACTGCAGGATACCCGGTGTACTCACCTTCTTCCGGAATGTGGAAACTTTCCACTGGCAGGCTACGCAGGTCGGTGCGTCGCCAGGCCTCATCTGCAGTTGTGGGAAGAGGCAGCCGCTTGAATGTTTCCCAGGCACTGCGCCGGTAATCCTTCAACGCACCGCCCTCCGGCAGCATTTCGGCAGTAAATGCAAAATCCCTGGCTGCAGGTTCCGGTCGGCGTGTCCGTGTGATGACAACCTTTGGTTTTTCTTGCATGGCTAGCCTACCGAACCTGCCATTTGCAGCTGGATCAGACGGTTCATCTCGACGGCATATTCCATCGGCAGTTCTCGCACCAGCGGCTCGATGAATCCGGAGACCACCATGGTAGTAGCTTCCTCTTCGGTCAAGCCGCGGCTGGTCAAATAAAACAGCTGCTCCTCACCGACCTTGGAAACAGACGCCTCGTGACCGATGGTCACATCATCTTCGTCGACCTCGATCGTGGGATAGGTGTCGGACCGCGATTGGGGGTCGAGCAGCAATGCATCGCAGACCGTATTCGCCCGAACACCCGCGGCTCCATTGTAGACTTTCAACAGGCTGCGGAACGAGGAGCGCCCACCGCCTCTTGAAATGGACTTGGAGGTCGTCTTGCTGGTTGTATTCGGAGCAAAATGCACCATCTTGGTTCCGGCATCCTGGATCTGGCCGGGGCCGGCAAAAGCCATCGAAAGCATCTCGCCGTGTGCACCGGGCTCCATCAGATAGCAGGAGGGGTACTTCATTGTCATTTTAGAATTATGTACAATAAAGCCCTCGGATATGAAATTACCAGTCCCTTCGACTTCGATATCCCAGGTAGGCACAGTTTCCTCTGTAGCAGAAGAAACTTCAACAGATACAACTTCAACCTGATCGCCTAATTTGAGTTGGGAGCGTCCAATCCTGCGCCGCTGCTGCTTCTGGGGCGGTCGCAGGGCAAGAACCTTTTCTTGCAAGGACGAACTCAGATATGGAATAAACCGCCAATCGGCTGTAAAAGACAGGCGGTATGAACCATGCGCAGTACATTCTACGCCCAAGATAGTCACTGTACGCGGCTCACTGAATTCGCAATTCAGCCGGGAGGTGATGCCCAAAGTTACGAGCAAGGAGGCAAAATCTTCAAGAAGGGAACGGTTGGAAGAACGAACATGAGCTCCACGCTCATTCACATACCCATCCGCATCAATATAGCCAGCTATAAAAGCCAACCTCTGAGACTGAGGCAATGACCAGACCCACGACGGAATGCGCTTGGTAGCGGCTTTGCCATAGAAACCATTAACTTTGAAAAATTCTGCCAGCTCCTTACTGTTCCAAGCCAAGTGATACCCATCTGAGCGTTCAGTGGGTTCAAGGTCGATCACTGAAGTCATTACATCAAGCAATTTCTCGCGGGCGCGATCTTCGCGGGGGGTGGAGAATCCAACGCGGGCAAAGCGAACAACATTTGCAGTCTTAGCAGGTTTAACATCCATGTCGCCATCACCAATCCAGTAGCCAAACATCCACATCATTTCTTCGGTGGTGTATTCGCCAATGGTCATCCGAGAAGTACGCTGGCGCGTCACCCTCAAGTTTCGCGCGTACTGATTATAGGTGTCAAACCCTGTCGCTAATTCAGGCATGATCAATAAATGTGGGTGGCCATAATCCAGCGAAGTACGCGGTAGAATGACTTCCTTGAGCTGATCGGCACGCACATAGCCAAAGCGATAACGCCCGCTCTTTTTAGCTGCTTCCGGATCGTATAAGTATGAATAAAACGGATGGTTCCCTGTCGCGTTTAAGCGCCGTTCCCCAACCGAAACGGTGTACACGGGCTGGTAGCCTGAAAATCGTTTGGCGGTCACGGCGCGGAAGCACAATTCTTCACTCATTTCATTATACGAAAGCACACGTTCGCCTACTGAGATCTGCTCGATTGGTTTCACGCCGTCGGGTGTGATGATAGTTGACCCTTCTGCCAGGCAACCCAGATTGGCATCCACCCATTCGTGAGTTGCGTTACCATATACTTTGGCACGCTGGGTCACCAGGTTGTAAACATTATGGCTCCAGTTCTGGATCGTGGTATAGCGAGAGCGGGCACCTTTCTTGACAATGATCTCGATCACACCTGAGTGGAACGAGTCAGTCGTGTATTGAGGAGCTGTGCAGTTGTGAGAGACGACCCCTTCAGCGACATAAGATTGGTCGTTCTCCACCGAGAGATTGAAAACTTCGGTCTCCAGTTCTGTAGAAGTGATCTGTTTGACTGGAACATACATGAAGTTCTCGTCGAGATCGATGTCGGACCCAACCCAATTCCCTGCCGGAGCATCCACACCAACCAGTTCGCCAAATTTGGCATTATAAACCGAAGAAACGACGACGGTATGAATATCCTGGTGAGGCACATCCCGCGTCTGCACCTTTATAGAAGCGGCAATCCCGAGCTGCAGAAGCGCATCCCGGAAGTCGTAAGCAAGGTCCGCTGAGCCAGAATTAAAGCTAAAGATTTTACTCTGGGTGTCATAACTGCCGTCGTCGGACCATATTTCCTTTACCCAATAATGAAGGAGTTGACCCTCGTAGGAATTCGACCCGTACCCATGGGCGAAGGCTCCAGCTTCTTCGGGGGCGGAAAGGTCCTGCGATTGCTTATTCTGGGAAGTGAAATTCGCTACCGCCGGCTCCAAAACAGGCTGAGGCACCGGGATGGCAAGATGATCCCCAGCCTTGAGGCTGTCCGCTCGTTTCCATTTCAGTTTGAACTCGCGATTCCGCTCAGGACCCTGCTCGCGTTCTGCGACAAGCAGCGGGTGCTCGGCAGTGACATTCAATTCACGCTGGGTATCCCCATCGTAACGGATAGAATATATCTCTCCATGGTAGGGACGGCGATTGGTGTGATACACCTTCTGCCAGCGGCCCCGGTGGGTCATTACCTCCTCGCCGATGGCAACCTGTTCAATCGGTTTTTCACCTCCACGAGTGCGGACCCGGGCACCTCCAAGGAAGCAACCTTCTACGTAGTGCACCTGGGCGCCCTCATCCACGATGATCAGGGAGCGTTCAAATTGGCCCAGGTTGGCAGTATTCAAGCGGAAGTATGCCTGCAAAGGTAGGTCCACCTTGACACCCTTGGGCACATAAACAAAAGAGCCGCCGGACCAGACCGCGGAGTTCAGAGCAGCAAACTTGTTATCCTCGATCGGGATGACTGTGCCGAAATACTCGCGGAACAGGTCGGGATGCTGGCGCAGGCCGTCTTCGATGGAAAGAAAGATAACACCCAATTTTTCGAGGTGTTCCTGGATCGAATGGTATACCATATCTGAATCATATTGCGCGCCCACGCCGGCCAGGAACTTGCGTTCCGCTTCCGGGATCCCCAATTTATCGAAGGTGTTCTTGATGTCATCCGGGACATCCTCCCAGGAGGCTTTCGAGCCTTCGGTCGGCTTGACGTAGAAAAATATATTATTCAAGTCTAAGCCGGAAAGATCCACGCCCCAGGTGGGCATCGGCCGCTTGACAAAATGGTCCAGGGCTTTCAGCCGGAAATCGAGCATCCACTTGGGTTCGCCTTTCATGGATGAAATCTTCTCAACAATCTCGCGGTTGAGTCCCCTGCCAGATTTGAAGACGTTGTTCTCGGGATCATGAAATCCGTATTTATACTGTCCGATGCTTTCGAGTGTTTTTGGATCCTCGTTCATTGTCATTTCACCTCAACCGTACCATTAAGGAATTGTCTCTTCGTATTTTTCGCGCACCCAATCGTATCCCTGCTCCTCCAAATGGAGGGCCAGGTCCGGACCACCGGACTCGACGATCCGCCCGTCGAGCATGATGTGCACGAACTGCGGCTTGATGTAGTTCAGCAGCCGCTGGTAGTGGGTAATGACCAGCACGCCGAGATCGGACCCTGTCAGCGCATTGACGCCTTCTGCGACGATGCGCAGTGCGTCGATATCCAGGCCTGAGTCGGTCTCGTCCAGGATGGCAATTTCTGGCTTCAAAAGCGCCATCTGCAAAATCTCGGCGCGCTTCTTCTCGCCGCCGGAGAAGCCGTCGTTCAGGTAGCGGCCGGCAAAGGCGGAATCCATCTTGAGCAGCTCCATTTTATCTTTGAGCATTTTGCGGAACTCGGGGATCGGCACCCCCTTATCTTCTGGGTTGGTGGCACGCCGGTGGGCATTCAGCGCTGTCCGCAAAAAATTGGCGATGGTGACACCGGGAATGGCAACCGGGTATTGGAACGCCAGGAATAACCCCAGGCGGGACCGCTCCTCCGGTTTTAGTACGAGTATATTCTGCCCTTTGAACCAGACCTCACCCTCCGTAACCTCGTAGCTGGGGTGGCCCATCAGGCTGTATGCCAGCGTGGTTTTGCCTGTCCCGTTAGGGCCCATAATGGCATGGATTTCTCCCTGCTTGATTGTCAGCTCGACTCCGGTGAGGATTTCCTTCCCTTCGATGCTGACATGCAGATTCTTGATAACCAATTCCGACATGGATAACTCCTTATATTTGTAGGCTTCCGAGGCCTAGTTTTGATCCTCAGAAGCCCGCATTCTTGGACGGGCGGATTATAGCACGCCGGATGAGATATGTCAATATTTATAATAATTATCTAGTATATTGACAAAGAAAGACAGGACTGATATACTTTATGCTGCTCAAGGAAGGAAAAGGCGATGAAAAGCACGCGCGACCGAATACTTCAAACTCTCCTGCGCCAGCCGCGGACCACGATCAACGAGCTCGCGACAGCGGTCGGGATCAACCCGATCTCGGTCCGCCACCACTTGACCAATCTGCAGGTCGAGGGTCTCGTCAGCGCGGAAGAAGAACGCCACGGTGTCGGCAGGCCGCGCCTGGTCTACTTCCTAACTGAAGCAGGCATCGAGAGATTCCCAACTAGATACCTGCGGCTCACCAGCCGCTTGCTTGACCAGTTGAAAGAATCGATGCCCGGCCCGATTGTCAGCACACTCTTCCTGCAAATGGCCGAAGACATGGCTGGCGATTATGCCGAGCAGATGAAAAGCATGGGCATGGAAGACCGCTTGAATTTCATGAAGACCCTCTTGTTGGAAGAGGGCTTCACTGTGGAGTGGGAAAAACAAGGCAACCAGTACCAAATCCACGAGATCACCTGCCCCTACCTGCAAATCGGGCAGCACCACCCTGAAGTCTGTACTGTGGATCAGACGCTTATCTCGCGAATGCTCGCCGTCCCGGCCGAAAAAGTCCAATGCATCCTGAGTGGAGACACTCACTGCACGTATGTTGTCCAAATGGAGCAAGCTGCAAAATGACTGAGAACGAAAACGAGACTCCCATCAATCCCATCCACTGGGCCATCCACGAGACCCATCCCGACCTGGTCGAACCTCTGCGTGCAAAGCTGGCAGAGATTGTTGATCCGGAGATCGGCTTGAATGTCCTCCAGCTCGGCTTGATCCGCAAGGTCGATATCGCCGACGGTAAAGCGAACCTTTACACTCTGCTGACCACGCCATTCTGTCCCTATGGCCCAGCCATGATAGATATGATCAAGCAGAAAGCTCAGGAAGCGTTGAACGTTCCAACGACAGTCGAGCTGGGCTTCGAACCATGGGATTTTTCGTTGATGGAAGATCCAGGGGCAATCAACTGGGGAGGCATGTACGCCTGACCATCATCGGGGGACTTGATCGGCCGAACACCTTTTTTCATAAAACCCCTCTAGAAGAGCGGATGGACATGGTTCCACGTCAATCCCTTCTAAAGCGTTTTTCCAGATAGGCCTTCAGGGCGACGGCGTTGTTGATCTCCAGCTCCCGGGAACTGAAGAGCAGGGTGATCGTGCCGCGGCGGGCAGCCTCGAGCAGCGATTCCCAGGAGGCCGGTTTCTGGTCCAGTTCGGCGAAGTACCGGCGCTGAAATTCCTGCCATTTGGCAGGGTCATGCCCATACCACTGGCGCAGGCTGTTGCTTGGAGCTGCTTCCTTCACCCAGCCGGCCAGGTTCAACGATTCGCGTTTTACCCCGCGCGGCCAAAGACGGTCGACCAGGTACCGCTCCCCCTCCTCCCCTTCAGGTGGGTCATAAACTCTTCTTATGTGAATCACTCTTTGCCGTCCTTAATCACCACCGGCTAGCTTCTTTTAAACATACTCATTAATTTCATCCCCAGGCTGAGGTCCCCGGAGAGCTTAAGCTTTCCCTGCATGAACGCCTGCATACCATCCAGTTCACCGGAAGCAAGCTTGATGTAATCCGACGAGTCGGCGGCGAGGGTCAGCTTGGGTGTCGGGAAGATACCCTGCTCCACTTTGCATTGACTGTCCTTGATGGTGGCAAACCATTCACCCGCCTCCGCCCCAGAAAACTTGAATTGGACCGTAGCGTCGAGGCCGGCAGCCTTCTCCGGGATCAAAGCCTCCGGCATTTTAGACATCAACTCTGCTAAGGTGGCTGGCATTTTTTCCACTCCTGTTTCAAATGAATTTGTTCCGAACCATTCTAAAACCAAATTTGACCGGGATAACACCAATTTTACATTTTAATCGACAAGAGGACAATCCACGGATGAAACCGATCCGATTCTCCGGATTCGATGGGAAGATCTGAGATAGTCAGGAACGGGTCCATAATCATTTATGCTATAATGACCCTCTATGGCAGAATTTACGCCAGAAATTTCTCCCGAGGAAGAAGCCGCAGCCCGTGCGGCGATACGCCGCCAACGCTGGATCGTGGCCGGATTCATTGCCGGCGGTATCCTCCTTCTGGCGGCGATTGTATTGGCTGTCTTCGGCCTGTTACAAAATTCAACCGTCACTGCCAACATCCGGGATATTTTCATCATCTTCATGGCCTTCGAGAGCCTGATTATCGGCGTGGCACTGGTGGTGCTGATCATCCAGCTCGCAACCCTGATCAACCTTTTACAGAATGAACTCAAACCCATCCTGCACTCCACCAGCGAGACCGTCAACACGCTGCGCGGCACCACGGAATTTTTAAGTGAAAACCTGGTTGAACCGGTCATCAAGCTGAACAGTTCCCTGGCCGGGCTGCGCAGGCTCTTCGAAATTTTCGGCGTGAGGAAGTAATTCTCTCGTTATCTAATCCAAAGAAGGAGCCATAAAATGTCTGATCGTGATGATTTTGGAGCATTCCTGATCGGGTTTGTCGTCGGTGGTGTTGCCGGTGCGGTGGCCGCCCTGCTGCTCGCCCCGCAGTCCGGCGAGGAGACGCGCACCCTCATCCGGGACAAGAGCATCGAACTTCGCGATAAAGCCGCCCAGCAGGCCGAGATGGTTTCATCCAGGGCAGGCGATATGGCCAATCAAGCCCGCGATCGCGGCAAGGACTTCGTCGAAGGCGCCAAAAAGGCTGTCGCCAAGAAGCGCCCGTCCGAATCCGACAGCGAATAACTGAATTTCGGAGGATTGCAAGGGTTTGACCCGTGATGCGGTCAAACCCTTGTTTGTTGCGGATGAGTATATAAATTCTGGGGGAATCTTAAAAGAAAAGTGAAACCCTCGATCAAGAGCAGCAGAGCCATTGACCGTTCGCCATCATTGGGGGCATTATTTACTGGCGCGAACCGATGCATGCCCAGAAAGCGAAGCCCTGTCCGTCCCCGGATGGCGAGCCATCTATCACGCCGCAAGAAACAGAGGGCAAAAAGCTCTTTCTTCGCAATCGGTGGGTGGCAGGCTGCGAACTGACATCACGAGGAAGCACTATTTCTCCCCTTCGGATCGATGTCAAGTCCTTCGATAAGCCAAACAATGGCAGTTTTGAGATCAGTATGGACGGTAAGATCGAATCCTCTGTTTCGGGAAAGAGTCTCAAAAAAAGACCACTGGTTACCCTCTGGGTAATCGCGATCTACCAATGCCATTCTCTGGAGTCCCTTACCCCTTAATTTCGAAAACTTATCCGTGACAAGTTGGTAGGTCTCCATTGTCTGCAAAAAGCCCGCAAAATCTCGTACGTCTACGAGAAGCCGTTGATAGTGCAGCTCGAGCGCTTTCTCGAATACTTCTTGAACTAGTTTTAGGACTGCCTCGAGTGAACGATCCCCGTGGACAGTAACGGAGAGATATCCTGGCTTTTCCTGATACTCAATTTGATAGGCCATATCAGCGCCGTTCCTTGGACGAGCGAATCGGTGTCACAAACGCTTGCGGAACTTCATTATAAAATCTCTCTGGGCGCACAATCGAATGGGCTCAGGAGAAGCAGTCTTGCGGGTTAATAAAATTGGCCGCCCAAAGGGCAAAACCTTACGCTCATTATTATCGCGCAATATCTGGCAATACGGGGATCTTATCATCTTTAATAAAATCTCATTATGTTTGTGATGGCTGCTTGACTGGTCTAACTTGTCCGGTGGATAATTCCTTTTAGTGGGAGCCAATTATTATGATTGAAATTCAAATTCATAATACTCCCCTGTGAGAAACAAACATCCGTCCTTTGGCGATGGTATGATTATCCAGTGCGCCTGATCCTGCTGCTGATCCGTCCATTCTTCTACCTGCTCTACCACCAGTTTGCCTGGACGTACGATTTTGTCGCGGCAGTCGTCTCCCTGGGGCGCTGGAAGGAATGGGTACGCGGTTCCCTTCCTTATATCAAAGGTCAGCGCGTCCTGGAGCTTGGTCACGGGCCGGGACACCTTCAGCTGGTACTCAACGAAAAAGGCTATGAAGTCTATGGCCTGGATGAGAGCCGCTTCATGAGTCGCCAGGCGTCCCACCGCTTGAACAAAAAACAATATCCACTGCGTTTATTACGCGGCTATGCGCAAGAATTGCCCTTTGCCCAAAATACCTTCGACAGCCTCGTTTCCACTTTCCCCTCCGAGTACATCTTCGACCCGCGCACGCTCGCGGAGATTCACCGCGTGCTCGCCCCGGGCGGACGGCTCGTCACCCTGCCGCTGGCCTGGATCACCGGTGGACGTCCCCTGGAGCGCCTGGCAGCATGGCTTTTCCGGGTCACTGGTCAGACGCAGGGGCAACCCGGCCAGCTCAACCCGCTCGTCCGGGATAGATTCGAGCACGCCGGGTTTGAGGTGCAGGGCGAAGCGGTAAGGCAGGGGTCCAGCCTGCTGCTCTTCATTATTGCCTCGAAAGCCGGATAGAAGCAGGGTTTTAAAATGGAGTAAAATGGGGGGGTATGGAAGTCCAGATCGCTGTCGCCAAAACAAACAAATACGCTGTCTCGGACAGTGGAGATACGCTGGAGGTCGTTGAACGTCCCAGCGGTGGTCTCTCCGCGGTGCTCGCGGACGGCCAATCCTCCGGGCGAGGCGCCAAAGCCATCTCGATGCTGGTGGTGCGTAAGGTCATCGGGCTGCTGGCCGAAGGCGTCCGTGACGGGGCGGCTGCGCGGGCAGCTTCGGATTTACTTTATACAGATAAAAGCGGCAAAGTCACCGCGACCCTCAACATCGTATCGGTGGATCTGCAGACGGCCACGGTCGTCATCACCTGCAACAACCCCGTGCCGTTCTTTATCGCCCACGATGACCAGATCGAATGCATTGATTCAGGCGCCTCGGCAATCGGAACCGCTCGCAATGTCCGCCCGGTGATCAGTGAATTCCCGATTGAGCCGGGGCTGGCCGTCGTCGTCTACACCGATGGACTGGTGCATGCAGGAAAGCGTAATGGCCAGCCCATGGATGTCAACACCTCGCTCAAGGCGATGCTTGAGGACCAGGACCCCTCCCCGCAAGCCATCGCCGACGCCCTGCTGGCCGAGGCGATCAACCTGGATGAAGGCCGGCCTGTGGACGACATCAGCGCCATGGTCCTGAAGGTCTCCGAGCGGCGCGGTGACGATGTGCGCCGGATGATGGTCCGCCTGCCGATCAATGTGAGCTGACACTTCCCTCTGCTTTTGGACTCTGGGGAGTGTTGATGAGTTCGTTATAGAACGATTTGAATATCCTGCCCATCCCCCACAGCCAATCATTCGGATCTCCACCCGCCCGACAGCATTCCCATCCACGGCAGTGTTCTGCTGGCAGTACTGGTCGGGTGGGAATCTGTGAATCCCCCACCGCATGAAAATGCCCAAGCTGCCGGAAGAAAAACCTGCAGGTACGTTCAATCCTCTGATCGGCGTCGTCGGTCCGTGCGCTGCGGGAAAAACCACATTGACTTCCGGGCTGAACCTGCTCGGTTTTAGAACCAGGCATATCGCCCAGGAACATTCCTACGTCCAGGATATGTGGCGCCGCGTGACCAACCCGGATTTTCTCATCTTCCTTGATGCCTCCTACCCGGTCACATGCCGGCGGCGGAAATTGGACTGGACCGAGGCGGAATATGCTGAACAGCAGCGCCGGCTCGCTCATGCCAGACAAAATGCCGATTTATATTTACAAACAGATCGTTTAACCGCAGCCCAAGTCTTGGAACAGGCCATCCATTTTGTCCAAACTGAACTTCAAAGATCGAGGTGATTGGGGAATAACTGTTCACTTTTTCTCAATCGGAGTATAATCTTCTCCGCCGCCAGCCAGAGGCTGGCATTTTTATGAACGGAGAATCGCTTTATGAGCCGTCGTCCTTACACAATGTTTGTCATTATTCTCGTGCTGCTAGCAGTGGCAATTTGGGTGGATTTCAGCCAACAATTGATCAATCCATTCACGCACGTGTCATTCCGGGATGTGCCCGTTCAATTAGGACTGGATCTGCGCGGCGGACTGGAAACTCTCCTGGAAGCTGACGTGCCCGCAAGCCAGGCAGTCAGTGCAGATAATTTGAATGTCGCCCGCCAGATTTTGGAAAACCGCGCCAACGCCCTGGGCGTGAGCGAGGTTGTCATGCAGTCCGCGCCTCCCCGCCGGATCGTCGCCGAGTTCCCCGGACTGCAGGATCCCCAACAGGTAATAGACGCCCTGCAACACACTGGCCTGCTCGAATTTGTAGACATGGGCAGCACCCCGGTCCAGGCAGGGACTACAATCCAGACCGATTTTGGTACTGCAGCCAACCCGGTCGTTACCCAGACCCCGGGTCCTACCGGAGCGGCAGTCACCGGCACCTCAGCAGAACAGCTTACCGCCACTAGCATCCCTCCAACAGCCGCCCCGACCTCGACGACCGAACCTGCGACAGCTACCGTAGAAACCGCTGCGGCCGGCACACAAACGACGCCGGCTCCGACCACAACCGCGGCCGCCGCAGCACCAACCGTTTATCACACGGTGATGACGGGGGCATCCCTCAGCACCGTTCTAGTGGAAGCTGGTACGCAGGTCGGCAGCACTGGATACGTCATTGCCTTTACATTAAACAACAATGCAATTCAGCCCTTCAGCGATTACACCGGCAGCCATATCGGCCAATATCTTGCCATTGTCCTGGACAAGAATGTGATCGAGGCACCCGTAATCAATGCCAAAATCGACAAGGGATCGGGCTATATCGAGGGGAACTTTACCTATGACAGCGCCAACGCACTTGCCATCCAGCTCCGCTACGGTTCGCTGCCAATCCCGCTTAAGGTGGTCGAGAGCCAGACCGTCGGACCGACTCTGGGAGCAGAATCCGTGCGCCGCAGCCTTTTCGCAGGCATCATTGGCTTGGCCGCGGTCGTGATCTTCATGATCCTTTACTACCGCTTGCCGGGATTCGTTGCCACCCTGGCGCTGGCTGTATATGCCGCCCTGATCATGATGTTGTTCAAACTCATTCCGGTTGTCCTTACCCTGTCGGGCATTGCCGGTTTCATCCTCAGCATCGGTATGGCCGTCGATGCCAACATCCTGATCTTTGAACGCCTGAAGGAAGAAGTGCGTTCCGGCCGGACCTTACGGCAGGCGATTGATCTGGGCTGGGCACGCGCCTGGCCCTCCATCCGCGATGCGAACATCTCGACACTGATCACCTGTATCATTCTATATTGGTTCGGGAGTGCTTTCGGCGCCAGCGTAGTCAAAGGCTTCGCCCTAACTCTGTTCATAGGTGTTCTCGTCAGTCTGTTTACCGCAATTATTGTCACCCGGACTTTCCTGCACATAGTCCTGGATAATGTAAAATTTGCCGAACATCCGCGCTGGTTCGGCATAACGGAGAGCCAAAGATGAATCTGATCAAGCTTCGCTACGTATACTTCGGCATCTCCCTGCTGGTCATCATCCCCGGGATTATTGCCTTGATCCTGTGGGGATTGCCCTTGGGAATTGATTTCACCGGAGGAAGCCTGCTCCAGGTCAAATTCGATTCGGGTAAACCTCCCGCCATTACCGATGTTTCTGCCCTGTACAACGAATTCTCTACACCTGGATCGACATTGTACATTAAGGGGCTGGATATCAAAAATCCGACCGTCCAACCGCTCGGCACTGATTCGTTGTCGATTTAATCCAAGGAAATGGACGACGCGACCAAAGCCAAGGTGGTGAGCGCACTGCAGGCAAACTTTGGGGGTGGCAAAAACGTAGAAATCCAGAACTTCACCGCGGTCAGCGCGTCCGTCGGCAAGGAGGTCGCCGTTCGTGCCTCTGAAGCGGTCGCCGCCGCCGCGGTGGTCATCCTGATCTATATCACATTCGCCTTCCGCAAGGTCAAGAACGCCTTCCGCTACGGCACCGCCGCGATCATTGCTATGATCCACGATATCCTGGTTACCGTTGGTTCAGAAGCCATCATCGGCCATTTCCTGGGCTGGCAGGCGGATTCGCTCTTCCTGACCGCACTGCTGACCATCATCGGTTTCTCGGTGCATGACACCATCGTGGTCTTCGACCGCATCCGTGAGAACTCCAACATTTATCGCAGGGTCGATTACGAAACGGTCGTCAACCACTCCATTGTTCAGACCCTGGACCGCTCAATCAACACCCAATTGACGGTGATGATTACCCTGTTGTCCTTGGTCCTTTTCGGCGGAACAAGCATCCGTCAATTCGTAGTCATCCTGCTCATCGGCGTGTTCAGCGGGACATACTCATCCATCTTCAACGCCTCGCCGATCCTGGTGGTCTGGGAAAACAGGGAGTGGCGCAACTGGTTCCGCAGGAAGAAGGAAGAACAAGTGCCAGCATAAATTAACAACCGCCCGAAGCATCTGCCTCGGGCGGTTGTTTATCAGTTCCATTTGGCCGGGGGCGCTTTACCAGGATCTGCTGCGCAAGCCAGGTTCGATAATTTGTAATGAGATTGTAATTTACCGGAGGATGCAAAACGCGACTGTCATGTTATACATTGAAATGATTAATTCTTAGGCGTGGTCCCGTCGGCCACCCGATGTGCCATCCAGCTTCCTGCTTCATCAAAGAAGCGCCGCTCCATTCGTCGAAGCATCCGTTTATACTCTTTTGATATGTGCATGGGAAAACCTATTCAGATATAGGATAGGGTAGGAAAGGTGATGAAAGGCGGCAGTGCGAAGCCCCGGATCCTTGTCCGGTCTTATTTTGTTGACCCTGCTTTTCCTCACCCGCTGAATTGGTTTGATGAAGGCGAGTGTGCTGAATCCAAAATTGGGATCGTCTAATCTACATCCTTTGATATCAAAATGAATGTTTTTAAAATCCCCGTGGGCAGCAAATTAATCATTTATGCCCCTCTCCACAATGTCCTGGCATTGGTGAACAAACAGGCAGTCGAGGAGATCCGCACCTGTCTGCAATCTGGATCAGCCGGGTCTGGGTCCATCTCTCCAATCATTAAAAAATTGCGAGCCAAAGGTCAAAAGGTTCAAGGTGCCTCAAAAGGCCCCCTGAATCCCATTTTCCTCGGCATCATCCCAACCCGCGGTTGCAATCTGAACTGCCGCTACTGTGATTTTGCAGCCCCAAAACACGATAGCCCGGTGATGGATCTTGAAATGGCCCGCCAGGCAATTGATGCTTACCTGTTTCTTATGCAGTCTGCCGGTCGGCCCGTGGCAGAAATTCATTTTTTCGGGGGTGAGCCGTTCGCTGCAGATACTCTCGTTCATTTTGCGGTTGAATATACCGCTCTGCGCGCCTCCGAATTGGGCCTGGATACGGTTTTTGAAGTGACCACCAACGGGGTTTACAGCGCCTCCCGTTGTCAATGGATTTCAGAGCAATTTGATACAGTGGTATTGTCCCTTGACGGTCCCCAGGATGTCCAGGATCGTCAGCGACCGGGGATCAATGATAAAAGTGCCTTCAAGACAGTTGTTCAAAACGCTCACATCCTCTCTGAAGGACCCTCCAATTTTATCCTGCGGGCTTGCATTACAAACGAAACTGTGGATCGTATGGGAGAGATAGCTGGTTGGTTCAGCCAGGAATTCCAGCCAAGCATGGTCTGCTTTGAGGCTCTGTCTCCCTCCCCCCTTTCCAGTAACGCCGGGCTGGAGCCTCCTGATCCATGGCAGTTTGCATTGAATTTTAACGCCGCCAAGCAAATCCTCGATAAGGTCAGCATCGAAGCTGTTCTTTCAACCGCCGTGGTGCAATCCTGCCGCACCAGCTTCTGCCCGGTCGGGAAAGATGCCCTGATCGTTTCCCCGGAAGGTGCCATTGATGCTTGCTATCTGCTTCAGGAAGACTGGGAGGAGCACGGCCTGGACCTCCGTCTGGGCCAGCTGGAGCAGGGCAACCTGGCTGTCTCTCCAAAGGCTCTGAGGCGGGTGCGCGGCCTGAGTGTGGAGAGTCGGCCCCTCTGCGCGGATTGCTTTTGCCGCTACCACTGTGCGGGGGGCTGCCACGTCAAACATGATACGTCTGCCCCTCCAGGCAATTATGATTCGCAATGCATTCAGACCCGATTGGTCACCCTCCTCCAGCTGCTCGACCGCCTTAAGCAGCCAGCATTGAAGGATGAATGGTTAGCAGACCGGCGAGCGGTGGAAGCCTCAGTGTGGCAGAAAGTCGACCGGCTGTGTGAGGAAACACCATGAGCCGGGTGGCACAAATTAAAACCGTCTTTCGGAGTCCCCGTCTCCAATGGGTCCGGGACATTGATAAAACCATCGTCATTGATGAAAGCAACGGTCAGGTACACACTCTGCAGGGCCTGGACAGGATGGTCTGGAGTTGGCTCACTTTAGGCTATGCCTATCCCAGACTGGTAAGCTTGCTGGCTGCAGCGCTGGCTGTCCCGTCGATGGACGCTGAACAGCACCTCGCCACCCTGTTCCTTAAGTGGACTCGAATGGGTCTGCTTGTACAGGAGGCAAACAACGATGGCTAACCTGGTCGTGGCCCGGGCCTGTAATCTGAAATGTCCTTACTGTTTTGCCAGGGACTATTTTCAGAGGAATAAAAGCTCATCCAGTTCGTCGTTCATCTCCCTGGACGCATTCGAACAACACCTGGATTTTCTGGAACGTTCTGGCATCAAAGAAATCCGCCTGATCGGCGGCGAACCAACCCTGCATCCGCAATTCCCAGAATTGATCCGGCGGGCGCAGGCCCGCGGCAGGCACATTCTCGTTTTCACCAACGGTCTGTTCTCCAAACCGGTTCTTGACTGCCTGCTGGCCCTTCCTCCCGACGAATGCACGCTCCTCGTTAATATGAATGCGGCCGATGGACCTGGTTCGGAAAGTCCAGCCGGGCAACGCCGTCTCCATGTTCTCCGCTCGTTGGGCTCCCGTGCGGTGATGGGGTATACCATCTCTACTCCATTCTTTGAGCTCCATTCCCTTAAAGAGGCACTCTTAGAAGCAGGTTGTCGGAAGAATATTCGCCTGGGACTTGCCAGCCCAACCCTTACAGGTCGAAATGAATATCTGAATCCAAAGCAGTATTCCTTTGTTGGACACAAGATCGCCTCGTTCGCCCGTCTCGCCGCGCGGCAGGAGATCACCCTGGATTTTGACTGCGGGTTTGTCCGCTGTATGTTCTCAGACGAGGATATGGATGCACTTCACAAGGCCAAGGCAAATATCGGCTGGCACTGCAATCCGATCCTGGATGTGGATCTGGATCAGACAGTGGTCTTTTGCTACCCGCTGGGAGAACATGCCCGGGCCTCGCTGACCGATGAACTGGATGCCACGCAGCTGAGGGCCCACCTGGCAGAAAAACTCCAGGCTTATCATTCTGCAGGCATGTACAAGGAATGCTCGGCATGCAGTTTGTTAGCAAATGGCGAGTGTACCGGTGGCTGCCTGGCAAACACAATGAAACGCTTCCGGGTCGCGAATTTCAACCTCCGAGTGCCAAAACGGTTCTGAGTCAGGATGAGCCGGCAGATCGCGATCAAACCACCTATCCAGTAAGTGAACTGTCAATGTCCGAAATCATCAAAAACTACGACTTCGAAAATTACCCCCGACAGCCCCTGCCCGAAATGATCAGCAGGCGCGATTTGCTATCCGCTCTCGTCACCAAGATAAAAGTGGAATCACGTAAGAATCAAGGGCAGAGGGTTTTAAATTTGTCTGAATTGGGGAATTTATCCGATGAAAAACTTGCCCCGCTAATTCCGATGGTCCTCGAGAATTCCATTATCTCGGTTAAGGATGATTTTGTGATCGGACAGCCACCCGGCAGCGCCATTTCCCATCAGCTCTTCCCCGTCCATTCGCCTGCAATGACAGCTTTCGACCTGATCAATGGTTTCAACACTCTGGAACAGATCAGCACACGGCTGGCAAACGAGACCGGCTGGGCGAACCCACGTTGCTTTGCCTACACCCGGGGTTTGTTCCTGGCATTGGTTGTGGCCGGGTTGTGCCGGCCAAAAGAAGGCTAACTTGATCCTGGATTGGCAGCCTGTTTCTACAAACGGCTCCCTCCCCATTTTCCGCTCGGACCTGCCCGGACGCTCTCTCTTCTATTCCCCCGGCTGGGTGGTCAGCGTACCTTCAGCGGTGACGACTGCCTTCCAAATCGCGCTTCATTCACCCGGCCAGAGTCGCATGCCTCAAGCTGATGATTTACGACAACGGGCCGTCCAGGCCCATCGGGCATGGACCATCCTGCATACCAGCCCATTCCATCCGCTGTGCCTGACGCTCTACCTGAATAATACCTGCAACCTGAAGTGTGCCTACTGTTTCTCGGATCCCGGTGCCTATCCACCGGCCCATCTCTCGCTGGAAATATTGCAAGCCGCGGCCGGGATTGTTGCCGCGAACTGCCAGGCCAGCCGGAGGCCCATGACCGTCGTCTTTCATGGAGGCGGAGAACCAACCCTGGACCATGCGTTGATCTTTCAAGCCCTTGACTGGCTTGAGGATCTTGCTGCTCGTCGCGGTCTAACCCTGTTTCGCTACCTCGCTACGAATGGCGTCATGTCGGAGCACCTGGCAGCCCAAATCGCTACCCGATTTGACCTGATTGGTCTGTCCTGCGATGGTCCCCCGGAGATTCAGGACCGGCAGCGTCCTCTCCAAAAAGCCGGTCGCCATACTAGTTCATGGTATGTGGAACAGACCGCTCAGGTCGTGCATTCAGTAGGAAAACCACTCCACGTGCGTGTAACAGTCACGCCGGAGACTCTGCAATGCCAGGCCGATCTCGCCGACTATATTTGCCGGCAGTTGAAGCCCGAGGAGATCCACGTCGAGCCCATCTACGCAGGCGGGAGAGCAGGACCGGGACTGTGTTTTGAGGCTGACCAGGCCGAAGCCTATGTTCGTGCATTTTTCGGGGCGCAGAGTACAGCCAGGCGGTACGGCGTCAATTGGCTGGCTTCGGGCAGCCGCCCAGCTGAGATCCACACTGGCTACTGTCACATATGGAGAAACGTCCTCAACTTGACGCCCGAGGGAGTGGCGACCGCCTGCTTCGAACTTTCCCAGGCCGAGGCAGTCCGGAAACGAGGCGTGGAATTGGGTGGTTGGGATGCGGCTGATGGCAGTTTTGATGTGGAGTTGCCGCGGATCCATAAACTTCGTCAGGCGCTCCGCAAGGAGCCAGAGGCTTGTATCACCTGCTTCAACCGCTATCACTGCGTGCGGCAGTGTCCCGATTCCTGCCTGCTGGAGGAGGGCGCGCAGACCGGAGGGTTTCGCTGCCGGGTCGAGGCTATGATAACCGATGCAATGATCCGGGAGACCGCTGGCCGTTTGTCCTACCGGGGAGGGGACACCGACGAGATCACCAGCGGTCCGGTGGGCAGGGATTTAGGGAACGAACCACGCACTGAAACGCCCCGCAGTGAAAGCTCGGGGTTATTGGAGTGACTTGCGCAGGTCCCAAGAATTTTCCGCCCGTTCCTACTGATTTTTGAAAAATGGTTGTCACAATTTATGGATGCGTTTATGGATGCTATTGAGTGGAATTTTATGGTTTTTAGCTTACATTCCTTATTTAAAATTCGGTACCTTATGGTACCGTCCAGCTCTTCATGATCCCGTCGCCCCCAACGGAAATAAGCGATTTGCCATCTTGTGAAAATGATAGAGCAACCACGCCGCCTTTATGACCCCCTAAGGTTGCCAGAATATTCATTGAGTTCAAATCAATCAATACGATATTCCCGTCCTCCTGACCTACCGCGACCAAGCTGGCATCCGGGTTGAAAGCCAGACTTTCTAAGTTGACTTTCTCAAACGATAGTTGCTTCGCCGGTTGACCCGTGGATGCATTTATGATGATCAAAGAGGAAGGGTTGCCCCAACCACTGGATACCGATCCGACCCAACGCTTATCGGGGGAAAGGGTTACCTGGGAAAACCATCGAAGTGAATCGAATGAAAATATTTTTTTTGTACTTGCAGTATCGTAAAGGTTTGGACCTTCGGCAAAAAATCCGATTTCCTCCAGGGAAGCAAGCAACCAACGTCCATCTGGGCTAAAGGCCGCGGTTTGGGTGTTGTTGCCCTCCCAATGGGTTATTAATTCCCCTGCCGGGAGATTGTATAACCATATGCCGCCCGTCCCCAAGGTGGCTAGCTCCTCGCCATCCTGGCTGAAAACCGCCCCGTAGAACTGACGGAGTATCCGTCCTTCGTCCTGGTATGCGACACCTACATCCTCTGCCTCTTCCGAAAAAGTTCGCTTCAGTTCACCGCTTTGCTGGTTATAAATCGAAACGCGGAATGGGTTGTAACCTGCCACGAGGTCACCAGCCGGGCTTACACCGATTATTTTTTGGGCGGAGATAAAGGTCCCTTGTTTTAGATTCATGGCTTCATCGGTCAATGTCCAAACCATGTTGGTGCCCCAGACAGAAATATCGCCATCTCGTCGGGCCACCAGACCGACGACGGGGCCAACGAAGGAATGCGAGGTGATCAAAGGTAATCCCATACTTAGATCCCAAATCACCATCGTCCCATCTTGATCCATGGAAACCAAGCGAGTGCCATCCCGACTAAAACTCAATTTGATCGGGGTGCCGTAGTTACCTGTTAACCTCGTCCTCGGCTGAAGTGTTTTCCAATCATAGATCCAGATATCGTGTTTGCTCGTTCCGACAGCCATCGACGAATTGTGCGGGTCTACTGCAACCGACGTGACGGTGTTTGCAAATAACGTCAAATTGCCATTCATGACCCCATCGTAGAACTTGATCTGGACAGGGGATAATCCGGGGGTCATGCTCCAAATCCATGCGGATCCTCCGGCAGCTCCAAGGATATAAGACCCATCCGAGTTGAAGGCCATATCGGTGATTACCCCCTCGGGCCCGCCTACTCCATTGACAATCATACCCGACACAAGATCCCAGATCCGAATGGACCGTTCTCCCTGAAGAGCAGCCACCCATTTTCCATTAGGGCTGAAAATAATAGAACTCAGTGTATCCCCTTGGCTCTTCAGAAGGCTGCCTGCCTGATGGGTTTCGAGATTCCAGGTTTCCAGACCGTTGGTACCATCGGCAAATACAAGCCATTTTCCATCCGGGCTCAACGCTGCCGGGCCAACTCCAGGCAGTTCCGCAACCTTTGAATTAGCCTGGGAATCCCAAACCTGAACCCTGTTATCTGTTGTGATACCGGCAAGGAGAATTCGCCCATCGGAAGTGACCCGGCCTTGGTCGACCCAAATTTGTCCGACCTCGTAGCGCCAGGTTTCATTTAAGGTTTGGGGGTTATACTCGTAGACGCCTTCCGAACTCGAGACCAGGATGCGGTCGCCCAGCCATTCCAGTTGGTTGATCGTCCCATTCCCAAAACTCGCCGACTGGCGGAGCATGCTTACATTGGTTCTATCGATCGCCCCAGGTTGGAGAGTTGCAACCGCAAGAGGACTGGCTGCTATTGTCGGCTGGGGCGTTGCGGTAGGATACGTTTCAGTCGGCCACGGTGTTGGCGTTGGAATTGGAGCCAGAGGAGTGAAATCGGCACTCAAAGCAGCGTCTGTATAATGTCCCACATCCCACAAGCTCACCTTGCCATAATCAGCTGTAGCGAGCGTGTGATTATCTGGACTGATGGCCAGATCGCCAACGTTCATATTGTTTGTGACTAGCACGAGCTGACCTGTATCCACCCGCCAGACATACAGATCACTTTGGTCCACTAGCGCTGTGAGGAACCTTCCATCCGGGCTGAAGCGGAGAGGCTCCACACTTCCACTGGGCGTCAGCAGTTTTACCATTACTCCCGTCTTAATGTTCCAGAGCTCGATCCAGTGACTGTCGTCCAAGGTGTTATTTCTTACGAAATGATCCCCTTGCAGGGCGGTTGCAGTAAACGCGTTTGGATCCACCGAAGGAAGATTTGACATCCGAAGTAGTTTCCCGCTCTCCGCGTCCCAGATCCCGATATCGCGATTCCGATCGAGAGCCGCATAGATATACTTTCCGTCTGGTGAAAAAGTGACACTCGTCGGCAATGTTTCCGGATGAGTTGATTCCAGTGTCAAGGCCTTGATGCCTGTAGAAATATCATAAGCTTCGATCGAGGTCCCATCGCCGAACGCGAGCAACCGGCTGTCCGGCGAAAAGGTGATGTCCTGTTCACTCATCAGTCCCCCACCGATCCCTCTGTGACTATAATAGTGAGACAACTCCTCCCGATAATTTAGTGAGCAGGGCGGAGGAGAAAACCAATGGTAGTAGAGCTGAAAGCGAAAGCATTCGAGATGCCGAAAACAGAAGTAGTCGCCAAAGCAAAACGGCGGCAATACACTGCGGAATACAAGCTGCGGATCCTGCAGGAAGTAGATGCTTGCGAGAGGTTGGGTGAAATCGGTGCCTTGCTGCGTCGGGAAGGAATATATTCCTCCAGCCTGAGCAACTGGCGTCGGCAACGCGAGCGAGGCGAACTGGATGGTCTGTCGCCCCGCAAACGAGGACCGAAACCGGATCCGCAGGCGGTTGAACTGGCCAAGCTGAAACGCGAGAATGAGCGATTGCGAGAGCGTTTGCGGCAGGCCGAAGTGATCATCGATGTCCAAAAAAAAGTTGCTCAGATGCTCGGCGTGGCGGTCGAAGAAACCGACCCGGACGAACCGAACTGATCCAGTCGGTCGAACAGTTGGCTGAAACCGTGAGTGTTTCGAGCGCCTGCCAGGCGCTGGACGTACCCAGGAGCGGTTTGTACCGCTCTCGTCAGCCGGCGGCAATTGAACGCCAGCCGTCCCCTGAACCAACCGTTTCCCCCCGAGCGCTGAGCCAGGCCGAGAAGGCCGAAGTACGTCAGATCCTTAACAGTGAACGATTTCAGGACCAGGCGCCACGCGAAGTGTATGCCACTTTGATCGACGAAGGGCACTATCTATGCTCCTGGCGGACGATGTACCGCATTTTGGATGAAAACAATGAAATTTGCGAGCGCCGCAACCAGTTGCGGCATCCAAATTACGTCAAACCGGAGCTATTGGCGACCAAACCCAACGAATTATGGAGTTGGGACATTACCAAGCTGCTGGGACCCGCCAAGTGGACCTATTACTACCTGTACGTGATCCTGGATGTCTTCAGCCGCTTTGTGGTCGGCTGGTTGATCAGTGAACGCGAGACAGCCAACCTGGCCAAGGAACTGATTGCCGAAACCTGTGGTCGCCAAGGCATTCAACCGGATCAACTCACGATCCATGCCGACCGGGGCAGTTCGATGACTTCCAAACCGGTGGCCTTCTTGATGGCGGATCTGGGTGTGACCAAAACTCACTCCCGCCCGCACGTTTCCAACGATAATCCCTACTCCGAAGCCCAGTTCAAGACTTTGAAGTATCAGCCCGATTATCCCGAACGGTTCGGATGTCAACCGGATGCCCGCTCCTGGGCCAAAGATTTCTTTGACTGGTACAACTACGACCACCACCACAGCGGTTTAGGGCTGCTCACCCCTGCAGATGTCCATTATGACCGAGCCGCGGTGGTGATCCAGCAGCGCCAGCAAGTGTTGCAAGCCGCTTATCAAAAGAACCCGGAACGATTTGTTAAAGGGCTGCCCAAACCGCCAGAGTTGCCCGAGGCAGTTTGGATCAATCCACCCAAACCGGCGCTAAGGCAGGAAGAAACCCAATCGCCGTCGTCGTAGTGGTTGTGGAAAAGTGGGCAGTGCTTTTCTGTCCACTTTTCCACAACCTGCCGGAAAGAAAGGAGAAAAAGATCTCGCCAATACAGAAAACTTCGACAGTAAATTCCAAAACAAGTTGTCTCAAATCATTGACACATTCCGGATTGCCAGGCCTATTTCAGAGCTACCATATGCAGCAAAGACTTCGGGTGAAGAAAGCGAGCTGATAGCAATGCTCAGTTCCTCTTTTCCTGTTATCGTATTCCATAAATAGATATTTCCATGATCCGTAACAACCGCTAGGTGATTGCTGTCTGGACTGAATACCATTCCCGTGATCGACAATGCGCGGTCGGTTGATAGGGCGTTGACCAATTTGCCAGAATTCACATCCCAGATCTGGATACTGCCATGACCAACGGCGACCCATTTGCCATCAGGACTAAATAGAACCCTCGAACCACTCCCAGCAAGCAAATAACCTTCCTGGATCATCTTCACCGTCAGCGGATCCGGTGTAGGCGTTGCGACCGGAGTGATCTTCCCGGAAGCAAGATCAAGGTAAACATCTGGTTGATTAATGACACTGACGATCAGTCCCCGACCATCCGGAGTAAATTTGACCTTCTCGACATGATCGGTAAAACCGGTAATCACCCGCTTGAGCTCTCCGGTGATCGGATCCCACAGCTTCACCATCCCATCTTCGCCAGAGCTTGCGAGCTGGGTGCAATCGGGGCTGAAATTCACGCTGGTGATCTCTGAGGCTTGTCCTTTCAACTCAAGGTGAATGGCCTTGCTTTCCGTATTCCAAACGTAGAGGACCTCATTCGTGCTATCCCTATATCCCGCGGCTACCCATCGACCATCCGGGCTGACAGCTGGAGTTGTCACGGTATGGTAACGCTCTTCATTCAATACCGGATAACAATTAATGTTATCGTTCTGAGAATTTGTTGGAGAATAAATATCCAGCAAACAAATATCATAGTATGGTCCACCGGTAGTCTGGTCGCCATTTAGGAAAGCCACATGCTGACCATCTGGAGTGAAAATCATTCCCATGGTTCCGCCAAAGCCAGTGACTGTTGTGATCGTTTCCTTCGAATGGATATCGATGACATGGAAATTGCCGTAACCATAGTTTTCTTGAGTAATGATCAGACGGTTATCTGGACTAATAGGTCCGGCCTCTCCGTAACCATCATCAGCTAGGTGGATGGAGGTGATTTCGCTGTCGTCGGAAGCGCGAAGAAGATGAGTGTTATACCCATCGCTCAAAACAATAATCGTGCGATCCGATGAATAGGTGATATTGGGTAAGACCCCTTTTCCCAACGAACCGATCTGCGCGAGGGATACTGTGGAGAAGGGCTGCGCCGTTAGATACTATGGATAGGAAAGAAAGGGTCGTTTCTGATAAGCTTCGAAGTACACACACGAAAGGAGAAGCTTATGTTTCCAGAAACGACCACCAAAGATCAGTATACTGTAAATCAACCGCACCTTTACATTGCATTTGAACTGAGCCAAAAAGAGTGGCTGTTGGGCTTCACGACAGGCTTCGGGCAGAAACCGCGCCTGCGCAGCATATCGGCTCGAGACTTGGCCGCTCTCGAAAAGGAGATCCAATTGGCGAAGAACCGCTTTGGGCTACCGGAGGATGTGCAAGTGGTCAGCTGCTACGAGGCGGGACGGGACGGCTTCTGGTTGGATCGCTACCTGCATTCTCAGGAAGTGGACAACCTGGTGGTTGATTCCGCCAGTATCGAAGTCAATCGTCGCGCCAAACAGGCCAAGACCGACCGCCTCGATCTGGGGAAGCTCTTAACCATGTTGATGCGGTATCAGTCCGGCGAGAAAAAGGTATGGAGCGTAGTCCACGTTCCTACTGCCTCTGTGGAGGATCATCGCCATCTCCACCGCGAACTGGCCGATCTCAAAGCCCAGCGGACCCAGCACACCAACCGCATCAAGGGATATCTGGCCAACCAGGGTATTTGCATGACCGTCGAAGACGACTTCCCTGAAGACCTACAGCAGCAGCGCTTATGGAATGGTGATCCATTACCCCCCAGCTTGCAAGCTCGTCTGCTTTTTGAGTTTGAACGTTTTCAACTGGTGGAAAAGCAGATCAAAACCTTGGAAAAAGAACGCCAGGACGCCATACGGAATAGCTCCCAGCCCGATGTAGAACAAGTACGCAAGTTGCTGCAATTGAGAGGCATCGGCATAAACTGTGCCTGGTTGTATGTGATGGAGTTCTTCTCCTGGCGGGCCTTCCGCAACCGCCGCGAAGTCGGCGCCCTGGCCGGACTGACACCCCTGCCCCATCAAAGCGGCGAAGAAGCGCACGAATTGGGGATCAGCAAAATTGGCAATCGACATATCCGGGCCATGGCCATCGAGATCGCCTGGATTTGGCTGCGATACCAACCTGACAGTGAACTCAGCCGCTGGTACCAACGCCGCTTTGGCAAAGGCAGCAAGCGCCTGCACAAAATAGGCATCGTCGCCTTGGCGCGTAAATTGTTGATCGAGATCTGGCGTTACCTCGAGTTCGGCACTATTCCGCCAGGAGCAGTGCTGAAGACCACTTGATCGGACTGGCAACCGCTTTCCTCTTCGCCCTCACCGATCGTTGCCAGACTGGTGTGAGCTGCCCGTGAAATGCGCCGGGTTCCTTATTAGAGAACCGCCCGTTAGATGGGGTCGCTCACAAAGTGCTTCGCCCTCCGCTCTTGAGCGTATAAAATATGAGGTGTCTGGTTTATTCTGCCAGCACGGATAGAAGGCTGTTCAGGGTGCAAGCTGCCCAACGAGATCCGAAGCCGCCAGCATGATCAAGCAAGGATCGTGAGCATAAGAAGGAAGTGGAATGTCGTGGCGTTTCATCAATTCTCAAAATGGCATTAACCGGCCATAAGGTCGGCTAGGTCAACGCGCCGCCTATATTGAAGCTTGACAAAAACGACTTCATAGAAGGCCCGGCGTAGGGGAGAGGGACAGGGAGGTTGGTGTGGATGTTGCCGAGGGTAGTACAGTCGGGGATGATGGCTTACAAGAGGCACTGAAAAGTATCAAAGAAACCAGAATACCAATTGCGATCAAATATTGTGGTGAATTCCTGATTTTCATATCACAGCCCCAAATACATAATCGAGTAACTCAATTCTGGTTAATCATACTTGTATTTTATTACTAATAATCCGCTGAATTTTGAATAAAGAGGGTTATAAACTACGATTATATTTTTAATAATAGGTCGATGGGCCTTTAAAACTCCAAAAAACTCTGGGAGTATCTATTAGAGTTTAGACTATTTTCCTGTGAAGAGGACTATGGAGGTCATGTTTTAATTGACACCAAGTGGGAGTACATCAACTTCAGGCGGTTTTTGGCATTCACAAAGGAAAAAGTTGCTAAAGAACATCCATAGAAAATCCAAAAATCAATATGAGGATAAGCGGCAAGAAAAAAGCAAATAAAAGGCTCAGTGCTCCCAAAACAAATGCAAAAACAGCCAATACCTTACCTTTTTCTTCTTTATCCCGATGTCTCAATTGAATCAGCGCTGTAATTCCTGTTATTAGACCAGCCAAGACAAGTGGAAAATCCAAGCAAAGAGAAACCAAGGAAATATATAAGCGGGTTTTGTTGTACGGGTTGATTGACGGGTAGATAAGGAACCAGAAAAGAAATGGAAATATTACCGATATTATTCCTAATACAAAACTGGCGCTTGCCCAGCGATTCGTTTTACGAGAAGGATGGTTCGTTGATTTAGGTTGAATGTTCATAATTCGATTATGTCACAAGATGCAGGGGAAAGCTAAGAGTGAAGACCCTCTGATCATAACATGAGGGCGGCCTGTTCGCACAAGCCGCCCAGTGGCAAAATTGAGGAATGTCTAGCAAACATAACTCAACTGCCACGGAGCACTTTACCAACCTAATCCAATTTCGTCAAGCGGCGTACGCCCAATTAGGCACGGCAAAAGATGCATTGTTCGAATTGAGCGATGCCGTGATCGGTACGGGTGCAGCGAACTCGTTTGCAGAGTTGTCTTGTTCGCGGCACTTTCATCGGCGCTGGCCGGGTGTATACGAGGCACTGCAGGATGGACGGCCAGACCGGCTGGCGTTGATGCGCCTCTACTGTCAGCATGTAAACGGGGAGGGACGCCCGATCCTGGTCGGCGATCATACCGCCTGGCCACGTCCATCCGCTTACACGCTGCGGGATCGGACGGTTGAGCATCAGCCTACCGCAGTGCCCGGCAATCGACCGATCACCCTGGGCCATGGCTACAGCACGCTGGCCTGGACGCCTGAGAAGAAAGGGAGCTGGGGATTGCCTTTGTTACACGAACGCATTGCCAGCCAGCAAACCCCTTTTGAAGTAGCCAGCGTTCAACTCCGGAGTGTGCAAAGCCTTCTTCCGAGGCGTGCAATCTCGCTGTGGGATGCCGAATACAGCTGTGCACCTTTTTTGTTGGCGACGGCAGACATCCCAACGGACAAGGTGATCCGTTTACGTCCGAACCTGTGTCTGGCCGGACCGCCAGGTCCCTATAAAGGACGAGGCAGACACCCGCTGCACGGAGCCAGGTTCAAGTTCAAAGATCCTGCCACCTGGCGAGAGCCGGACGACAGCTTTGCGATAGAAGATCCGGATCTGGACAAGAGCCACGTCACGCTCTGGAATGATTTGCACATGCGCAAAGCAGCCACTTGTCCCATGCGGATCGCTCGCCTGGAACGTCTGGAGCGCAAAGGAACACGGCGCTTGCCCAAGGTGATCTGGATCGCCTGGATTGGCGAAGAACCACCCGAGCCTCGCACCTGGTGGCAGCGCTACATGCGACGCTACACCGTTGATCACTGGTATCGGTTTGCCAAACAACGCCTGTACTGGACTTTGCCAATGTTCAGCACACCTGAGCAGGGAGAACGCTGGAGCGACTTGATGCCGCTGATCACCTGGGAACTCTGGCTGGCTCGTCCCCTGGGTGTGGACAAACCGCTCCCCTGGCAGAAAAAGCAGACAGAATTGACGCCAGGCAGGGTTTGCCAGGGCATGAACGACATTTTCGCTCAGATCGGCACACCGGCCGAACTGCCAAAACCCAGAGGAAAATCTCCGGGCTGGCAAAAAGGCCGATTGAGGGTTCGCCGGGAGCGCTTCGATGTGGTGAAAAAACACCATCCCTCAGCCTCCAAGGCAGCTGCTACTGCTTAAGATTGGATTTTTAAGGTTCTGTTCAACCACTCGGCCCAGCCGAGAGATTGCTACATAGTCTAAACTCTAATATCTACCGTGGTAGAAAGAATTGATGACACGAATTATTCAAACCTCAGTACCTAGTTTTTGCCCAAATTAGGCTACAAATCATCGGACCTTAACAAAGACATTGCGGTAAATCGCTAATCCTGAGAGCATAGAGGTGCCACTTTTTGCTTTCAGGAGGTGCGAGATGTCCGAGGAAACCATTTCACCCAGAGCCAGTTTGGCAGTCGTCGGACGACGATTTCAGCAGATGGGCATTTGGTTGGTGGTAGAGAAGAACGTACGGGTCAAACAGAAGGTGTTGCGCCATACGCCTACCGACAAGCTCAAGGATTGCCTGATCAACATTCTGGCAGGCGGGACTGGCTTGGTTGAGACCAATATGCGTGTGCGTCCTGACCGGGCGATCCAGGTTGCCTTTGGGAGGCAATCCTGTGCAGAGCAGTCCACGATCAGTGACACGCTGAATGCCTGCACGGAAGAGAATGTGAAACAGATGCGAACTGCCATCCGGGAAATCTTGAACCGACATGGACGCTGCTGCCAACATCCGTATGCAAAGAGCTGGCAAGTGCTGGATGTGGATGTGACCGGAATGCCTGCGGGACGATTGGGTGAAGGGGTGACGAAGGGCTACTTCGCGGGTGAAAAGAATTGTCGTGGCAGACAGTTGGGTCGGGTGTTGGCCTCCTGGTATGACGAGATCGTGGTCGACAAGCTCTATAACGGGAAGCGCCAGTTGGACAGCAGCCTGCCGGAACTGGTGCTGGAGGCAGAAAAAGCCCTGAATCTGGATGAATCCAGGCGTCGCCGGACCATTTTGCGGGTCGATGGAGGCGGGGGCAGTGATGGAAACATCCAATGGATGCTCGAAAGCTGCTACCAGCTCATCCTCAAAACCAAGAACTGGCATCGGGCCACCAAATTGGCCAGCTCCGTCACTACCTGGTACCCTGACCCTAAAGTGCTGGATCGAGAGGTCGGGTGGGCGACAAGCCCTCACCCATATACCCGACCTACCCGCCAACTCGTGGTGCGCAAATGCAAACAGGATGGCACCTGGAGTTATCACGCTTTGATCTTCACCCTCACCGACCGGATGCTCTTTGAACTCCTCGGACAAAAGAAACCGGCTCATCTCACCGATGATCAGGTGCTCCTGGCCGCCTTGCATTTCTATGACCTGCGTGGCGGCGGCCTCGAAACCCAAAACAAAAGCGATAAGCAGGGCTTGGGTTTGTCTCGTCGTAACAAGCATCGTTTTGCGGCTCAAGAAATGTTGGTCTTGCTGGCTCAGCTGGCCCATAATCTGGTGATTTGGACACGCAATGACCTGGCTGCCACCAACCTGCGTTTCCTCAAGTATGGCATTCAGCGAACGGTCCGGGATGTGCTGAACATCCCCGGTTCCGTCCAGATCACAGCTCAAGGAACCATTGACCAGATCCGCCTTAATCCCAATCATCCGCTCGCTGCCGTTTTTCAAAAATCCTTTTCACCCTATCTCGCCCGCGATGATTTGTAGCCTAATTTGGGCAAAAACTAGGTCAGTAACAAAGGGACTGCGGATCGTCCACGACGGTCGATCAGACCGGTCTGCCCCGGAGTATCATTTTTTCTTTATAAATCAGGAAAGGATCCAAAAGAACAAACTCGCACCGGATTGACCCGGTGATTATTGTTATACGATCATGGGATGGCGTGGTCCGCCAGTTGAGCCATCATCTCCCCGGCAAACCAGGATCCGTTCGTGGTCAGGTGGTACTGATGGTCATCTTGCTTGTCCCGGGCGATGAGCGCGGCGCCAGACCATTTCTGCAGCAGCAAATTGGCTGCCTCGTCACCCAGCACTCCAACAAACAGTTCTTTGGATAGTCTCGCGGATAGGATAGCTGTCTCCAGGGCTGCAAAGCGGCCATCCTGGTCACTTTGCCTAACTCCTCCTTCCAAGCCGGGGAAGGTTCCGGTCACACCCCTGCAGTAGGGGGAATATTCCGGGTGGCGATAGTGGTAGCCGTTGATGACTCCATCCGCGATCGTCCCCATGGCGAGGCAATCTTCGCCTCTCTCCGGAAAAGTGAAATACAGATCCTTGTCCCTATCGTTTGCAAAATGGTTGAAAAGGATCTTTTTAAAACCCAACTGATCCAGCCTTTGCGAGGCGGCCTGAAGAAGAAAGTAATCCAGGGTGCGGTCTTTTCCCGCCAGATTGTGCTGTTCAATGAACCGCCGGTTTTGGGATGATCTCTGCAATTCATACATGGAAAAGCCATCCACCCCAGCATCCGCTAACCTGTGAATGTCATCCAGTAAACTTACCAGCGACTGGGCAGGTAATCCAAAGATCAGGTCGACGCTGGTTACCCAGCCTAGTGTAATTGCTTTTGATAATTTCTTCAGCACTGTTGAGGCCGGCTCGCGTCGATCGATCAAAGTACGGATCGAGTCATTCAGGCTTTGCACGCCCACATGCAACCTGGTAAAACCCAGGGAATCCAATCGCGAGAACATGCTCTCGCTGAGTTCTGATGAAGTGGTTTCGAGGGCCCATTCGGTCTGGGGGCCGGTGTTGAAATACCGGCGGCAGTTCTGGACCAGACGGCTGAAACCATCCTCTCCCAGGAAGAGGGGTGTGCCGCCGCCGAAATAAATCGTTGAGACCGGTCGCTCGGCAAGATTACCCAGCCGGCTCCATAACTGCATTTCCTGCTCCAACGCCGCAAGATACGCATCGATGTGACGGGTGGCATGCTGACCTAACCGAAAAGAGTAGCAGTCGCAGAAACCACACTTGATGTCACAAAAAGGGACATGGATATATATACAGTACGCCCGACCGGGATCGATCTGACCCATTTGATTCTGAAGCTTCTCCCATGCCTCCTGGCCATTCTCTGAATACCCCTGTCTGGCCCATACCGGTTTGGGCAGCCGTCGGGCATTGATCACATAAGGCGGTTCGAGCGCCAGCCATTCCTGCCGGATGGCTCCGCTTTCAATTACTGGCATCGCCGAGCTGAAGAATTCTTCGAATAAGGATGGATCTACGCCAATCATTTATTTTGTTTCCTGTGATAAGCCATCCAACGAAACCCTGCGATGACAAGGATCAATGCAAGGCTGGCGAGCCATACCGGCTGGCTTCCGCGATAGGGGTTCCAAGGCAGGGGAAAGCGTTGGCTCGCCCCGTGCAGGACGGATAATCCCATAAAATCCTGCGGGCTGTACAAGACCAGCAAGGCGTAAAGGTACGCCCCAAGAGATACGATGGGTAAAAGCAATTCTGAGAGATGATTCTTCATAAAGCGGCTTGCATAGAGCTCGGCGATCAATATTCCTCCCATAATTGCTAAAATGACGAATGGAAGATAAAAAACTCTTCCGGTGAGTACATAGGAAATATCATAGTTGACCCCGACGGGCATTAAATAAAATCGGATGATATAAGGCGTGATCAGGGTTGCAAAGGAAAGGACCAACACCACCCAGATTCGGATCCGTTTGCCGGGCTTGTACAGGATGAGCGCGGCGGCCAGAAGCGCCAGGGTCAAACCCCAGCGGATTGGCTCGGAAAAAGCGATGCGCAAAAAAGTCAGCGGGATTACAAAAAAAGATAACGGATAGGCCAGCCCGAGGCTTAGCCCGAAGGAAAGCGCTGAAGAAACAAATGCGGCGATAAAGCCCACATTGAATAGCTGGGTCGTTTCAATGCCGTAGCGGTCGAAACGATAGAAGAAAAAGTTCACCAAAAGACCCAGGACCATCGTGATACCGAACAATATTCCGCCGGACCGCAGCCGGTCCTGCTCCCGAAGCCAACTCAACAATAAGAAAATTACCGGCAGGAACAGAGTCTCATGAGAACAGAACAGTCCTGCACAGTAACATGCGATTGCCCCGGCCCACCAACCCCATCTCCTTGGACCTTTGCCCTTCCAGAAGAAAAACAAAGAAAACAAGGCAAAGCTGGTGCCAAGAACATAAGAAAAACATGAAATCCATGTTAGCGTGCTCAGGGTGACCGGATTAATCATAAATATGAAGCTGGCCACTCCAGCAGCAATTGAGTCCTTGAGGATACTTTTGGAAAGCGAATAGACAAGGACTGTATTCAGCGAATGAAATAAGAAAATCATCGCCAGGATGACAAAGATATTAGGCCCGATCGATCTGTACAGGACATAAAAAAACAAGCGAGGGATTACCCGATATTGATCAAAGATCGTGGGGACCTGGCCTTTAAGCCAGCCCAGATCGTCGGTCGCCAACTGAAAGTGAGCATTATGTATGAAAAAGAGGCCACCCAGGAGAAAAATAAATAATAGGGCAATCCCGGGTTTCAATATTCCTTTACTGCGATCCACCGATTTTTTCCTTTCAGGGTAAGAGGTGCCTCTCGCACGATTTTGACCAGTTTGTAATCCGGGTAACGGGCACGCACCTCCTGGAAGGTATCTGGATTGCAAAATTGATACTCCTGTTCATTCCGATAAATGCAAAGACTTTCCAGGGCCTCATCCCCCACCAGCTTCTCATACGGTTCCCGGGTAAGGGCGGACAAGGCTCGCCGCCGGCCGCGTATTTGCAGGAGTTTGCTCTGCAGGGAACAATCATTGACAGCCAGGGGTAAATTCTCTGCCGACACCTTTTTCATGACCGCGAACGTCAGCAAGCGGCTGTCAGGATTGAACGCGGTCCGATGACCATCTGCAAGGACCGCTGGTTGGCGTGCCCCTGTCATGGATGCTGAAAGGGTGCCAGGTTCATAAATCAGCTCATGCAGATTTAGAAATTTAACACCTCGAGAAGACCAATCCTGCAGACTGGAAAACAGCTTCGCAGCATGTTCTGGGATCGCCGGTATCTCCACGGTTACATTCGGGATGAATTCCGCTGCGAGTGCCAAGTTCTTCATGACCGCCGGATGATTGTAGCTGGTCGCGGCAGTATTGAACCGGATTTCGTCCAGGCCCAGTTTTCCAAGTTCCTGCAGGACGCCTTCCTCTGCAAGCACGCCATTGGTGTAGACCCAGGTGTATTTCTCGGAGTAGTGATCCTTGAACCAGGCGACCCAGGAGAGCAATTTCCGCGGCTCCAGGAACGGCTCCCCCCCCGAAAAGCTCACGCCCGTGATGTTGGTTCGGTCATGGTTCTCGGCGATCTGCCCGGGGGTGCTGCCAAACACCGAACCAGTGTAGCTCTCGGGAATCGCCTGGGGGCTGTAACAAAATTCGCAGTTCAGATTGCAGCGCATTGTAGTGAAAATACAATCCCAGGTTCCCGCTTTGCAGGCCTCACACCCGGGAGATAACCGACCCAGATGGACGATTTCGCCCTCCGATTCAATACAAATGCCAGGGATATGAGCCCTTGCCTGGGCAAGGACGGACTGCCAGGCTTCTTTTAAACCCTCTAAATTGCAGTCGTCTGGTCGAGGCCTATCGAGTTCCTCGTAGATAGCTCTTAATGGGGCCGGTAATCGCTCGTTCGAATGGGAAGGTCGGGGCTGCATCTTATTGCCGGCTTGTCTTGGATGTGGCACGCTCGTAAAAGTTCTGGCAGACTTTGCAGGGTATACAGTTCTTATCGCAATTCAAGATTCTTTCAAACAGCTCGTCTGGAATGTCAATCGCTTCCTGTATGGAAGCCGGTCCCCCGCCTATATCGCGCGGGAGTATATCCCTGCGGTAAATATAAGCGTCCAGTACCTGCAGGTACCTTGCACGATCCTGCAGAGTCACCCGGCCGGCCAATTTCAAACTGTCGTACAATCCTTCGTAATAACCCAGGTGGCGTGGAAGAACCCAGGCTCCAGTCAGTCGCAACCAAGGGTGTTCATCGAGTATGTCCCGGCACAAGGATTCAGGGAAAGTGTCACTGTAAGCCATCTCGTAAAAATGCTGGGTGCGATAAGGGCAGCCAGGCAGGCAGGCCTCGTTAACGATCAGGCGAATCTCGCCGGTAAAAGATCGCCGCAGACGTTGTAAACCGGCCAGGTCACGCAGCAGGCGGTTGTCGGGGACCAGGAAATCTACATGGTCCTTAACCATCAAGACCTGAGCAAGAGTATAGATTCCCATCAGGGTCGATGCGCCAACTTGATATTCCGGAATGGCCTCTTTGATCAACCTGGCCAGGGACAGGCTCGCCACGGTCACGCTATTTACACCAAAGTCACCGTGCAACCGCCTTAAAGCCTCAATCACAGCAGGGGCTGTCTGCTCAACCGGGCGAGCCAGGATGATTGGATTGACCAATACAGATTTGGGCAGGAATGACTGCCGCAGGAACGCTTGCATGTACCGGTCAGGTTGCGGAGGCCGACCAGAAGCCACGATTCCACCTGGCATCGGAAAATAAACCGAGCGGATGTGCTCTCCAAACCGCCCGGCGACTTCCTCCCAAAAAGTTGGTTCCTGGTCGCTGTAGGGGATGACCCAGATTTGCATCGTAGTGGATTCCTGATGAAAAATGGTTTATGACACGATAAATTCCTGGGGCTGACGCCCAGAATTAAATCGTGATTGCCTCCAAGGTCGGCATTTGACTGCGCATGCTCGTCGCCCGCCATACACCATCCCCCTTGGCAATTTCACGCAGCAACATTTCTACCAGTAGGTAGCGGTTCAGCTCGCAGCGGGCTCCATATTGCATGTGTCCATTTTCTTCAGGCATAAAAGTGCGCGTGTAGCAGTCTCCCGCGCAGGACCAGTAGCAGGCACATTCCCTGCACGCGGCCCTTCGATCAGCCATTTTCTGATGCAGCCTGAGGCGGGCTGACTCATCCACATTAACTTTACCATCCTCAATCCTGCCGACGATCGAAAGCCTTGCCAGGGGGTGGTCATTCCCTACAACTTCGTAACACGAAACCAGATCACCGTTAGCATTAACAATAAGGGCTTGATAGGGAGCAGTGCAGAACATCGAGGTGACCTTCCCTAACCTCGCTCCCGAAAAGGAGAGGCGGCGTCCGGCCTGCGCGGCGATCTCGTAGGCCTCCAGAAAAGCTTCACCAAAGCCGCGGGCCTCATTGATTGTTGGTTGTGCATGCCCGCCTCGCTGGATATTATAGGCTGGTTCCACCTGCATTGAGCGGACCTTCGTCTCCTCACACAAGAAACGCACATTACGAGGAAAATCTCCCCATGGGGCGGCAGCGGTCATACGCAGGCCGTATTTAAAGTCTCGGCGGTCCAACGCCGCGATCGTGCGCATAACTGCATCTGAAGATCCCCGCCCGTTGGAATATGGCCGGTAGTGGTTCTGTGTTTGCGGATTTCCATCCATCGAGAGGCTGATTTGGTCCAGATGGTCCATAAGCCATTCAGATTTTTGAGGGGACCAGATCCCATTTGATGTCAGGGAGATATTGGCCGGCAAAGATCTCTGACGGGCATAATTCACACATTCCTGCAGAGTCTTCCAGGCCATGGTCGGTTCGCCGCCACCGTGAAATATAACCTCAAATCTTGAACGTCCCAACTCTTGAGCGTTTTCATAAACGTGTGTGATCGCTGCCTTTCCAAGTTCAGGAGACAGTTCGCTTGCCTTCAACGTACCCGCTGATGCGTAACAGTATGTACAGCGCAACTGGCACTGGTTGGTCAGCAGAAGTACGGCCGTAGTGGGACAAAAATTCCCCCCAGGGAGAGGTGGGGGGAATGGGTCGGGTTCCAGAAAACCGATTGTCTGTAGAAACTCCACAGGTTCGTTGGGTTCCCCCTTCTCCGACCCATTATTTACCAGCTGCAGGGTTAAATCCGCCATCGCTTTATTGCCAACAAAGGCCAGACCCGCCAGGGGCCGGTATATGATCATCTTACCCGCGCCATTCGGGCCCTCTATTGGGATTGTATAAAATTCCATAGATTGGGTTTTCACTTGCCCTTAGTTTGGATACCAATAATGGACATCCCCATCGCACGAACATTGGCCATCACACGTACAAGGCACATAACTATCACATTGGCAGGGTACGGTTACACAGTTGCAGTCACACACGGCTCCATCTGGGATTGGATCGCCGCACGGGAGTGTATAGTGGTATACCTTGCCGTACTCATTCGTGTAAGTATAGTTACTTCCGGTCGTTTTGGGGGCCGCGTAGCCCTCAGTTCCTGGCAAATTTGTGGGGGTCGGCATAGGAGTTACAACAGGGATTCCACTTAATTGATCAGCAGGCAGGTCAATCAAGCTGGATCTAATCCAGCCGGTCAACCCACCATTTTTTTGAATGCACAACCAGCTAGCGTCGCCCGTCTTGCCGATTACCGTCACTCTATCTCCCGCGGCTAGGCTTCCGGCGAGTCCGGCATAGGCGTTAGGTTCATAACGTACATTCGTAGTTCCATTTACTACTCCCTCCGGCATGGGTGTATTGGTGGGCGTTAAAGTGTCTGTACTGGTTGGCGTAAGGGTACTAGTACTCGTCGGTGTATCAGTTACGGTCGGAGTCAGAGTTAGGGTCGAGGTTGAGGTTGGAGTAGGAGTTGGGGCTGCGAACAAACTGGCAGCATCACAGCCGGTTAAGGCGACTGCCGCCGAAGTGACCGCTGCTGCCCGGATGAAATCGCGGCGATTGAATTTAATGGTATTACCATCCTTTTTCACCGCGAAAACCTGGGGCGTATCTTCCGCACTGTTTTTTTGATCAGGGTGGTCAGTGGAACGTTTTTGTTTTTTCATAATTAGTCGCGTATACCCACAGCATGATGAGGCCGATTGTATACATCTCCTTTTCTAAAGAATTTGATTGCAATTCAATCCACTTGAAATCAGAGAATAAAACCCACGCCGAGATAATTAAAATTTGCCCTTCGTCCCGAAGATTATTATTGCATACAAACGTCCGTAGCGCAATATCATTTCTGGCGGAGTCAAGATTTGCAACGATAATGCAAGGTTTCCTCACCTTTTTAATTAAAAGCTCCCTCCGAAAAATCGGCTTCTGTCGAAAATCAATGGATTCGACCCCTCAGGGAATGTCGTATATACGGATAATTCAAGGATGAAGGTAGAGGGACAAGGGGAGTGCTGGATTTACCTTAGGCAAATCATGCGGACATGACTCACATAGATCCTGATACAGATTCTCGGGGCAAATCAGTACAGGCACTTCCCGGTAATGAACATAAAATTGACAAGATCCAAAAAGCAATCACTGAATCATCATTCCCCCAGGCAAGGAGATTCCCATTTGGGCTGAATGCCTCGCCCCCATTAGGACGATGCGGTAGAAAGAAAGGTTTAACGATCCGCTGAAGTGTTTTCACATCCTCCGAGGAAACTGCGCCATGGAGAATTGGAGGGGTACCTACTGGGCGATCTTGATGCTTTATTCCCAATATCTGCCGCTGGTTTTTAATGTCAACAACTGATAATATAGGCTAAGGAACCCGCCTTGACCCCTGAACGGTATTGGATTGCCCCTGCTCGCCATCCCGAGCAGCAGGGCAGAATTCTACAGGTGTTAAACGAAACAACCATGAGAAGGATGATCCTGTGACTCTTTCACGGAAGCAGGCTCAGCTCACAAACTGGAGCAAGTCGGAGTATTCTCCGTGTACTCTTTACCAGGCAAGCAGTGTGGCAGAAATTGCCAAGGCATTGGCAGCGGCCCGAGCGGAGTGCAGGACCGTGATCCCGCATGGCGCCGGACACAGCTACACTGACGCAGCCCTTAATACCGGCGGGATGGTCATCGACGTCACTTCCATGCGCCGGATCCTCTCCTGGAACGCTGAACGGGGGATCATGTGCGTCGAACCTGGGGTCACCTTGCGGGATATGGTCCAGCTGGCCTGGAGAGATGGCTGGTGGCCGTACGTATCACCCTCCACGCCTCAGGTCACGATAGGTGGCTGCACGGCTATGAATGTGAACGGCAGGAATGCCTGGAAGTGCGGACCCTTCGGCGCACACGTCCTCGCGCTGGACGTGATCGCCCTTACACCCGAGGAGGATGTGCAGCTCTTTCACGCATTTGTCGGGAGCCTGGGGCTGCTCGGCATCCTTATCTCGATCACTGTCCAGCTGGAACGCATCACTTCCGGGTTCGTCACCGTCCGGAAGCGATCTGCCTCCTCATTGGCCGGGATCTTCACGATATTTGGTGAGGAGGGAAGGCAGAGCGATTTCATTGAAGCCTGGCTGGACGGGTCTGTCCGGGGTCAGCAGCTTGGACGCGGTACCGTCACCTCCGCTAGCATGGATCGACCTGAAAATGCGGCGCGTTCCTCCTTCCCAATGGCTCTTGTTAATGACCGGCTGAAAATACCTTTCATCAAACTGGCTGCGGACCTGGGCCGGCGAGTGCTGATTCCGGGTGTGCAGGCAGCAAACTGTCTTAATTATCACTGGGAAAACACGATGGCCGGGCGGCGGCGTGCCCTCTACCCTTATACGTACTGGCCTTCGGCTGTTCTCGCCGGGTATGATGCCATGTTTCCGGAAGGGGTGGAGACCTTCCAGACCTTCATTCCCACCCAACAGGCGAATGAAATTTTCGAGCATCTCTTGCGCTATTCACAAAGGCAGGGATGCATACCGGTCTGGTGTATTCTCAAGCAACACCGCCGCGATCCCTTCCTATTGAGCTACCAGGTCGACGGGTTTTCCCTGGAATTAAACTCATCCACGGACCCGCCAGACGGCGCTGAAGTTGAAGCAGGTGCTTCAGGATATGAACGCAGCCACCCTCGAGGCGGGGGGGAAGTTTTATCTTGCCAAGGACCATTTTTTGACGAATGCCCAATACTGCCAGAGTGTCGGCGACGAGGTCGTGGACGCCTTCCTGCATCTCAAGAAGCACTACGATCCAGAGACGCTGCTGCAGTCCGACCTCTTTCGGCGAATCTTCCAGCCCTCCAATCAGTAAGGATAGAAACTTTGCTCCCACTCCCCTATACCCATGCAGATGCGACCATCGTTTTCCTCGCGGCTTGCCTGGTCTGGCTGCTACCGGAAGCAGTCCTTACCCCTCGGCAAATGGCAAAGGTTTTCAGGAAAGCAGCTCCGATCCGGGACTCGAGCTCAATGGCCATCCTGATCGCGCTGCAGTGGGTCGGGCTGGCTCTGAATTTCCTGCTTGGCTGGCTGGTTCCGATGGCAGCAATCCCTTGGCAGAGAACAACGCTTTTTCTGCTCGGAGTAAGCTTTATTCTGCTGGGGGTGGCCTTGCGCTGGTACGCCATCAGGACGCTGGGTCTCTATTTTACGCGTGACGTCGCCGTGTCTGCTGACCAGCCGGTGATCCAGGCCGGGGCCTACCGCCTGATCCGCCATCCTGCCTACAGCGGAACGTTCCTGACCATGCTGGGGGTGGGGCTGGCGATGACCAACTGGGCCAGCCTGGCGTCCCTGCTGCTTTTTGTGTTCCTGGGTCATGCCTATCGTGTCCACGTGGAGGAGGATGCGTTGGTTCATACTCTTGGCCAGAGGTATGTTGAATATATGCAACGCACCAAACGCTTCATCCCCGGGGTGTTCTAGACCGGGGCGGCTGCGCCCTCCTAGAGAGGCCCCTCAGGATCCATGATTCTGAATTCTGGAAAGCTATGCCACCGCTCGAATTTCGCTTGAAACAGGCAGCCCAACCACTGACCGATGCATGGAAGCATCTGCCGGTCGAGCCGCGGCGATCCACCTTCTTGGGGGTCAGCTTTCGCCCCCTCCAGGCAGCTGCATTTGGCCTGGAGGTGCGCACGACCCTGCGGGAACTGCTCCCATTTCCGTTTCAGCTCATTCGGTTGGGGGCTTACTGGAACAGGATGGAGCCCGAATCGGGAGCTTTCCTGACCGGCGAGCTTGACTGGCAGATCGATGCGGCTGAACAGGCCGGAAAGCAGATCATCCTGTGTGTCGGCGCCTTGAAATCCTTCGGCTATCCCGAGTTCTTCGTGCCTGCACACCATCTGCCGCGGCCCTTCCGCGAACATGCCCTCGTCAGGTCGTCCGACTACCCGGCACTCCTCTCGGCCGCTGTCGATTTCATCACCCGATTGATAGAGCGTTATCGTCAGCGAAAAAGCATCGTGGCCTGGCAGCTTGAGCACGAAGCCGTGGACCCGCTAGGGGTAGAGCATTCGTGGCGCCTGGAGGTTGGCTTTGTCGAACGGGAAGCGGAGGCCCTCAGGAGGGCGGATCCCACCAGGCCAATGATCATGAACGGGTATTTACCGACCTCACTGCCCGTGCGCTTTACTCAATGGTGGAGGACTCGCGATCAAGGCGATTCACTGGCCCTCGCACAGCGCTTGGCAGACGTGCTCGGGGTTGATTACTACCCGAGGCATGCCCTCGTGGCGCTCGGGAACAAAACGCTTTACCTGGATGGCAGCCAGAGCCGCTCCCTGCAAACAAGGCGAAGACAGCTGCTTGCCCGGGCAGCTGCAGGAGGTCAAAAAGTGTTGATTGCCGAGGGGCAGGCAGAACCGTGGGAAGCGGTGACAACGCCCCCCAGCCCGGACAATCACGCGATGTACAGCTGCCTGCCGGAGCACCTCATCGCCAACTATAATGCCTGGATGGCTGATACAAGGCAGAATCCCCCTTTATACGCCTATCTCTTTTGGGGAGCAGAGTATTGGATGTTGCGCAGGGGCAGCGCGGACCCAAGCTATCTCAGGGCATTTGCGCGCATCCTTGAACACGCCTAACAACCACCTGGGGTTACTGCTGCAGGCGATGGGGGATGACACGCGTACCAAGATGTACAGTGACCTCATTATTGAATGCCGCTTCATTCCCAGCTGCGGCCAGTACTTCAAACTCGCCGACCGAAGATGTAACAGACTCTGATATTATAGTTGTTGACCCTGGCAGTTTGTCGAATTCGTACCAACGACCTCCGGTTTAAAGATCATCAAGAATGGTTGATCTGACTGGCTAATTGCGGAGAGTGCAAAAACCTATCTTAAAAAAGAATTTCCCTACAAAAGGGCCAGATGATTAAGCAGGGACTCGAACCCCGAACTTTCTTATTTAAGAAATAGCTGGTGTTCTTATATCTCTTCATAATGTCGTTTCCAATTTTTGATAGTCTCCCTCGATAGTGTATTTTAGGGTAATATTAGGGCAAGCTCACAATTAGGGAGACGATATGGAAAAACTTGCCCATCCTGGAGAATTTTGTCCCAATGCAGCCTGCCCGGATTACGGGAAGTTGCAAAGTGGTCGGGTCCAGGCGAACCTTAAAAAGGCAGGCAAAACCGCACGGGGCGTGCAGCGCTACCAATGCAAGACCTGCAGCAAAACCTTTACCGAGACGACGGGAACGATCTTCTTTCACAAGCATGCGCACTCGGCTGAAATTCTGGAAGTGCTGGCGCTCCTGGCGGAAGGCACCCGGATCAGCACGATCACGCGGGTCAAAGGGATCAAGGAAGACACGACCCTGCGCTGGTTGCGTGAAGCCGGGAAGCATGCGGAAGAACTGGATGCGGTGCTGATGAAGGATTTCCATCTCCAACGTGCGCAGTTGGATGGGTTGTGGTCCTTCGTCCAAAACAAGGGAGAAAAAAAGACATCCGGAAAGCGCTGAACGTGGAACTTTCTGGATTTCCACCTTGTTGGACACTGACAGCCGCTTGCGAGCCGCCCGTGGGATAGGCAAGGACGAGACGCAAGCCAGTTTCCAGGTCTTTCAGACCCTGCAGCAACGCGGGCATCCCGATAGTCCACCCCCGCTAATCACGGATGGCTGGGGTGGCATCGATGATGCGATCCTGGCGGTCTATGGGCTGGTGCCCGAATATTCTGGCCGAGGTCGTCCACCCACTCGCCCGCAAGCGGGCCAGGATTGGCGTTATCTGCAAATGGTCAAACTGCGCGATGAGCATGGCCATCTGCTGGAAGTCAAACTCAGGGCGGTGTGGGGTCCCCTGGATGAGCTGCTTGCATTGCTCGGCAAGAGCACCGCTTACATCGAACGCAGCCACTTGACTGCTCGCATGTTCAATGCCCGTTTGACCCGTAAGACCCTGGCTTTCTCGAAGGACCTATCCATGCACCGAGCCGCTCTGTCCTGGGAAGATGCTTACTACAACCTGGTCCGTCCGCATAAGAGCTTGCGCTTACGAACCTACCAAAAAACCCTGGCTAAATGGACCCTCAGAACTCCAGCAGTGGCTGCTGGCTTGACCGATCATATTTGGACTGTTAAAGAGCTGCTGATGACGGTGCCTTTACCTACAAAAACCAAGAACACTAATTAGGGAGACTCAGTAGATCACAAGTTTGAGAAAACAGGTTTGACATTGGGTGGGTCGACCATGGTTACGACAGAATAAACGGCCTCGATCGCCCGGGACAAAAAGCGCTGCATGCGATCCTGGCGAAAGTATTGATTAGCGACCCGCCTGGGACCACGCCCGCGGATACGCAGGTAGGTCCATTGCAAGGCGATCCAAATATTGAGCAGGATCAAGGCCAGGCCCATGAACAGGAAGCGCAGGGCAGCATTGAGGGAGGTGGTACGGGGGCGGTTCTTCTCCATCATGCGGTAGGAGGACTCAATTCCGAAACGACGCCGATAAGTTTTGCGGACGGCGCGGATGGGCAAAGCGGGCAGGTTCAACACGACATACACCAACCACTGGGCTCTGAGAGGCCCGTGGCGACGTTTGGCAAAAGTGCGCACGACGGCCACCGGAACCGTAAGCTGGCCGTGGATCGGGCTGTGAAAGGTGTATTGGGTGAAGTAGCTGCCCCGACCCTGGCAGAGCGCCCGGGTACCACCTTTCTTGCCTTTGACTGGGGCAGCCATCAAGACCGGCAAACCCTGGGACAGCAAGGAGGTCATGATCGGGATGGAGCAGAAGCCCTTGTCCAAAAACAGGCTTTTATATGGAATGCCCAGCTCCTTGACCCGGCTCAACAGATGCTCCAACACACACGACAAGGCCTCATGCGGGTTGACAAATTCGACCGCCAGAGTCATGCGCACTCCCCGATGAATAATATAAGCCGTGGCACAGCAATAAAAATGGCTGGTGCCATCCCGGGCTTCGTCGCCGCGCACCCAATTGTCAGGAGCTTCCACGTCATATCTACCGTAGTAGGGTTCCTCATGCAAATCACAGGCAATCTGCTGGGGGTGATCCCACAGCCAGGACGGCAATTGGCTGGCCAGCGCCTCATTGCACTCTCGTTGCAGCCACGGGATCCTCTCCGGCTTCAGTTGTTGGTTGAGGTAAACCCTGATCGTATTGCTGTCAGGACCATTCAGATCATTACACGTCGATTCGATCGTGCTCGCCCGTGCGCAAACCGCAACCAACACTTGCCACAAATCCCGTCGCTGACAAAGATAGCCATCCGCAGAAAGATCAAAATGTTCTTCCAAAACTCCAATGGTAGAATTCAAGGTGCTGCGGTCGGTCAATCGGACCGGCTGTGGTGGGGTGGACTTGTTCATGGCGCTTCCTCCTTGGCAGTTGGAAGTATGCCACGGCAAGTTCACCCTTTCAAGTCAAATTTGGAATCTACTGAGACTATCCAATTTTTAGGGAGTTAGAAATAAAAATGGCCCTCGCTCTGGCGAGGGCCGTGTGTGAGCTGGGGGCAGAGGATTTGAACCCCTATCGACTGATCCAAAAGCGGTCGCCTAAGTTTTCTTGGCGTCCACACAATTATTTCACCCCGGATATGCTGCTGAAATTCCCTGCCTAAAGGCGGCGATTCCTGGAGTAGCTTGATCGATGGCACCCTGTTCCAAGAATTTTCCTCGCGCTACCAACCGTTGACAAATGACAGGTTTCAGGATACCACCTGCTTAAAACACAACCTGGCAACTCCTCCTTGAGCGGCGCGGGGCAGCAACTAGTTATACAATGAGTTCCTCGATCGATTATCTTAACAGCACCCAGTGATTAGGGAGATGAAATGATAAAAAAATATAAGATCCCATTAGTATTCATACTCCTCCTTATGTTTACTTCTTGCAATTTAATGCCCTCTGCGGTTTTGGATGACACTTCCTGCCAGGCTCCATGTTGGAGAAACATTTCCATGGGCATGAAGAAAGAGGATGCGATTTCTTTGTTAAATAAGATGAAAGACATTAAAAAGGATAGTATCGAAATATTGTCAGACCCGAGGAGATATTTGGATGAAGAAGTCCACTGGGATTTTATTGGCAGGCAAGAAAATAGCGGAGATATAGTTTTCCATAATGATGCGGTGGTGATGATGCATTTCGAGGAAAAGGGGACGGGGTTATCGGGATTGATCCAAAAATACGGTGATCCAAATCAAGTATGGGCATTTAAGGAAACCGGGGAGGGCGTAACATTATATATTATGTTTATGTATCCACAAAAAGGGATTTGTTATGAACATCTTCCGATGTGGCCATTTTTTAGCCCATCGATTGACACATACACAGTAAATAGATCTACAGTTATTCGGGATATCTATTATTTTGATCCATCTGTGAGTATGGACAAATATAGCATTGGTTGTATCTTCCCATTTGATAAAAGCCTGATCCAACCATGGTCTGGATATGGTCACTATAAACTTTATCTGTATAGTTATTGACGACCCATATGGTCTAACTCGATGGAACGACATTGGCAGAAACACATTTCTATAAATTGATCCAGTCGTTTTCCTTATCGATGAAGTAGCGGACGTCAAAAGCAGCGATCTTGTCAGTTATGAGCTGCGGTCAACCACCACCTTGAAGTGCGCGGGTGGACGACCGTCACCGAGTAGAAGTGAGGCAGGAGCGCATCATAAACGTCTCAAGGGTTAGTGGTCATCTCCATGACGACCGCGTGCTGGGCGTGAAAGGTGCGTTTAGCTGTCCGGGACGAGCTCCGGCCAAAGCAGATGGGATAGACCGAGACGCAGCTCTCGGATGATTTCCGTCTGGATGGGGTCCAGAGTGGTTGCACCCAGGACATCCACCAGGTTTATCATCTCTTGCGGTGAATGATCTTCGCGTGAATTGATCGATGGCCGTGTAAACTTCTGCTCAATCGCCTCCATAGCTTTGTAGTAGTCTTCGGCCACGATATGATCGAGAGCCCGGGCATAGATCATGGTGGTATTCAGCTTCTTATGACCAAGGAATCGCTGGATAGATGTGATCCGGCATCCGGCATTGAGCAGTTGTGTGGCTGCGGTATGGCGCAATCGGTGAGGGTAAACCTTCACACCCACGCGTTTTCCGGCAGCCTTGATCCGGCGATGGACAAAAAGCTTCCTGAGAGGGGCATTGCGGAAGAGAAATACCTGATCGCCTGATCCGGTCCCGCGCACAGCCAGATATTCCTTGAGTGCATGGACGGAGGTATCCGTGACGTAAACGGTGCGATCTTTCCGGCCCTTACTATCCCGGATGTTGATTATCCGTCCACCCAGATCCAGATCTTCCAGCCGCAGCTCTTCCGCTTCGCAACTGCGCAGCCCGCACTGCCAAAGCAAATAGAAGATGGCGCGATCCAGCAAGGCATTCCGTCTGTGATTCACCAGCTTTGCCTGAACCGCTCGTTCTTCGAAATCGTCTCTCAGCAGCCGAACCTGTTCATTAGTGAGGTGTTTTGGCAAGGAATCAGGCGGCTTCAGCCCCGGGATTCGCAGCAGCGATTGCGGCACAGTATGACCTTCATCCTGCAGGAATCCCAGGAAGGAGATCAGGCAGCGAAGCTCGGTGTTCACACCTGATACCGAACGGCCTTCGTCCAAGCGTTGATCCACGTAGTCCAGAATGTCCTGCCGCTTGAGATCCCCCAGCTGGCGGATATTGCGCTCTTCACACAGGAAGCGCCAGGCGTGTAAATACGAGCTCCAAAACCGTTGAATATTGCTTTCCACTCGCGTCAAACGCCAGTTCCGCTGCTGGATGTGTTGGAAACGCTCGAGTTCGCTAACCAACCAAGCCGGAAGACCTTTTGTGTGTTGAGCGACATCGAAAGGTGTGATTTTCGAGATTTCTCCCAGTCCGCGCTCCAGGCGCAGAAAGCGGCGGAACTTCTCCAAACCATGGCGACAGGCAGCGAGCCAATCTTTTCCGGCTCCCTTCGAACGCACATATTCGAGGGCACGTTCCAGATCGCTTTCGAGATCGATCTGCTCGTGAGGTTTGAGATTCAATCCCAGGACATGGCCCGCCATGGGCAGATAAATCGTTTTGGTGGAGTACTCACATGCTCCACCGCCGAACAGCCAGGCATGATACCGCTCCAGCAGTTCGACATTTTCCTTCGGCCAATAGCAAGTGGGCAAGGGACGCGGAGCATCCGGCGAGAGATGTTGATCCCGGGCATAGTGCAGGGATTGATCATAACGCCCGGCAGCGGTGGTGGCTTTCTGGGGCGGGCACATCAGGACCACCCCTCAATCTTGGGGCAGGCAGCATAATAATCGGCCCGCACCTGGTGATCGTTGGCCATCACGTAGTTCTGGGTGGTCTCGATCCAGCGATGGCCCATCAGCTTCTGGATGGATGTGACCGGGACGTCCGCATTGACAAGGTCGTTCGCGAAGGAATGTCTTAATCTATGGCAGGTGATTGTGACGGTGCTCTGTTTTCGATAGCGCATCAGGCGCAGGTGGATGGCGGTGGTGGATAAGCCGTCCAATTGATAACTGAGAAAAACGAAATCGCTTGCCACTGAAGGCCGGACCGCCAGATACTCCCGCAGGGCGTGTTCCGCTTGAGGCGAGAGATACACCGCCCGCTCGCGTGAGCCTTCCCCGCGTGTGACCAGGCGTGGATAGGGCTCGTCCAGATAGAGATCGATCAATTGCAGGCTGGCAACTTCGGAAATGCGCAGTCCGCACCTTAACATGAGCAGGAACATGGCTCGGTCCCGGATATCCGTGATCACTCCGAAAAACCGGCGCAGGTCTTCTTCCTGCATAGGACGTGGCAAACGCTACGGTTCCCTCAGGTGATGACGGTGGTGAATGACCGGACAAACCAGCTGATTGTCTTCTGCGGAGAGAAAGCCGTACAGCGAGATGACCGCCGCCAGACGACGATTGATGGTGCTGGGTTTGAAACCCCTTTCAGCCTGCGAGCTGATGAATCGATCGACTTCGCGGAAAGTGATTTCCCTGGGATTGCGGTCCCCGACGACCTCGACGAACTGGCGCAGGTCATAGCCATAATCCCGCCAGGTGCGCACTTGCGGATTGCGGCGGCGCATCCAATTGACGAACCTTTCGATTTCGGCTAACATCAAAAAGCCTCCTGTGCTGCAGAATGTTTGGACTGGCATCCACATTCTACTCGCAGGAGGTATATTTGCTGAACTTTTTTTGTTGTGATCGTGCGTACGCACGATCACAACAAAAACCCACCCCGCGAGGAACAGGGGTGGTTAAGATAAATGACCTAAGATGCCTGTCAATCACTGGCATTCTGCAGAGCAAATTCCCAATTGATCAGATTGTCGAGCACGGCATTAACATAATCGGCACGGCGATTCTGATAATCCAGGTAGTAAGCATGCTCCCACACATCAATGGTGATCAGTGGCGTGAAGCCCAATGTCATCGGGACATCGGCATTGGCAGTCTTCACTACCTTGAGTCTGCCTCGCTCGAGGACAAGCCAGGCCCAACCGCTCCCGAACTGTGAAACGGCCGTGCTGACAAGCTCCTTCTTGCACGCATCAACGCTGCCGAAGGACGCCTCGATTCTCTGCTTGAGTGCAGTAGGCGGTTCGCCTCCTCCTTTCGGTCTCATGCTTTTCCAATAGAACGTGTGGTTCCAATTTTGCGCCGCGTTGTTGAAGATCGCGATTTTTTCTGGCTTTCCTGCGGTACTGGTAATAATCTTCTCCAATGACAGGTCGGCGTATTCTGTTCCTGCAATCAACTTGTTCAGGTTATCCACATAGCCCTTGTGATGTTTCCCATAATGAAAACTTATCGTTTTAGCTGTTATGACCGGTTCAAATGCGTTTTCAGCATATGGAAGAGGGGATAAGACCTGGGGCGATGCTGCTCCAAGCACGGTGGAGGAATTGCTTGTGTCTTTCTTGTTCATAGTAGTCTCCTTCTGGTTGGTGGGTGACGGATATCGGCTTGCGCTTCGGGGAGGCGATCCAAGCACAGTAAAGCAAAGCCGACGGCTGCAAGCGGTTGTTGGGAGGTTTTTCCAAAGACTCCTTTAATGCGTCTTTTCGACTTCTTCTTCAACTTTTTTTGCTCCCTGGCATAGGATTTTTCTTCATCGGGGCAAGCTCGCGAAGCAATCTCAGAAATTCTCCAAAGAGTACACGTTCCTGTCTTCAGATCAAGCAGCAGAAGATGGAGGGTGGCGCGTTCTTTGGACTGCGCATTTGCCAAATATACGCGGGTCTTAGACTTATCGTACAACAAAGGCTCCCCGATCACATCCATCGGCCGAGGAGTGTGTACCTCCGCCACTTGGGGGAGGGATCTCAAGCAGTCGGCAGGCTGCGGAGGGCCAGATTGACGGCTTTCGCGGGGCTGGCGATGTCCAGTTTGGACAGGATGTTATTGATGGGGGATTTGACGGTAGGAGGGCTGAGGCTCAGCCTCGCCGCGATGTATGTATTGTTCAACAAAACAATAACATTTAGATCTTGCTGTCCAACGATATCGAATTCGACAGTTTGCGCAGCGAAACCGTGGCGCTGAGGAATCAGGCAGCGCTGCGTCCTTCAGGTGGCATCTCGAGCCAGAGCGCTTTAAGGGAGAGATTGATATCGGAGATGAAGAGCAGCAATGAGGATATGAGACTGAGCATGCATAAGATGAATAGTGCCACAATAATGGCGGTGATACCCAGGTTAAGCAGGGCACCCAGAAAAAGACTAATGATAAGGATGGCTGCCAGCAGGACACTGAGAGCTGCGAGAGCAATACCAGCTCGGATGAGCCTGGCCCGGGTTGCGAGGATCCGGAGCTGCGAAAGGATGCGCAAACGATCGGCATCCGATGCTCCGTGGAGATCCTGCGTCAGAAGACGAGACCGGTCGATGACTCGCCCAAAGCGATTGGTCATGCTCAGTAGAATCAGACCGACCCCTGAAATAAGGATAACGGGGCCGATAGAAAGTTGCAATGTGGGGATGAGGTCAGCAAGTGACATGGCAGGGAACTCCAGGAAAGTAGAATGATATTTGGGGGCAAACGATCTGATAACCTGAAAAATAGGGGCTTTTATTTATGCTAAACGAACCAGGCAACATTTTGAGGGAGGTTCCAAATATGCAAAATTCGTGCAGAACATTTTACCTGAAGGGTACAACAATCGCTGCAATTGCCTCCAAGCCTCCCCGTATTGGTACCCGACGTTATGGAACCACGGGTTGGTCCGAACCGAGCGCAGTGAATTCCAGTCCTTCCTTTCCGCGTTCCACGCGGATGGTCTCGCCTTCATGGAACTCGCCTCCCAGGATCTTGACCGCCAGCGGGTCCTGCAGTTCGTGCTGGATGGCCCGTTTGAGCGGGCGGGCGCCGTAATCGGCATCGTAGCCAACCTCGGCCAGGTAGGCGCGTGCCTCCGGGCTGATGACCAGCCGATAACCGCGCTCCACCAGCAGTGCGGAAACGTGCCGGAGCTGGATGTCCACGACCTGGACCAGGTCGGCGCGGCTGAGCGCATGGAAGATGATGATCTCGTCGATGCGGTTCAGGAACTCGGGACGGAAGTGCTCCTGCAGGGCATGTGTGATCGCGTCGCGGGTAACACGTTCCTCCTTTCCGCCCAGCCACAGCTCACCGCCAAGGTTGGAGGTCATGATGACCAATGTGTTGCGAAAATCCACCGTGCGGCCCTGACCATCCGTCAGGCGGCCGTCATCCAGCAATTGCAGCAACACATTGAATACATCCGGGTGAGCCTTCTCGATTTCATCGAACAGAACGACGCTATACGGGCGGCGGCGAACCGATTCGGTCAACTGCCCGCCTTCCTCGTAGCCGACATATCCAGGCGGCGCTCCAATCAGACGGCTGACGGTATGTTTCTCCTGGTATTCGCTCATGTCGATCCGGATCATGGCTCGCTCATCGTCAAATATGAATTCGGCCAGGGCACGTGCCAGTTCGGTCTTACCTACCCCGGTCGGGCCCAGGAAGATGAATGAGCCAAGCGGTCGGTTCGAGTCTTGCAGACCGGCCCGGGCCCGGCGCAGGGCGTTCGAGACGGCCTGCAGGGCATCCTCCTGTCCGACCACCCTTTCGCGCAGACGATCTTCCATGTGCAGGAGTTTCTGGGTCTCGCCTTCCAGGAGCTTCGAGACCGGTATGTGGGTCCAGCGCGAAACAATCTGGGCGATTTCCTCGGCATCCACCTCCTCTTTCAGTAAGGCGCCTCCCTGAGCCTGCAGTTCCTTCATACGGCGTTCCCCATCGGCCAGTTTCTTTTCCAAGTCTCGCAGAGTCCCATAGCGCAGGCGAGCGACCTTTTCCAGGTCAGTCTGCCGTTCGGCGTGTTCGATCTCCTGGCGTGTCCCTTCGATCTTCTCTTTGGTCGTACGCATTTCGGCAATGGCCTGCTTCTCGGTCTGCCAGCGCGCTTGGAGTTCGTGTGACTTTTCCTTCAGGTCCGCCAGTTCTTTCTCGATATTCTCAAGCCGCTCCTTTGAAGCCTTGTCGCGTTCCTTTTTAAGCGCCTGGCGTTCGATCTCGAGTTGCATCGTCTGCCGGTCAACCTCGTCCAGCGCCTGCGGCTTGGAATCGATCTCGGTGCGCAAGCGCGCGGCCGCTTCATCGATCAGGTCGATGGCCTTATCGGGGAGGAAGCGATCGCTGATGTAGCGCTGTGAAAGCGTAGCGGCAGCCAGCACCGCAGCATCGGTGATACGCACGCCGTGGTGAACTTCGTAGCGTTCCTTGAGACCGCGCAGGATACTGATCGTATCCTCCACGGAAGGTTCTTCCACCATCACCGGCTGGAAGCGGCGCTCCAGGGCGGGATCTTTCTCGATATATTTGTGGTACTCGTTCAGCGTGGTCGCGCCGATCAGGTGCAGCTCGCCGCGCGCCAGCATGGGCTTCAGCATGTTGCTGGCATCCACCGCTCCCTCGGCCGCGCCGGCGCCAACGACCGTGTGCATTTCATCCAGGAACAGGATGATTTCCCCTTCAGACTCTGTGATCTCTTTCAACACGGCTTTCAAGCGTTCTTCAAACTCGCCGCGGTACTGGGCGCCTGCCACCAGGGCACCCATATCCAGCTGGACCAGGCGTTTGTGTTTCAGCCCCTCGGGCACATCCCCGTTAACGATTCGCTGGGCCAGCCCCTCGACGATGGCAGTCTTGCCGACGCCTGGTTCGCCGATCAGGGCCGGGTTGTTCTTGGTGCGGCGGGACAGGATCTGTATTGTACGGCGGATCTCCTCATCGCGCCCGATAACCGGGTCCAGCTTGCCCTGGCGGGCCATGGCGGTCAGGTCCCGGCCGTATTTTTCCAGCGACTGGAAGATTTCTTCGGGATTCTGAGAGGTGACGCGCTGGGCACCGCGCACTTGTTTTAATGCTGCCAGGATGGCTTCCTTGGTGAGACCGAACTGAACCAGGCGTTTGTTTTCACTGCTCTCCGTCAGCCCCAGCAGCATATGCTCGGTCGAGACATAATCGTCCTGCATGCCCTTGGCGTAGCGTTCGGCGGCAGCCAGGACTTCCGCCGCCTGGGGTGACAGGCTGACTTCCAGGTTGGCGCCCTGGATCTTTGGCCTTTTCTCGAGCTCGTTGCTCAGTTCTTCCTGGATGGCCTGCGTCCCGCCGGATACCTTGGTGATGATCGCCCGGACAATCCCATCCTGCTGTTGAACGAGGGCCAGCAGCAAGTGGATTGGTTCAACGACCTGATGCTGATGATCCTGTGCCAGGTGCTGGGCAGCGAGCAAGGCCTCCTGGGATTTTTGTGTGAACTTTTCAAGATTCATAGAACCCTCCGTAAAATATCGGATGGAAATACTTTGGCAACCACCTTCACAAAAGCAGTGTTAATTCACTACGACTGCCTGGCTGCGGGCGCGTAGTTCCGAAATGGTCTGCCTCAGCCTGGCCAGGGTGTTCTCGGCCTTGCCAATACGTTCACGCTCGCTTTGGACGTAGCGGGTGTAGGGCGCGACGCCATCTTTCAGGCGGGCGATGACAATTTCGCTCTCGTTGCCGAATTGTGCCGCCAGGGCGCCGAGCAGCTTTGTGCGCAGGCCAATCATATTCTCTTTGAATTTGTCTTTGGCCTGTTTGCGTTTGAAGGGGATCACGAAAAAGCCCAGGATGGCCAGGGTGCTGGCGGCCAGGATGCCGGTGATATCCAGGGTGGAAGAGAGCACGGCGATGGCGACCAGGGCCCCCAGGCCTGCGGCACCGACTTCCAGCAGCGCGGTCTGGGCCACCGCGGCTTCGACGCTGGCGGCCAATTGGCTGGCTTCTTTGTTGCGGTCGTAGCTCTCCACAATGGCCTGGACAGTTTTGCCGACGGTGTCGATCAGTTCACGCCGACGGGTCTCACGCGGATTGTAGATTTCGCCGACCATATGGTCCAGGTTTTGCGCCCGGCGGCGTTGCAGGTAGCTCATGACTTGCTGCCATTCGTTCAGGTCTTTCTGCACCAGCCAGTCGATCAGGCGCTGGACCTGGTCTTCGATCTGCTGCGGGACGTCGGCCAGGACCTGCTTTTCAAACTGGGCGCGCACTTTGTCGCCGCGTATCAGGTTCTGGACATTGGTTAAGCGCATGGTGACGTCAAAGTAGTCGAGACCGCGCTGTTCGAGACGGTGCAGGATGTTCTCGACTTCGGCCAGGCGTGGAGGCAGTTCATTGTGTAGTTCGCGCTCGTACGCAGTGATGACTGTTTCCAGGGCGGCGGCGGTCTCTTTGTCTTCATCCAAAGCTTCGGCCTGGGCTGCCAAGGATTGCCCGGCCTGGTCGCCCAGATGTTCGGCTACACCCAGCGGGTTGTTGAACTTGAGCTGCAGCCGGGTGGTGTCGTCGAGGGTGGCATTGACGAACTGTTCCAGGTCGTCCAGCCGGCTGACGCTGCGCAGACGGGCTCGCTGTCCGGGGTCCGTTTCAGACTGGGCCCGCTGGGCCAATTTAGCAGAAACAGGATATAACTGAGGTTGATCGCCAAGTATCCTGGCGGCGTGTTTTAGGATGAAGTCACGGACATCCTGCAGGGCAGCATCGTCGTCTAAAATGTCCACCTTGTTCAGAACAAAGATGACTTTCTTCCCCCAGGTCAGGATGCGTTCCAGGAACTGCCGCTCGCTTTCGGTCAGGGGATGATCGGCAGAAGTGATGAACAGGACCAGGTCACTCCGCGGTACGAACTCGTCCGTCAACCGCTCATGATGGCGGATAATGGCATTCGTGCCCGGTGTGTCAACGATGTTCAGTTCTTTCAGGAGCGGCAGGGGGTAGGTATAGACGGTAAAGTTTTCGTCGACTGCTTGTTCGGCGGCCTGTTCGCCCCACTTCACCAGGGTGACGCGCGATGTGGTGGGAGTGGCGCCTTCGGCCAGGACCTTTTGTCCGAGCAGGGCATTGATCAGGGCGCTCTTGCCAGAGTTGAACTCGCCGACTACAACAATCAGAAAAAGTTCGTCCAGCTGCAGAATGGCTTTCTGCAGACTGTCCAGGGCTTCGCGGGGTAGATCGAGCCCGGCCAGGGCAAGTTGGAACCCCGCCAGGGCTTCTTTCTCATCCCGCAGGAATTGGGCTTGCTCATCGGTGAGTACGGATTGGCGCATAGGCTTCTCCTTGTCAATGCCTACAAAGGGTTGTCATTCCTGAATTTCCAGTTCGATCCAAGTGGCCTCGTAATAGCCTTCCCGGTAACGAGCCAGACGCAACTGCTGGCTGGCATTCTGGACAGCCAGCTCGGCTTCCAATCGGCGAATGTAAGATTGTAATTCAATGACCTGGCTGCGCAGGTGCAGGATTGTCTCAGCAGCAGCTTCATCTACCCCCAGATCGTCCTGTAATCGGCGCCGGCCGCGCAACTCATAGCCTTCATAGGGACCATACCAATATCGTTTTGGGGAGGGGTTTTCGGGAATCATGCCTGTACCTCATTTGGGTTGCGGGTAAGAACTGTTTGGCCGGGAGGAGGCCAACTCGCGGATGCTCTTGACTTCCTGCTCGGTCAGCGGGTCGGGCAGCACCAGCCTGACCCGGGCAAACAGGTCACCGCGCTTTTTGGGATCACCCAAGTGGGGCATGCCCTTGCCGCGCAGACGGAAACTCCGCCCGGCGTTGGTGCGGGGTGGGATCGTCAGGATCAAAGGCCGCTCCAGAGAGGGGACACGAATTTCACCACCGGCAATGGCGGTGAAGATATCGACCGGCACATCCAGGTGCAAGTCATCCCCTTCGCGCTCGAAGGTTTCATTGGGCAGGATGTGCACGATCAAATACAGGTCTCCGGAGGGCCCACGCCTGTGGCCCGGCTCCCCCTGACCTGCCAGGCGAACCCGTGATCCGGTGCGCACACCAGGTGGAATACCGGCCTGGATGCGGTGCCCATCTATTTCCAACAGTCGCTCTGCACCATGAAAAGCCTCTTCCAGGGTCAGATCGACTTCGTACTCCACATCCCGTCCACGACGCGGGACGGGCGGGGTACTTCGGCCACTGCCTCCGCCGCTCCTGCGCGCCTGGCCGAAGATATTGGTGAAGAAGTCGGAATACGGCGATGCGCTTCCGAAGAGGTCTTCCAAGTCTTCAGGACTGGCGTATCGGACATGCACCCCTTCGCCGGGTTGGGCCGACCAGTTTTGCCAATCGAAATCCTGTGAACGACCGCCTGTCTGCTGCCATTGCAGGTATTGGACACGCAGCTCGTCGTATTTCTTACGCTGTTGTGCGTCCGATAGAACCTGGTAAGCCTCATTGATCGTCTTGAATTTCTCTTCGGCTTCTTTATTGCCCGGGTTTACATCCGGATGAACCTGGCGGGCCAACTGGCGGAAAGCCTGCCTGATCGCCTTCTCGTCGGCCTCCGGCGGCACGCCTAACGTTTTGTAATAATCCTTAAAATCCATAGGGCACCGTCTCATTCATCGGTTCTTGGGGAATCCACGTGAAAGCGGTAAACCATCACAGTTGCGATTTACATACACCTCATTCGTCCTCTTGTTCATCGTCCGACTTTTTGCCCTTCCTGGATTGCCATTTTTTATAAGCAGTCTCAATTTCCCCTGCTGTGTGGGTATCGCAGGCGACCAGCGGTTGATGTTCATCAGGCACGATGTGGCCGCCGGGGCTGGTCACGGTACACTCCATCAGCCTGCCGTCCGGGGCATACACGGCAAGGATGTTGAATACCCTGGCACATACGATGCAGCCGTGCATCTCGACTGCGTTCTTATTTTTAGTCTTGGTCATGGCTGGCCCGCTCCCATTCGCAGCCAGTGCTTCCGCTGCCAGGAATCCCGGTACCTGGCTTCCGGCCAGCACTGCCCGGGGACGAAGTCCGAACATTCCGCAGGAAATATGCGCCCGCCGCGATCGGGTTGTGACCAGCCAAATTCGATCTCGCGATCACAGCCCGTACAATTCACATAGTACTCGTCGCTCTCGGGGTCGCTTTCCTCTTCAAACGTTTCGTACTCCTCTGGCTCAGAATCAGAGTCATCTTCAGTAAACTCACCGAAATCCCCGCGCTCAACCTCATCCTTTTCATCTTCATCCTGTTCTATCTTCTCTTTGTACTCATAGCGCCAGAGATGATCCCCCTCAAGCGGCCCCCATTCCCGCCAGCGTTCACTGTCCGGCCCGGCCAGGATGCTCCAAACGTGAGTGACGGTTATACTATGACCGCCGCATGTTTTACAGGTGTACTCCCAGGATTGGTGACCGTTCATCGCCGTACTCCTTTTGTCATTCGTCACGAGCTGGATTGCTTTCATCCATCGATGGGATAGCTCCGGGCATACTTGCAGGACATCTCGCCCTGTCTGGCTTCGATCTCTTCATCCGTCCAGGAGGGTAGCCCAACCAGCCACCCGACCGATCAGGACCAGCGCATGTGCATCGGGAAACTCGATCTGGTGCTTGTCGAGCTTCAGGAACATGGTATCGTCACGCTTATCACCCATGGCCGAAGCAGATACCATCCGTACATTCCACCTGAGCTTGTAAAGGAATTTCCATCTTTCCTCTCCAAACAAATGATCCGGATTTCAACGTTCCGACACCCGGTTGGTTCAGGCCAGAATGCCAGCCATAAATTCATCATACAACGAACACATCCCGGCCGCATCCATCCGCCGGGGAGTGTTTACCTCCCCCTTTTGGGGGGTGAGGAGGAATCGGGCGACAGGCCTGCTGAGGACAACAAAACGGATAAGGATTTATTTTCCGCCTCCACCCTGTCTCAACCCGCAGGCTCTGCCAATCCTTGAGATTGGTTCCCTTCCTGATCGTCCCCGAGGATGGGCTGCAGCCAACTTCGGCCATCCTTTGCGATCAGCGCATCCGCAGCTTCCGGACCCCAGGTGCCTGATTTGTAGTTGGGGAAATCTATCGGCATGAGATCGGCCCAGGCATTCAGGATCGGTGTCAGGATTGACCACGATGTTTCAACCTGATCGGCACGCATGAAGAGGGTCGCATCGCCTGACATCACATCGGCCAGCAAGGTTTCATAAGCCTGAGGCGATCTTGATCTAAAGGTCTCTTGATAGGAGAAGTGCATGTCCACAGGGCTCAGATGCAGGGTCGAACCGGGTTGCTTGGCCTGAAAACGCAATACGATCCCCTCCTGGGGTTGTATATGAATGATCAAACGGTTGGGTTGCCAGGCAAGAGCAGCCGCCTTCGGAAAGGATTGGTGCGGCACAGGCCGAAACTGGATCATCACTTCGGAAGCCTTCGTCTTCAGCCGCTTACCGGTCCGCAGGTAAAAAGGGACATCCTGCCAGCGCCAATTGTCGACAGACATCTTGATCGCCGCGAATGTCTCCGCAAATGAACCGGTCGCCACACCAGGCTCGCTGCGGTAAGCAGGGACCTTTTGTCCTTCCATCATTCCCACACCATATTGGCCGCGCACGGCGACTTTCGGAACCTGGTTTTTGGAGATCGGGCGGATAGCCTTCAACACATCCACTTTCTTATTGCGGATTTCATCCGCACCGAAGGAGACCATGGGTTCCATAGCAATCAGGGTCAGGATTTGCATCAGGTGGTTTTGGATCATATCGCGCAAAGCCCCGGCGTGTTCGTAATAAGCGCCTCTGTGTTCCACGCCCACTGTCTCGGCAACAGCAATTTGCACGTGGTCGATGTAGCGGCGGTTCCAGATCGGTTCGAACAGGGCATTGGCAAAGCGAAAGGCGAGAATATTCTGAACGGTTTCCTTACCCAGGTAATGGTCGATCCGGTAGATCTGTGCTTCGGTAAAAACCGCAGTGAGCACGGCATTCAACGCAACCGCGGAAGCCAGGTCATGGCCGAATGGTTTTTCCACGACAATCCGGACGTGTTGTCTGTCCTGGGCCAGCCGGGCTTCCCCAATCCCATGGACAATGGTTTCGACGATGGCGGGTGGTGTGGCCAGGTAGAAAACATGGTTAGCCGGATTCTTCCATTCTTTTTCTCGAACCTTGAGCTGCCCGTCCAAGGCTGTGTAGGTGGCCGGGTTGGAAAAATCGCCTGAGATGTAGGTCACGTTGCGGGAAAACTTGTTCCAAATTCTCTTGTCAACCTTTCCACATTCGCAGAAACCCTCCACGCCATCCTTCAGCCGTAATTGGAATTCATCCGGGCTCCCATCCTTCATGTCCAGCCCAATCACGGCGAAACGGTCCGGCAACTGCTTGGCAAGCAAGAGATTGAAGAGGGCAGGAGCCAGCTTGCGCCAGGTCAAATCCCCCATGCTGCCGAATATCACGAGAATGGTCGGTTCTAATGGAGATGTCATGCAGGTCGCTCCTCGTTTCTAGATGCCGTACGGACCCTCAGCCTGCCAGCGAAAGCCCCAGGCTTGCGAGGGCCTTCCGGGTTGCTGCGTGATCGGTATGGATAATGCCCCGAATCCCCAAACCCTGGGCCACCTCGACGAACATGGCCCGGTCGTCAATGTAGACCACCTGGCCCGGACTCACCTGGGCGATGTCCAAGGCAATATGATAGAGATCGGCGTCCGGCTTGCGGTAATGGACAAAGCAGGACGAGATAAAAAAATCGATGAATGTTCCCAGCTCGAATTGGTGTACGCGGTACGTATTGAGTTCCCGCCCCTCGTTGCTGACCGCCGCGACCTGGAGACTGTACTGAAGCTTCAATCCACGTACCATCTCGATCATCTCCGGGAAAGGCCGGGATTGTGCGTACATGAATGCTTTGAAATCATCCTTGGAAAACATGCGCTCCTGGTAAAAGACGACCCGGTTCAAGTACTCGTCCAGGCTGAGCTTGCCTTCCTCGTATGTGTCGAAGGTCAGGTGATGGCGTTCATTCATCTCCTCATAGTCCAGACCGAATTTCTCGGCGGCGTTCGTCCGTCCGTGGTGGTCCCAGCCGTTCGTGAGCAGGACTCCACCGATGTCCAGGAATAGGGTTGTGATCAGGGAAGGGGGGTTCATAGCTACTCCTTGCACTCAATTGCAGCCACTTTCGCCAGGCGCCGTTCAAATCGTCCAGTCCGTACAAAGTGAGCTGCCAGATAAATTTGAATGATCTCCCAGGCCAGAGAGAAACTGATCACACGCCCGCCCAGGCAAAGCAGGTTCATGTCGTCATCCTCGACACCCTGGTGTGCGGAGAAACTCTCATGGATCAGGGCCGACCTGACCCCGGTCACTTTGTTGGCGGCGAAACAGGCACCCACGCCGCTGCCACAAACTGCAATGCCACGCTCCACTTTTCCTAGTGCAACAGCCCGTGCCAGTGGAATGACAAAGTCCGGGTAATCATCATCGGGATTTAGATTGTAAGCTCCGAAATCCTCCACCTCGTGTCCGGAATCGCGCAGCGCCTTCAGGATGGGTTCCTTCAAGATAAAGCCGCCGTGGTCAGTTGCAAATCCAATTTTCATTTTTCGCCTCATCCTGAAACGCTCAGGATTTTTTCTGTTGTCTGATCAATGTGAGAGCCTGATGGAGCACGTTTTCGACACTCAAACCATACTTACGCATGACAATCTCTCCCGGAGCCGAGGCGCCAAAGCGATCCACTTCGATCATGGCGATGCCAGGGCCGTCGCCAGCAACTTGACTGTATAATCTGCCACCCCAACATTAGACTGGCCCACCGGTCCCTGATCTGAACTGAACACGACGGCACCCATCGCGCCCAAAACAGTTTGTCTTTTCCTTTCTGCGATCGAGGGCGCCATTCCGCTTTCCTGGAAGCATACGACCAACTCCAGCTCCACCGTGTGATAGTAGTCCTCCAACGCGCGTACCGAAAACTCGTATTGTCCAATGCTCGCAGCGGCTACAGCCTCCATCGTGCGGACGACGGATTGGCGATCCCCGGCTCCGACGATCTTTCGGCGCAGATCAGCGGTGGTGTCATTCATGACGGCTTAGATGGGTTCGGTTCAGGTGAAGGCGGGTCAGTCCTGTGCCTCTCTTGATCGTGTATCCGCCCGAGGGTGCTTTCGATCAAATTAACCAACTTATTTGCAGCACCGTCAACGGCCTGGTCCAGGGTGTTTGCCTGATGAGTGACCGCGATGGGGTGGCGGCCTTCAAGATGGGCTTCGATCTTACAACGCATTTCGTCAAAGCCGCTCTTCTTGTCACTGTTCTCATCGCTCAGATGGACATCCACCTGTGTGATGTGCTCGCTGAATCGGCCGAGAACATTCTCTACTATGCCACTGACCTGGGTAGCCAGCGCCTGATGGCCTTTGATGTTGTGGTCGGTATTGATTTGGATCTGCATGGTGTTCTCCTGTTGTGATTATGATTGGGCATATAACCAGCCGCGCCTGAACCTGCGGGTCAATTTGAGTTTTGGCTTGTCTATCTTCATCCAGCTTTTTGCTCAGGCTCAGGTTTTGGCTCCGGATTGGATTCGGACTTGGGTTGGATAAACGAATAGATGGGCAGCAAATGTGCATCGAACCGGATATCTACGACACTGCCGCGCACCGAGACAAACGCTCCGAGATTCGATAAACGGGTTTTGTTTTCCGTGTTCGTGAGTTGCCGGATGCGTGGTGTCATGCTCATGTCGTTTCCATCGCTGCGTTGTATTCACCACGGCGCGCAGCTCGGTTGCATCTGGCTCGATGATAAAGAGCTTGTTGTGCTGCCGAAGTGTTCGCCTCTTCGCCTTGCCAAATCACCAAAGCCGGTTGCTGGATGGCGCGGGCAAACGAAAACGCCAATGCCCAGGGCAGCCGCGACCTGAATCTAACATTCATGGCATTCAATCGAGCCGAGGCCAGTTCACCGGATTGGCCACCCGATAAGAAGGCTATCCCCGGAATGGCAGCGGGGACGACTCGCAAGAGACACCGAAGCGTGGCATCGGCCACCTCGTCCACTGCCTCTTGAATGGGGCAGGTCAATCCCGGAAGCACCATATTGGGTTTCAGGAGTATCCCCTCCAACATCACTCGTTGCGTGTAAAGCTGGTTGAAAACCGTTCGCAGGACTTCCTCCGTTACTTCACGGCACCGCTCCAGGGAATGCCCGCCGTCCATGAGCACTTCCGGCTCGACGACAGGGACCAGTCCGGCTTCCTGGCACAACGCGGCATAGCGAGCCAACGCCTGCGCGTTGGCCTCGACGCAACCCTGGCTGGGAAGACAATCGCCCACGGCAATCACCGCGCGCCACTTTGCAAAACGAGCGCCTATTTGAGAGTATTCAGCCAGACGTTCGCGCAATCCGTCCAGACCTTCGGTTATTTTCTCTCCGGGATGACTTGCCATGTCCTTTGCCCCAGCGTCAACTTTGATGCCAGGGATAATGCCCGCATCGGTGATAACTTTTACAAAGGGAATGCCGTCTTTCGTCTGCTGGCGGATTGTTTCATCGCAGAGGATCACTCCGCTGATGCACTCACCGAGACTGGGCGTGGTCACAATCAACTCCCGATAGGCACGTCGGGTTTCCACGGTCTGGGGAATCCCCAAATTGGCAAATCGTGTGTTGCAGGTCGGATTACTTTCATCCATCGCCAGCAGGCCTTTGTCGCCGGCGACCAGCATCCGCGCGGTGTCTACAAGCTCTTGCACATTCATTTGGGGTTGCTCCACTTCCAGTTCCGGATTTCCGGCATGTCTTCGCCGTGTTTGTGAATGTAGGCCTTGTGGTCCAGCAGCTTGTCACGAAGAACCTGTTTGGTGTAGGCGGCGCGTGAACCCAGACCTGGCACCCGATCGATCACGTCGCCTACCAAATGGAAACGATCCAGTTCATTCAGCACGACCATGTCGAACGGTGTCGTCGTAGTGCCCTCTTCCTTAAAACCGCGCACATGCAAATTGTCATGATTCGTGCGACGATAAGTGAGCTCATGGATCAGCAAGGGATACCCATGAAAAGCGAAGATGATCGGCTTGTCCCTTGTAAAAAGCACATCGAAGTCCTTGTCGCTCAGCCCGTGAGGGTGCTCACTCTGCGGCTGGAGTGTCATCAGATCCACAACGTTGATAACACGGACCTTCAGTTCCGGAAAGTGCTGTCGCAGGATCTCGACCGCTGCCAACGTTTCAAGCGTGGGTACGTCACCGCAGCAAGCCATGACCACATCGGGGTCGCCGCCTTCGTCATTGCTGGCCCATTCCCAGATACCAAGCCCTGCCGTGCAGTGCTTGACAGCCGCATCCATGTCAAGCCATTGCAGTTCAGGCTGTTTGCCGGCCACAATGACATTGACATAGTTGCGGCTTCGCAAGCAATGGTCGGTGACCGACAGCAGGGTGTTGGCATCCGGCGGCAGGTATACGCGGATGATATCTGCCTTCTTGCTCATCACGTGGTCGATGAAACCCGGGTCCTGGTGGCTGAATCCATTGTGGTCCTGCCGCCATACATGCGACGAGAGCAGGTAGTTCAGAGAAGCAATCGGCCGCCGCCAGGCTACGTGGCTTGACACCTCGAGCCACTTGGCGTGCTGGTTGAACATCGAATCGACGATGTGGATGAAGGCTTCGTAGCATGAGAAGAAGCCGTGGCGGCCGGTCAGCAGGTACCCTTCGAGCCAACCTTCGCACTGGGTCTCGCTCAACATTTCCATCACCCGGCCATCCGGGCCGACGTGGTCGTCAGTGGGAAGGACTTCCGCAGTCGAGCAGCGGTCCGTCACCTCGAACACGGCATTCCAACGGTTCGATGCGGTTTCGTCCGGGCTGAAAACGCGGAAATTGCGGGTGTCGGTATTGATCTTGAGAATGTCGCGGATGAACTGACCCTGGATGCGCGTGCCTTCGGCTGTCACGACGCCGGGTTTCGAGACCTTGACTGCGTAGTCGCAGAAGTCCGGCATTTTCAATTCTTTTAGAAGAAGGCCTCCATTGGCATGCGGGTTCGCTCCCAGTCGCCGCTCACCCTTGGGCGCCAGCTCTGCCAGTTCCGGAATGAGCCTGCCATACTTGTCGAATAATTCTTCGGACTGGTAACTTTTCAGCCACGCCTCGAGGATTTTCAGGTTTTCAGGCTTGGTGGCAAACTCTTCCACCGGTACTTGATGGGCGCGAAATGTCCCTTCAACCGGTTGGCCGTCGACCACCTTCGGGCCGGTCCAGCCCTTCGGGGTACGCAGGATGATCATGGGCCAACGTGGGCGCTCCTTAAACCCCTTGGTTCGGGCGTCGCGTTGGATGCGTTCAATCTCGGTGACCACTGCGTCGAGTGTGGCAGCCATAAGCTGGTGCATCTCCTGCGGATCGTCGCCCTCGACGAAATACGGAGTGTAACCGTAGCCGCAGAAGAGCGCTTCAAGCTCGTCGTGGGGAATGCGGGCCAACACAGTGGGACCGGAAATTTTATAGCCGTTCAAGTGCAGGATGGGCAGCACGGCTCCGTCATGGACGGGATTTAGAAATTTATTCGAATGCCAACTGGTGGCCAGCGGGCCGGTTTCTGCCTCGCCGTCGCCCACCACACATGCCACCAGCAGGTCGGGATTGTCGAACGCAGCACCGTAGGCATGTACCAGGGAATAGCCGAGTTCTCCGCCTTCGTTGATGGAACCAGGCGTCTCCGGCGCCACATGGCTGGGGATGCCGCCCGGGAACGAGAACTGGGTGAAGAGCCTTTTCATACCCTCTTCGTCCTGGGAGATGTTCGGGTACACCTCGGTGTAGGTGCCCTCCAGATACGTGTTGGCTACTATTCCCGGTGCGCCGTGACCGGGGCCGGTGATGTTGATCATATTCAGGTCATAGTCCTTGATGATCCGGTTGAGGTGGACGTAGATAAAGTTCAAGCCCGGCGTTGTGCCCCAATGACCCATCAGTCGCGGTTTCACGTGTTCCAGCGTCAGCGGCTTTTTGAGCAGCGGATTGTCGTACAAATAAATCTGGCCTACTGACAGATAATTGGCGGCACGCCAATAGGCATTCATCTTCCGCAGAAGGTCGGGCGGCAGCGGTTTGTTGGTGAGGTTAGTCTTATTCGCTTTCATCATAATTTTCCTTTCCTATCGTCAGACCCAAAACACTGCAGACCGTCTTTGCAATCATCCATTCCTCGTCTGTATGCATGACGCGGACGGAGACCCGGCTGGCCTGTGCGGAAATCACGGCAGCGTTGGCCAGGTTTCGATTTTCTTCCAACTCAACTCCAAGAAATCCAAGCCCGTCGCAGATCCGGGTCCGGACAACGGGTGCATTCTCCCCGATGCCGCCCGCGAACACCAGCGTATCCAGTCCGCCTAACGCCGCTGCGAATGCGCCGATCCATTTCTTCACCTGGTAACAAAACAGGGCAACCGCCTCGGCGGCCCGCACGTCTTCTGTTTCGCACACAAGTAAATCATGCATGTCTGAACTGGTTTCAGAAACGCCGAGCAGCCCTGACTGGAAATTCACCATTTCATTGAATTTTTTCGCGGTGATTTTTTCGGTTCGCGCCAGATACCAAACCAGACCGGGATCGAGATCGCCGGAACGGGTGCTCATCGGGACGCCTCCGGTCGGGGTGAGACCCATGCTGGTATCCACAGATTTGCCCTCGTAGACCGCAGCCAGGCTCGCGCCGTTGCCGAGATGGGCGAGAATGACTCGGCCGTGGGCCGCTTGCGGTCCAGCCACGCGCGCCAGTTCCTCCATCAGAAACGCATACGACAATCCGTGAAACCCGTACCGGCGCACGCCCTGCGCCTGAAAGCGCCTCGGGATCGGCACCAACTGCGCCACGCGCGGCATGTCGTGGTGAAAAGCCGTATCGAAACACGCCACCTGGACCAGATCGGGAAACCGGTGATGAAAAGCCTCGGTCAGCTGGATCTCTTCTGGCAGATGATCGGGATCGAAAGCCCGAAGCTGGTGTAACTCCTCGACCATTTCCGTTGTAATTCGCTGGGGGTCGGTGTACTTTGGTCCGCCATGCACCACGCGGTGCCCCACTGCAGTTAATTCCCCATGCCGGATTCGTTCCTCAATCCAATCCATCAGCACCCCAACTGCCGCCGTGTGGTTTGCCGCAACCACTGACCGGGTGAAGTTGTCGGTCTTGTTCAAGCCTTTCACTACAAACGTCGCTTCCGGCAGTCCAATCCGCTCAATCGTACCCGCCATAATCCGTTGCAGTCTATGGCTGGCATCGAACAGGGCGAACTTGATGCTCGACGAGCCGCCATTGATGGTCAGGACGCATGCTTTAGCTTGTTTCACCGCTGCCATAAGGATTCGAGTTGCCTCCAAAGGAACTGCTACGCCGTTGTGCTCCGGTATGACTCGCGCCGTATAGTCCATGGCTGGGCGTGTCGCCGGCACCTGTGCGCTGTAGATGTAACCGTTTGCCTCGGTCAATTGCCTGCCGCGCCTCATCTCCTCCCGTTCCGGCTCGCCGCCGTTCACTCCGTCGGCGTACAGCTCCACCCGGACACTATTTGGGTCAAGGCTGCCGAAATAGACCTCAACGTCGAAACCATGCCTCCCAGCCTCACTTACATCCTTCACTTCGCCGAAGCGAAGGGTGGCCCATTTTTGTTCCAGAGTGTGCTGCCAATTGACTACCTGCTCACCCACCGCACCCTTATCAGCCGCCCGATTACGGTAGACTTCGGCAGCCGGGAGGTAATGTTGTTCTGTATACTCGCGTACAGCGCGGTTGGCAGAAAACTGCGCTGTCAAGCGCGCCATGCTTTCACGCATACGCGCCACCCAGGCAGTAGGGATGCCCTGCTTGCTCCGGGTATAAAACTCGGGAATTACCTCTCCTTCGAGTAGATCGTAGAGCTCGGCGGCTTCGGCAGCATCCCAGGACGGATCTTCGCCATGTTCCTGACCATCCCCCAAAGCCCACCCCACTTCGGGAGTGTAGGCTTCTGCCCACCAGCCATCTAACTCCGAAAGATTGATGCCACCGTTAACGAGAACTTTCATGCCGCTCGTTCCGCAGGCCTCCCAGGGTCGTCGCGGCGTGTTGATCCAGACATCCACCCCCTGTACCAGATACTCGGTTAAAAGCATGTCGTAGTCACTGAAGAAGATCACATGCGGGCGTACTTCGGGGCGTCGAATAAAATGGATCCATTCCCGGATCAAGGCTTGCCCCGCCTGGTCCGCCGGATGGGCTTTACCAGCAAGAATGAGTTGTACGGGCCGCTGAGGATTGGTTAACAGGCGCAGCAGCCTCTCTGGATCTTGCAGCAGCAGGTTCGGTCTCTTGTACGGCGCAAAGCGTCGTGCGAAGCCCAGCGTCAGTGCGTTTGGATCAAACAAGTGCTTCGCTTCATCAACTGCCTCGGGTGAGGCACCTGAGGCAGTCAGCTGCAGGGACAATTGTTCGCGCGCGTATTCGAGGAGAGATTGACTGGCAGCAGTGCGAAATTGCCAGAGCCTGGCATCAGAGACGCGGCGAATATCCTGATCCAGGGTTTCCGTTGTCCCCAGCCAGCAGTCTTTTCCACAAGCTTCCGTCCAGAGATCATCAGCTACCGCCGAGTTCCAACTCGGCATGTGAACTCCGTTGGTCACGTGTCCAACCGGCACTTCGTCTTCCGGCCAGTGCGGAAAAAGAGGCTCAAACAGATGCCGGCTTACCCTCCCATGCAAGCGACTCACGCCATTGACCGCCCCACTCCCGCGGATTGCCAGATAGGCCATGTTGAAACTTTCCGACGAGTCATCCGGGTTCTGCCGGCCCAGGGCTAGCAAATCGTGGAGGGTGATGCCGAGCTTCTGCTCGGCGTAGCCACCCAGATATTTCTCGATGAGGGAAGGATCGAAGCGGTCAAAGCCGGCCGCGACTGCAGTGTGGGTGGTGAAGAGGTTGCCCGCTCGCGTGACAGCCAATGCCACTTCGAAGGGCTGCCCCGTCTCTTTCATGAAGCTCAGGGCGCGTTCCAACACGGCGAAGGCCGCATGCCCCTCGTTCAGATGACAGACTTCTGGCTGGATGCCGAAGGCGCGCAGTAGCCGCCATCCGCCGATCCCGAGCAGTAGTTCCTGTTGGAGGCGCAGTTCCGGCCCGCCTCCATAGAGTTCGCTGGTGATGCCTCGGTGAGCAGGATAATTCGCCGCGTCATTGCTGTCCAGCAGGTAAAGTTTTACCCTGCCGACCTGGACCTGCCAGGCGCGCAACCATACCGGGTAACCCGGTAATACAATCTCCAAACGCAACCACTCCCCGTTCGGATCACGCAACGGCGTGATCGGCAGTTGTCCGGGATCGTTATACGGATAGAGGGCTTGCTGCGCGCCGTCCTTGTCAATCACCTGCCGAAAATAGCCTTGCTGATAGAGAAGTCCCACGCCGATCACCGGCACGCCCAGATCGCTGGCGGATTTGAGCTGATCGCCTGCTACATTACCAAGCCCGCCCGAATAAATGGGGAGGGCCTCGCTTAGCATGTATTCCATGCTGAAATAAGCGACACAGGTCAGGGGAGCCTGCGAATGATTATGCTGAAACCATGCGGACGCCTTAACCGCTTGCCGCTTGGCTTGTACAAGGTCATCGACACGCTTGCGGAAAATGGGATCGGCAGACACAAGTTCGATCTGTTTTCGCGAGACTGTCTGCAGGACAACCCAGGGGTTGTGGGTGAGTTCCCACAACGCGGGATCCAGCTGCTGCCACACATCGTCCGCGGCATGATTCCACGACCAGCGCAAATCCAGGGCTAGCTCGGCTAATGAATCGAATCCATCGACGTCTAATGCCAGACGGCTGTAGATGAAAGGGCTGGTGCGGGCTTGTTTGCTCATAGAATCTCCTTCAATTGTGCCTGGGACCGAATCCTTGGCTACTATGGGGACGCTGCCAAAGCTCCGCTGACGATGGCCTGCGCTTCCTCCTGGATACGCTTCAGGTGGTCGGTCCCTTGAAAACTCTCTGCATATATCTTGTAGATATTCTCAGTCCCGGATGGACGTGCCGCAAACCACCCGCTTTCCGCCACCACCTTCAGCCCTCCGATAGGAGCACCGTTACCTGGCGCGGCCGTCAGGATGGCCTGGATTCTTTCGCCCGCCAGATCCTTGGTCCGGACTTGCTGAGGTGAGAGTTTTGCCAGGGTTGCCTTTTGTTCCGGGGTGGCCGGGGCATCCATCCGCTCGTAAACCGGCTCGCCAAACTGGCGTGTGAGTTCGCGATAGATCTCCCCAGGGTTGTGCCCCATCCGGGCAGTGATCTCTGCGGCGAGTAAAGCCAGGATGATCCCATCCTTGTCTGTCGTCCAGGCGCTGCCATCCAGGCGGGCAAAGGAAGCGCCGGCACTCTCCTCACCCCCAAAGCCCAGAGAGCCGTTGAGCAGGCCGTCTACGAACCATTTGAAGCCGACCGGAACTTCGTAAAGCTTACGACCAAGCTTTGCAGCAACGCGGTCGATCAGCTGGCTGCTCACCAGTGTCTTGCCAACTGCGGCTGTCCCGGGCCACTTCGACCGATGCTGGAAGAGGTAATAGACGGCCACCGCAAGATAGGCATTGGGTAGAAGAAATCCCGTCTCGCGCGTGACGATCCCGTGCCGGTCATGGTCCGTATCGCAGGCGAAGGCAATATCGTAGCGATCCTTGATGTCGATGAGTCTCTGCATCGCATAAGGTGAGGAGGGGTCCATGCGGATCTGGCCGTCCCAATCCACGGTCATGAAACGGAACGTAGGGTCAACAGCCTGGTTGACAACCACCAGGTTCAACCCGTAGCGTTCGGCGATCGGTTCCCAATAGTGGACACCGGCACCGCCGAGAGGATCGACCCCCAGGCTGATCTTCGACCCGCGAATGACGTTCATATCAATCACATTGCCGAGGTCGCTAATATAGGCAGTAAGGAAGTCGTGCCGGTGCGTAGTGGAGGCGTGAAGAGCCTTCGCGTGCAGGATTCTCTTCACTCCCTTCAGCCCGCCCTCTAGAAACTCGTTTGCTTTGGCTTCGATCCAGCTGGTGATAGCCCCTTCCGCAGGACCCCCATTCGGCGGGTTGTACTTGAAGCCGCCGTCGTACGGCGGATTATGGGAAGGGGTAATCACTATTCCATCGGCAAGGCCGGTTTTCCGTCCGCGATTGTATGCAAGAATAGCGAGGGAAACGGCGGGAGTTGGAGTATATTCATCCCCTTCTGCGATCATCACTTCAACGTCATTGGCGGCTAGCACTTCCAGTGCGCTGGCCAGCGCCGGCACCGAGAGCGCATGTGTATCCATACCTAGGAATAGAGGGCCATCGATTTTATGCTGTTTTCGATACAGGCAAATAGCCTGAGTGATGGCAAGGATGTGCCATTCGTTAAAAGATTCCTCGAACGCCGAACCACGATGCCCAGAGGTGCCGAACGCGACCCGTTGCTCCGATACGGAGGGATCAGGCCTTTCCGTATAGTAGGCTGTGACGAGATTGGGCACATTGACCAGCGCGGCTGGGTCAGCCGGCTTTCCTGCAAGAGGGCTGACTATCATCCGTTCCTCCGCCGATTTGCATTTCCCCTTGGTAGATGCTCAAACGGTAAGAAACCGATGGGGTTCAGAATGCGATCCCAGGCCGGCTCAACCCTGCGGATGAATGCCTTGATGTATGGGGAGAGCACGGACACGGACTGCCGGCGTACATTCAGGTGGCTCAAGTGGACAACCTAGGCAAACAATTCATCCCTTTTTCTTTTCGGGACGGACTGTCTCTGTTTTGAGGAGTTCATCGAACAGGGAGCGGTAATAAATTAATGCCTGCCTTAGTTCTTCAGTATTTGCCTGATGGTGTTCATTCTTGACGGCGATCTCGCGCGCGGCGCGGTAGTTGCTCACCAGGGTAGGATAATTGACCGAGATGTCGGCTGCCCGCTGCTCAAACTCAGATACTGGATAGGCACGAGCCTGCATGACTTCCATGATCAGGTGGTCGGCCTCGACAGTCGCCTGCCCTGGTTGGTCAACAAATTTGGCTTGGACAGCAGTCCAATCAGCCAGATACCGCTTGCGCTCGTCATCCGAAAGTGGACGAATATTCAAAGTTTCGACATGCTTCTGGCGTTCATTCATCTCGGCTTGCGCCTTCTTCTCGTTCCCCGCGCTCTTTACCGTACGGTTATACTCAGACCCATATTTATTTTGAAACCGCTTCGAACGTTGACGGCGGGAAAAAACCAAACCCGAGATGGCGCCCACGACCAACAATACCGCCACCACAACGATGATAAACGTAATACTCATAGGAAATCTCCTTTGTTCAACGCATGAGAATGGGATAGGACCAACTGATTGCCTTACAGGCTTGATTTGGACGCACAGCCCGGTTAGCGGCGTCTCGAACCGACGAGTACTCCCAGAAGGACGAACACGAGCGCCACTCCCAATAAGAAACCAAGGTTATACAGGCTTCCGTCGTTGTGCACTTCGTACATCTGCACACCCTTCTTGAAGAATGACACCACGAGAGTCACCGGTGAAATGATCCCGTGCCAGAGTCCCAGCCCGACACTGGCAACGCGGCCGTGTGCATCGGCCGTATTGGCTGCGGGGTTCGGGCCGGGGGCATAGATTTGTATGCTGACACCGGGCACATTGATTTCACCATTGGGAGCGGGCGTGCCGGCTTGTGTATTAGGGACGGGCGTATTGACTTGCACGACGCTGTTGGGAGTACAGCCCGCGACCATTCCCAGCAATACGGCCATTAACACGAAAACGAAAAGTTTCTTCTTCAACTCTTCCCTCCGCATATGATCTGACAGGCTCGTTGGGTAAATAAGTCGCTTCAGGCCCTGGGGCTATTAAACCGTATGCAACTCGTTCTTTATTCTACAGTTTATATCCCCCGGCCGCATCCATCCGCAGGGGAGTGTTTACCTCCACCACTTGGGGTGGATAGAGTGAGTGTTCTAAGTGATCAACCGGTTACGCGGCACCAGGGTGACGGCTTCCGTGCGGCTGGCGACGCTTCGCGTGGACAGGATAATGCCAGCCTACCATTTGACGATGAAGGGGTTGAGCGTAAGCCTAGCGGCGATCTCGTACTGTTCTCCCCCCGCCACCAGGGTCAGCACGAAACGCTCAAGTTCAGTCAGGTCGAGGGAGATCCGGAATCGGGCTGAGGGCATGATCGCCTGGATGACCTGCTCTGGCGCCCGCTGGAAGGAAAAGTGGCCTTTCAAGGATGCCATCTATATGCCCATCGTCAAAGGGCCATTGTCCCGCTACCCATCAGATGGCCGTTTGGCCAGCTGATGCTTCTTTTTAAGGCTGGCCAACTCATGCTTCCAAAAAGGCGTTATGAGCTATCGAAAGTCCGGAGCACGCGAGGCCGCCACGTAGAAACGCCAGATATTGGTTTTTTTTTGTTTGACATGGCCATGTATGGGGGCATGTTTCCATAAATACCTTAAAAGAACGCGAGGCCGTCTTCGCGTAACCCGTTGTTCCCATCATGAATTCACTATATACTGATAACAGTTCTCTTTGACAAATTCATTTTGCCGACCGAAAAAACGAACTCTCCAGAATAGTCAGGATCGATCATGAAACGCCTTTTTTTATTACTCTTGTTGGGAATGTTGTTTTTTTTCTCATGCGCTTCGCCACGCCCGACCTCAACCCCTGAACGGGCGACCATGACCACTACGCTGACCAGCCTCGTTACGAAGGCGATTTCGGCCACCCTCACCTCCACTCCGACCGTCTCGCTCTCTCCGAACCCATCGCTGACCGTAACATATACACCTACCCAGGTCGTCCAAACTCCGGGGCAATTCATCCATATCTATTTCGATAACATCAATGCCAAAAACTACGAAATGACCTGGGCGCTGTTGTCCGATGGATACAAGAATGCCGTGAACGGGCCTTCCCAGGGTGGCTACCAGGGATATGTTGATTTCTGGAATACCCTCCAGAGCGTGGAGGTCCGGACGATCACTGTTATTAGCCAGGACATCTCTAACGCCGCAGTCGAGGTTACTGTGCAATATCATTACACCAATGGTGTAATCACCTCCACGATAACCATCTACGACCTTTCCTATGATTTCTCCCGGAAATCCTGGCTGATCGACACCGCCACAAATAATAACGGCGCATCGGCAGCGAAGAAAACCTGGAACAGGGTATCGACAATTCCCGGTACGTACATCCAGCCATCCATTTTGACCCTGGCGATCGACCCAAAGACGCCAACGACTCTCTATGCGGGAGGATATGCTGGAGCGTTCAAAAGCATGGATGGAGGGAATAGCTGGGATCCTATCAACATTGGTCTCGGGGACGCTTTTTTAATTCGAACCCTGGCGATCGATCCAACCACGCCGACAACTCTCTATGCAGGAGCGGGTAGTGGATTGTACAAGACCACGGACGGCGGCGGGCATTGGAGCATCACCGGCCTGCATGACTCAATCAATGTCATGTTGTTTTACCCGGGGAAACCTACCACCCTTTATGTGGGAGCTCGCAACGGTGTGTATCAATCGACCGATGGGGGCAGGAGCTGGAGTATTAATAACCAGGGCCTGGATTATAATGATCCGGCCCATGATGACAATTACGATTTCGATGTCTATGTCCTCACGATTGATCCGTCGACACCGACCACGCTCTACGCGGCAACCGCCGGGAATGGTTGGTTGTTTAAAAGCACAGACGGGGGCGGAAAGTGGGATCCTGTCGATATTCCCAATTTTTTTGTTCAATCTTTGTTGATCGACCCGCTGACGCCGACGACCCTCTATGCAGGGGGAGTGGAAAATGGGACACTCAAAGGCGGGGTATACAAAAGCATCGATGGCGGTGGAAGCTGGATGTCGCTAGGCCTCGGCCTTGCAAATGCCGACATCGCCGGCCTGGCAATTGACTCGGCCAACCCACCTGCTCTCTATGCAGTCACATCCAGCCAAGGCGTGTATAAAAGTATCAACGGAAATACGAACTGGACGGCGATGAATACCGGTTTGACTGAGCCATCTATCCTCGCGCTGGCAATTGACCCGCTGACACCAGCCACTCTTTATGCAGGGACAGCTAGCAGCGGCGTGTTCAAAAGTACCGACGGAGGCGAGACCTGGCGTGCTAACAACTCAGGCCTGGCAGCTACTCCGGTTTTTGCCATAACAATCAATCCGGTGACACCGTTCACCCTCTACGTAGGAACAAGCATTGGTATCTTCAAAAGTATGGATGAAGGCCAAAGCTGGAGCTCCGCCAGTACTGGCCTGACTGATATGCAGGTATTGAAGCTGCTGATTGACCCGCTGACGCCGACCACCCTCTATGCATTGACATCGAGTGGTGTATTTAAAAGTACGGACAGCGGCGGGAGCTGGAACATAAGTAATGCTGGTTTGACAGATATGAGGTTTCTCGACCTGGTGATCGACCCGCTGACACCGACAACCCTCTATGTGGGGGGAGTGGATAATGGGACACTCAAAGGCGAGGTATACAAAAGCACCGACGGAGGCGAGAGCTGGAATCAGATAAACACTGGCCCGGGAAACAATTTTTTTCAAACCGTGGTGATCGACCCCGTCACTCCGACCACCCTCTATACGGCATTGTATTACAAAGGTGTGTTCAGAAGTACAGACGGCGGTGTAAATTGGAGTGCGGCCATGCCCGGCCCGAGTAATACTTCTATCGGGTTTCTGGTGATTGACCCGGCGACGCCGACTACCCTCTATGCGGCGGTAGACTTCCCGGATATCTTACTAAAAAGTTTGGATGGCGGCAGGCATTGGAGCAAAGCCAGCAGCGGCCTGTCATATTCAATCACCACGCTGGCGCTCAACCCACATGTTTCCACCACCCTCTATGCGGGTACAGATAACGGCGTATATATCAGCACGAACGGCGGTGATAGTTGGAAGGCGTTCAATTCTGGGTTGGAGAGGGTCAATGTTAATGCCTTGGCGTTCGACCCGTCAAACCCATCCATCCTCTATGCGGGCACAAATCGCGATGTGTTTACAACCCGGCCGGTGAGATAGGGCTTTCGCTGGATTTACTGGTCGAGTGTCACCAGATCCAAGGCAGCAGCCGGTTGGTCCGTATGGCATACACCTCCCATAGAGATCCATATGCAAGATTCACCAGGAAAATTTTTCACCAGGTCCGCGAATAATTCTTTTCCAAGCACTATTCCTACCACCCAGAACAATCCTAAAACCGTTAGATCAAGCCCCATATCTCCTTCCATAACAAATGCCATCCGAACGATTTGCACTTTCGGCCAATTGGTGGGTCCGATTGGTGGCCAACTCATGAGTAAAGCGACAGCCATGAACGTTGTCGCATTCGCCTCGACCTATCGGCCTCGGTGGAGCCTACCGGCCCGGCGCGGGCTAACCCGCCGTACGCCCTGCACTCTCGGGCTACCGCCGTCGGTCCAGGTCGCTGGCTGATACCGCCGCTTGCCGGCTACCGCCGACGACCATCTAGTAGGACATTTCTCGGAAGAAATAGATCATACCTACAATGGTATTCTGGATTGCATCGATAAGGACATTTTGTTCTAGGGGGCTATATTCCAGAGAACAATTGTCCCATCACCATAATCAATCGCGAGTGTATTTCCATCAAGAGAGAAAATCATGCCAATCCCATAATTGATGTCTTGGGTAAGAAGCACCTCACCTGTATCCACATCAAAGATGGTGAGAACGCCAAATTGTGATTCTGCGGCGAACTTCTTTCCATCTGGAGAAAAAGCCATGTGGAAATAGTCTCCATTTTCGGAATTGGCCTTCAAAATATGGGATTGCGTACCCGTGGATAGATCGCAAAGGAGGAATGAGTCACTTCCATAATCTGTTGCCAGCATAGACCCGTCCGATGCAAAGGTGACGTTGCCAGCAACTTTACATCCATCCAGTTCATCTAATAACTTACCGCTTTCCACATCCCAGAGTGTCACCGTCCCGGCCCAAGGTCCGGCGGCGAGCGTCTTTCCATCCGGCGAGAAGGAAAGCTCTTCTGCAAAGCCTGGGCCGGAAAATTTGTTCAAGAGTGCTCCGGTCGCCGTATCCCAAAGCATGATCGAATTGTGCGATCCGGTAGCGAGTATGTTCCCATCCGGGGAGAAGGCTACGCTTCGTACTCCATCAGTAAAGCCTCTGAGTATGTGTAAGGGTTTCCCTGTAGACATATCCCATAAGATGACCGTATTGTCGAGAGACCCGGAAGCCAATATCTTACCCCTCGGGGAGAAGGCCAGGCAATATACCTCATTCACATGACCAATGAGATCTTGCAACGGTTTTCCAGTCGATTCATCCCAGAGCCGAATCATGTGATCAGTGTAGCCCGAAGCCAGTATTTTCCCATCCGACGAGATGGCCATGCTTCTCACGTACCCGCTGCTGCCATCGAGACTGCTCAGCTTCGTCCCGCTTCTCCAGTTCCAAAGGATCAAGGTGTCAAAGGGAGATGCGGAAGCGAGGCTACTCCCATCCGGTGAAAAAGCCAACCCTACCAAAAGAGAGGTATGCCCTTTGAGAGTCCGGAGTTGATTCCCTGAAGCTCGATCCCACAGGGTGATCGTGCCACGCACATCAGCGGAGGCAAGGGTTTTTCCATCTGGAGAAAAAGCCACGTTCCACACGCCGGTATTGTTCCCGGTCGTCAGTGTCAACACACTTTTCCAGCTGGTCGTATCCCACAGGACGATTGTGTTATCCAGGGATCCCGATGCAAGGGTTTTTCCATCAGGAGAGAATGCCACGCTCTGGACCGAATCTGTTTGGCCGGCGAGGGTTTGCAGCACATTCCCTGTGGTGGCGTCGGCGATCTCGACGCTCCCATCGCCCAAACCCATGGCAAGCACTTTCCCATCCGGAGAAAAAGCCATCTCGCTAAGCGCCCATCTAGGAGGCAGGGATATGGATACAGGGCCAGCCGAGACCAGGGTAGCCAGCTGATTTCCAGTGGCTACATCCCAAAAGAAAATGTCATTAGAAGGAGGCCCAGATTGATCAAACAGCATATCCACAGCCAGCCTTTGATCGTCTTGTGAAAATGCCAGGCTGAATATGCGCCCAGGAACATTGCCGGCATTTCCCGTACTATCAGGATTATTTCCGGTCAAGGTACGCAGGAGGTCGCCCGTGGCAGTATCCCAAAGTGTCACCGTTCCATCATAATTGCCTGTGGCCAATATTTTCCCATCCAGGGAGGCCGCCAGACAGGCCGCGCCAGTGACGATCGGACTGCTCCATACTTGCTCCAACGTACCAGTTTGGAACATATACACGCCTATGGCGGTGCTGACCGCCAGGTTTTTCCCGTCCGGCATAAAGGCTATCCCCGAGATCGAGCCGTCGCCCAACCGCAGGCGCGCCCCTTGCGGCAAAAAGCTGGCTGGAGCCGTAGGGGTGAATGTAGAACTCGGCGCAATGGTAGGCGTGGAAGTGCCAGTTGGAGACAGCGTCGAAGTTCCCGTCGGTGCGGCAAGCGGCGTCTGGCTAGCCGAGATTTGGTTGGCCGGCACGGAGGGAGGCGGTGTCGACGTCCTTGATCCACACGCCGTGAGCAGGAGCGATAGTGAAAGAAGGAATGAAATTATGCGGCCGCGCATATAAAATCCTCCACAACATTACGTTTAGGAATGTTATAGCTTGATATTAACACAACAAACATCCCGCGAAAGCAGAATAAAGTCCATTTATTAAATACTCCAGTCTGCTCACATGTGAGAGACTGGACTCCTAGGGAACGCTGGGCTTACAAGTTATTTGCCATGGCCATGCGGGACGTGCACCTGGGCAGAGAGAACACCCGCATTTCCAACCGTATCGGTCACAGTGATCTGCAGCAGGTATATTCGGCCTTGTTTATCCGAATCATTTCGAGAGGCAGGTAGTTGGATGGTGGTACTCCAGTTGTATGTGGCTGCTCCGTTCGCTTTCAGGACAACCGGAGTTAGATTATATATGTAACTGTCAATTAATGTAATTGTGATGGTGTTTACCCCGCTTTGCGCATCAGAAGTGATTCCAGAAATTGAAACATTCACCAGCTTTCCATTCGGTGGCCAGTCCGGCCGTTTCGGCCTTCAGGCTTCGGTTTGGCCTACCGGCCCGGCGCGGGCCAACCCGCCGTACGCCCCGCACTCTCGGGCTACCGCCGTCGGTCCAGGGCGCTGGCGGATACCGCCGCTTACCGGCTACCGCCGGCCAACGCCAGCTACCGCCGGCAGCAGTCGTCCCCGTTGGCAACCAAGTCCACCATCGCCACTTTTAAAGATGCAAACCCGGGTAGAGAACAAGCATGGACTTCAGCTGGATCCGGAGCGAGCGAAATAAGCGAGGGTGGAGAATGCCCCGCGGCAACGAGATGAGTATGAACCAGGTTGAGCTAAGCAAGATTGAGACAGGCAAAATCGCCATAACATTTGGCTATCTAGTCAAGGTCGCCAGGTGGTTCGGCATGGGGCCCGAGGAGGTGCTTCGCCGATCGGGTGCGCCGTACGCGCCGGCGAGCTGCTCAACAAGTAACATCGGGGAGATCATCCGCTCCAGACGAATATCCAACCAGCTCTCCCTGCGAGAGCTAGGGAGAATGATCGGGGATACCCACCCAGGTATAGCCAGGATTGAGAAAAAATGTCTCCCGAAAGCAATCAAAGTGGAGCTGATCGTTGTACTGGATAAAGCCCTGGGGTTTAACGGAGAGCTGGTAGGAATGGTCTGGGACCTGGTTGCCGGCAGCATCGACGTCGATGGCGATGCAGACCACGTCGAAAGCGATCCGCTTGACTCACCCAGCGGCCCGTCGTAAACTAACAGCGACAAGCCGACCAGGGTACCCTCCCACCCTGGAGGCTTGTCATTTTGGAGATGCACAAAACAGGACACAAAAAAGCAGAGGTGCGCGGGTACGCTATTTCTGCGCACCAATTCCCCTGGCAGGCCGCGGGCCTGCGTGGGACGCATGGATACGTCCACAAGGGAGGAAATTCAATCTTGCTCTTCTTTTTGCCGTGACCCCGCGGAAGCGTAGACGATCACAGCAGAGACAACGACGTGCAAAGACTCCTGCTGGGCGGAGATCGTGTGCAGCTCGCCTGCATTGGGAAGACGCTGCAGGAGATCCGTAACCGCCTGGCTGCCGGTCCCGACCAGCATTTCGTGGAGGGTGCGCCGGTAGCCCCGGTCGTGCAGCTCGCCGGTGGCGCGCAGGCGCTCCTTCGGGTGGACGCCTACTTCCCGCCCGCCGGTGGTCTTGCCGCCCGGCAGCAGGAGGGTGATGTAGTGCGGCAGCCGCCGCGGACGACCGTAGTTCCCTTTTTCCTTGGTGACCCGGGTATGCGCATCGTAGACGGCCAGGCGCAGAAAGGCATCTTCGCTGTGGGTCCACTGTTTGGCCACCTCGCCTTCCAGAACTACACGGTTGAGCACGCCGATCTGGATCGCGGCACCGAACTGCTGGAGGAGATGGTCGCCGATGTTATTTTGTCATCATGTTGCAACACTGATAAATTCTTTAGTCATTATTATGTAGGAATAACAGATGCTTCCGCTGGTTGGAGGGTGATAAATTTTATCTTCACATCATTTCCTCCAGTAGATAAAGGTAGTCTTGCGTTTATCTTGAAGAACAATTACAAAAAATTCGCATGCCGGGATTTATGGAGGCCTGTTTGTAACTGCCGCTCCGGCTGCGATGGCAACCGAACCGTCATTATCAAGATATGCGGCATACTTGAGTAGCCGCCGGATGCGCCCGTGAAAGCGCAGGAGAAGAATGAAAACAAAACGACTTGTCTTAGCCTCATTTGTTGTAGCAATAAGTTTGGTCTTAACAGCTTGCGGGCCGGGTCAAGTTTTTGGGCCAACTTTGACGCCAACACCAACGAATACACCAATTCCAACAAATACACCAACGGACACTCTTACACCGACTCCCGCTCTTCCTACCTATAGCGAGGTTCTTGGTACCTATCCGACGGGTACGGATCTGTGTGCGACGAACGCGGAAATTACGGCCGCATATCCAGATGGAAGTGTAAACCTTTCTGGCCAAGTGAGTTATTCTGATGCAGGCGGTCCGCAATACAAGTGCTACGGAACCAAAATCACAGTCAATGTAACTGCCACATTGGACGGCATAACCTATCAGGCGGGAACTTTGCTAACCGTTGATAAGAACCTCAATTGGATCCAAGTTTCGAGTTGGAATTGATTATTTTATTCCAAGTTTTGCATTTTTCTTGAAAAACTGCCGGGTGCGCCCGTGACAGCGCAGGAGGAATATGTGGACCCATTGTAAGTTTTCTTGTTATCATCGAATCACTACCTTATTCATTTTATTATGTTCCTTCACATTTAGCGCCTGTGGTCTAGGAACAAATTTACCTGTTGCGGGAAAATGGAATGCGAATGCAGACTTTGGTAATGTGGTTTTTACAGTCAATCCTAATAGCACTATGATAATTGATGCTGCTTTTAATTTTACAGGTTTTCAATGCGGGCCAGTTTCGCAATCAGGTTCAGTTGATGTTACGTATACTGACGGAATGAAGATTACCAATGGGGAATTTTCTCTAGAATTAGATATGAGCGATTCCTCGCCAAATCCGCCAGATCCGTTTAATCCTGTCCCGCCTTCTACGAATGATCAGGTTTTAACTTTAACAGGGAAATTTAATGCAGATGGGAAAACCGCATCTGGTAGTTGGGTCGGGACTTATAACGGTTCAACTTGTTCGCAGGGAAAATGGGAAGCTGCACCAAGTAAATGAATAAAGTAAGTCTTACATTGATCTCGAAGAATATGTGCGAAATCCATCTGCTTGAATGTGCGTGGGACCCTGTCGGGCGACTGGCAGTACTACTTCAACGGCGATTGATTACCATCATTACATTATGCGGCATACTTGAGTAGCCGCCGGATGCGCCCGTGAAAGCGCAGGAGAAGAATGAAAACAAAACGACTTGTCTTAGCCTCATTTGTTGTAGCAATAAGTTTGGTCTTAACAGCTTGCGGGCCGGGTCAAGCTTTTGGGCCAACTTTGACGCCAATACCAACGAATACACCAATCCCGACAAACACGCCAACCCCTCTTCCTACTGATACTGCAACAAGCACTCCCATTCCTTTACCCCCTCGCGGTACTTTGATTCCTGCCGCCCCGAATGCTGAAATAGCCAATCGGTCCTTGGTGTTATGTAAGCAGGTGGAAGCAGGCTCCTCAGATCTAACCTGCGTTCTTCAGACCAATTACATCACTTCTGATACTAGTGGGCATTTTCAATTCGGGAAAGATTTAACAGATGGGTCATATTTACTGTTCTATGACTCCGGATGGGCCGATTTTCAAGCTGGAATGAATCGGTGGGGAAATCAGGAAATCCATGTAGGCGATTTAAATTGGCTGGTCAATAATTTCTTTATATCGAACAACGGGCAGATCTCAATGGTGTTTCAAAGCGGGGATAAACTCGATCAGCAGATGGAGGGTTATCGCTTCTTTTTTCAATCGCCGTTCTTTTGGGCACATTTATGTGGAACTTCAGGTTGTAGTAGCATTGCGGAGGTGCAGCCAATTATTTTCCATATGATGAATGGCGGGGCTGAAGAAATCAACATTCCTGTTTATCCTCGCGAAAAGCCATAAGAGACTCGGCCAGGTTTCGTACTTGGGCGGTCATCAAGAGCATTTCAAAGTTATGTGGCTCACTAAGAAGTCACCGGGTGCGCCTGTGATAGTCGCAAGAGGCATTATGCACAAAAACCAGATGATACTTGTAATTTATGTTTTGATTTCAAGCATACTATTATCAGGATGTGGGGCGGGTCAATTATTTGGCCCAACTCTGACACCAATCCCAACTTTGACATCAACACCAACTGTTACAATTACTCCCACGCCAACGGCAACACCAACCCCCACGACGACTCCAACTATTACACCAACCCCATTACCAACCCTCGAGTACGTTCCTTGTCGGGCTGACCTAGGATCTGATATTGAGCTTAGTGGTTTACTGAACAAAGGAATGCCAAATATTACTTGGTTGAGTGTAACTTTCGCAAGCGATTCGAGTAATCCGAAAACTTATGTTGAAGTGAACGTGACGGAAGTGTGTTCAGGTGATACTTGTAACGCACGGGCGCCTTTCGCTTGGACTGTCCCTCAATTGCCAAAGGCTATAAGTATGTGCAGCCAAGGGGGTATACCCACAGTGGGTGGTCCCGTTACCATTAAACCAAATACATGGCAATTTACTGTTTACGATAACAACAACAATATTATAGAGCAGGAAAAAGGGCCTTGGTCTGACCTTGTTGCCTATGATGCAGGAAATATAACTTGGAATGAATTATGGGCTGGAATAACTATTATTCAATAGACCTCTTGCAAAAGTCAGTTAGTGAAAAAGATCAAGTTCTATGCTGTAGACAGCAGCAATCAGATTGAAGCGAAGTCCAAAGCGTTTACAGCGATTTCGATAGCGTCCGCTCAAAATACGAAAGATTTTCAACTTGCAAATGATGTTCTCGATCAAAATGCGCTCATGCGCTAAAGCCCGGTTGCTGACTTTCTGTTCCTTGCTCAATGGAGGCAGTTTGGTTTTCTTGGCAGGCGTCTGGCTAATCGGATGCAGTTCGGTCACCGAGTTGTTGCGTCAAAGAACCCGCTCCAGCCCCTTTTTTCCCAAATATATTCTTTCGACCTATCAAACTCTCAGCCTCTCCCATTGATTGGCTTCTCCCTCCATATCATACTTGTTGCAGAATCCCCCCTTCGCTGGGGATTGAAATTGGACCATCAGCCATGATCCACTCCTTGTGTAGATGCGGCTGAGGCGCAGATTTATGGGCAGGGAGTTTCAAAAACCAATTCGGGCTCAGTACGGCAGTACTGTCCCAGATGAGAAAATGCGACGGGGAGCCAAATAATCGGACGGGCTTGTACATCCATATCGCACTCGGCTCGCCCAGACGCTCCGCCCCCCGGATGCGTTTCCGTCACTCAACGACTAAAGGATAGTTGCGACACGAGGTCGCATACGAATTTGTTATGACAGGAAGGTGAACTGGATATAACCTTGTGTTCTGCCACAATGTACCTACCAAGACGTGCGTTCCTGATAACGGGAAGGCGCGAAGCTTGGGACAATTCATCCTTTGCCTAAACGGAGTCATCGGATCGTGAGAAACGATGACGACTACCAGCACCGAGGTGGTCAGGGGCTAGGGTTGGATGGCATGGCTAACCTATGTGAACCGCTGATAAACGTCGTGAAAGTCGACAAGCCAAAGGTGCTGAACAAAGTACACAAGTAATAATCCTATCAATAGTTGAGATCTATCTATGAAGCGGTGGCTTAATAATAACTAATAGATTATAGGAGCAAGACTGAACTTTACCAGGATAACGACTTGGATAAACATTGAGATAATAATACGATGAGTGAATAGTTGGTGACGGGTCAGGTTCGCGCCACAAGATTAACACTTCTTGCACCCATTATCATCCTTTTTCAAAATCAGTTAGCGGAAACTAAAGCTTGTCTACAAGGAGGAAATATGCACAACAGATATGTTTTCTTTGGAATCTTACTAATGCTGTTGAATACTTTTTTCGCCGGATGTGCTCAAGTAGAACAAGCCGGTCCTACTTCGACAAGCACGACAACAGCTACGAGCACAATAACTCTTACACCCACGAGTGTTGCAACCCCAACTGCTATGGGAACCCCAACTGCTATGGGAGGAAGTGGGAATATTGGCTATTCAATAGTTGGAGAAACTGTTTTGGGGAATCTGTATATTTATAAAATTTATGGAGGGGAATCTGTAAAAATTCTTGGAGGGCAAGATCTCGTGGAACCTGTTAATTCCCGGAATGGGTACATCAATGGATTGAGTTGGTCACATGACGGAACACGGTTAATAATTATGGTCTCTTATTCTGATTATTCACCCTATCCGGAATCACGAGCACAAGATATTTATATTCTCAATACGGATGGTTCCGGTCTAAAGTTACTAACGACCGAAAATACAGCTGAGAAATTCGATTATTATGCTGCTTTTTGGTCCCCAGATGATAATTCGATTTACTACCTGAGAGACAATGAAGATGGAGGAAATATTTTATTGTATTCCATGAGTCCTGACGGTGGAAATAATAAAATAATTTGTGATACAGGCCATAGTTATTTTTTTACAGATATGAAACTTTCCCCCAATGGGCAACAATTGGCTTACACTTCAAACGGTGCCGTTGGGGTCATGAGTATTAATTGCGGAAATGATATAACTTTCACCGAAAAAGGAAACCTGGGGAGTGTGGCTTGGTCGCCAGATGGTAAATATATCTATGTTGTAGATGGGGGAGATTTATATCAAAAAGGCCAGCATGTTTTTAGAATCAAGCCTGACGGATCGGATTATCTCAAATTAACAGATACCCCTCAATTTTTTGAGCGTCAAATCTCCATATCGCCTGATGGTGATTTATTTGCTATCATAGGTAACTTCACTAATGGAAGTGATGAGTTGATCATCACTTCCATTAGTGAATGTGTAAATATTATCGTAGAATCAAAATCAAGTAATTGTGATGAATTACTTCTCCCCTTATATTCACCACCATCGGGAGAAGAATTAGGCAGTATTGACTGGCAACCATCTAAATAGTCCGGAACACCACTAATATGCGATGGTGCAACTCGTTTGCGCTTTTTATCCCAAGCCATTCAACCTTCCTCATTAAACACGTCTGGACAAATTCAGCACCGCGAGACTGTACATCTTGCCTTAAATTCTTGTAGCACATGCTGTGGCTGCCAAGATGGGCCACAGCATCGCCACGATGATGAAGTATGATGCGATCTCGGATGCCGACCTGGATCGCGGTGCTGAACTTGTGGACCAGCCCAATGGAGAAGATGATTAACGCTGCGCCAAGCGAGAGTGAGCCTAGAACGAGAGGCCGAGATGTCCGGTCACTCCATCCAGACGGCAATGAAGTATGGCCGCCCGAAGGCCAGGGAAAAGGGACGTGCCGCCGAGGCACTGGATGAGATGGCGACTATCTAAACACCGGACATATTTTTGTATTATGCTTAAAGTGCATGATATAAAAGTTTTACTTACCGACTCATAATTGGGCTGCCAAAATTAGAACAGCCTCAGAGATTCAATTAAGATAGGAGCAATTGCAAGATGAAAATCCAATACTTCCTCGTAATCTTATTGGCGCTCTCCTTTCTGTCGGCATGTTCATCTCCATCACAAGTCGCCAGTCTTCAATCTGCCGTTGCTGAAACACTCACAACAATGCCAACTCAGACAGCTTATCCTACTTATACGCTTTATCCAACCTACACACCTCTACCTCCCCCACCTTACCCAACAAAGAATCCTTACTTCCAGTCGTTCTCTGTTCGCCTGTTTCCTGGAATTGAAGCGAGCCTGATTTACGCAAGCGAAACTGGCACTGAAATCTGGTTGGATTTTCCTAAAGATGCAACTTCACAGCCTGCCAGAGCAATGCTGATACCTGGATTAACATCCAGTTATCCTCCTTCACTTGTTTACAATGGAGATGCCTTTGAACTACTGACAGGTCTTGGGGATCAAATGGAAGGATTCAAAGGATTTACCTACAATGCACCTATTTCTGTAACAATAAAGTTTGCTGGATCTCAAAACCTAAGCACATTAGCGCTTTACTATTGGACGGGCGATTGGGAAAAAGTCGAAAGCTTCTGTAACTTTCCTTTGCCCACTATAGATATGACCAACAAAACGATAAAGACTTCTATCTGCTCTCCAGGTGCATTTGCCATTTTTGCACAGAACGGTAACTAGATGGGCAGCCCAACACCGGCCACCTGAACGCCTCCGGCGTGGTCCGCGGTGGCCATTTGGTAGAAAAAGTGATTTTATGCTGTCTTGTCTTGTTCAAATCAGCGGCTAGGTAAGCCACACCGTTGGGCTGGTTCTTAGTCAAATGAATTGCTTTCATTTTTTCTCGACATAAAAGAGGACGCATGAGTGAATATTAACCTTCAAAAAAAACGCTCTTCGGGTCTTTCCATCATCCTTGCATTCTTCGCGCTTGCTTATGTGTTCGGCGCAATTTACTTGATCTTGAGCTGGGCTGGTATTCAGAGCTACGATCCAGGTATTTGGCAACACAATTCCCTCCCCTTTTACGCCCTCGTATTCTTGATAACCGCAATCAGCATCTACTGAATTTGGAAGTGGAAGAAATGGGGTGTGTATTGCCTTGCAGGCTCGTGCGCATTAACCAGTGTCCTCAATTCTGTATTTGTTCCGCCCACACAGTTGCCCTATAGATATTCGTTTCTGGCTGCTCTCCTAGCAATTGCTTTCTTCCTGCTTCTGTTGCCGGCTTGGCAGAATATGGAGTAGCGCGATAACAGACTTGCCCGTTTTATAGAAGAAACTTGGGTTACCAGAACCAGCCCAACACCGTATCTTCATCGGACGGGGCTCCGCCCCGCGTGTATGCAGCACGTTTTCTGATTATCATGCCATAATAATTGTGTCGGTCTGCCTATCCGCCCCGCCGGTGTGCTAAGTCGGTGGACGGCTCGCCGAGGAATAATCAGCATGGGTAAAGGTCTTTGACATGGCCTTCGATTTCAACTCACTCGATCATGCCTTCTTCATGCAAGAAGCACTCAAAGAAGCTGCCTTAGCCATGCTGGCAGGAGAACGACCTATCGGAGCTGTCATTGTCCATAGTGGACTGATCGTTGGACGCGGGCACGCTGAACACAAAGGAAAGCATAATCGCCTCGCTCATGCCGAGTTGAATGCTTTGCTAGCAACAGCAACAAGATTCTTCGATTATCCGCATGACAACGGAGTCATCTACACTACCCTAGAGCCGTGTGAAATGTGCTTGGGAGCCATTGTAATGAGTGATGTAGTAAACCATGTCGTTTTCGCGTTGAAAGATCGTTGGATAAATCCATCCGTCATGCTTGAGATGCCTCATGTTCGCCGGCATATTTATAATTACGTTGGCGGAGTTCTTGAGGAAGAAAGTGTGGCTCTCTGGCAACAATGCTGCCCTGATGAACTTAGTCTTATTCGTGTTGGAAATCAGCAAAGAGAATAAAACCGTCCACCGACTACCCAATTCCCGGTCCAAAACAAGGAAGGAAGATGTGTTTTATCAATACAGCAGGGAAGATTTCCCTTACGAACCGTGTGTAAAATAAAAAGGTAACCGACTGGTCAGAGGACCGGAAGAGGTGATGGAATATGTTGCTCATTCGAAAAGGGCAAAAGGATTTTCCAAAGGGGAACGAACTGGACGAGCTCAGTGTTTTCTTGAGACAGCCGCCCCAGGAATTGAATAAGTCCGGTGTCTTGAGACGCATCAAAAAAACCTATCCCTATGGCAGGCAAAATCCCCTCTACGATGCAGACCAGGTGGAAATGCTGGAGGCAAACCTGGCAAGTCGCGATGGCCTGGTTGCCTTCAAGGTCCTTCAGCTGGATGCACCCCTCACCTAGGCCCTGGCCCCTAGCTACTCGAGCGAATGGGATGTCGAATACCCGGAGTGCGGCGGGATTGCGGTAGGCGACCCTCGGGTCTCGCAAAAAGAGCGCACGAACCTTATCCAAAACCATGCATGGCCACACGTGGTGTGGTGCTTTGCCTGCGGTTTCATCGAGATCAACTACCTGGGCGAAGGGCAAAAGCCTCAACACCGCCTGCTCGGCCACGCGCTTCCTGATGCCAAATAACCAATCTGACGAAGACTGCTCTCAAACCCATCGAAGCCTGGCTGAAGGAAAGGGAAAAACTAGGAATTTCGCACGAGGCGTTGTTCGTGGAGCTGCGGGCTGGCTGCCGGCCTCTGTCCCGGCCTCGATGCAGAGCATGGTCACCGAGGCGGGAAAGCGGGCGGGCCTGGACCGGCTCGATCCGCTGGTGGTGGTCACGCCGCATGTCTTGCGCCACACGTATGCCTACATGCTGCGCCAGGCCGGGGTGAGCACGGAGATCCGGGCCGAGATGTCCGGTCACTCGATCCAAACAGCGATGAAGTATGGCAAGCCGAAGGCCAGGGAGAAGGAACGCGCCGCCGAGGCGCTGGAGCAAATGACGACTATCTAACTTGACAATGTTACATTTTCGTATAGGTTATTTATGTGCAACTTTTTATAGCGGTTTTTAGCAATTCAACAGTTTGCTACAAGTATTTTCGGACCAGAGAACTCGAAGAAAACAGAACGCTTGTCCTAATCTAACATTGTCGAGCTAAATACTGGAAATATTTATACTATACTCAAAGCGTATGATATAGGAATTTTCCTTACCAACTCGTAGTTGGGCGGCTCGAAGGGCAGATTATGAGGATTAAACCTCTGATTATCGAAATGATGGATCGGGATTTTCCTGAGTTTCGATTCGTCGGTAGCCCTAGCTTTTTCTATGTATTTCGACGCAAGTCGCAATATGATCTCTTTGATTACATCAAATATCAAAGGGATGGAAAAACTGGGGCACTAGCAGTGGATGTAGCTACAACTTACGATCCTAATTGGAATCTATATCCAACTGGACCAATTGGTTTGGATTATCCCTTAGTCGTCTATAAAAACAGAAGACGAATAGTAACTGGTGCTAAATCGTATCTTGCCGAGGAACCCTGGTATATTTACGAGAATGACAAAAGTGAATTTCAAACTGTACTTGTCGATATAAGCAAGGACTTAACTAATTTTGGTCTTAAGTTCTTTCGTGAAGCAGCTAGAACTTTAGAATCTGACCAACTCCTACAGCATGGTCTAAAACAAATTCGTGAAAGTGGAGCTCTATCTGAGAATGAACTTGCTGCTCTCCAAAAAAATATTGAAGCTGCGAATTATCGGTCAGTGGATATTAGCAACGAGCATCTGAATTATCTCAAACAAAACTTGCTCTCTTACGCTAACCAAATCAACGCTTCAAGAGAGAAACGTCATTCAATTTCTGCTTTGGCGATCAGATTGCTTTTTCTCCAACCCGATAAACTGTTGTAAGCTAGTGCGGCCCAACACCGGCTACCTGACCGCCTTCGGCGCGGTCCGCGGCGGCCATTTGGCAGAAAAAGTGATTTCTAGCAATCTTGTCTTGTTCAAAGCGGCGGCAGGTGAGCCAAGCCGTTGAAATTGTCGAAAAAGTCAAAATTTGAGCCAAATCAGATTGTGCATAGTTAGTCGATAATGAAGGACTTGCACTGGTTGAAAAACCCAGAAGGGGTTTTTCAACAGTCTCGTTAGGCGTCTTACTATGTGGAAGAGACTTTTCTTACCTCAAAAAAGCCGAACAAAATATGTTCCTGGTCGGCGTATTTACCCTTTTCTTAGTGAAGAATTGGATAAGGAATTATCCTTAGTAACTGAGTCTTATGACCGCAAATGTATTTACAAGCCATTGGACTTCATTCAAACGGCCATGAAATACGGCCGTCCGAAGGCCATGGAGAAAGAAGGCGCAACGTCGGCCAAGTGTAGATCGCAGGTGTGATCCAAATGGTCGAGGAATATCTCGCGAAAGCGGTCATGTCCGGTTGGATGGCCGAGAGGCAGCCAGGAGGGAGAATCTGATTCTGAAGGGGTGATGGGTTTTCGATGAGGAATGTTTCAGACTGTTGTGCGATGGTCATTTAAGTGCGATAATGACGAACTCAAGATAACGGTAGGGAAGTAAATATATCGGTTAGGATTGTACTACGGTAGTGAATGGTTGGTGACGAGTCTGGTTCTTCAATGGATATAGGTAAATTTTCAATTCTCCCAGCTTGTCCAGGATAGTAAATGTCGAAAAAACTTGGATTCATCCTTTTTCTTGCAATTTTTCTTTTTTCTGCCTGTACTCCGGCTAGCGTGCCTGCGCCGGCACCAACTTCAACCTCTGTTCCCCCCGCCCTCACGCCGACCGCGACCCTGCCCGCCTCTGCAACATTGAAGCAGGATGCCGCCCTGTATTCCGGCCCGGGCAACGCGGATTTCGATTCCTTGGCGGCATTGAAAGCTGGTACGGCTGTTATTCCCCTGGCAACCTTTGGGGATTTCGTCCAGGCGACGACCAGCGTTGACGGCCAGGAGCTGCGCGGGTATGTCTGGAAAAATGCTCTGGAGGCGTTGCCCGCCGGCCTGTCGGAGCTGGCCAGCACCTCCGTCCCATGGCGGCCGCTCTACTTGCCCGACTGTTCTCTTGGAACCTATGACGCGGCTATCGACACGGTCACATTTTCAAATATGGGTAATGAATATTCCGACACCGAAAGCAATGCTATTCCCCTCACTGAACCGCTTCATATTGCCCTTGAGAGGGCCATGACCCGAACCCCGGACGAGACGACGGCCGCTATCAAGATCCTCGGCATTCCCGAGCCGTCCAGCGGAAATTGGTGGAAGGGCATCACCCGCCTGGACCTTGGGTACGATAAGGGCAATTATTCCATTGGCATCCGGGATGGCACCAAAGCCGACGATAACGTATATATAGATCTGCCGCTCAAGACCGACCAGGCGGTCCAGTTGGTCTTCGACCAGCCTGAGGGGAAGAGCTTTAAGGTCTTGGATGGGCAGGGCCAACTGATCCAGTCCGTGGATCTGACCGCCACACCCGGCCTGAATCTGCCCAATGGACTCTTCCCGAAGGGCGTTGTCTACATCGGAACCACCCTCCCGCCGACGACCTCTTTCATGATTACCGGGCTGCGGATCGGTGTCTTAGCCTCAGGAAAATGGGACGAGACGCAGAACGGCTACTACACTCAGCCGGGGCTGGCAGTGCTGGCAGCTTCACACCACCTCACCATCGGGACGGAATTTTCGGTAGGATACACCTCCGACCCGCGCTACTGCCGGACCATGCAGCAGGAGTTCAACGTTGCCGTCCTGAGCGAGTTTTCCTCGCCCGGCCTGTGGCTGGGACCCGGTCAGTACGATTTCAGCGCCCTGGACCAGGCTGTGGATTACGCCTCCCGCCACGGCTGGCGAATCCGCGCCTCGCACTTGTTATGGGGCAACCCCGGTGCACTTCCTGACTGGTTGAAGAACAGTCACTTCACGCGCGATGAATATATCCAGTTGATGGAGCAGTACATCAAGGATATTGTCGGGCGCTATAAGGGCCGCGTTCAGGAGTGGAGCATCGCCAATGAGGCCACCAGCCGATCCATTTCCCCAGGGGCGGATTTCTGGAATGACAAGATCGGACCTGACTATATCTCCCTGGCCTTTCGCGCCGCCCGCGCAGCCGACCCGAACGGCATCCTGATCTTCAACGATGACAACAACCAGGCTCCCCAGGATGCAAACACGACCCCTGTAGTCGACAAGATGTACGCCACCGTAAAACAGCTCAAAGCGGAGGGCGTGCCCATCGACGTGGTCGGGATGCAGATGCACCTGTTCCTGCCTTGGAAAAGCAATCTCCTGCCGCCCGTAAAAACGAATGTGATCGCCACGATGCAGAAGTTCGCCGCCCTTGGCGTGCGGATCGCGATCACCGAGATGGATGTGGACCTAGCCAGGCAGACTGGCAGCCAGGCTGAGAAATGGGCCTTTGAAGCGGATGTATATCGAGATATGATGGAAGCATGCCTCGAGTCGGGCGTCTGCGACAGCTTCACCACCTGGGACATTTCGGATGCGACCTCCTGGATCAGCTGCACTGCTACGGCGAATGGCTGCTTGAATGAAAGGAATGCTGACCCACTCATGTTCGATCTGAACTATGATCCCAAACCGGCTTACTTCGCTGTGCGGGAGGCCCTGCTGACGGATTGGACCGTCACCCCGGTTGCGACCCCGACAAAATGATTGGCGTACTTTCCCTTCACCTCCACCTGCCCGGCTGTTCCTCGCTGAAAGAGAAGCGCGGCCGGATCAAACCGCTGCTGGCACGCATGCACCGCGAGTTCAATATCTCGGTGGCCGAGATGGACCTGCAGGATAAATGGCAGGGTGCGGTCACCTCTTGTGCCATGGTGGGGAATAGCAATGCCCATTTACAGCAATCCCTGCAGACCGTCGCGAACTCGGTCGCGCAGAACTGGCTGGAAAGCACCTGATGTTCACATCACCGGATATTTCTTTCTCGAACCAAATCCAATAAATTTGGGAAAATATCGAACCCGAAAATGCCGTAACGATAGTATTCCGCTTTAGATTCTGGCCGCATAATCAGACGAATCGTTTTGAACCCAGCTTCCGATATGGAAAAGATATTCTCTCTTCACTCAGCTAGACTATCAACCGGGAAAAAACCTCTGTTGGGTCCTGGCTCGCAATGGGATCCTAAGCGGTGATCCGACCGGCCTTCCAGTCTAGGTAGCGCCTCCCACACCCACGCCTCTACCAACTCCAACCGCCACGTCAAAGCCAGCACAACCACCGGCTTGCGTTATCAGTCCTACTCATCCATGTCCTTGATCTCTGCTCGGTGCCGGTCGTCACTTGTTCGACCGCGGCCGCTACCTTGGCCACTCATCTCCGAGCGTCACCCTGGAGCTGTATGGCCACTTACTGACCAATGGGATGGAACGTATCCCGGAAGTTATGGATCAGGCCCTGGCACCCAAACCAACCGACAATTGGGTTGCACTGTCTATTCCCAACGTGATGGATACTGTCCTGGGTACACCATAACCTACCCGATGTACCCGCTAGGCCCTCCACGTTGCACCGACTTGCACCGACAATGCCTGGCGGGCGTTCATGTGCCTCGTTTTTGACCGTCTTCCCCCATATACAGCCATAAAAAAGAAGAACACCCCTATATATGGGGTGTTCTCAGGCTGGGGGCAGAGGATTTGAACCCCTATCGACTGATCCAGAGTCAGTTGTCCTGCCATTGGACGAGCCCCCACCATAAGAAACGGCATTTCCAGCGGGCGAAATTTTACCATGCCGGGTGCCCACCGTCTAGAGGAAGAAACCGACGCAATAAAAAATACCGGTCTGCTCTCAAACTAGCTGCAGCATGCACTGGCGGTTTGATATAATACTCTAATCTATTCAAGGCACTTTATCAACATAATGAAAGAGTCACGCATGGAAACCGAAACCCAAAAACTCGGTACCTTCATTTTAGACGCCGTCGCCGAGGACCTGCGCACCGGACGTTTCAACTACGTACGCACCCGCCTGCCCCCCGAGCCGAACGGTTATCTTCACATCGGCCACGTCAAGGCCTTCATGATCGATTACAACACGGCCAGGGATTTCAGCGGCGAGTTGTACCTGCGCTTCGACGACACCAACCCTGCCAAGGAAGAAACCGAATACGTGGAAGCCATCGAGGAGGATGCCCGTTGGCTGGGGATCCAATGGGTCAAGGTGACCTTCGCTTCGGATTACTTCGACCGCCTGTACGAGTGGGCTGTCCGCCTGATTAAAAAAGGACTGGCTTACGTGGACGACCAATCGCCCGAAGAGGTCAGCGCCACGCGCGGCACCCTGACCGAGCCCGGCAAGGAATCCCCGTACCGCAATCGCCCGGCCGAGGAAAACCTCGACCTGCTCGAACGGATGAAGAAAGGCGAGTTTCCCGAGGGCAGCCGTGTGCTGCGAGCCAAGATCGACATGGCCCATCCCAACATCGTCATGCGCGACCCGGTCATGTACCGCATCCTGCACGCCTCCCATCACCGCACCGGCGACAAGTGGTGCATCTACCCGATGTACGACTGGTCCCATGGGCAGAACGACTCGATGGAAGGTATCACCCATTCGCTGTGTTCACAGGAGTACATCATCCACCGTCCGCTTTACGAATGGTTCCTGGAGCAGCTTGGCGAGTTTAAGACACGCCAGATCGAGTTTTCCCGCCTCAACCTGACCTACGCCATGATGAGCAAGCGCAAGGTGCGCAGGCTTGTCGAGATGGGCATCGTCACTGGCTGGGACGACCCGCGCCTGACCACCCTGCGCGGCCTGCGCCGGCGCGGCGTCAACGCGGAAGCCATCGTGGGCTTCGTCTCAATGATCGGCGAGACCAAGAACGACAGCTGGGTCGAGATGGCCCAGCTAGAAGCCTGCATCCGCGACGACTTGAACAGGCGTTCCCTGCGTCGCATGGCTGTACTCAGGCCGATCAAGCTGGTCATCGACAACTACCCCAATGGCCAGGTGGAAGAAATGGAAGCCGTCAATAATCCCGAGGACGAATCCGCCGGGACCCGCAAAATCCCCTTTTCCAAAGTGCTTTATATCGAACAGGATGATTTCCGCGAAATTCCCCCGCCCAAATACTTCCGTCTGTATCCGGGTAATGAGGTCCGCCTGCGCTATGCTTACCTGGTCAAATGCACCAGCGTGGTCAAGGACGCGAAGACCGGCATGGTCAGTGAGGTGCACTGCACCTACGACCCGGCCAGCCGCGGTGGCGATGCCCCCGACGGTCGCAAGGTCAAATCGACCATCCATTGGGTTTCGGCTCAGCACGCCGTTCCCGCTGAGGTGCGTCTCTATGAACAGTTGTTTACTGTGGAACGCCCCGACGAGATTGAGGACGTCAATACAATCATCAATCCTAACTCCCTGGAGGTTCTGAAGGACTGTATCGTCGAGCCCAGCCTGGCAGAAACCATTCCGGGCGACAAATTCCAGTTCGAGCGCAACGGCTACTTCTGCACCGACCTGGACTCAGCCTCCGGAAAACCTGTCTTCAACCGGACCTTGACACTCAGGGATTCTTGGGCCAAAATCGAACAGAAACAAAGGTAGTCGCAGCATGCATCTCACGGCTTATCTCCTGGCCGGTTTGGCTGCAGTCGCCGCGGGATTCATCAATGCACTGGCGGGTGGCGGTACGCTCATCACCTTTCCCGTCCTGATGGCAATCGGTCTTCCGGCAGTCTCAGCTAACGTGACCAACACCGTGGCGCTTTCCCCGGGCTACCTGGGTGGGACGCTGGCACAATCCGGCGACCTGAAGGATCAGCGCAAGCGGTTGTGGATCGTACTTCCGGCCGGGATCCTTGGCGGGCTGGCGGGGGGAATCCTGCTGCTGAGGACGGGGGAGAAGCTTTTCACCACACTTGTCCCCTTTCTCATCCTGCTGGCGACTGCGCTCCTGGCCATCCAGAACCCGATGCGCTCCTGGCTGACCCGCCGTCGGGAATCGGGGAATAAAAAAGCCGCACCCGAGTTTTGGGCATTCCTACCGGTCTTCCTGGCAGCCATCTACGGGGGTTACTTCGGTGCCGGCTTGAGTGTCATCGTGCTGGCCGTCCTGGGATTGATCCTGAACGATACTCTTACCCGTCTGAACGCCCTGAAGCAAGGCATCGCCTTCGCCACCAACCTCGCCGCGGCAATATTTTTCGTCTTTTCCGGCATGGTCAACTGGTCGATCGCCCTGGTGATGGCAGTCGGTGCCCTCCTTGGCGGCGCACTGGGCGGCAGACTGGCTGGCCGGATCAAACCTTCCAGCCTGCGGTGGATGGTTGTATCCATTGGGCTTGTAATCGGGGTGATTTACCTAGTGCGGTTAATCGGTTGACCTGACCGCGGGCTATCCATCATTTTTGCGTTGATGGTCACATCTTTTCCAATGTTGCGATTGCATTCCTAACTCTCTCGAGCACTTTCTGCTTCCCCACAATCTCCATGCTCTCGAATAGCGGTGGACTGACCGTCTGGCCGGTGACCGCCACTCGTAGGATCCCGAACACCTGGCCGGCGCTCAGCCCCAGCTCCTCGATAAGCGCACGCATCGGCGGCTCGGCTGCCTTGGGGGTTATCTCCGGGAGCTCCTCGAGGACCTGCAGGCAGCGCCGGGCCACATTCGCCGATTCCGCCGAGGTCAGCTTTTTTGCAATCAACTCTGAGGGAACAGGCGCCACCTCGTCTTTGAAAAAGAAGCTGCCGAAAGCCAGACAGTCATCCAGGGTGACCAGGCGCTCCCGCAGCAGCGGGACGATTTGCAGCAGGCGGGCATCGTCGACTGTGTACCCTGCACCCAGGAAGTATGGCTTGAGGCGACCTGCCAGATCCTCGAGCGCAAGAGCGCGGATGTGCATTCCATTGAAATGGTCAAGTTTCTCGAAGTTGATTGCCGCCGGAGAGGGGGTCAGGGCATGGATATCAAAGCGTTCGACCATCTGGTTCAGAGTCATCATCTCATCCTCTGAGACGCCCCAGCCCATCAGAACCATCCAGTTGAGAACCCCTTCGGGGATGTAGCCCAGATCGCGCAGATCAGTAACAAAGATCGAGTGGCCGTCCTTGATGGCTTCGGCGGCGTCCCGCTTGGACATCTTCCCCTTCCCGGAAGGCTTGAGGAAGACCGAGAGATGCACCCAGATCGGCTCCTCCCAGCCGAAAGCGCGCACGATATTGACATGGAGGGGAAAGGTGGAAAGCCACTCGACACCGCGGAAAACGTGAGTGATATTCATCAAATGATCGTCCACCATCGCGGCCAGGTGGTAGGTGGGCAGGCCGTCCGATTTGAGAAGGACCGAGTTCGTCCATGGCGGAATTATCGGTGGTAATAGGACCGCGCAGCAAATCCACAGCTGTGGTCGTGCCTCCTTTGGGCATTTTGAATCGGATGACGTAATTCTCCCCTGCGGCAACACGCTGGCGCGCGGCTTCAAGCTCAAGCGAGCGGCATAGTCCATCATAACGCGGGTTCTGCTTGTTCTTGATCTGCTCCTGGCGGACCTTCTCCAGCCGTTCAGGGGTGCAGAAACATGGGAAGGCAAAACCTTTGTCCACCAGTTCCCAGGCGTGCTGGGAATAGATCTCTCGCCGCTCCGTCTGGCGGTAGGGACCAGAAGGACCTCCCACATCCGGTCCTTCATCGTGATGGATCCCCAACCAGCGCAGACCCTCGATAATCTCCTGCTCCGCTCCGGGAACGAAGCGCTTCTGGTCGGTATCTTCGATGCGCAGGATAAAGGTCCCGCTGGTGCGGCGCGCCTGGAGATACGCGTACAATGCCGTGCGGGCGATGCCCAGATGCATGCGCCCGGTCGGTGATGGGGCAAAGCGGGTACGGGCAGGTTTTTCCAGCATGAATTTCCTCTTTAAATCGATGGAATCGAATCAACCCAAAGAGTTAAAAGTCTAACGGCTTATGGCGCAGGATGACACTCTCCACCAATCCAATACCAATCATGAGCGAAAGCAGGCCGCTTCCGCCGTAGCTTATGAAGGGGAGTGGAAGTCCGGTGACCGGAACCAGCTTTATGTTCACGGCAAGGTTGACTGCCGTCTGGAAAAATATGAGAACGGCAATTCCGTACACGATCATCGACCCGAACGGATCCCGCGCAAGGCGCGTCACCCTCAGACAACGATAGATGATGAAACCCAGCAGCACCACCACGAAGACAGCTCCGATAAAACCGAACTCCTCCCCCACCACGGAAAAAATGAAGTCCGTATGACGTACTTTCATGAAGCACAATTAAGTCTGGGTACCGTGGCCGTAGCCTTTCCCGGCCAGTCCGCCGGACCCCAGAGCAATCAAAGCCTGCAACACATTATAGGTTGCACCGCTTCGGTCGGCGGGATTCGAAAAGAAGGTGGTTACCCGCTGCTGCTGGTACGGCTGGAGCAACGGGAATATGATAACGACCAGTGCGATGCTTGTGAAGGCCAGGATGGCAATCTGCCTAAGCTTCATGCCGCCCACCCACGCCATCGCCGCCCAGATGACCAGGATGACGATGACATTGCTCAAGTTGGGTTGGATAAAAATAAACCCGGCAACGCCCAAGGCAATGAGCAGGCTTTTAATCAGCCAGATCCAGGTATGCTCCGACTGGACGGTCCTGGAAAAGAAATAAGCCAGGCAAAGAACGATGACGATCTTCGCCAGTTCGGTCGGCTGGATGGATACCAGCCCGGTCTCGATCCAGCGCGCTGCTCCAAAGCGCTGGCCGGCGGTAAGGCGGAGGATAACCAGAAAAACCACTATGACGGCGTACATAGGGCGGATCACCCCACCCCAAAAACGATAATCGATTACTGCCACGATCAGGATGACCGGGATGCCCAGGCCAGCATAGATGATTTGGCGTGTTACCAGGTTAGCCAGGCTCTGGTTGCAGCCGATAGCCGAACGGATCATGGTGACCCCAAACACCATGGCCAGGATCACCGCTCCCAGCAACCAAAAGTCAAAGTGCCGCCAAAATCCAATCCGAAACATAGGAATCAATACCTATATACGCCTTCATGCGATAGGAGACCGGAATAAGAATAAGGAGATTGCAGCCGGGAAAAATGCAAACTAAAACCTGGACCGGCGGTGGGCTGTATCCCGCAGGGGGATGTCGGCAACCAGCCGTTGTGAACGACCGTCCTGAGCTATGTTGATGGTCACCGCCGCTGGATCGATTTCCACATGGCGGGAGATCGCCGCGATCAGGTCATCCTTCAGCGCCTCCAGTTCGCCCGGCGACAGGTCGGTGCGGTCGTGGATCAAGACGAGCTGCAGGCGTTCCTTGGCGTTGCTGGCGCTCTTTTTATGTCCAAAAAGGAAGGCCATATTAACTCCTCCCCAGGAGGCGCTGCAACAGCCCAGGTGAATCGAGGTCCAGGAATGGCACCTGCTTGCCCATTATGCGCTGGGCGATATTCTGAAAGGCCTGTCCGGCCTTGCTCTTCGAGTCCAAGGCCAGCGGCTGGCCTTTGTTGGATGCCACAATTACGTTATCATCCTCCGGTACGATTCCGATCAGGTCGATCGCCAGCAGGTCCAGGACGTCTTCTACAGACAGCATGTCACCGCGCTTGACCATGACCGGGTTGAGGCGGTTGATGATCAGGGACGGGGGCGCTTTTCCTTCTGCATTCAAGATGCCTACCACCCGGTCGGCATCCCGCACTGCCGATACTTCGGGATTGGTGATCACCAGCACGCGGTCTGCCGGGGCGACAGCATTTTTAAACCCGCGTTCGATCCCGGCCGGTGAATCGATCAGGATCCAATCAACCTCTGGGCGCAGTTCATCACACAGTCGGACCATGTCGCTGGGTGAGACAGCGGTTTTGTCACGCGTCTGGGCGGAGGGGATCAGGTAGAGCTCGGGGAGGCGTTTGTCCCGGATCATCGCCTGACGCAACCGGCAGCGCCCTTCGACCACATCAACCAGGTCGTAAACAATGCGATTCTCCAAGCCCAGGACCACGTCCAGGTTGCGCAAACCGATGTCGCCGTCAATGCAGGTCACTTTCTGGTTATGTCCGGCAAGCGCCACGGCAACGTTGGCAACCGCTGTCGTCTTCCCAACGCCGCCTTTTCCCGACGTGATCGTGATAACTTTAGCTGTCATGTCACCGTCCCGAATGCTTTATTCTCCTGCCAGGGTTCGGCGATCAAATTGCCGTCCTGGAGATGGGCGATTTCCGGCTGGTTCTTTTTTTCCTTCTTTGGCGAGACCGCAATCTCGCTGGCAATACGCAACTGGGTAGGTGACATTTCGAGCGCACAAACCACAGCTTTTTCGTCTCCCTGAGCCCCAGCATGGACAACGCCACGCAGCCTGCCCCAGACGATGACGCTGCCTCCGGCCACGATCTCGGCTCCTGGATTCACATCCCCAAAAATGACCACGTGGCCTTCATACGCCACTTTCTGACCTGAGTGGACAGTTTGCTGAACCCATAACGCTGCATTCTCGGGGATCGCCTCCGGCGTTCCCTGATCATCGGACTGACGCGGCTTGGAGAGACGGGTAGCCATCCCCAAGTTTTGGGCTGTCGTCTCCGTCACCGGCAATTCGCTGAGAATGGCCCAGAGCGAGACGCCGCGTTCCGAAAGATGGTCGCGCAACGCGGATAGCTCAACTACGTGCAGGACCTGCGGGCCTACATCCAATGCCACCCGAGCGCCTTGAAAAAAGGCGGGCATGTCATCTATATACTTAATGAAGGCCGCCTCGAGGTCCGGCCAGGGTGCTTCGCCGAGTTTGATCAAGAGACCATCGCGGAGCCCTTTGATCTGGAGCAGGGAAGGCGTTTCGTCCATGTGTCACAAAATTATACTGCGATTTCAGATTAAGACAGGACAATGACCTTGCGCCTTCCCGTCAACGTTCCTGGGAAAGCTGAAAATTACCGCCTCGCATCCATCGAGGCGGCAAGCCTGCCTATCACGGGTTAACGGTTTTCCCCTGGGCGATATCTATCGCTTTAAGTTCGAAATAGGCATCCATGATCTGCTTAACGATCGGCGCACAGGTTCGTCCACCCTCGATCCCGTTGTATAGAAATACGAGGATGGCAATTTCGGGATTGTCGAACGGCGCGAAAGCCACGGTCCAGCCGTGGGACGGCCAGTTGCCAAATGAACACAGGTTTTTGGCATTGGCCACGTCGTCACAATACTCGGCTGTGCCAGTCTTGCCTGCCACAGCGATGGGATAATTCGCAAAGGAAAAGTCGTGGTTGAGCGTTCCACGTGGGTCGGTCACTGCCATGCGCATCCCCTGCCGCACGGCCTGGATTACCCAGGGTTGGACAGTTTTCATTACGCCGGTACCAGTACACAAACCAAACTGACACGTCATATCTTGGATGAGGGGATCAGTGGTGATGTCCCAACGCAGCCGCGGTGTAAAGGGTTGAATGACATTTCCATTATTATCCACAATTTGGCGGATGATCGTCGGCTGCATGAGCTTGCCGTTATTGGCGATCGTCGCCGCGGATTGCAGAACCTGCAGAGGCGTAGCAAGGTCGTATCCCTGGCCGATCGTGGAGAGATAGGTATCACCGGTGGACCAGTTTTCGCCCTTGAAGCGGCGCTTCCAGGTCGGGTCGGGGATCAAACCTGGCAGCTCACCCGGCAGCTCGATCCCGGTGAGCTGGTCATACCCCAGGGCACGCGCATACTGCTGGATGCGCTGCATGTCCACGCCTTCCGGAATCTCGGATTGATAGCCGCCGCCGACCTTGTAAAAACAGGCATCACTGGACAGGGCAATGCATTGCAAAAATGATATATTGCCCAGGCCGTTTGGGTAGTACTGATAGGACCAGTCACGGTAGATCTGCTCCGAGCCGGGATCAGTTGGGGAGTAGGTGTTTTTCAGAACAATCTGGCCAGGTGCGGCGATGATCGTGCTTGGGGTGACAATGCCCTCGTTCAAAGCACCGGTCGCTGGGGCAAGCTTGAAAGTCGATCCGGGCGGAAATTCAGTCTGAATAGCATAATTCAGCAGCGGGTGAGTCGGGTCCTGCTCGAGCTGCTGGAAGTAATAAGCCGGGATAATCTGTGCCAGGCGGTTGTTCTCGTAGGTCGGATACTGCGCCATGGCCAGGATCTCGCCGGTCTGCGGATTCATGGCGATGGCCACGCCGCTGGATATGCGGACGGTGCCAAAATATGCATTCCAGGAATCGATGTTCGTAACCAGCGCAGCTTGAGCCGCCTCCTGGAGGCGTGTGTCGATGGTCAGGGTGATGTTCTTTCCCGGTATGGGTGCAACCGGCGGCTCGAGATTGCCCAATACCTGTCCAGCCACATCCACCTCGACCACCCGATGACCGGGTTTTCCAAGCAGGACATCGTCCATGGACAGCTCGATACCCGAATAACCGACTTTATCGCGGCCGGGTAAGAAATCTTGCTGGAGGTAATACTGTTCCAGGGAGGCCGGGATCGGTCCCAGAAATCCGATGAGGTTGGCGGTCAGCGAGCCGGTGGGATAATCGCGCACGGGCTCGATATCGACACTGACTCCTGGCCATTGTGAGGCATGTTCGCTGACCGTCATCGCCACCTGTTCACTGACGCTGCATTGGATGATCACCGGGTCATAAGGGGCATTCGAAGCGCCAAGTGCCACCCATTGTTCGATCCCCGGTCCGGGGGTACAAGGCTTGACCAGCTTGGCATCCTCAACGGTTTCTGCACTGACCGGGACGCCGGTCAAGGAAGACAGCTGGCGGTATATTTGCTCGACATCACCTTCATCGTCGGGCAGATACGCAGGTGTAATGTCGATATTGTATGAAGGTACATTTCGCGCCAGCACGACGCCGTTGCGGTCATAAATGATTCCACGTTGTGGAGAAACGGTGATCCGTTTCGTGCGGTTGCTGGTGGATTGGGAATCCCAATTCTGCCATTGCAAGATCTGCAAGGTGAACAGCCGTCCAATGAACAGGATCGCCACCAGTCCCATGACAGTATAGACCGCCAAGTACCGCCAGTTCTGAAAATGAGCCATACCCCGGTTGGTCATCATTGGACCGCCTCCTCCGGGTAAATCCGGAGAGCCAGGTTTCGGATCAGAGCATAGACGGGGATAGCCAAAATCAGGTTCAGTAAAAGGCTCGGCAGTACAATTTTAGCGAACAAATCCCCCAGGGGGATCTGAATTTGAGAGAGAGTGAGAATTAGATATGTACTCATCTGCAGCACCAAAGTACCTATAAGAGTGACAGTGAACATCGCCAGGAGCGGTGCCTGCCATACTCTTCTTGTCAGCAATCGGGCGATGCCCACGATCGTCAGATAACCGGCGAGATAAACATACCACGGCACTCCCGAAACCAAGCCAACCATCAGCCCGCCGATGATCCCCCACAGCCATGCCCGCTTGACCTGTTCCTGCAAGGCCCAGGCGGCCAGGATGAGCAGGACCAGGTCCGCACTTCCGTTTAACAGCTTAAGCGGCTGATGATTGTGGTCTGAATCATAATTCCCAACCCTAAAATCGGAATCGAGAGAAGGGTCGGCCACATGTTTATGGACTCGGTGTCGTGATTAAGGGAGTGATAACCACCGGCTTGAAATTGGTGATGACAAGGACGTATTGCAGCCGGGTGAAATCGACATTGGGCTGGATGGACGCCTGCTGGAACAACTCGGTAGCCAGTTTTTGGACGCTGACGACCTGTCCCACCAGCAGGTTCGGAGGATAACCGCCGCCCAGGCCGGAGGTCAGGACAACATCACCGACTTGCACGGTCGCGTCTTGGGAAATCATATCGAGCGATAGGTCGCCGGTTACCGACCCGTCCAGCATCGCCTCCGTATTTGAGTTTTGCAAATTTACATTAACCGACGAGGCCGGATCAGTGATGAGCTGAACCCGGGCGGCTTCCGCGATCACCGCGTCGACCCGCCCCGCCAGCCCCTTGTCTGTCACCACCGGCATTCCTTTGCGAATGCCGTCATTCGAGCCTACGTTGATGATTACATACTGCAGAAAGGGACTCGGGTCACGGCCGATGACCACCGCGGCTTTATAGGTGTAAGCTGGGTTGGCCCGGGCAAATTGAACCAGCGCCGAAAGCACATTCGTCTCCGTCACCTGCTGCTGGAGATCAATGATTTGTGCTTGCAGGCGGGCTACTTCGGCTTCAAGCTCGGCGTTTTGCTCACGCAACGAGGCGACATCGCGCGGAACGGTCAGGAAATCTGTCAGTGCCATGTAACGGGAGGAGACCCAGGTCTGGGCACCGACCACTATTCTGCCAAAGAAATTGTTTACCGAAGAGAAATAGCCCCCCAGGGCAAGGACGATCAGACCGACCGCGACCAGGACGATAATGGTAGTTTGTAATGAACGGGGGAAACTGGATTTCATAGGAAATTGAACAATCCCGCGCCTTTAAGCGCGGTCACGCGATTATGTGTGACGCGTGCTGCCGCGCTCTAATCCGACAAGGTATTTGCTGTAGCTGGCAAAATTATCCAGAACCATACCGGCACCCCGGACCACGCATGTCAGCGGGTCTTCAGCAACCCAAACGCGCAGATTGAGATCATTGGACAGGCGGTCTGCCAGGCCCTGCAGGAGCGCACCTCCACCGGAAAGGCAGATTCCAATATCCATCAGATCGGAAACGATTTCGGGCGGGACTTCATCCAGCGCATCCTTAATCGTCTCGACAATGACTTGTACGGACTGCGTCAGCGCTTCACGCACTTCGATCGAGGAGATTTCAATGGTCTCCGGCAGCCCCGTGACCATGTTCCGGCCACGCACTTCCGCCGTCTTTTCGACCGGAAGAGGGAAAGCAGAGCCGATATTCCATTTGATCTGTTCGGCGATCCGTTCGCCAATCAGGATGTTATATTTATTCCGAACGTATTGGACAATATCCTCATCCATCTCGTCACCGGCTACACGCAATGAGCGCGAAACAACCACCCCACCCATCGAGAAAACCGCCGCTTCTGTCGTTCCTCCACCGATATCGACGATCATGCTACCCCGCGTCTCGCTGATGGGAAGCCCTGCGCCTAATCCGGCCGCGGTCGGCTCTTCTATCAGAAACGTCTCGCGCGCACCTGCTGACATGGAAGCATCGTAAACCGCACGCTTTTCGACCTCGGTCACTCCCGAAGGAATGCCGATGACCACACGTGGTCTCGGCAGTGGAACGACACTCTGTTCATGGACTCTACCAATAAAGTATTCCAACATGGCCTCTGTGATCTCGAATTCCGAGATCACGCCGTCCCGTAGTGGGCGAATCGCAACAATACTGCCGCTCGTCCGCCCAACCATCTCCTTGGCCTCCAAACCGATCTTGATCGGTTCATGAGTGCGTTTATCCATAGCAACCCAGGATGGTTCGTTGATTACGATTCCCTTTCCCCGGACATGGACCAAGGTATTGGCTGTGCCCAAGTCTATGCCTATATCCAACGAGAATAGACCCAGTAGCCAGTTGAGTGGGTTGAAAGCCAATTACGATGCTCCTAATTAAAGTACTTAACCAAACTATTATACCATGAGGCTAAAAAAGGCCACTTGGCGGAGAAATTTTAGCATTCCAGCTGAAGTTTGCGAAAATCTTTTGTCTGGACATCGTTTTTCCACGCTGAACTGCCTATGAAAGTGTGCTTCTTCAATCCCTCCTCTTAAGTGCCAGCATGGTCATGTCATCCGGAGCGGAGGCAGAACCCATGAATTGTTCGACAGATTTTTCGATTAATTCCAACAGGTCGTGTGTGGTCGTTGTGCTGTTAGAACGCAGCAGTTGGCACAAGCGTTCATCACCATACATATCGCCTTCGGACGAGAAAGCCTCAGTCACGCCATCTGTGTACAGCAGGAGGAAATCGCCGGAATTTAACCGGATGGTGTGCTCCTCCATGGTTATTTCCTGAAGAATGCCCAAAGCCGCTCCGGTTCGCTTCAGGATCTTTAATTCTTTCTCCCCAGAATTCATCCAGATTGGAGGATTATGACCGGCGTTGGCATAGGTCACCTCCCCGCTTTCAAGCGAAAGGACTGCGTAGACCGCAGTGACAAACATTTCCTGTTTGTTGTCCGGCAGAATCAACGCATTAACCCGGCGCATCGCTTCGGCCGGTGATATGGTATCGTATACGACCGCCCGCACCAGGGTCCGGGTCATAGCCATGAAAAGGGCTGCGGGGATGCCTTTATCAGAAACATCGGCGATGAATAGCCCCAGTTTTCCACCCGGCAGCTCGAACACATCATAAAAATCGCCGCCCACCTGTCGGGCAGTTTTCCAGCTAGCCGCCAAGTCCCAATTGGGGAATTCCGGAAGGTGATCAGGCAGAAAAGTCTCCTGGATCTGGCGGGCAAGCTCGATCTCACGCTCGAAGCGTTCACGCGTGACCATTTCCCGTTGGAGGCGCTCGTTCTGGATGCTGAACGCTACCTGCTGAGCGATCCCGGTGACAATCTCGACGCGTTTTTGCCGGAAACGACGGGCTTCGGCAGTCTCTTCCACCAGCATGACGCCGTAGAAGTCGTTCTTGATCATCAGCGGCAGACCGATAAGCAGATGGTCTCCGGTGAGAAGGGCATAAGCCGTTTCCTGATCGGTGAGGACCAGCTCCGGATCCAGCCATTCTTCAAAGCCGCCTGGGGTCAGTATTCCGACAACCATTTTGGCATTCTCACGGACCGCGTCCAGGAGTTTGAATTCGGCTTGTGAAAAATCACGTCCCAAGAGGACCGCCTGTGCGTCTCCAGAAAAGCCGTAAGCCTCACCCGGGTGGAATCGATCCGCTTCCCATAAATAAACCGCACAAGCCTGTACACCCACCAGGATGGGGGTAATTCGAACGATGCTTGAGATCGTCTCAGCCAGATTGTTGGAATTGGCCACCGCCTGGGCAACCTGTAGCAGAGCGGCTGAAGCGTATGCCTGTTCCTGTGCCGAATCGAACAGGCGGGCATTTTCAATGGCGACGGCAGCATAGTTGGCAAAGGTGGCGGTGATCGCCTGAGCTTCGTGTCCGTAACGGTTCGAAGTGTGATGGGAGAGGGTCAGAATCCCCAGGGGCCGGTCACCCGCACGCAGCGCGGCCGAGATGGAAGAATAATCCGCAGAATAACCACACGCCAGGCCGGTCGGGCCAAGCGGATCCTCCGGTTTGCGGATCACAGGCTCGGTGGAATCCAGGGTTGCTGCCAGAAAGCTGTAAGATTCGGGCCAGCGCTGGGGGGCACTTGCGACCTCCCGACTGTCCGCGCCGTGGATGTGGGCCAGGCGAAGCTGGTTGCCTTCCATCAGCCAGATCGCGGATACATCGCATGGCAGATTACGCTCCAATTCGCTCAAAACGCGGTCCAGCACCTCCTCCGCACCGAAATCGGAGGAGATCAGCCCTGCAACCTCACGCAGGCTGTCGGCAATCTGCCGACGCCATTGTTCTGTGCGATAAAGGTCGGCATTGTGGATGGCAACCGCGATGTTGTCTGCGAGAGCTCCCAGCAGGATGCGGTCGTCATCGGAGAAGGCGTTCACCCGGTTGCTCTGCAAATCCAGCACACCAATCACGCGATTATCAAAAATCATTGGGATGGTTAACTCTGCGCGTGTATCTTCCGGGGGAAAAGGCGATGGCTGATAGCGCGGGTCCCGGGTTACGTCGTTTGCCAAGACCGGCAGTCCCTCGCGCGCGACCCAGGGGATGATGCCATTCGAGCGGTCCAGATCGAGAACAAAGCCTTTAAGCGACTGGCTGAGTTCACCATAACCTGCCTCATAAATGATCTGCCGTCGGTTGGGATGAACACTGAACAGGTGGACATATGGAAATTCCAGGCGTTCCTGGATCAACCTGGCGACTTTGGCGAGCAGTTTATCCAGTTCCAGGATTGAGGTAATATCCTCACTGACTTCGGCGACAATAGCCAGGTGCTCGGCGCGCACTTGTAAATCGGTGTACTGGTGGGCACTGTTGATGGCAATAGCGATCGTATTCGCCAGGGAATGCAAGACAAGCAAATCGTTCGGGTGGAAAGCATTCTGCTGGTCAGATTGGATATCCAGGACACCCATCACCCGGTCTTCTATCTTCAAGGGTAAAACGACCTCAGATTGCGTGTCGGGTAGGAGGTTGATGTAGCGAAAACCAGGCTCATTACGAGCATCGTTCGAAATGATTTCCTCACCGGTTTGGGCGACCTTTCCGATCAATCCCTGCCCCACTTCGACGCGCAAGGCAGGAGAAGGACGACGTTTACCGCGACCTTTTGCCGGCCCGGCACTCGCCTGGAAGCGCAGCAATCGCTGGCCCGGTTCCAGAATAAAAATGGATACAAAGTAATAGTGAAAAGTCCGCAGGATGAGCTTGGTGACAAGGCTGGTCAACTTTTTCAGGTCCAGTGTGTTGGCGATTTGTGCGCTCACCCGGCGGACGAGGGTTAATTGTTCTATGCGCCACTGCTCTACACTAAACCGGTGAGAGGCGAGCAGAGCCAGCGCAACATGGCCGGACAGTCCCTCCAGGAGTTCGAGCTCTGCTTTACTGAACTTTTTTCCGGAGGGTCGGGTCAGGCGCAGGACACCGATGGTAACCTCCTGGGTCCGCAGTGGAGTGGCGACGGCCGGGTTTGCGCCCGGATTGGAAAAACAAACGGAGGCAGTTTTCACTGCCTGACGCATCAGGCCTTTGGGAGGCTCCTCCGAGAAGAAAGTCGGCCGGTCCATACCAGGCAGGCGATACAACCTCACATCCAGCCAAATCTCGGCACGCGCATGCAACAGCAGGGAAGCCTCCTGAATGATCAGCTTACATTGGGAGGCGAGGTCGTCTGTCTTCAGCAGCTGCTCCCCCAACTGGATCACCCGCTGCCAGGCGGAAATCGCGGGAAGGCGGGAAGGGGTCATCCTTTCGCCCTCCTGAGCTTGACCATGGTCACCAGATTTCCGCTATTTCCAAGCTGTTCGAAGCGGACTTCGTCCATATAATGACGCATCAAGTAGATACCCAATCCGCCCAGCCTCCTGTGCTCGATATCCTTACTGAAGTCTGGTGGAGGCACCGAGGCTGGATCGAAAGGCGTGCCGTGGTCCCGTAGAACGAGGACCAGCTTGTCCTCCTGCATATCGCAGGTGCATTCGATATCCCCCCCGTCGATACCGCGATATGCATATTCGATCATGTTCGAGCAGGCTTCATCCACAGCCAGCTCAACGGCATAAATTTCAGACTCTTCCATACCCAGGTCACTGGCCGCTTGGCCTGCGAATTGGCGGATCGAATCCAGTTGATCAAACGTAGCCGGGAAGATTGCGGTGCGCATCAGGACAACCAGAGGCCGCCTCATGACTTTTTTCAGGAAAGAGGCGGCCTCGCACGAGAACATTTACTCCGAGGGTTATAGATTTCCTACCGCAGCAGTGATATCGTCATAAAACTTGAAAAGAGGCGTAAAACCGGTCAGATCGAAGGCATCCAGGATTCTCTTTGGAACTGCAGACAGTACGATCTCTCCGCGGTTGTAACGCTTGCAAGTCCGCTGGCCGAGCAACAAGGCACGAAACCCGGCACTGGACATGTATTCCAACTTGCTCATGTCGATGACGATTCTATATCGACCCGCATTATTGACCGCAGCGATTGCCTTGATAAGCTCGGGAGCGGTATAACTATCCACCTTTCCCTTGATGCCGATCAAATCACAATGCTTGAAGCGCTGGGTGGTAATCTCCATAGTGCCTCCATTCCTCCATTTGACAATGACGAAATTATATCATGTCCGCATAAAGACCGATTAGAAGCCTGCACCGAAGAACTCACCCCCGAGTTTGTACCCGCTGGCTTCGAGGCGTGGACTGAATTGCGGGCGCATACCTGTCGGGCGCAGCTGCCCGACAATCTTCCCAGCTGGTGTGACACCGGTTTGTTCGAATTTAAAAATATCCATCAATGTGATCACATCCCCCTCCATGCCGGATAACTCGGTGATATAGGTCATTTTCCGGGAACCATCCGGAAGGCGCGCCAGGTGAACGATGAGATTGATCGCCGCGGCGATCTGTTTACGGACGGCCACCAGGGGAATATCCAGGCCAGCCATCATGGCCATTGTTTCCAGGCGGGAGCAGCCGTCGCGGGGGGAATTGGCATGCAGCGTGGTCAGGGATCCGGTGTGTCCGGTGTTCATCGCCTGGAGCATATCCATGGCCTCGCCGCCGCGTACCTCCCCGACAACAATGCGGTCCGGGCGCATGCGCAGGGCATTGCGAACCAGGTCACGGACAGTGACCGCCCCGGCGCCGTCGATATTGGGCAGCTTTGTCTCCAGACGGACCACATGGCGCTGTTTGAGCTTCAGCTCAACCGCATCTTCGATGGTCACGATGCGTTCCTGATCGGGTATAAAGCTCGACAGCACGTTCAAAATCGTGGTCTTGCCAGAACTGGTATTGCCGGTGACCAGGATGTTCAACCGTGAGGCAACACAAGCCTCGAGGAATTTACCCATATAAGGAGTCAGGGCTTCGGTCTTGACGAGATCATCGATACCCATTTTTGTCTGCAGGAACTTGCGGATGGTGATTTGTGGACCATCCACAGCAACAGGCGGGATGACAACGTTGACGCGCGAGCCGTCCGGCAGGCGGGCGTCGGCGGTGGGGTTATCGGAATCTACATGGCGGCCAAGAGGACTGACGATGCGGTCGATGATGCGCATGACGTGCGCATCATCGTCGAATTTTACATCCGTCTCGAGCAGCTCACCATTCCGCTCGACGAAAATCCGGCTGGCGCCGTTGACCATGATCTCGCTCACCTCCGCGTCTTTGAGGATCGGCTCGAGCGGTCCGTACCCGATTAAATCAGCCAGGACTCCGTCCAGGACCTGAATCCGCAGTTCAGGAGGCAACTCCGCCTTGGATTGCTGAAAGGCCTGCTCGACCAGCTTGCGGATGGCGAAGCGATCCTGCTGCTGCTTCGGGGACAGCTCCGGCAGTTCCTGTGAGACGGCGTGGGTGAGGTAGTCCTTCAGTTTTTGCAGGCGCGGGTCGATTTGCTGGACAGGGTTGACGTGATAATTTACAGTCATTACTTCATCCTCGCAAAAAGTTTCATCAAGGAGACACTCCCTTTGATAAAGCGGCTTCCACGGATATCTTACTTTCTAATCGAGCTCAGCTAAAGTTAATTTCCGTTCGAAAAGACCAATGAGATCTCGGCTCAGGAGTCGAACAACGAAAATGATCTATAAAAGAAACCAAGGTACCAAACAGCGTACCATGGCAGCTGGACAATCTCATTCAAGAATATATTCATTTTATCGTTGAAATGGAAACTCCATCATATAAAATAAATATCAATTTCTTGAGAAGTATTGATGTTGGTATACAGCGTGGTGGTATACGGCGTTGACAGTCCCATCCACATCGAGTATCCTCCCATCGTCCGGGTGGGTCCGGCGCGGCGGAGCCCTGCGAACCCCGCCAGGGCCGAAAGGCAGCAACGGTAAGTAGGTGTCTCCGGGTGCCGCCGGGTTACCTGCCCGGATATTTTTAATTTAGCGGATTTAAGGGGGTCTAAAATATAACTATGTCCCTGCTCCATCAGCCCCTCCACCCCATGCAGCAGCCTTGTCGAGGCACATCAGTAAATCGATGGGGACCGCATTTGCAATTTACTAACCCAAAGAATAAATTTGGTATGACTCGCATCCAGCTTATTTGGCAGTTTGGAGAACCCCGCTATCCGCCTGGATGTCCACCAGAACAGCCTGCACTGCCACCCGGAAATTGTATATCCCGGTAGCTTGATCATAGTCACGGCAGGAGATCAGCGTCAGCCAGGGAAGCGTCTCATGGTGCAGGACGGAAAGGTCATCCGGCAGGATCCAGCGAACTGTACGAACCTGGTAGATATACTGCTGCCCATCCAGATGGACGATCACATTATCCCCCCAGGCAAGTGAAGCCAGATTGTAAAAAGGACCCGGTTCCCCATCCGACAGGACAACATGGCCCGTTATCGCCGAGTTACCTGCCCAGGTCGGATAGGCTGTCCCATTGAGCCAGCCAGCCTGTTCCCACAGCCAAGTTAGATCCCATCCATCCTGGGTCAGCGGAACACCGACAATCGTCGTCTTTACACCCAGCCGGGGAATTTCCAGCCACAGGTCGCCCAGATCGCTGTAAACCTTGAACCGCGGCTGGTCTGGTAAAGTCGTTACTCGATCCGGAGCGAAGCCGGTCACGGGAAGAGTCGTCACTCCAGGAACGTTCAGAACCGCACTGCTGGCGACCCCATAAACATCCACGCCGTTGGCCGGGTCATACGATCGCTCCGTCGAATGAATATTATACGTGGATTGCTGCCCGGGATTACCCGGCAGGCTCGTCCAAATGACATTGGACGTATTGGTCACTGACGTCCCGGCCGCCAGGTCCTCGACCGTCACCTGGAAGCGGAGCACGGTCGGGGTCCCGGTGTTCTGGAAAGTATTCCAACTCACGACAAGGTTCGGAGCACCCGCATCGTCGATTGCGGTCGGCGCCTGTCCGCTGACAAAGATCAAAGATCCGGGGATATACGCCAGCCCGCTCGGAACTTGATCCTTTAAAACAGTCTCATACGCCGGGCTCCCGCTGCCCACATATCCCACCGTAAGCGTATACGTCACTGTATCCCCGGGCATCGCCGTGGTCACATTGACAGACTTGTCCAGGCTCAAATAGGGCTCGACTACATTCACCGTGGTGGATGCCGTCAGACTGCCACCCGTCCAGTCCCAGCGGGCATTATTTGCTAACGTATCGCCGCCCTGCACTTGTTTCACATCCAGCACCACCACCCGGTAACGAATGGCCAGGCTCTGGCTGGCAGTTGCATCCGCATTGATCACGTTTCCGAAATCGAAGACGACCTTCCGACCCGGATCGGCCGGATTGGTGCTCCCGGGCGGTTCCGTGCTGACCGTCGGCGAGGAGCACGCTGACGCATTTTGCCAGGTAAGACTCGCCGAAGAGGGCGTCACCGAGACACAATCCTTGAACGCCAGACCCCGCCCGAGAACGTCCGTCAGGGTAGCACCTGCCATCGTGCCGCCCGCCGGTACGTTTACCGTCACTTCGTAAGTAAGGACCTCGCCTATGGTCACCTGCGGGTTGACCGTCGCCGGCAGGCTATCCGCCACAAGGACCTTGCTCATATCACTCGAACCCACAACCGCCACGTAGGCAACCGCATTATTGGATACCACCGGATTGTCCAACGGATCACGGCCCGTGGCCACGGCGGTGTTCGTCGTATCAACCGTCAATGTCATACTGCAGGTATAGATCCACGTCTCGGACAGATCCAGAACATTGTTGCCGTTCGTATCTCCGCTTTGATATGCCACCGGGGCGCACGTATCATCCGCAACCGACAAATTGGAAACCGGAACATCCCCGGTGTTCGTCAGCGTGTAGGTATACGTGACCGAATCACCCGCATTAATCACCTGGTGATTCACAGCCTTGGCCAGGTGGATTGCCGGCGAGATGGTGGCAGTCGCAGTCTCCGTCTGAGTAGAGGTGGGCGTACTGGTCCATGTCTCCGTCGGGGTGGAGGTTGGAGTATCTGTCGGGGTGGAGGTCGGCGTGTCTGTCAAAGAAGACGTGGGGGTGAATGTCAAAGTATCCGTCGGGGTATCGGTCGGCGTGTCCGTCGACGTAGGCGTGGAGGTAAAGGTCGGGGTGTCCGTCGGGGTATCCGTCGGAGTATCTGTCGGGGTATCGGTCGATGTATAGGTCGGCGTGTCTGTTGGAGAAGGCGTGGAAGTAAAGGTCGGGGTATCGGTCGGTGTATAGGTCGGCGTGTCCGTCGACGTAGGCGTGGAGGTAAAGGTCGGGGTATCCGTCGGAGTGGCCGTAGAAGAAGGCGTGGGTGTAAAGGTCGGGGTACCTGTAGGGGTGGAGGTTGGTGGTTCCATCGAAGAAGGTGTGGTGGAGGAAAAGGTCGGGGTATCTGTCGGGGTGTAGGTTGGTGTGTCCGTCGGAGAGGATGTAGGCGTAAAAGTCGAAGTATTTGTTGGAGGCAGGAGTACTATCACTAAAGCATTCCCACTTGTTGCAGAAACGTCGTTGTTGAGCGGGTCCTTGGCGAGGACGCTCGCCACGTTCGTAAAATTCGAGATGACATTCGTCTGGGTGCAAATATAGGTGGTATTGGCACCCGCAGCCAGGGATGGGATCGTCTGGTTGCAGCCTGTCGCATTCACGTCCGTCACGACGATATTCGTCAAGGGCACGTCCCCTGTATTCGTCACGGAAATCGTGAAGGATGCCGTCCCGCCGGACAGGATCGATTGGCTGGCGGGGGTCTTGTCGATTGTCAAGGCGGGGTGAATGACCGTCACTGTTTGACTGCTTGTCGAGGTAACACCATTCCCATCGGAATTTAACCCATGGGCGGTCACCGTATTTGTTGTAGTAGTAGTTAGAGTGGTCGTACAGGAATACGACCAGGTTTCCGTGGGATCCAGGCGGTTATTCAAGTTTGTATCGCCGGAAAGATAATTAACCGGACTGCAGTGATCATCGGAGACAATAAGGTTCGAAAGCGGGTCTGCTCCTGGATTCGTGACGGTATAGGTATAGGTGACAGACCCATTATTTTCAATCGTCAATGCACTTGCATTTTTGGTAACGTGGATGGCGGAAAGAACATCGGTGTCCGTCGCGCTGTTATTGGAATTGTTCGGATCCGTCGTCCCGCCGGGAGGAGCAATGGTAGCCGTATTGACCAGGTTCCCGCTCGGGCTGGCAGCGACCGTTGCTGTGATCGTATAGGTCAGGCTGCCATTTCTGGGTATATTCACTGTTTCGTTAATCGAGCCGCTTCCATTTGCATTTTGGCAGGCAGCTCCACCGGCTGCCACACAGCTCCAGCTTGCACTGGCGAGGTTCGTATTCCCTGCAATGTTGTCGGTTACATTCGCCCCGATCACGTCGCTGGGGCCAGCATTCGTAGCTGTGAGTGTGTAAACCACCGTGCCGCCGGCATTGTAAGAAGCCTTGCCGTCAGTTTTGGTGATCCCCAGGTCGGCGCGCGGGGTTGGTGTGTCTGTATCAGTAGCCGTATTGTTGGCAAGATTCGGGTCGGTCACACCAGCAGGAGGGGAAACCGTTGCAGTGTTCACTAGATTCCCGGTCGAATTGGAAGAGATATTGGCAGTTACGGTGTAGGTCAGCGTACCCCCAACAGGGATATTGACCGTATCGTTGATGCTCCCACTTCCGCTTGCTGTGCAGGTTCCACCTGCGCTCGCCGCGCAGGTCCAGGACCAGCTGCTGACCTGGGAAGGCAGTGCGTCATTCACAGTCGCCCCGGTCACCGGACTTGGCCCCCCATTGGCTACCACGATGGTATAGGTGAGTGTCCCACCCGGTGTATAAGTTGCAGAACTGTCCGTCTTGGTCACGCTCAGATCAGCCTGCTGGTAACATAAGGTCACATCGTCCAGGCGCCAGTTTCCAGCAGGGCTGTTATAGGCATAAAGCCGGAACCGGGCATTGGGATTATTGTTCAGAGCTGCCACGGAACTGAAATCGATAACATGCGAGGTCCAGGCGGTCGTACTTCCGTAGGCAGCACCAAGCTGGGTGAAGGTCGCTCCATCAGTGCTGTAATAGACGACAAAGTTGGCAGGGCCTGCTGCGGCGCCATCGCGCCTTTCGATAAATTCCATCTGGATCGCACTTCGCCCGGTCGTGGGAACCGCGAAGTCGACATACGACTGTCCAGCGGTCATTCCTCCCACTGGAAAGCCTGCAAAATAGGCGGCGGGATTCGTACCGGTACCCCCGCTGGCGCCATAGGTTTCGGTCAATCGCCCATTATCATAGGTTAAAGTACCGCCGCCAAGCGAAGGAGTGTTCACGTTTCCGGTAAATGTCCATTGTGTAAAGGGAATGGCATTCGTACACACCGGAGTCCCAGTAACCGTAAGGGTGGCACTGGCAGTGCCGCCTGTTCCAGCCTCGTTGGAGGACACGGCACTGCTAACATTCGCGTACGTCCCGCCAGCTGCTGCGACCACGTTGACCCTGACGGTACAGGTATTCACCGCCAGTATCGTTCCACCTGTAAAAGAAATGGAACCACTGCCGGACACCGGTGTATAGCTAGGGAGGCCGCAGTTCGTGGCGAGAGCGTTGGTCGGGTTTGCAACCACCAGGCCGGAGGGGAAAGTATCCGTAAAAGCAACGCCGGTAAGCGCCATGGTCGCATTCGGGTTGATCAGGGTAAAAGTCAATGTTGTTGCCGTACCTGCCGCAACCGGATTCGTCCCAAATGCCTTGCTGATTTGTACCGGATCCAAAACCGTGATTACAGCCGAGGCAAAATTGCCCGTGCCTCCATTGGTGGAGGACACGGTACTGCTGGAGTTATAGTCGACCCCACGGCTCGTGGCGGTGAGCTGGATCGTTACCATGCAGGTACTGCCTGCGACGATCGTACCATTCGAGAAGGTGATCGAAGATGCGCCAACTGTTGGGGAGTAGGTGGGGGTACCACAACCTGAGGTGCCTGCTCCGGTGGGGCTCGCCACAACCATACCGGACGGGAAGCTGTCCGAGAAGGCTATCCCGTTGAGAATATCCCCTGTGTTTGGATTGGTGATCGTGAAGGTCAGGGTCGCCAAACCATTGGTCGGCATCGTTGAAGATGAAAATGTCTTGCTGATGCTCGGAGGTGCAAGCACCCTCAACGTCGCACTGGCCGTGTTACCGGTACCCCCATTCGTCGATGTGACTGCGCTGCTCGTGTTGTCATATATCCCTGCAGTAGAAGGTGTGACATCCACGCTTACTGTGCAGGTTCCTCCCGCTGGGATGGTTCCATCGGAGAATGTGATCGAAGCGGCACCTGCCGCGGGAACGAAGACTGGAACACCACAATTGGTGATTACCTCATTGGGCGGTGTAGCCACCGTAATATTCGTCGGGAGAGGATCACTGAAGGCAACGCCGGTCAGCGCCGCCCCTGCATTAGGATTGACGATGGTGAAAGTCAGTGTTGTGGTCCAGGGCGGCCCGATAGGATTCGGTGAAAAGGCCTTGCTGATCGAAGGCGGAGCCATCACATTAATGTTGACTGTCGCTGTAGCACAGTCCGGAGGGAGGCTGGCATCGCAAATCTGGTAGACGAGGCTGTCGGGGCCGGTATACCCGGGTTGTGGAGTATAAAAAATAGCATCATCCGTGGGGTTGGTAGGCGTACCCCCGTCGTCTACTGCCCCTGTTCCATGCGTTGGCAAGGTAACAATGGTAATATCTGCTATCGACGGGCCATCCAGGCCGAAGTTATCATTGGTAAGCACATTGAGCGTCTGGGTGGGGCTGTTGACAGGAAATGTGTAGGAATCATCACCGGCGTGCGGGAAATTGTTGAGAGCCGGCAGTACCTGAATATCTTCCGCTGTACTGGAGGCCGGGTCATAACTACTGGAGGTCGTGCCCGCTACGACAGTGCGAGTCGGATCCAAATAGGTTGCAGTGGCCGGATTCTGGAAAGTTCCAGTCACCCCAGGGGCGATCGCGACTGAAAACGTAATTTGAACCGAACCGCCCCCTGGGATCGTAAAGACACCCCAGGCAGGTGCTGCCGAACCATTTACAGGATTCGAGGTTGATGTTCGGCTGGCACCACTCGAATAGCTGATGGTAGGCGCTGGTGTTGTGGAGTAGGTAAACCCGCCCGGAAGATTATCTGAGATTGTAAAACCAACTGCCGTTCCTGATGAAGCCGGAATGGAGACAGTGATGGTATATGTACCCGCGGTCCCAGTGGCTGTCTGGGTGACGATGGGTGTGCTCGTGGTTTTAACCACGTCCGGGTGAGGAATGCAGGGCGCTCCAGCGATACCGCCCGTGATCTGAGAACTTGCCACCGGGGCAGAGAATACACCCGGACTGCCGGGTTGTGAACCATAAGAATCGTTTACGGTTGTTGTAACCCCGTTCTGACCGGCAGCCACCGAGACCGTTCCAGCGTTACTTGAAAGATAGACCGTACCACCACCGCCGCCACCCCCAGGTCCGTGACGGTTACCGGGGTAGACGGCACCCGGGGCTTGGGTGGGCCAGGCATCACCCCCCCGACCGCCAGTGGCATTGATGTTCAAACCGGCAGGCAAGTACCCATTTTCAGCCAGGACCAGCACACTACCGCCAGCGCCACCTCCCCCTCCTGCATCGTTCCCAGGCTGGCCGGGGGCTGCAGCTCCATTCGCATTAATGGTGCCATTTCCTGAAATCGTACCGGCGCGCACCATGATCAGCCCACCGCCTGCAGCGCCGCTGCTTTGCCAGCCAGTGGTGTTATTGATTACACCCGCGCCTCCCCCCCGCCCAGAACCAGGCGATTGGGAGCAGCCGGGAAAGCCGCGCCGCCGATCCCGCCTGTGTCTTTGTATGTGCTCCAGGAAAACCCTCCTTTTCCACCCGCACCGCCATTCCCCCCGCCTCCGCCGCCTGCATTCTGATCATTGGTAGTTGGATTAGCGTCAGTTCCACCGCCACCGGCATTTCCAGGGGCACCACGGGCCATCGTGCCACCGAGGGTGTTCGTTGGCGGATTGTAAGGAGGATAACCTTCAAGTGCAACCCCCTGATCAGTGACCGCGGCTCCTGTAAAAATATAACGCGGTGTACCCGCGATTCCCTCTCCTTTAGAACCATTTGGCGTTGGGGAGATCGTACTGTAATCGGTAGCAAGAGTCCCTGCCCGCCCGCCCCCGGTCACGCCGCCACCACCGCGAAAGCCCTGTCCATTGACATTGATGTTTCCATTCGTGGCGTTATTCGTGAGATTGAGTGCACCAGCTACATCGATCGCCACGATCCCGCCGACATTTCCATTCCAGGAAAAAGCGGTCAGTGTCCCTGCAGCTGTTATCGTCAGACTGGAATACTGCGGTACACGGATTACCTGGAAACGTCGCTGCCCTTGACTACCCGCGGTGAAATTTCTGGTACTGTATGAAAACATCAACTGAGTGTTGATGTTCAGGGTTCCGCCCGCGGTTGGCACGGTGTTTGTTGCTACCACATATTCATATTGACCAGCAGTGAAATTGGCATCGTTCAAATTACCGTTCCCACTGCCTGTCCCGGCGCCATACGTGTTGTCATTGTTTGGATTAATGTTTGCGCCCTGCATCTGGATGACCAGAAGCAAGTCCCCGGGTTGGATGCCTACATTGGCCCCCGAGTAACCGCCGATGGTTATTGAAGTATTCCCCGCATTTGCATTGGCGGTTCCGGGAAAATAAGTATTGACAATTGTATTGTTGGCTGAGATTGTCACCGGTCCGTCATTACCCGGCGTGGCACAGTCTGTTCGGTCTGCATAGACAGGCTGAACCTGCTGCGATAACATGGATGCGACAAGTGAAAAAGAAAACAGGGATATATAAAAATATCGCAGGCAGCTTTTCAATTTCACAGGTGATCAGCCTTACGTAAGAAGGATGAAAGAGTCGATAAAATCCATGATATCTTGTAAATTTTATCACAAGATAAAGGTTGTATCATTATTGTTATGGATTTGTTACAATTGTCCCGATCACACCTACCTGCCTGATCAAAATCAGGCAGGCCACTAAGAATAACATTCGATTCACGTCGTACAGCCCATTCACTCATGGTTATCGATTAAAATAGACCCATGGCGCGTTGGGTGAAATTTCTGATCGCCTTGATTGTGGGAATCAGTGCGGGACTAATTTACGGACTTGTCATCAATCCGGTTGAATACACCAACACGTCTCCAGATACGCTGAGAATTGATTACCGTGCAGATTATGTCCTGATGACTGCTGAGGTCTATCACGCGGATCAGAATCTCGACGCGGCTGCCCGCAGGCTGGGAATGTTGGGCAGCGACCCGCCCTCGCAACTGGCGGATCAGGCGCTCCAGTTCGGACTCAAGGCCGGTTATTCAGCCCATGACATTCAGCTGCTTAAAGATTTGACCACTGCGCTCCAGGTCTGGTCATCCGGAGTGGGAAATCCGCCATGAACAACGCAGATCCTGCTCATCGCCAAGGGAATTGGTATCTCCTGACCGGCATCCTGCTTGGCTTGATCCTGGGTATGATCTATGCCTGGGGCCTCGCGCCAGGAACAGAATCAGCCACTTCCCCGGCTGCCTTGCGCCCGGATTTTAAAGATCAATATCGCCTTACGATCGCCTCTGCGTACCAGGATACTGGCGACCTTGAACGGGCGATATCCCGCCTCGCTCTCCTGGGCGATCCTGACCCGGTAGCGGCGCTCAACGATCAGGCTCAACGGACGCTGCTGGCTGGCAATCCAGGAAACTCTGCCCTCTCTCTTTCCACGCTGGCTCAAGCCATTCAGCAGACCACTGCGGGACCCAATTCTTCCCCCCAACCTCCAGGCTCAGAACAAACGTCTTCCCAGGCGGTCGGATCAACGACGGCCTCCACATCCGGTTTGGGGGTCCCCGCCCACCCATCACCGACCCAGATCCCAAGCCCGACACCTGGGGCGCCGTTTGCCGTGGCCAAGCAGGAAAATATATGCAATTCCAGCCTTCCTCAGGGCCTGCTGGAAGTCGATATACACAATGCGGCCGGGCAGGGAGTTCCAGGGGTTGAACTGATCATCTCCTGGTCAGGCCATGAGGACCATTTTTTTACTGGATTTAAGCCTGAGCTCGACAGCGGTTATGCAGACTATGTCATGACCCCCGGCATCTCCTACTCCCTACAGCTTGGTGTCGATAGTTCGCCCGTTTCCGGCCTCACCCCTCCAAGCTGTCCAGGTGGGGCAGGCAAGACCTTTTGGGGAAGCATCCACCTGGTTTATCAACAACCTTAAATAAAAACATTCCCAAGTCGATAATTGACCCGGGAATGCAATGCCTCAGGGTACCGACCAGCCTGCCCCAAGGGCAATCAGGATGTCCTCGGGTGCAGTTGGATCGAAAACGAAAATGATCTGGGTGTTGTTCAAATTCATCAGGGATTGAAGATATTTAATGGCATACACATCCCCGCCATGGACGATGATGATCGACTTGTTGGGGAAGGGGGATTTATAGGTTTCGTGATAATCACTGGGATTCCCGAAGCTGACCACGTTCATCCCCTGAGTTTTTAAATAATCTGCCGTTTTCGAAGCCAGACCGGCAACTCCGGCGCCATTGACCACTGCGATGCGCGCAGCCTCATCCTTCATCAACTGGGTCGGATCGCCGGTTGCCGCAGGGCCGAGGGCCCCGATGCCAAATACATCATCCCGCAGGACACGGATTTTGTCCGGGAACGGCCGGAGGATATCGGTCCCATCCGGAGCAACGGCAGGTGCCATCATCGTGTAATCGATGACGCGCATCTTGATATTTTCCTTTGGAATTAACCGTGCCAGCGCGGCCAATTTGATCGCATCAGCAAAATCCATGTTGGTGTGGATGCCGCTGGATAGATCTTGATACAGGCTGGGTGCATTTGTAGCCAGCGTCGCCCATTCGTCCGGAGAGGCGATCTTGTCACGCAGTGCAGAGATCACCGCCATCTGGCGTGTTGAGCGGTCGACGTCACCGTTCGCCGTGTAACGATCGCGGGCATATCCTAATGCAACAATACCGCTCAAGTTCTGGCAGCCCGGCTGCAGGTGCACCTGGCCATTTTGGTCATACAGGGCCACATCGATCGCGGCCGGAACACACACATTCACCCCGCCGATGCGGTCGATGGCGTTGATGAATGCAGAGAACTCGACCCAGACAAAATACTGGATCGGGACGCCGAGAAAAGATTCCACCGCCTTAATTGCCATCTCGGGACCGCCGCCAGGCAGTTTGTATGTCTCTCCGAGGGTATACGCCGTGTTGATTTTGCCATAGCCAAAGCCGGGAATGTTCACCCACATATCCCGCGGGATGGAAACCGCGCCAGCCGTCTTGCTCACCGGGTCAATGGTGAGCAGGATCATCGTATCTGTCCGGGGATAACCCTGGAGTGTCCCCGCCGCAAGGTCCTGAACATCACGATAGTCCAGGCCCATGACCAGGACATTCACACGGCTGGCGCCGTCCCACGGGGCTGGGAGAGCGATTGCTGGCGCACTCAAGGTCGAGGTAGCAGTTACTGCGACTGGCGTTCCCTGTGGGTTGATGACGACGGGGGCTGGTGGAGCGGCATTGCAGCTGGGCGGAGGGACTCCCGGCAGGGAGGTCAAGCGATAACAGGCAACAAAACCGCGCAGGAAGATAAACAAACCGATCCCCAGCACGAGGCCGATGCTCCAAAGAACGATTTGAACAAGCACCGGGGGTTTCAATGTACGTTTCCTCGAGGCAGTATCGGAATTCTCTCCAGCCATATTATTTCATGGGAGGCGGTGGTACGGGCAGATCATTCTCAGCCACCTTGACCCATTTGTCTCCTTCTTGGATGAGCATTACCGGGATGTCTTCCACAATTGGATATTTACGTCCGCAGTCCCGGCAGATCAGCCATGTATCCTGAAAGACTTCAAGCAGGCCACCTCGCTCGTGAACGCAAACGGGACAGCGCAGGATTTCCAGCAACTCTTTGTTGAGCATAAATTTCTCCTGTCAAGCAGCCAACAAACGGTTATTCTACCACGGCTAGGGCTGGCACCAACCTCTTTGTGCGGCGATGGCCTGCGGATCTTGCGTTCCCGGTCCGTACTGGCAAACGGCCTGCCAGGGCTGGTATTGCGTTTGGACGGAATCACTGAAAAGCATTGCCCCATTGAGGTATACAGTACGGATCACGTTGACATCCGCTCCTTTGGCGGAGGATTGAGCCTGGACTACGGCCCCGGTCACCAGGTCAGAACTTTCTTCGAATAATGGGGGAGGGGGTGGTGTGACATTCGTTATTACGGGGGGCTGAACATTGACCTTACGACCATCGTCCTTGGAATAAAACTTCCAATCGATCTTGCTGAGGCTGGGGTCCACGGTGACTTCCATGAGCAGCCAGGAAGATCGGTCGTTAGTGAACTTGAGATCCACCAACGGGACATAAACCGTCGCGTCCAGACCGGCTAAATTAGGATCAACGCCGACGGCAGCCTGTTCGTAATAGCTCACCTCATAGGCATGCGGATGCCTCTCGACGATTGGGTACCCGCCAAAAAATGCAGTTCGAAATAACGTGGTGCTTACCTGGCATACACCGCCGCCGACGCCAAGAATCGTGCGCCCGTTGTCAATGATTGGGGCCTCGGCATAGCCGTTATCCAGGCTGATGTCTCCCAGGGCATCCGCCATCGAAAAGGTCGTGTGCGGCGGCACGAGCAGACCCTGGAAGCGGGCAGACGCGGCGATGATGTTTTGTACCCGATCCGGGCTGGAGTAACGGAAGTAGCTGGACTGCTCCGAGACGAGATCAGTGATTTCAAGGGAGGCTGCTGTCGCATTATCACCGGCTTGCGCTGGAGCCAGGGTGAGCTGCAGCGAGATATTATGTTCCCCATGCAGCAGCCCCTCCTGGATAGCCTGCAGGGTGGCCTGTTCATCCAATATCCGCCCGGAAACCGACGGCTGGAGTACTGCCAGCTGGTGTGTATTGTCATTAAAGATGAAGCGGGCATTCTGGGGAGTCCGGTTGACCTGGTTGGCAATCCGGTCAAGCAGCTGCTGCAAGGGTTGTGAGTTTACGGAAACTTGGTATTGCCATTTCGACTCTTGGTTGACCTTCTGGACTGACACCATTGTGGATAATGTGGACGGATCGATCGACCATGGCTGAGGGTCGCCTGCCTGGGCGTTTGGAACACTGAGAATCAGCGGGGTGCTCAGGATCTGGCCCAGCACTTCGGCCGTCGAGGCGGCCTCCTGGATCTGGGGATTTTGCACCTCAACATCCAGGGGAATGGTTCCATCCTGAATGGATTTTAATTGAGCAACCAGGATCGCCATCGTCGCGTCCACGTTCAGCCTCCTCCCGCTTTGGCCGGGAGTATAAACAACTGTCGTTCCCTCCAAATGAAGATCAGCTTCCACTGCCGGATGATCAATCTTGGAAGCAAGGTTCTGCAGGTAGGAGTAGGCCACGCGCTGATCGATAATCACGACAAGAGGCAGGTTCATGCCTCCCATCCTGGCATTTAACAGTCCGGCAAGGCTGAAAAACTCCCCGCCAGAACGACCGATCCGGTACGCATCCTGAACGCTGGCACCGATATCGTAAACCATTCCCAATTCAGCCGGGGCAGCCACCCAGGCTTGATTCCCTTCGCGGAAGACGATCTTTCCTGCAGTGGGATATGTCAGGTGCTGGCTGAGGACCACCGAGGCCTGCTGCGGGGACATGTTCGAAAGATCAAACCCTGCCACTGAAACACCAGGGAGGATGTGACCGGAATAAACCGCAGCATACCCGCCAGTCAGGAGCAGGACGCCAAGGAAAAACAGCACAAGGCTGCCAACCAGGACAGTGATAATTTGATAAGGAAGTGGAGACCGTTGAGGTTTAGGAACTACGACGAACGACATTGGTTTAGATTATACACCGGGTGATGATGTTCACCCAGACAGGGGGCTTAACCACGGGATTTGCTCCGCCTGAGGAAAGGAATCAGCATGGGCGTAGCTTTGGCATAGGTTACATAGGAATCCCCAAATTCCCGTCGCAGCTTGCGCTCTTCGAAGCGGGCTCCGATGATAATATAGACGGTACCTGCCGCGCACAATACCAGCTGGTTGACAGTCATACCCGGGGATAGCCAGATGAAGACCAGCCCGGCTGCATAGAGCGGGTGGCGAATGTAGTGATATAAGCCATTGGTCACCAGCTTTAGCGGTTGACCTGGCGGCGACAAAAGTTGAGAGACGCCGACAAAAGACATCGCACCGGTCTGCAGGACGCCCACCAACAGGAAGATTCCCGCCAAGATTTGTCCCAGAACCATCACCACCTTCCAGGGAAGTGGAACGGCATAGAGTACCCGGTCAGGCAGGATCAAGAACAGCCAGGCAATGGGCAGCAGGCTGAGCCCGGAAAAAATATTGTAAGCCAGACGATAAAAGCGATCCGCACTCGTGCCAAAAAGGCGGGCTGCGAACGCTTTTGCTTGCAGGGAAGCGAGCAGGGAATGGGCCAGTCCCCAGAGAAGGACTGACAAGCTTAACCAGACAAGGTTCATCTGGATGCGCCTGACCGGTTCGGGGGCTGAACAAAACGCTCGCGGAGGAAGAATTTTCCAATCATGGCAGGACTGATACGGTAAACAGGAAAATATTCCAGGATGAATTTACCCCAAACTGGTCAAAAATGCAACGATAAAGAAAAAGGCGGCCATTTCGGCCGCCCGGGAATTAACTCAATCGTCGTTATTATCGGTGGGTACCGGTGTGTGGGTGCTTTGCGGAGGATTGTCAGGATTTCCATCCGTGGAGCGCGTTTGCTGCCACTCCTTCGTATTATCCGCCGAATCGTCCTCCCCAGGAGTGTAATCTTCGTCCGAGTCGTACCCGGGGGAAGAAGACGGTTCCGGTGTTCCATAATAGCCCTGGGTTTTGGCGGGCTCATCGCTGGGTGTGGTAGTTTTTATCCCTGGCGTGTTGGAGCCAGGAGGATTATCCTGGCCAGCGGTCGGGGTGGCGGGCGTAGCGGAGGAATCAAATTGGTTGTTGGACCCGGTGGGCGAGCTGGTCAGGCTGAACGGGTGTTCATCGTCCCTGGGTTTGCGTTCGAGACTGGATGCCTCGACACTGCCATCCTGATGCGTTTCCCCGCTGACATTGATGTCGTCACCCACCTGAACATCGCTCACCAGATGGGTATGCGATGTGACTACTACCGGAATACCGTTCACCACCCATCCATTTTTGATCTTCGAAGTGACAACTCCATCGAACTCGACTTGGACAACCCGGCCGATCGTAATCAGCGACTGGGTTTCCTGCAGGCGGCGCTGGCTGAATTCTTTAAGCAGTGCTATTTTATGCGCGGGGTTGGAGGTTAAAATTAATTGAGTAATTTCCGCCGAGCGTTTGATGGGATAAAGCACATCACCCGGCAGGGAATGGGCGGAGGCGACAAGAAAACCATTCCCGCCCACGACAAGAAAAGCGAGGATTGCCAGAGTGATTAGCATAAAACGCCAGGGGATCTTTAAATTATGCCGTTCTGCTCCAGCGCTGCTCAGTTTGGAGGCAGCCGCCATGACTCGAGCACGACTGCGGGCTGCCGCCTGTACAGGGAGATTCCTCCGGCCCTGGGCCTTAATCGCTTGCGCTGATTCGAGCATTGGCCGCAAGTCTTCCGTAAGATGGGGATACCGGGCCAGAACGGTCTCGATGGTTTCTCCTTTTTCAATCGCTTGTAAACAGTCCTCCAAAGCATCAAATAAAAGCGTTTTCATCCTTCTCTTCCAATCTTCCGTTGTAGTGCATTTAAGGCACGAAACTGGAGTGCTTTTACGGCGTTGACTTTCTTCTTCATTAAATCAGCGGTTTCTTCAAGTGAGTATCCCTGGCCAAAGCGCAGAGCCAGGACGTGCTGCTGGTCTTCCGTTAGTTCCGTCAGTGCCTGATGCAGAGAGTGGGCATCATCAACTCTGGCCTGATCACCGGGTGAATCCGATTTAGTATCCGGAAGAGAGTCAGCTAGCTCCTCCTGAGGGTGGCGATATCGGTGGCGGATATGATCCGTAACCTTGTGATGAGCCGCACCGATTAACCAGCCGCGCAAATTATTAACCGGGCCGCGCCGCGCCTTTACCGCCTCGAGCAGGCACAAAAAGACTTCGCTGGCAATATCCTCGGCCAACAGGTCATCCAGCAACCGGTAGCGAATATAGCGAAATACCTCGGGGTAATACCGATCAAATACAGCACTCACTGCCTGGGAGTCAAGACTTCGCAGGTAGTCCAATTCAGAATGAGAATCAATCATGGATTTACTTCGTGGAATAGCATAAGCCCAGATCTGGCTATCTATTTTAAAGTATACCATTAAGATCAGATATCCCTAAATACAATGGGAGTAAATGTATCCCTTTGCTCATTTCTACCTCTGAAAGGTATACTTCTTTTCAAATAAATAGTCGTTTTCAAGGCAAAAAGGATACGCGAAAAAACCGGATTGGAATGATCCAATCCGGTGGATTTCAACAAATGGTCAGCTTGGGCAAAAACCCCCACGACTATAGGTAAAGATTAGCCGCGCGCTGCCAAACCTCTCGGTTCGAAGTAAAGTTTCGTTGACCCGTTAGTAAAGGTTGGGGATGGAATAGAGACGCTGGAGCTCAGCCAGATAATGGGTTGCTATCTGAGGATCAGAAATAATCACCACATTCTCATCATTTACATTTTCAGAACTTGCGGTGAAATCGGAGGATCCCATCACCACAATCTGGTTGTCAATAATAAAAACATTATGATGCATTAAACCAATTGGCGCGCTTTTCCGTACACTCAAGCCAGCCTGGACAAACCGGTTGTATTGCGTCCCCGTGTTTGATGAAATTTGGCTCCCATCCATGATTCCGGCCACTTTAACGCCTGTCTTGGCTTGCGCTAAAATCGCGTCGCCCAAATCCTGGGAAGTAAATGAGTAAGCCATGAAATAAATGCTATCATTCGCCCCATTCAGAATGTCGAGGAGGTGCTGGTCAATCCCGTCCGCTGGCGAAAAATAAATTTCCATTTTGGTGTTATCGAGCGTCACGTGAGGATACGGCGTATCCACAACCGCGTCGGGTCCGAATTTATTCTTGGAAAACATATCCTCGAAGCGGGTGGTGTAATCCGCAGCGGCTTGCATGGACGGAATGCGGACCATGTTGTTGTTGTCTACATAGGCGCCGTTCGTGGTGAAATCCATCGAGCCGGTCCAAACCACAGCATGGTCGAGGATGACAAAATTGTCATCCATCACCCCGCCACGGTTGTCGCCAATAACCGGGATTTCAGCGGTGAGCAGGTCCTGTACCTCGGCGCTGTCCATATTGTCACTCTCCATGACCATGCGGACAATCACGCCCCGGCGATGAGCCTGGATCAACGCATCGCGAATACTCACTAAATTCAGGCTGTTGGCTGCCACGTCCACTTCGAGACGGGCGCGGTTAATATCTGCAACAAGGGCCTCGTCCGGACCATTAATATTATCCTGCGCAGTTGGGCTTTCTGGATTGGTAAAGAAGGCCTGCAGGGAATCCGGGGGCGCAGTTGGTGATGTGAGCTTGGCGATCGGGGTTCCGGTTAGCGTGGAGATTACCCCGCAGGCATTTGATAAAAGGCAAACGGCAATACTGAACGAAGCGAAATAAAAAGAGGAGGTCTTTGAATGATTCATGAGCGTCTCACCTGAACTCTGAGCATGCTGAGCATTATAGCGCAATCGTTCTGTCCTCCAGATCCAGCTGAGAAACTGGCCCGTTCTGCCAAAGAATGTGTCGAAAACCGACAAGACATCCTTCGCGGTTGGAAGTCAGGATAGCAGGGTATAATCCCCGCTCGTGAATGAAGCTGCCATACAAGCCAATCGCCAGATCGCCCGCGCTGCCGGAACGGTGATGTTTGCCTTCGCTCTCAGTCAGGTCGCCGGGCTGGTCCGCCAAATCCTGGTGACACGCGCCTTCGGCACTGGGAATGCCATCGATGCTTTCAGCGCAGCAAACACCTATCCGACAATCATCTTCAATTTGATTGCAGGGGGCGCGCTGGCTTCGGCCTTCGTTCCAACCTTCACTGCCCTGCTCACCAAGAACGATCTTCCTACCGCCTGGCGTCTGGCTTCTTCCATTACCAACCTGGTGATGCTGATCCTGATTGTGCTCAGCCTGCTTTCCGCCATCTTCGCTCCCCTGATCGTTCGTATCGTCCTGGTGCCCAGCTTCCCGCCTGAAAAACAAGCCCTGACCGTCCAGCTGATGAGGATCCTTTTGATTACGGTAACGGTCTTCGGGGTCAGCGGCCTGTTGATGGGCATCCTGAACGCTCACCAGCGCTTCCTGCTGCCTTCCCTCTCATCGACGATGTACTGGTTCGGGATGGTCATTGGGCTGGTATTTTTTGTCCCCTCCATGGGCATTTTCGGGCTGGCCTGGGGGGCGGTACTCGGATCCGTCCTCCACCTGTGCATCCAGCTCCCCGACCTGATCCGCCTGCCCGGCAAGCATTACACACCGACGTTAGGACTCAAGGAACCCTTAGTCCGGGTTGTCGCCCTGCTGATGGGCCCGCGCCTGTTCAGCGTAGCAGTCCTTCAGATCAGCAACCTGGTCAATGCCAGAATTGCCAGCGGCCAGCCCACCGGTTCCCTGGCAGCGATTACTTACGCTTTTCCGATCATGACCGTGCCGCTGGTCGTGATCGGGTCCTCGATCGGAACGGCTTCCCTGCCCACTTTTTCGGCGCAGTTTGCCCGCGGCGAACTCAGCGAAATGCATCATTCGCTCACGGCGACCCTGCGCGGGGTGCTCTTGCTCGCCATCCCGGCCACAGTCGGGTTGATCCTTATGCGCCAACCGCTCATTACATTCCTTTTTCAGCGCGGCAACTTCAATACGCTGTCCACCCAGTTGGTTGCCTGGGCTCTGCTCTGGTATACTGCCGGGCTGGTCTTCCACGCCGTGCTGGAAATCCTGACCCGCGCCTTTTTCGCTATGAACGATACCAAGACGCCGGTGGCGGTCGGAGCAGCAGCCATGGGCTTGGGCATCGTGCTCAGTTTTACTTTTTCAGCATTATTTGCAAAAATCGGCTGGATGCCACTTGGCGGCCTGGCTTTGGCTACGTCAACGGAGGCAGCAATTGAAGCCACGACCCTCTTCATCCTGCTGCGGAAACGATTGAAAGGGATCCAAATCCGCGACCTGGCTAAAGGGTCCGGGGCAGCGCTACTCGGATGCCTTGGGATGGCCGCGGTGCTCCTTTTCTGGCTCCAGATCATGAAGTCCCACTCAGCCGCGCTCTCGACTCTGGGGGGTGTGACCCTCGGCGGTATTGTCTACGGACTGGTGCTGGCAGCACTGCGCGTGCCCGAATTCCGCAGCCTCGTCCAGGCAGTGCAAAAACGATTTCTAAAGAAATCACTCCCCTGACCTCTCCCAGAAAAAATCAGCCCCTGCTTTTTCTCGCAGGGGTTTCAATAAAAACCTTATTTTTAATGGTGGATGCCCTTGATAAGTGAATCTCAAAAAATTGAAAATGAGTGTTTTTGTGTTGATCAGCTGGTGGAGGCAAGCTTGGCTTCATACAACCGTCTCTCGGCGTTCTTGGCCGCCTCCCGCAGTGACTCGCCGTAATCCACATTGGCAATTCCCAGGGTCAGATTCAAGGGGGAGGTGCGGTGGGATTGGTTGTGGCTGTTCAGGTGGGACTTGGTGCGGTTAACGATTGCCTCGGTGGAGACACTGCCTGTGTTCGGCAGGATAACCGCAAACTCATCCCCTCCGATTCGTGCGATCACATCCTCGGCGCGAAAAGCACTCTGCAGAACCTGACCGGCGCGGCGAAGCAAATCATCCCCGGCCTCATGCCCCTGGCTGTCATTCACTAACCTCAGTCCAGCTACATCCACGTAAAGGACGGTGATAGGGTAGCGGCGGCTTTTTTCCATCCGGTTGATCTCTGTTTCAAAATAAATTCGATTGAACAACCCTGTCAACTGATCGTGCGTGCTGACATACCACACTTTTTCCTGCGCGGCTCGACGTTCCGTAATATCCTCAATGACACCGACGGTATAACGGACTTTCCCGTCGGCTGGACGGGTAAGAGGGGTTTCACGGACAGACAGCCAGTGCCAATCCCCGTAGGCATGCTTTACACGATACTCAATCTCAAATACGTCTCCTTCGTTTGCCTCGGCAATCTGCTCGTAGTGTCCGGCAAGGCGTTTGGTATCATCCGAATGGACCAGGCGACTATTCACGGCACTGCCCATCCCCAGAATTTCATCCGATGAATACCCTACAATGGTAGAAGCGTCCCCATTGATGAAAAGGTATCGCGTTTCGGCCAAATCATAAACATAAATAAGGCTGGGTATCGTAAAGAGCAGGCAATCCACGAGCCGCGAATCAAGTTTTTCCCCCAGGTCAGGCAGGATACTATGCAGGTCGGTTTTATTCATGGCACTCTCCGTTCCAAAGAATAATTATATCAACGCAGGACGAACCAGAGCAACTGGGCAACAGAGATTCCTAAAAGGACCCCCCCCAGGGCTTCCAGGGGTGTATGTCCCAAGACTTCGCGCAACTGTTTATCAGAAATTGGGTGACCTTTAAGCAGCTCGTCAACCAGTATATTGATTTTTTGAGCCTGCATCCCCGCCTGGCGGCGAATGCCGGTGGCATCGTAAACAACGATCATCGCTACAGCAAGTGCAAGGGCAAACACAGGAGTGCCAAAACCTGCGTACAAGCCGATGGCGTGGGTCGTGGCAACTATGAGAGCGGAGTGGGAACTCGGCATTCCTCCAGCACTGAAGAACACTGCCCAATTCCAGCGATGAGTGCGCAAATATTCTAAAGGAATTTTAAGCGTCTGAGCTATTGCCCAGGCGACAATGGAGGACAGCAGTACATGGTTGTTCAAGATAGGGCGTAAGTTCATTCGTCTTCCGAAATATTTGTTATCGATTCGCCGGATAATTCTTTTACCTTGAGCTCCGCATGATCGAGCAGCTCTGTACAACGCTTGACCAGGGTCTGACCACGTTCGAAAAGTCTCATGGATTCATCCAGGGGGCGCTCTCCAAATTCGAGTGCTGCGATGACGGCCTCAAGCTCGGCAAATGACTCTTCGTAGGTTAATTTTTCGACTGGTTTGGGTTCAGTTTTTGCCATAGACTACCTAAGAGATTCTCGAAACACGGCTGCCGAATTCACCGTCCTGAACCTGGATCGACAGGTCGTCGTCCAGACCAACCTGGGATTTGCGGCTGACCACCGCGCCATCTGCCTGGCGGGTCACAATCGCATACCCACGCTGTAGCACCGCAGATGGGTTGAGTGTCGATAAGCGGCTGTCCAATCCCTTCAGCCGTTCCAGCGCGAGCTGCAGATAGTGGACTTGCGCTCGAGCACCCTGTCGATTTAATTCATCCAAACGCTGACGATCGGATTGCAACCGCCTGGACGGCGATAATAGAATAAGGCGGGTGGCCTGATCCTTGAGATTTGATTTGGCATTATCCATTCTGGCATAAAGTGCATTGACCAGGACCCCGGTCATTTCCGACAAAACGACCTGCAGGTCCTGAGTTGTGATCGGGGTCGCCAATTCTGCAGCTGCGGTAGGCGTTGGAGCCCGCAGGTCAGCAGCAAAATCGACCAGGGTGAAGTCAGTCTCATGACCCACTCCGGTAATAACCGGCGCGACCGATTCTGAAACGGCGCGCACCACATTTTCGTCATTGAATGCCCACAGGTCCTCGAATCGAGCCTCCCCCCTGGCAAGCAGAATGACATCGGGTTCAACGACCCGGTTCAAAGTCCGTATTGCTTCGACCAATGCAGAGGGCGCATCATCGCCCTGGACAGGCGAAGGAGCAAGAACCACCTCTGCCAGTGAATAGCGCCGGCGTAACGTGTTCAAAATATCCCGGAGTGCCGCTCCAGTAGGAGAGGTCACGACCCCGATCCGCCGCGGTCGATCCGGAATCGGGCGCTTTCTCGACAAATCAAACAAGCCTTCTGCTTCCAGAAGTTTTTTTCGGCGCAGGAATTCCTGGTAGAGGGCGCCCTCCCCCATCGGGTGCAGCGTGTCAGCATAAAGCTGGTACTGTCCCCCAGTCTCATAGATACTTAGACTGCCGTGTGCTTCAATCGCCATTCCGTCCTCAAGGGAAAAACGCAACCGGGCTGCCTCCTTCCGCCACATTACACAGCGGAGAGCTGCGCCGGAATCTTTCAAGGTAAAATACAAATGACCGGAGGATGGTCGGGAAAGATTGGAAATCTCTCCCTGGACCCAGATATCCTGGAGACCTGTATCGGATTCCAGGAGTTGGCGCAGGTATCGCGTCAGGTCGGTGACCGTCCAGCGGCGGGAGCCGTCGAAGAGTGCTAATTGCTCCATAAGCACAGAATACTCGCAATTGAAAAGCCTGTCAACCATGTTGACAGGCTTTTCAATCATAAAAGCTCTGCTGCTAAAATTAGAGTTCCATTCCAAATTCTATTTCAGACCCCGGAACCCGGTTTATTTGTTAAAAATAAGGGGCAGGTGTCGAGAAAAACTCCCAATTATGAAACGAATCTGGGCTCCCTGGCGCATGAAATACGTTCAAAATCAAAATCGGGACTGCATTTTTTGCAGTGTACAAAAGCAGCCGGATGGACCCGATTCGCTGGTGGTCAGCCGGGGTCAGCAAGCTTTTGTCATCCTCAATCGTTATCCTTACACCAGTGGCCATATCATGGTGGTTGCCAACGCCCACCTCCCCTCGCTGGAAGACTTGGACCCGGAGACACGTGCGGAAATGATTGAACTTTCAACCCGGTGCTTGCACATCCTGCGCAAGATTTACCAACCCCAGGCATTCAATTTGGGAGTGAACATCGGAAAAGCAGCCGGAGCAGGGGTGGCTGGCCATGTCCACATGCATATCGTTCCCCGCTGGGAAGGGGATACCAATTTTATGGGCGCCGTGGCCGAGACACGTGTTCTCCCAGAGTCGCTGGAGGAAACCTATCTGCGGGTACGGTCGGCCTGGGAAAATTTAAAGTCCTCTGAATGACAATATAAAATTTTTAATCGCTGTTATCGATAAATTAAGGATTCTCTCTATTTAGTAGACAACCCATCGGATCGCGCCATTTTCAATAAGTGGACGCGCCAGCCAGAAAGGGTCATCTCCGAACAGGTTGCCCGCGTTCTATTCCAAGCAAAGCGACCCAGACCGCTCCGGATCATCAGTGGCGCAGGGCCTTCGCCACCTCGCCGTCTCAAATGAGAGATGTCCCTGGGGGGAGGGACAACTTTGTTTTGGGAAGTTTATTCTGTGCCACTTATGGAATTTCTCTGCCAACTCAGGCGTTCGGCCTCCAGAAAAATGTTTTGAAAGCCTTCCGACACTAAGTTGCACAACTCACTCGCAATTTCTTGCGGAGAATTCTCTTCGGATTTAAACGGATCCGGAATGTCATAAATAATTCCATTTACAATTGCTGAAAGTAAAAATACCCGGTTGCGCACCTCCGGAAATTCAATTTCGAGAGCCTCTTTTTGTCCTGCCTCCATCACCAGGATCAAATCATATTCAGAAAGAACTCCTGCGGTTATTGAACGGGTCGTATACTTTTCTATTGAGAGCCCGTGTCGACGCGCGGCCTGGACCGCGAGAGGCGCAGGTGGGAGACCAGACACAGTCCACGTGCCAGCGCACTCCACCCGCCAATTCTCCTTTATCCCTTCCTCCTCCAGCTTTTTTTGAAAAGCTGCGGCTGCGATGGGTGAACGAAAGCGGTTGGCGGAACAAACGAATAAAATGGATGGCATGGATTAGAAATGAACAGTACGAAAAACTATTATTTGGTTCCAATATAACTAGAGTTGACGGCCCACATCGGCGGGATAAGCGACAATTCTCACACCTTAAATTTACTCTTTTTTCTTTTTTGGTGAATTTATCAAAGCCGGCTGCAATAATCTCGTTTGGTCATCACTTCCTTGAATTGTCACCTCCGGATTTTTAACTGGCTCAGAAACAGGCTTTGGGGTTTGGTCACTTTGGCCGTATTTACCCGAGTAGTCATAACCATGATAGTGATAATAATAATAGTAACGTGAGCAAGTCATCTTGACATCGTTCACGACGACGCCTATTAAATTGGCATTCACCTGGCGAAGCTGTTCAATTGAACGTCTCACCGCGGCACGTTTTGAAATATTCGGCTTGAAGACTAGTAAAACACCATCTACACGTGGGGCCAATACCAATGCATCTGTCACCGCCAGTGTGGGCGGAGTATCGATAAGAATCAGGTCGAACTCGCTGCTCAGTTGATGCAATATATCGACCATCTTGTTCGAGCTCAGCAGTTCAGAGGGGTTGGGAGGTAGGTTCCCTGACGTGAGTGCCTTAAGCTTGTTTAATTTCCGTTTGCCTTATGACACCAACAAAACGTTCCTGGTTGCGGATAAATTGATCGGTCAAGCCAATCCGGTTTGGCAATCGGAACATTTTATGAATTTTTGGCTGGCGCAAATCCGCATCCACGACCACAACCTTATGGTCACTTTGGGCAAGAACGCTTGCCAGGTTACTGACAATGGTGGTTTTGCCATCCTGCGGTGATGGACTGGTGACAAGCACCGTACGTAGTGGTAAATCGACGCTGGCAAATTGAAAGTTCGTACGCAAAGAACGGAACGCTTCCGATACTGGCGAGCGTGGTTGGGTCACCGTTATCAGCGCATTTTTATTTTTGTTAAAGTCATACCTGGCAATGATCCCTAATATGGGGAGTCCCCATTTCTGAGTAATTTCCTCCGGATCTTTTATCGTATCATCGAAAAACTCAATCAGATAAACGATCCCTGCCACAAGCATCATGCCAGCTAGAGCAGCGAGGACCGCGTCCCTGAGTGGCTGGGGTTTGACAGGGGATGATGGTGGTACGGCAGGGTCTTTCAGGAGCACCCCCGATGAGGATTGTGCTTCCGTCATTATTATCTGTTCGTAACTGGACGAGACCGAAGCATATGAATTTCGGTATTGGGCCAAAGTGGCCTGCAGTTGAGTTATTTCAACTTGCTTAGAGGGATCATTCCCGAGTTGGGTTAGCGCGTCCGTTGTCGATTTGATCTGATCTTGAAGGCCGGCCATCTGACTTTCCAGGTTTTTCGTGGAATCACTGTAGCGGGAAGCTTGATCAGTCTGGATTTGTTGACCAAATACCTCCACCACGGTATTGGCAAGCTGCGCCGCCCGGTTCGGGTTGGTGTCCAGGACAGAAACCGTCAGGAGCTGCGTACTTTGAATAGGCTGCACTGTGACCGAAGCAGTTTTTGGAAATGCTTCGAGCCCTAATTGCTTGGCAACCCCATCCAGTACCGGGCTCGTGATCATCACCTTTGCATAGGTGTTAGTAAGTTGTTCACTCATGATGAAAGCATCATACGTATTAAGCTGTGAAGCGGGAGCGGCATTGACCATCACCATGGCTGAGGCCTTATATTCAGGTACCTGTCTCCCAGATACTAGGTATGCAGTCGCTGCTGCCAACACTGCTACCAATACCAAAAGCCATGCCCAACGCCACAATAGGGTTGTGAATTGGTTGAATAGCTCAGCAGGTGTTCTTTCTTCAAGGGTTGTGTCCATTTGATTTAAAGACGTCCTTTCTTAATTCATTCGATGCATAATATACTTCGCGAAACGCTTTTACGTTTAGGGAAGCGGTTTTAAAGGTTTTTTTCAAAAGTTTCTTATTTTCCATGTTATCTACTAAATAGCCGAGAAAATATATCTTCCGTTTTTTAGGACTTATGAACAAAGGAAGATTAGAATAGGTTGTAGAAACGATGGTAAGTTGGAATAGCCTATTCCGATCTCAGAGTGCATGTTTGTCCATGTGCGCATTGTCAAGGACAGGAAGAAATCCCGGATAATAAAATCCACGGGCAGATGAACCTTATCGCGAGCCGGTTGGACGAGCAATAGCGGCACTGGTTCATTCTCAAATGGAAGAGTATCAGCTGGGACATGGTGGTATTCACTTACAGATCGATCAAGTACTCGTTCATCTCACGCCCTTCCGGCGTGAGATAGGAGGAGATGCAATGAAAGCCGTAATTCAGATAGAACTTATTGACTGAATCATTATTGAGTTTGTCCGTAATCAAGTTGACATGGGATAACCCAACACGGCGAGCTTCATCGAGAAAAGCTGTTACAAGGGCCTTGCCTATTCCTCTGCCCTGTTTTCCCGGATCAACTGCTATCGACATTAAAGTACCACAGTTGTCAGAAGGGAGCACTTGGCGGGGCATCCTAAGTGCCCGTAATAATCTCAAGCTAATCTTCGGCTGCTGTATAAGGGGATAAACCGAGGCAAAACCGAAACGCCACCAGCGATAACGAATCAAACGGCTATAAAAGCCTGCGGGTTGGGAGGTACCTACGACAAAGCCGCAAAGCTGATCTTCCCCTTGCCAGTAGGCATATCCGATGCCACTTGGGTCGTCGACGCTCGCTCGGTACAATTCTGAGAGAAAACGAGGACCAAGAAATGTCAAAAAAAAGCTGGGAAAAGAACGCATATGCACATCAACGACGGAATCTATATCAGCCGTGGATAGCTGTTGAATCTCTGACAATACTGCCACTTTAAGCCTTTCCTTACCTTAAATATCCCAACACAATCTTGACAACGCTTATAGAAACATCGCTTACCAAATACTCAGCAGGCGGCTGCCAGTCTGGCGGCTGGGATAGGATGGTGGAGATGCAGCGCAAGATTGTCTCCGGCTCGCACCCTGAAAGCATATTGCTGCCACAATCAACCGTCTCGGGTCGTTCAGTCACATCACGGATGGTTACAGTCGGAACGTGAAATAAACAGCACTCCTCCTGAACAGTGCCACTGTCGGACAAAACACAAAATGCTGTGCGCTCCAGAGTAACAAAGTCAAAGAACCCCAGCGGCGTCAGGAAATGCACTTTGTCCTGCCCTACTCTCAACCCGTACTGCTGCATCTTCTGCTTGGTGTGTGGGTGCAAGCTGCAAATCACCGGATATCCATACTGTTGTTGCACCCGCACCAGCGCCTCGGTCAGATTCCTCAGTCGAGCCTCAATATCTACATTCTCGGCGCGATGCATCGTCACCAAGAAAAATTTACCTGGCTCAACCTCAAACCGGGCGTGAGCATCCGAAGCAGCGATATCCGCTTCGTAGTAATCAATCACCTCTTTAATCGGGTTGCCTGTCACGTATATCCGGTTGTTAGCAATACCCTCGCGCACCAAGTTTTCTTTACTGCGCTGCGTATATGGCATCAAGATAGTACTAGAGTGATCAATCACCTTACGGTTCACTTCCTCGGGCACACGATCATCATAACAACGATTGCCAGCTTCCATGTGAAACACCGGGATTCCCATCCGCTTCGCAATAAAGCTGCACAGACCGCTATTGGTATCCCCTAAAATGAGCAGGGCATCGGGACGCTCGTCGCAAAGTACTTTATCCACAGCGCTCAATATCTGCCCGATCTGCTGGCCAAAAGTCGCCCCGGTGATTCCAAGAGAGTAATCTGGCGGTCGAACGCGCAACTGCTGAAAAAAGATATCGCTCAAGCTGGGATCGAAATTCTGGCCGGTATGCACTAGCTTATGCTCACACAGCTGGTCAAGTTTTTCGATGACCCGGCTTAAACGGATGATCTCAGGGCGTGTCCCTAAGACGGTCAGAACTTTCATCGCAGCAGTTCTCCATCCAGGATCAAATTATCCTCGATCATCAAATGATTGCGGTTTAATAATTCTTCTAACACGGTGCGCTCCATCACACAATCCTCTGAACTATACTCACCAGTCAACGCTGCTTGAAACGTCGCTCCACCACGAACCTCAGGTAAGATGGGTAATATTGCGTAATATTGACCCAGATCTACCACACGATGGCACTCTTCTTCCGAGATCAGGATTTCGTGGACTTTCTCACCCGGTCGGATGCCGGTAACAACCGTCTCAATCCGTCGACCTTCAATTAGTAGAGTGGCAATATCCGTGATCCGAGCTGATGGAACGCGCGGAATGTAGGTTTCTCCGCGATTTGCCCCACCTACCGCGGCAAATACCGTGTCTACCGCCTGTTCCAAACTCAAGAGGAAGCGTGTCATTTCCGGTGTTGTTATGGTCACCGGGCCACCACGTCTGATTTGCTCATGGAACAAGGGAATCACCGACCCTCGTGACGCCAGGACATTTCCGTAGCGTACACAGACAAAACGGGTATTCGCGCAGCGCATGTTGGCTTGGATAAATACACGCTCTTAAATCGCTTTCGTCATACCCATCACGTTGACCGGTTTACAAGCTTTATCGGTCGAAATACCTACTATAGTTTCAACAGGCAGATGAAGTTCCTGAATCGCACGCACAATATTCTCTGGACCCATTATATTGGTCATCACCGCCTGATAAGGAAAATACTCACAGGCTGGAACCTGTTTTAGGGCCGCAGCATTGAATACCACATCCGCCTCGGTCAATGCCGAAGCGATGCTATGAAAGTCGCGCACATCACCTATGCGAAATTCGAGCAGTTCTTTAAAATTCTGGTAAATAACTTCATCGGTAGCATTAGCCTTTTTCATATAATCGATGCGCATGGCGTGTTGTTTAGCCTCGTCGCGCGAGAATACAATGACTTTTCTAGGCGTCCCCAATTCCCCTTTTAAGAGGCGACGCACAAGCACTTTGCCTAATGAGCCAGTACCGCCAGTGATCAGAACGCGTTTATCCTGCAATGAGTACATAATTTATCCTCGAAACTGTTTGTAGAAAGCCGCATGGGATTCCAAATCAGCAATCATATCAGACCAGGACGGAGGCTGGTACCCAGTGGCTTGGCGGAAATAGGTTGAATCCAGGCTACGGTCACAGAGAAAATCGTCGTCGGGCAAGATTTCAACATCCTTATGGTAGGCTTCTCGAGCCAGACAAAGCAAATCATATTTGGAAATCGGATTGCTGGATATATGGTACAGCCCGCACAGCTTTGTGTTGGGTATAATGTGAAGCGAAATAATTCGCGCCAGCTCATCAGTTGTAAAGCCGGTGTAAATCGCTTTTCGATACCCCTTGATAGTTCCGGTTTGAGCCAAGAACCATTCAATCAACCCAAGGTGGGTTTTAAGCTCCTGTCCGATGATCGAGGTGCGAATGGTAACCGTATGCGGATAATGCAATTCGCCAAGAAATTTTGTACGCCCATAGAGATCCTCTGCATCCGATGGGTCGCTCTCGACATAATGACCCTTCTTCCCTGAAAATACACAATCGGTGCTGATATGGATCATGCGGATTTTTGCAGTTCGGCAAATCAATGAAACACGATGAGGAAATAAAGCATTAAGTGAAATCGAAAACAACGAATCATTCGCGATATCTCCGATTTGCTTGATGAGTCCGATGCAGTTGATCACCAGATCTGGCTGAATCGAGGCCAGGGCACGTGTCACTTCATCGAAGATCCTCGCATCAACTCTGTAACGAATAAAATCCTCTGGAAATTCGGGAACGTTGGGAAATGGATTGTGCTCACCACGCACAGTAACCCAAACCTCATGCTCTTTGCGCAAATTGATCCAGAGACGATGCCCTAACATCCCGGAACCGCCTAATATTAAGATTTTCATCCTTTGCCCTCCAATTGGCGCAAGGTTAATTCATCTTGGCTGACCCAGCGCCAATATTCTTCCAAACCCTGTTCAAAGGAGACGAGAGGGGAGAAACCAAAAACCGTCTTAGCAGCACGAATATCGGCCAGGCTATTACGTACGTCACCTGGACGGGGCGGGGCATACACAATACCTGTCCGGACTCCAGAAATTTCCTGAATCAGGCGGGCCAATTCGTTGATCGTGATGCGCGTGCCGCTGCCAATATTAAAAACACCTTTGGCTTGCGGAGTTAATGCTGCCTTGATATTTGCATCAGCTACATCACGCACATTGACGAAGTCACGTGTCTGCTCACCATCACCGTAAATTGTCAAAGCTTCGTGCCGCAAAACTCAATTGGCAAATATCGGAATGACATTGCCGTATGCATCGTAGCGTTGGCAAGGCCCGAAAACGTTAAAAGTAGCGCAGACAGATGTTGTACATCCCATACAATTTGTTATACACGAGACACATCTTCTCGGCAGCCAGCTTGCTCGTCCCATAAGGTGAATCAGGCTCTTGGGGGTGATCCTCAGCGATTGGCAAGGTTTTCAACTCCCCGAAGATGCCTGCAGAAGAAGAAAAGATCACCCGGGCTATGCCCTCACGTCGGGCAACTTCAAGCACATTGAGCGTACCCAATATGTTTATTGCTGAATCTACCAAAGGATAGTCAATCGATCGCTTGTTACCCACGCTGGCTGCCAAGTGTAAGATCGCCCCGCAATCCCGGGCAGCAACAGCGACAGCTCGGTCATCCCGCACATCTCCCTCTATAAAGGGCACATCAGGACCAAGGTTTTGCCTGAAACCGCTGGATAGATTGTCTAGAACCACAGGAACATGACCCAACTCTAACAAGCGTTTGACGATATTAGAGCCAATAAAACCAGCCCCACCTGTCACCAAAATATTCACTTCGATCTACCTTTGCTAGTTGAAATAACCTTCTCAAACAATTCGGCATAGTTTTTACCTAATGTGGCACGATTATACGTTGTAGAAACCGCCTGCAATCCTGCTTGGCCCATCGCCACCCGCTGCTCTGAGGGCATAGCCTCCAACTGGCGGACTGCATCGGCCAATGCAGGGGCATCTTCGGGCGGGCAGACCACGCCAGCCTGTAGTCCCTGGATCAGGCTGGCTAACTCACCTTCGGCAGCTGCCAACACCGGCCGCGCAGAGGCCAAATAGCTATAGGCTTTAGATGGGATGGTAATGGCAAACTCAGGGGAGTGCTTCAAGTGTAAAAACAGAACATCTGCCAGCGCCATATAATGGGCAGCTTGTGCTTGCGGACGACTTCCTAAAAAAATTATATTCGCTAGCCCGCGGGTACGTGCCTGCCGTTCTAAAGAGACGCGTTCCAATCCGTCGCCAATCACTACGAACTGAACACGGGGAATTGACCTCAGCCGTTCAGCTGCATCCAATAATACTCCCAGCGCTTGAGCCGTACCGACATTGCCAATATAAACCACATTGAAATGGCCTGAAAAGCCTTCCTGCTCCGCCAAGTTGGAATCATAGGCTTCTGGGTGAAAGGTGACTTTGTTGGCCCAATTGGGAACAATGGCAATCTTTTCCAACGGTACGCCTTTTCGTACCAGGATTTGCTTAAAGCTGTCGGTGATCGTCACAATCAAGCGGGCACGCTGATAAATTAATTGCTCCTGCCATTCGAGTAACCTGTAAAGCCAGGTTTTAAGACCCAGATTGCTAATACGTCCCCATTCGGGCCATAGATCTTGCACTTCATGCACCAGAGGCACACCGCGTAGTACCCCCAATATAACGCCTGGAAGGCCAATCTGATACGTCCAAATAACGTCTGGCTTACTTATTTTTATCGATCCCAGGCACAGCGATGACGCCGAAAAGGAAGCATAAGAAATTAGCCGGCGCATCCCTGAGCGGCTACGGTCTATCAAGTGCGGCACACGCAGGACGCGCACGCTGTCCAGGGTTTCCCACTGCCAGGGACGTAAGCAATAAGGAGGGTATATTTTGCCATGGGGGTAATTGGGATATCCTGTCACCACGCTGACCTGATGCCCCGCCTGGCACAGCGCCATCGCCAATTCGTGTGGCCGGGAGACGGGTTCAGGGTAGTAGAAAAGGGTAATAAGAAGAATTCGCAAGGATATTCAGCCTTAACCGATCAAAGCTTTTTATTTAACACATTATTATAAAATTTGAGGTGGGCTGCAACTTTATTGTCGATATTAAACAATTCGCAAGCGCGACGTCTGCCCGCAAGTCCTAATTGTAACCGCAGACTCTCATCATTAACCAACTTGAGTAAGGCTTCTGCCAATTTGGACGGATTTTGGATTGGTATCAACAATCCGGTTTCATCTGGTACAACCTCATCAGCGATACCTCCCACTTTGGTCGCTATAACCGGCAAACCAGAGACCATGGCCTCTATAATTGAAATGGGCATCCCCTCATGAAAGGAGGGAAGTACAAAGATATCGGCATTAGCAAACTGAGCTATTTTCTCCTGACCATAAACTGGAGGTAGGATATGAACAATGTTGCCCACACCAATTTTCATTATAAGCTGGTCAATTTGGTAAAGATCTCCTCCTTGCAGAGGCCCACCAACCAAGTTCACATCAAATGGGCGATGTTCATTCTTCATCATAATTGAAACAGCTTCAAGCAGATCAAGGACACCTTTCTCGGTACCTAAGTGGCCCAAGAACAAGATATGCACTGGATTATCGTGCTTTGATCCTATTTTGGGACGGGGAATGTATTGATAGATTTTGGGGTCAATAGCGTTAGGTATGTATGAAACGAGAGCATGAGGAAATAACTTACTTATAGACTGCCATTCACTTGAAAGGACCAGAATCCCACAGCATAGACCCAGAATCCATTTTGTATAAGACTTCCAGAGGAACGATGGCTCGGTTAACAGTTTGTCCACGTTACAATGAAGCTGGATGACCGTTCGAAGCCCCCAACAATGGGCGATAAGCACCATGACACTATGTTTAGCAAAAGAGGCTCCATAAGCAGTACCAATATGGACGATATCTGGCTTGGTCTGTTTAACTGCTGAAATAAACGATATGATATTCTTTACCGAATTGATAAAGTTTTTCGGTTTCCATTCGCCTCGCTGCGTAAAGGCCAAATTATTTCCCGATGTTTCAACAAAAAATAAATTCAGCTCATTCTGGAGACTAGAGGAAAGTAATGTGCAATAATTAACAGATATCCCACCCTCAGGATAACCAACATGGGCTGCTATTAATAGGCGCACTTTCCTTTTTTTTACTACTAATTTGTTCATTGGGGACATTTATTGAACATGGTGGTAATTTCCTCCCCCACTAAAGCTAGCAACAATTTTAATGCTCGACAAGTTCTATGCACCTGCCAAGTGCTTTGGTTAATTCTTCCCTTGAAAAACGATCATGAGGTAAGTATATTTTTGTTTCGTGTTCAAGGATTGAATCAATATCAAACCTCATCGCGATCACTCGCGCCGGCACACCTCCTACGATGGAATACATAGGAACATCTTTTGTAACAACCGCACCTGCTGCGATTACAGAACCACGACCAATGGTAACACCATGAAGAATAATAGCCCTCGTGCCGATCCAAACGTCATCCTCAATAACAACGCCCAGATCATCTTCAAGGCGCTTTTCCTCCTCCGACACAGATATCATAAATCGTCCAACTAGATCGATACGGTGGTTCCCTCCGCGAATCGTCACCTCGGGGCCGAACATCACGTGGTTACCAATCCGGATCTGTGATCGAGTCGCCAGGATGATTGGTCTTAGTCCAAGGTTAACATCGTCTCCCACAAAAATAGTATTAAATGAATAAGTTCCATCCGGATCAAATCGAAAATTACGCCCATGGGAACCAAATAGAGGTTGAAGCAAATATTCTCTCAAACGGTTCCACAACTTAGGCAAAACAGTAATAACTTTTGCAATTAGACGCAATGTCGTAACTCCATAACAAATTCAGCTAATGGCTTGGTATAAAGCCGATAATCGAACGAATGCTGCGCTTGCGTACGTGCAGCACGACGCATCTCTAAATATTGTTGAGTAGAGAGGGACAAGGCGCGCTCCAGAGACCCGGTGAATGACTCCACTGAATGATCGCTGCAGATTAAGCCTTCCTCTCCATCATGGATGTATTCTTCTAAGTCACTGGTGAGGTCACAGATAACCGGAGTTCCCAGAGAGAGGCATTCGGGTACTTTCGTGGGGAAACCCGCCTGGGCATAGCGTAAAGGAGGTCGGAGTAAAGGCATAAAATCAGCACTCCTGATCAGATCCAAAGCCTTGTCAAAAGGTAAAACCCCCTGCCCATCAAGCCAAGCTGGAAGTTGTTTATATCCACGTACTCTCAAGGCTGGAAGAAGCAAGAGAGAGTCCACACTTGGACCAGCTAAAACCAGACGGATCCGTTTCCCTTTCGGGTCGAACCGCAGGATAGCCTCAACCACATTATTGATTAGATCCTTTTTTCCAGGAATACCGGTATATGCGAGAGTGATTTGTGGCGAATGAGTCGTAGCAACCGATAATCTTGCCTCGACATTGTGCACATCAAGGGTGGGAGGCACCCGCAGCACTTGGCAGCCCAAGTGCTGGTAATAGCTCTTCAGGTAAGAAGAGATCGCAATAATACCGTCGCTTTTTGGATATAAAAATCTGAGAGCTGTCTTAATGCTAATATTGAAAGGTCCAAGTGGGCCACCTTGAACATGATGAGAATCAAACCATTCCACCACATCAATGATTAATGGTACTTTGTTTTTCTTACACCAAAGGAGGAGGCGTACCATATAAGGTGCTAACCCTAGGTAAAGGATTACACAAGAAGGCTTTACGCTTTGTCCATCCAGCCAGTGTACCGTTCGCTCTCCAAGGGTAACAAGCCAGCGGTAACTTTTTGCAACCGGGGAAGCGTCCCGAGGAGGAATCTCGCCCAACCCAAGATAGGACAAATCACTCATACTACCTAACCCCTCAATCCTGGACGGGAGTATAGGGGCGGGTTCCCCGCTCCCTACCACTACCTGATATCCTGCTTCAGCCAAGGAGCAACTGATCCCGTAAACCCTTCGAGAACTGGGTTGACCAACCGGGAACAGAAATGATCCTACATAGGCGATCCAGCCTAAATCAGACATAAAGTTTTTTTTACAATATCTATCTTAAGTCAGACGTGCAGGAACATGACCAACAAAAAAGGAAATGGAAGGTGCTCCAAAGGGTAGAGCTGCATGGGCACCCCGCACAAGTCATGGAGAGGTAAGCCGGAACCTCTAACCCTCGCCTACTTTTTCGAACGCGTCAATGCTCGTGAGATGAGAAATCTGGCAATATCGCTATTTTAAGCTGTCGCTAAAACGACATAAAGATCGAAAAATACGGCCTGATATGTTCAATTACTTAGGAATTGCCGCTTTTTACACACTAGGAACCATCAAAAATGGACAAAGGCTTTATAAGGACTTAAGTCAATAACCCTAATGACCCTTGCCGCCATTGGATTAAGATTCCGCATAAAGTTCTCGAGCTCATTTAGGTGCCCAGTACTGCGCAGTTCAGAATGGAATGAAATTGATCTCTTTGGAGAACAGCATTATGCCTATGGGTAGCAACCCGATAACCATTCAAACCCAAGTCCTCACGAAGAGATCTGGACGAAATTAAAATCGCGCAAAGCTGCCATTAGTGAATCGGGATTCTTAAAACGCTACAGCCAATCCAGCTCCCGAATCACGAACATAATTGATAGAGGCAAGTTCTACCGGCCCGTAGGCCAGAATTGGCCTGGCTGCACACATGTACTCAGGAATTTTTGTCGAAACCGAATACCGCGAGTAGGTACGGCTGATGCGGTCGAAGGATTCGACATGAAGTAGGATATCAGCCTCTCGAAGCACAGCAGGTATTTGCGACGGCACAAGCGCCCCCGCAAAGTGCATGACGGGCGGCATATCTAGCTTCTTACCCTCGTCGTTAAAGCGAGAGGGACTGTAAATAAGCGCCTCAGATTGATATCCTTCCGCATGCAATACTTTCAAGGCCAGACCTATCTCCCGCAGGGAACGCCATCGGTTCAGGTGCAGACCGCCCACATATACCAGGCGAAGTGTCTGCCGCGACGGAGGCGGAGAGGCCTGTTCGGCAAATAACTCCGGCTCGACCGCGTTCATAAAGGGCAGGAACTCTACCCCGTACCGGCGGGTATATTCTTTGGCCATAGCTTCGCCGATGACCAATCGCTTCGGCGAGCGTGCCAGGATAGCAGCCATCCGCTCGAACATTGTTCGGCGCAGTATTGAGCTAAAAATGGAAGCATGATAAAGTGTAAGGAGCCAATCATCCATAAAATGCGGAACAATCGGGATGGTTAGGCGGTCAGCCAGTTCAATGACTAGCCGCATCACTGCATTGCTTCCTAAATTACTATAAATGACTTGTGGAGCAAATTCCTCGACTTCTTTATAAATGGACTCTGGGATCTCAAAAATATCCAGCTCACGCACAGCCTGGCCGGCTAAGCGCCTACGCAGCCGCCCCGCTATTTTCCCCAACCAGCCTCTGGAAGCCTCCCCGCCCAGCAACGGGGTAGCGTCCCACTTCCCCGCAGCAACCTTGTGAAGGCGATCTCCTGAAAGACGGCGCACCAGCCGCAGATTCCAGACTGTGAGTCGCCAATACCGCTCACACACGGTTCTTTCCGGCGTAATATCGGATAAATGGATACAAGCCAAATTTTCCTTCGGCCACCCTTTGAACAACCGGCTTATTGTCAATCCGGTTGCAGAACCTTGCCAGAATGGCTCGCCATTAACAATGAGAACTCTAGGATATTTTCCGGGATTGTAATTGTTACTCATATAGGATTTGTGGGTACAGTTAAGGAAATTGTTGATAATATTATCATAGCCCTTTATCCTAAGGAACCTGCGGCTTATTCATCAGATTTTTATTCAATTTATTATGAAATAAGAGCCATCCTATCAAAAAAAATACCCACGAAATCATTGAATCGCGTGTCTGCATAAGCTGATTATTTGCAGGCACATATAATAATAATATTGTTATGCTTGAAAAAACGAGCACCGACAAAGGATTGTCGTATATAAGTAATTCTCTCCATGCTTTTGCATAGATATATGCAATTATGCCCATAAAAATCACGGAACCAAAAAAAGTAAAATCAGAGGCTAACCAGGGAAAAATTGTCTGCCAATAAGTCAAAGCAGGCCAACCTGTAGCCAACTCGGTTCGAAGGGGATATGTATTTCCAAGAATATTATCAATCTTAAAGTATTGGCTTACATAGGACATCAATGCGAGGGAATTACCAATGCCGTACGTCCACTTAAAAGGCATTTGTAAAGATAAAGACAAACCATAATAACCCATGCTAGGGTATAGCATTAATAAAAGTAAAGCTATTCCAATATCATTCCCAAATAAATTAAACCACCATGAACCGTAATCAATTCGCATCAGTGAGGTTAAGGCTATATTTACGCCATATACACCATATGCTAATAAGCGCGAATATTGTACATAGACAAAAAGCGGAACAAGTACGATTGTTGATATAAATAAAATTTTCAGGATCATTTTTTTTCTCAACTTTATATCTTTTATTAAAATAATACTAAAGGCATATATTAAGATATCAACAAAATACTTTTGGGTTCCGAGAAACAGTACTATTGATAAAAGATAGATTATAAGTGTAGCTAACCATAGGAAACGATATTTAATTGGCAACTTATTATAATAATACATACCAAGTATGAGACTTGAGGTTGTTATTGGCGATAGCAATGTCAAAACTTGCATCGATAAGGATGTATACGATACTGCATTAATAGCATTCCGATAAGTAGCGCCGATATTTATCAATAAATCTAAGGTTAAATTTATTTTAAAATAATTAAGACGATCAAAAAAAGTCCATAAATAAAGAAAAAATGAGATAACGATAAACCATTTGATTATTTTTATAGCAAAGTGCTCATAGAGATTTAATCCAAAATCCTTTTTGTCGTTTTTACCTATGCCTAAAATGTATCCAATAATAAAAACAAAAAGAAAAAAACATAAAAAGAAAGATAATAGAAGTAAGTTAATATTATAGTATGTCACTGGAAGGATTAAAAATAGTACAAATGTTGTGGCAATATATATAAGAAATATTCTCAGGGGAGTAAATCTGCCAGATAATTTTTTCATAAACACAGGGCTTTCTGAATCCTATTTATAACTTGTAGATATGGATTTGTTCTTATCGAAATCAGGTATATCAGCTAAAACGAAATAGAGATGACACTATATTGGACAGAGGGTAGCTGTCATCCATCAACACATCGTGGAAAAAGTAGAACTTTAACAACCGAATGAACCTTCAAGGCATCGTAGACGGGGCAGAAATGGGACGTTGAAACAGGATGCGGAAAATCTGCGACCAGGATTTCTGCTGGGTTGCCATCGGCCTAAACATATTTTGCAAAGGCACTACAGGCTCTTTGAGTGGAAAAGGATGCTCTACCAGGCAGCGTCGATTTGACGCATCGGGGGCAGCGTCATAAATGCGGAGCTTGGCGCCCTTGAGCGTGAGAAACAACGTTGCCCAAACGCCTTGATCCGGTTGAGCCAGTTTGACATCCCATTTTTTGTTCAAGATAAGTACCTGGCATTCCTTGCTCACCGCTCGCATGAAGTGGACCTGTCCTTCGGTAATGGGCAGTTTCTTAGGGATGGAAAAACCGGCGGGCAGTTTGCGAACGGGTGTTTGAGATTGGACCTGCTGCGGAGACTTACCAGCCAGGGCGGAGTGATGATGGCTACTGCGATAATTTGGGAAAAACAATTCGGAGCGCTGACGCACATCTGCCAGGTTGCCCAGGAGAGCTTTTTTCCAGACAAAACCAGAGTAATCCTGGTGAAAACGCTCGACAAACCCATTGCTCTCTGGATGATAGAAGGGCGAGAAGACTGGCTGGGTCCCCACGTAGAGGGCCAGACGAACTGCCTGACCTACCACCCCGGGATGCTTGTACCCGCCGCTGAAACAACTTTCGTTGTCCATTTGCAGGTACTCCGAGATGCCCAGCTCGTGCCAGACATGCACAAGAAAATCGGTTGCCTCGCCTGAACGCTTGTTTTCATACTGCTTACCCGCCGGATAACGAGAAGCAATATCGATGGCGTTGAAGCAGGCGATACTGGTGCCTCCCTTCAAATAATGCGGCACAATATCTACCTGCGTGAGTCGGTGAGCGGCGCTGAAATGCAAGGTCGGATACTCTACTTCCTTTTCCAACTTTGGCTCCCGGGGCTGGGTCACACCCGCCTGACGTAATATCCGCTCAATCGTGCTGACCCCCGGCGGAGAAATCATCGCCTGGCTGCGCAGACGCCCAAGGATGGCATCTGCACCAATATAGGACAATCGATCCGCCAACAAGGCTTCCGCTTCCAGTTCGCTGCGCGTTCTCAAGATGGCTTGCCGTACTTGCTCGCAGGTCTTATGGGCAATCCGATGAGGAGTGCGGGATTGCTCTTTCAACCCTTCCCAGCCTGCCTGCCGATAGCGCTCTTGCCATTTGTAACTCCACGAGACAGACCGCCCCAATTCTTTCGCCGCTTCTGCTGGGGTTTTCTCGCTGCGCAGCAAGTGGATTAATGTTTGACGTTGAGAATCATCTACTTTTCCCATCTTTCACCGTTCCTTTTGTCTGGAACGATGAATAATAGCCTCGTTTTCCACGATCTTATGAAGGTTTCGGTTGTTAAAGTTCTGTCTACGATCTTATGAAGGTTTACCCTTTAGAACTTCCACGATGTTATGAAGGTCGACAGGTAGCTACTAATGGTTGACTAAAATTGTATTCGTATCGATGCAATATTGAGTAAACCAATTTTCGTTTTAAGTGCCCCAAAATACGAGTATTTATAAAAAAAGCTATTAACGCCCCCCACAAAATTATGTAAAGAGCCAGCTCCTATCTGGATCTCTTCACGATCATTTTCTAGGGACTTGTTCTTCTACGCGTCTATCTGCAAAGGGGAAGCCGATATTCTTCAATATTAGAAGGAACGATTCTCGCAGCGTCTTTCGGAAAGATGATAGGCCAATATAAATCCCGCAGAACACCAGTAAGATAAGCAGGTGATTTTCTAGGGAATTCACCGGGAGTGCCTGCTTTACCAGCAGGGCTACGCCAAAGGCAGCCGTGCTAATAACGAAAGAAGGCAGAACTGTTTTCAAGAAGAGTGCCACTGTAACCGGGGTCTGTCGGAGACAGTACCAGAGCGAAGGGAAAAGAACCAAATAGCTCATGAGAGTGAAAGCCGCAGCAACGCCTACAATCCCAAAAGGCAGCCCTGCCACGAAAGAGGTAATGCATAAAGCAGAATTTATCACCCCCCAAATTAGAAAACGGCGTGATTTTCCCGCGCTCATCATGATCAATTCCTTGGTCCCTGCTAGCGGGTAAATGAGCGCTACGATAGAAAAAACCCGGAAGACTGGGATGACTCCCAACCATTGCGAACCAAGGAATAACCGCACCAGATAATCAGCCTCCAGAAAGCAATAAAGAGCCAGAGGAATGCAAATAGAAGCCAGTAGGTCTAGGAAACGCTGATAGTAATTGCGGTAACGCATCGGCTGGTTGATCAAAGAACTGAGAGCTGGCAATGCTGTATTTTGCAATGGGTCCTTGAATTGTCTGACAGGAAGATAAAACAACTGATAGGCTTTGGCATACAGCCCTAACCCGTATGCACCAATGTACCTTCCAACAAGAACATTGTCCATGTTTCCGGATAAATAGTTAGCTAAATTACCCACAGTCAAATTGCGGCCGAAAGCCAGCATTTCACGAGCACCAGTATTCTTATGAATTCTTTCGGGAATCCATGGACAAAAGTAATATGTCAACCCCGAAGAAATCAGCACCGCGACAAGCGTCCCAACCACCAGGGCCCAATATCGTAATCCAAATAGGGCTGAAATAATGGAAGCAATCAGGCCAAGCAGTTGTGAAAGGATCAAGATCGTAGTCAAAGAAACAAAACGCATATGGCGGTAAAGCAGGGACTGATGCTGAATTGTGAATCCTTCTGCAATGAATGCCAAGGATAGCGCTATTGTGATCCCGGTTAGCTCGGCATGCCGAAAAAACAAAGCAATTAACGGAGAAAGTGCCATCATGCACAAGCCGAGTAATATGCTGATCAGCAAATTAACCCAGAAAAGCGTGCTGATTTGAGATTGCGTAATCTTCTCTTTTTGGATAGTCGCGATTGACAGCCCAGCATATTGAAACATGGTTGCAAAACCAGTTACTACGGCCACCATACCGACTAGGCCGAAATCGCTGGGGGTCAACAGGCGCGCCAGTACAATCGTATTGATCATGGAAATAGCAAACTGGAATGCCTGACCGATCATCGTCGCCGTACCGCCCCGCACCGATTTATCCATCAGGCTACCTTTTAGATGATCTTCCTGGAAGAGAGTGTCAGGAGGCAGCCGCCATTTAATAAAGCTCGTTTTCATTTACAAGGCCATGCAATTTTGTACGCTGGGGTTTATTTTTTTACAGAATTATTCCACTAAAAGGTTAGTATAACTTTTTATCTTTTGACAAAACCCTTTTTTTACTGGTGTTAATTGGCATTAACACTATGAACTATATTGCCTGCTGTGGTTCACTACGACACTTGAAGTGCATCTTTCACTGCTGTGGATACATCCCGCGCTTGAGCCTCGGTAAGCAAGGGATGTAATGGTAATGTTACTTCGCGCGCTGCCACCTCTTCAGTAACCGGCACTGGATGACAGGCCATGATCCTTTGATAATAACTAAAATGATGCGTTGGCGGGTAATGAATGCTCGTCTGGATGCCTTGTTTTTTCATCTGCTCCATAAATTTAATCCTGTCCTTGCCCGCAGGGAGCAGAACCGGCAGGAGATGGGCAGCAGACTGGCCGCGGTGATTCAGGAATGGCAGCCCAAGGTCCGGCGCATCTTCGCTTAGCTGGCGATGGTATAGATCGGTCAAAGACCGGCGCCGCTGGTTATTCCGTTCGAGTTTTCCGAGCTGGACCAGGCCGATAGCGGAGCGAATTTCATCCAGACGGTAGTTATAACCGATGTCAGTTACGTCATAACTCCAGGCATGTCCTTGGTGCCTGTCCCAGGTCAGGCTGGTCATGGCATGTGAACCCAGCGAGCGAGCCTGACTGGCGACCTCATCATCATCAGTCACCAACATGCCCCCCTCTCCAGTTGCTAAATTCTTATTGGAAAAAAAGCTGAACACACCGGCCTTGCCCCAAGTACCCAGGTTTCGCCCTTCCAGGATTGATCCAGGGGCGTGCGCGGCGTCCTCGATAACTGTAAGGTGGTATTTCTCGGCCAAGCTCATGATCGCAGTCATGTCACAGGCATAACCGCCGTAATGCATGGGGATAACCGCACGCGTGTGCTTGGTTATTCTCTCAGCAATACTGTCCGGGGACAAGGTGAGATCGGCTTCACTGGTAATATCAGCGAAAATGGGTTTTGCACCGACGTATAAAACGGCTGCCACAGTTGCCACAAAAGTCAGGGACGGGACAATGACCTCATCTCCTGATCCCAACCCCGCGGTAAGGCAGGCGAGATGAAGACCTGCCGTAGCATTGCTAACCGCCACCGCGTGACGGGCGCCCACAAATTTTGCGAAGGCTTCTTCGAACCGCCGGGTCACCTCCCCGGCTGTCAGCCAGCGACTGCGCAGCACGGAAAGGACCGCAGCCTCTTCTTCCTGGTCGAAATCCAGATCGGCGAGTGTTATTTTCCAGGTCAATTCGGTTCTCCATCCAAGAAGGTTGTACGCATGGTTTCAAAATCCATGATAGCCTGTTCATAATCGTCAGGCCGCCCCAAGTCTTTCCAATATCCTTCAAATGGATATCCAATCACCCGTTCCTTTGCTTTAATAAGTCGCAAAACGAGAGCCGGGAAGTCAAAATACTCACCACGCGGTATGAATTTCATAGTGCGAGGCTCGAACAGATAAATCCCCATACTCACTTGAAAATTATAACTCGGCTTTTCCAGGTAATCTACAACCGCATGTTCACCATTCAACTGGATTACGCCCAGGTCAATATTCACAACGCGCTGGATCATGGCAATGGTCGCAGCCGCGTCCGAATGATGGTGAAAAGATATAAAATCCTTAAAATCAAGGGTGGTCAACGTGTCTCCATTGACCACCAAGAAAGGTTCATCTAATCCTTCAATAAGAGAAAGCGGCCCGGCTGTACCGAGGGGTTGGCTCTCCAGGCTATAGCGAATTCGTAATCCATAATCGGATCCATCTCCAAAAAAAGCCCTGATCAGGTTTCCCAAGTGGCCTATAGCCAGAATGACTTCGTCAACCCCGGCACGCTTCATTTGACGCAGCATGACTTCCAGAATCGGCATATCGCCGATTGGCATGAGTGGCTTGGGGATTACTTTAGTATATGGCGCCAGACGTGTTCCTTTCCCGCCTGCCAGGACAACTGCTTTCATCGTTTTTTCTCTCCCATATATGGTTAAAGTTGATAGACGCCCGATTGGTACAGGGCAAGATGATCTGAGATCCAGGCAATGGTCCTTTGCAGCCCTTCATCCAAAGGAACGCGCGGCGACCAATCCAAACGCTGCCTCGCAAATGTATAATCCGACAGCAGGCGTTGAACCTCGCTCTTTTCAGGGCGAAGTCGAGCTGGTTCTATCTCCAGCTTAGGAGATTTACCGATCTGGCTAAAGATCTCGTGGGCCAATTCTGCAATGCTAACTTCTTGCCCTGTTCCTAGATTAAACGTTTCTCCCTCTATATCTTTCACTTTTGCGATTGATAAAAACCCCGAGACGGTATCGGATACATAGGTAAGGTCACGGCGCGCATCGAGGTTGCCAATACGCACGACGTCGCTTGTGAGTGCCTGGGTGATGATGCTGGGAATGACTGCCCGGGTAGACTGGCGCGGTCCATAGGTGTTGAATGGCCGCAGGGTGACCACCGGAAGATCGTAAGCACGATAATAGCTTTCGGCAAGCTTGTCTGCACCGATCTTGCTGGCAGAATAAGGTGATTGCCCCTGGAGTGGATGGGTCTCTTCGATAGGGACATGCAAGGCCGTACCATAAACCTCGCTCGAGGATGTATGCACAAGCCGCTCGATACCCACCGCGCGGACAGCCTGTAAAACATTCATTGTTCCAAGAATGTTCGTTTCTACTACTTCCACGGGATGAAGGTATGAATACGGGATCGCGACCAGCGCACCAAGATGAAAAACATGGCTTACTCCCCGGACTGCCGCCTCAACCGCGGCCGGATCGCGCAAGTCGCCAAAGATGATATCGACCTGGGAACAAACAGGTTTAGGCAGCTGGTGGAGCAGACCGAGACTGCTGCGCGAATTATAGCGGACGAATGCTCGAACCTGCGCCCCTGCCATGACAAGCGTCTCAACAAGGTGGCTTCCAATAAAGCCGCCTGCTCCAGTCACCAGCACCTTGCGACCTTTCCAGTACGGTTCGTTCATGGTTGCTCGTCGGTCAGATGAATGGCAAGTGCATTGCGAAGCTGCCGCAGGCGCGAGATCATTGCCTCGTTATCCGGGTGAGCGAGTACCTCCAATTCTGTTAACCATTTCACCACAACCGGGGCTGGGATATGTCCATCCGAGTCTGGCGACACGCTATCATCCGCCATCGGAACCGGGAAAGCGAACAAACATTCCGAAAGCATCTCAAACAGGTCAGGAATCAGTACGATACGTGCCGCGGTTTGACGGCACTGGTCAAGGATTGCTTTACGTTTCTCTATCTGAATGTTTCCAATCGCGAACAGGATGATACCCACATCCCAACGTTCGACAAGCTGAGGAATGTCTTGAGTTGCCCCCATGACCTTGACACCATTGTAATGTACCCCTGCTTTTTTCGGATCATCATCGATCAATCCGAGGATAGTAAAGGCTTTACTATTATCGCCCTGACGAATAAGCTGGACTGCAAATTGCGCCATCTCACCCGAGCCCACAATTAGCACGCGTTCACCTAAACGAGTTGAAGAGCCGCGCCAAGAAAGCCAGCGAGAGGCCAAACCTGTCACCAAACGCAATCGATATCTCGCAACCACAAAACCCGAGAACGCCAAGATGCTGGTCATCACCCACATGCCAATCGGAAGATGCACCCACTTAAGCCCTAACAAATCAGAAGCGATCAAAATTAAAGTAGTAATAGCGATAGATATCCCGAGACCCAGCGCGTCGGACGGAAGCGCGTCCGACCAAGAAATCCGGTTCATGCCCAGGATTGCATTGACAACGCCAAAAAGAAGGGCAATCACCACCGCCAGGATTAATGCCGGTCCCCACCCCAGGTTAAGCGGACCGACAGCTCTCCAAAGTGCCCCCGAAATTCCCACGGAAACAAAGGCGATCGGAATGTCTACTAGCAACCAATTGAGATGACGGGAGATAATGCGGGACAGCGGCCCCCAAACGAGCCATTGTTCCGGGATTTTTTGATCGCGCAGATTGGGCATTAGTGCAATGGAGGTCATGAAAAGAACATCCAGATCCCCCAGGAACGAATGATTGTCGACATAAATCTGGTCTAGTCGAAGCTTAGAGGGGACAATACTGTTGAGATAATGATCCATGACAGAGTCGGCCTTCAATAACCTCTCTTCGTCTCGGAAAAAGATCGACGCAGGGCTTGTGACACCTGGACGAACCGAGAGGATTTTCAGGCGCGCTTGCTCCGACCACCTGAGGACTACTTCTGGATCCTCCGGGCGTGGTCCTACCAAACTCATTTCGCCTTTGATGACATTCCATAATTGTGGAAGTTCATTAAGTTTGGTTTCTCGGAGCCAGTGTCCCCCCGGAGTGATCCGCGGGTCATCTGCAGCGGTAATGCGGGAACCATTTTCGATCTTCGGGCCATCTTTCATCGTGCGGAATTTTAAAATCGTAAATTTTTTCCCAAATTGACCTACCCGCGGTCCCCTGTAGAAAACAGGGCCTGGAGAAGTCCACTTAATATATAACGCAATTGCGATAAACACCGGGGATAGGATCAGCATCCCCAATGCTGAGATGACAGCGTCAAAAATTCGCTTGACGCCGTCACCAGAGAGGGTTTTACTATGATTGGCAATCTTTGTTTTTTGGTCAGCGAGTATGGTCATTTTGTTTTCTTTGTCCAGGGATTTCTCCCGTTTCAATCGATGCTCCGCCCTTCCGACATTCCCCCTGGATGTCAGAAAATCCTTTGGTTACAAGCCTCCGACTATCCACCTTTCCGGGGGGAGGGTCAGGGCTATTTTTTCGGGCGAATCTCTCCTGCCGGCAGGTCTACTGTCACCTGCCGGTTCCGGAGAACCTTCAACAATACACGCACACGTTCCTTACCGGGCAAGCGGGCATCGAAAATGGCTTCATAACCCGCAAAAGGCCCGGAATGGATCACGACCGTTTCGCCCGTTTTCAAGACAGCGAACAGCTCGCCGCCCGATGAATTGATCTCGTCCAGGCGCTGCCGGATGGCATAAAGTAAATTTTCTGGCACATAAGCAGCCTCCCCCCCAAACGTCACCAACCCGGCAGCTCCAGGAATGTATTGTAAAGGGGATGTTCCTATTTTTTCGATATCGACGTGCACGAACACATATCCAGGAAAATACGGCTTGATTTTGCGAGCGCGAGGATTAACCACCTGGACCCGAATTCGTGGGTAATAAATCTCAACTTTACGGAGTTCCAACTGCTCAGCCAGGAACTCTTCTTTGCGTGGTTTACTACGCATTGCATACCAGTAAGCAGTCATTTAATAATCCTTGGGTTATGAGGTTCCCACATCCCGATTTCCGCAATGACAAACGTTTAAGAAGAATTTTCAGTAGTAAATCACTTTTGTATAAAAAACTTCCTCGCGCATAAATGCTATTCGACGCCATGACCGCCTGCCTCCATCTCCCGCCCGTTCCAATAAGCGATCAGGTCTTTTTCGAACTGCCATATCTTTCCGATCCGAATGGCCGGTATATCGCCCTCCCTGGTCATCGGTCGCAAATATCCCTCGGACTGGGTTTTAGGCCCATTTTCGCCATTTGGGATCGTTCCTCCAGGACACTTCGCTCAATCCTGACTCTATTATAAAAGAGCACGGTTATTCAAGGATTTACAAATACGCAAGGATAGTACCAGTCTCACAATTATTTTATCCGATGATTTAAGATTGGAAGTCAAAAATGGATAAGAAACAAACCCACATTCAAGGTGTTATCTATAAACAGTTCAGTACCCCAATGCATCCAAATCAGCAGCCAGAGGAAAAAACCGTGAGCACTGAAATTTATGATTATGTCATCATTGGTTCGGGCTTCGGCGGTTCCGTCTCCGCAATGCGCTTGACCGAAAAAGGCTATTCGGTCCTTATTCTTGAAAAAGGCAAACGCTTCCAGGAAGGCGATTTTGCCAGGTCGAACCTGGCTTTCTGGAAATTTCTTTGGGCGCCTGCTTTGCGCGCTTTCGGCATCCTGCAAATTGACCTGCTCAAAGGGGTGATGGTGCTGCATGGGGTTGGCGTTGGCGGAGGCAGCCTGGGATATGCCAATGTACTCGAGGTCCCGAACGAGGCGACCTTTGCCACTCCAGCCTGGAATGAACCGATCCCCTGGGGAAAAACCCTGGAACCTCATTTCGCCACCGCACGGCGCATGCTGGGCGTCACTTCCAATTCAGCCCATTGGCCAGCCGATTCTGTATTAAAAGAGATTGCCGAAGCCCGCGGGCAGGCCGCTACCTTCCGCGCCACCGAGGTAGGCGTCTTTTTCGGGACCGAAAATATAACCGTCCCGGATCCCTACTTTGGAGGAGCTGGGCCGGAACGAACTGGCTGCAACCGCTGCGGCGGCTGCATGGTCGGCTGCCGCTACAACGCCAAAAACACGCTGCCTAAAAACTATCTATATTTTGCAGAAAAACAGGGCACCCGGGTGTACGCCGAAGTCGAGGTACGCGAGGTACGCCCGCTGCCCGAAGATCAGGCTGATGGGGCGCGCTTCGAAGTCATTTACCAGCCTTCGACGGCCCTGCTGAGCCGGAAAGCGCGCCGGGTCCGCGGGCGCAACGTGATCCTTGCCGCGGGAGTTCTCGGGACGCTGCGCCTGCTGCTCGACTGTCGCGATCGATATCGAAGTCTGCCGATGCTTTCACAGCACCTCGGCGATCGCGTCCGCACCAACAGCGAAGCCTTGCTGGGCAGCATTTCCCGCGCCCCGGATGTGGATTATTCAAAGGGCATTGCCATTACATCCATCTTCAACGCCGACGCAGTGACGCGCATTGAACCGGTGCGGTACCCGGCCGGTTCGGACCTGATGCGCATCATCGCCGCACCGCTCATATCGCAGGGAGATTCCGTCCCAGTGCGGCTGGCCAAATCGGTGGCCTGGGTTCTCCGCCATCCCCGGGATTTTCTGCGGGCCCAGGTCCTGCCTGGCTGGGCGCGCCATGCCACAATCCTGCTGGTCATGCAGAACGTGGACAACCGCATGCACCTACGCCTGGGACGCTCCCTGCTGACCCTGTTCCACAAGGGACTGGTGGCCGAACCGGATCGCGAGCATTTCATTCAAGCTCGCGTGGACGCCGGGCACGACATCACGCGCACCTTCGCAAAAAAGACAAACGGGATCCCCATGGGCTCAATGGGCGAGAATGTGCTCAATCTGCCCACCACGGCGCACATTCTGGGCGGCTGCCCGGTCGGGAGAGACCCCTCCGAGGGCGTGGTGGACGAGTCTTTCCAGGTGCACAACTACCCCGGCCTGTACGTGATCGACGGTTCGATCATGCCGGCCAACCCGGGAGTCAACCCCAGCCTGACCATCACCGCCCTGGCGGAATATGCCATGAGCAAAATTCCAGAAAAATGAAATCCACAGCCGGCCAGGTCCTCGCCTGGCCGGCATTTTTTATGTACAATTAGCCCATGAATAACTTGCACCTTGAGAAAGATTACGCCGCCAAACTGGACGAGCAGGATGAGCTTGCTCCGTTCCGCTCCCGGTTCGTCATTGCTGATCCGGATTTGATCTACATGGATGGCAACTCGCTGGGCCGCCTTCCGGTCCAGGCCTCGCAACGTTTGCACACCGCCGCAGACGAGGAATGGGGGCACGGACTCGTACGCAGCTGGGGCAAGGACTGGTGGCAGGCACCCCTGAGAGTCGGGGAGAAGATCGCCAGCCTGGTTGGAGCAGGCCCGGGGCAGGTCATCGTTTGCGATACAGTTTCCATTAATCTGTACAAGCTGGTCCTGGCCGCCCTGGAGCTCCATCCGGAGCGGAATAAGATCATCACCGATACGCTCAATTTTCCTTCAGATTTATACGTCCTGCAGGGCGCGGCACACTTGCTCGGCGGGCGGCACAAAATCCTGCGTGCCGGCTCGCTCGACAGCGACATCACTCCAGACCTTGAGGCGCTGCACACCGCGATCGACGAGCAGACCGCCCTAGTGACGCTCTCGCATGTCACTTTCAAAAGCGGTTATCTCTACGATATGGCCGAGGTGAGTGATTACGCTCACCGCAAAGGCGCCCTGGTCTTATGGGACTTGAGCCACTCTGCCGGGGCAGTGCCGGTGGAATTGGACAGCTGGGGTGCCGATTTCGCCGTCGGCTGCACCTACAAATACCTCAATGGCGGCCCCGGCTCGCCCGCATTCCTATACGTGCGCAAGGAGCTACAGGACCGGGTCCTCTCTCCCATCTGGGGCTGGTGGGGCCAACAATTACCCTTCGACTTCGACCTGGATTACTCCCCCGCGAACGGCATTTCCCGGTTTCAGGCCGGGACGCAGCCGATGCTGTCCATGCTGGCCATGGAATCGGCCATCGATGTTCTGCTCAATACAAGTCTGGAGAGGATGCGCTCGAAATCGGTGCGGCTGACGGAATACCTGATCAGCCTATTCAACGCGCGCCTCTCCACGCTGGGTTTCAACCTGGGCTCGCCGCGCGACCCGGCCCGGCGAGGTGCACATGTCAGCCTGCGACACCCGGAAGGCTACCGCATCAACCGCGCCCTGATCGAAGAGATGAATTTGATCCCCGACTTCCGCACGCCCGATAACCTGCGCCTAGGCCTGCCCCCGCTTTATACATCCTTCAGGGAGGTCTGGGAGGGTGTGGACCGCATCCGGCAGGTGGTAGAGGAGAGAAAATATGAAAAATATTCCAAGGAAAAAGAGACCGTAACCTGAAAGATTCGAAAATGAAATATTCCTGGCTGCTCTTTGATGCCGATGGTACCCTGTTCGATTATTCCCGGGCCGAAGGCATTGCCTTGCGAGAAACTCTCGAGCAGGTTGGTGTTCGCTACCTGGCGGAATATCTAGCAATCTATCAGAAGTACAACCAGCAGGTCTGGGGTGAATTCGAACACGGCGAGATCGATCCGGTGGAGCTGCGCACAAAACGCTTCCGGCTGCTCTTCGACGAGGAGGGCATCGCCTGCGACCCGGAAGCATTCAGTCCGCTATACCTGAAGAATCTGGCGAGCTGCAGCGAACTCTTCGAAGGAGTCACCGAGTTGATCAGCTCGCTCCATGAACGCCACCACCTGGCCGTAATCACCAACGGACTGAAAGATGTCCAGCAGCCAAGGCTGCAGAGGTCAGCCATTTCCCGGTATATAGAGAAGCTGTTCATCTCGGAGGAAATCGGGGCGGCTAAACCAGAGCCGGCTTTTTTCGAAACCGTCTTCCGGGAAATTGGCCAGCCCGCCAGGAGCAAAGTCCTGATCATTGGTGACAGCCTCACCGCGGATATGCAAGGAGGAATCACCTTCGGAATTGATACCTGCTGGTACAATCCCGACCATAGAACCACAGATCTTCCGGTCACATACCAGATCCACAGCCTGCGCGAACTGCTTGAACTCATTTGAGCGTGAGACCCAAGTTCGGAAATGAAATCACCAGAAATCTGTTGGCAAGAAGCGGCGGTCTTGAACTCTCGAGATTAAAGAGAGACATTCTCCTGACTTTTGATAATTTTCTGATTCCTTTATGGCTAAACCCACGCAGCACGCTCGAATCATCCACCACCCCTTCACCTCCGCCATCCAAGGTGCGCGGCTGGACGTCTACCGGGAGGACCATCAGGGCCAGAATACAAACCTCACCTTGGAAATCCAGGCGTTTAAGCAAGCGGCACCCGCCCAGGTTTTCGAGCAGAAAGGCCAGTTTTTCGAGCGAATCCAGGGGTATTTTTTCCCGATGCGCCTACAGTTTTTGGGGGTCACCGAACTGATCGGCAGTGCCTTCTTCAACGTCCTGTCGACCCTTCCGGCCGTCAGCCCCTGGCGGACTATCAGCGATCTATTAGTGTGGCGCCAGCCGGAAAAGACGAAGATTTTTTATATGCTCGCCATGCACACGCCGGAAGCATTAAACCTGCAGTTCTTCGCACGCGATGTCAAGTTCGAAAGATCTCCAGGGCAGTCTGGACCGGTCACCATCGAGCGCGACTGGTCCGCGCCGCCCCCCTTGCCCGGCCGACTCGTCCCCAGACCAAAGCAGCTTTACCGCAGGTTCGGTGGCGACCCGATCACCGTGCAGATCAAGTCAAGGAAGTTCCAGCGCCGGTTATTCATCGGGGGTCTGGATGTCCAAGGCGAAGAGCGCCCCGATGTCGCCGCTGTGCTGAATCTAGCTGAGGAACCCAGCCGGTGGGTTAAAGAACTGGCCCGGCATCCTGCCGACCGCTGGATCAAGAAGGGCGAAGGCCAGAATGGGATGAACCTGACTGAAATCTGCGAGGAAGCAAGCTGGGTCCTCGAACGCCTGCAGGACGGGCAATGCGTGCTGGTCCACTGTGCGGGAGGCGTGAACCGTTCTTCCACGATCTGCTGCGCTGTGCTCATCCTGCTCGAAGGCCTGACCGCAGAAGATGCGCTGAGGCGAGTGCGCGAGCACCACCCCTTGGCCCGCCCTGACAGCCGCCATTGGCTGAAATTGCGTGCCCTGGCAGCCAGGAACTTAAATACTTCTAAAATCTAGTGGTGACCAAATGATCGCCACTACATTTTTTCACTTCCTGCTTTGTACATAAAATTTTACCGCCTCCAGCATGAACTCCGCCAGTCGTGGATCGACTTTATCGAAGTTGGCCTTGAAGCGCGGGTCGCTCCCGTAGAGCTCAGCCAGGCCGACCAGCTGGTCCAGGGTTGGAGTCCAGAAGTAGTCCATATGCTTGCGCCATCGTTCCACGCCGTCCTGGGCCTGCGGACTTGAGGCGCCAAGAGGAATGGCAGCTACGAGGGCCTCGTACACCGCGTTGCCTTCCTCGGCGATGCGCTGCTTGTCTGCAGCAGTGAGGGATTTCCACTTCTTTTGCGAAGCCCGGACAATTTCGGGGTCATACATCTGCTCGGCTTCCCTTGCATATGCCGCCTGCTCTTCTTCAGAGAAGGCCTCAAAGAGCTGTCGCTTTGTCATTATTTTTTTTCCTTTCAAGTGAAGGATGGTATCGTCCACCATGTGGATCAGCCGGTCGAGTCGCTCGACGCGCTTCCCCAAAGCTCTGCGGTGGCCCTCCAGGGCTGCCAGGGTATTAAAATCCTTGCGGCTGATGATGTTCCGGATGTCCTCGAGCGGCAGACCCAGCTCTTTGTAGAACAAGATCTGCTGCAGGGACAGCAGGGACCGCTCTCCGTAATAACGGTAGCCGTTGGCGCCAACGGACTCCGGTTTTAGCAGCCCGATTTCATCGTAATAATGCAGGGTGCGGGAGCTGACCCCTGCCAGGGCAGAAAGCTGTTTCACGGTGTACGACATGCCCCGATCATAAACCCTAACGTTACGTTAATGTCAAGGGGGATCGGGCATCTATTTTCCCAAATATCTTCAGGATTTGCCTTTTCGTGCAGCAGTCGAACTTCTGGACAGAACATCCTTCCTTACTGGTACAATTGCCGGCATGAACTCACTCCCCAGTGAAGTCCTTTCCCAACTCGAAAAGCTCCTTGGCGCGCAGGGGCTCGCCACCGAGCCTGCCATGCTCGAGGGCTATTCCCATGACGAATCCTCGCACCCCGGTCAATTACCCCTGGCGGTCGTCCGACCAGAGTCTGCCGAACAGGTCGCTTCGGTTTTGAAGCTATGCAACGAGTATAAAATCCCGGTCACGGCCCGCGGCGGCGGCTCCAGCCTGGAGGGGAACTCGATTCCCTCGGTTGGCAGCATCGTCCTGTCATTCGAAAAAATGAACCGGGTGCTGGAGATCCGGCCGGAGGATTTTCAAGTGCGAGTCCAGCCGGGGGTCGTATATGATGAGCTGAACAAACAGCTGGCCCGTTTTGGTCTCTTCTTCGCCCCGGGCCCTTCCTCGGGCGATGTGGCCACCATTGGCGGGATGGTGGGCAACAACGCCGGCGGGCTCAACGCTCTGCGCTATGGGGTCACGCGTGACCACATCCTGCGCCTGCAGGTTGCCCTCGCCGATGGCAGCCTGGTCTGGTTCGGGACCCGGGCGATGAAGACCTCCTCCGGGTTCGACCTGGTTCGCCTGATGGTTGGCTCGGAGGGTTTGCTGGGTATTGTCACCGAGATCACCCTGCGCCTGCACGGGCTGCCCGAACGGCGCACTGCCCTTGCCCAGTTCACTGATCTGGATACCGCGGCCCGGGTTGTATTCGAGGTGATGCGCTCTGGTATTACGCCTGGCGCGCTGGAGCTGGTCGACGCCCAGAGCATTCACCACATCAATCAGTATAAAGGCTGGGCCTGGAGTGAAATTCCAACGCTCATCTTTGAGTTCCACGGCACGCCGGGCGGGATCGAAGAAGAGGTAAAAATCGTGAAAGACCTCTGTGCGGAAATGGGCGCGATAAAGTTCGAGGTCGCCAACACGCCAGCATTGCGCGACCAGCTGTGGGCCGGGCGGAAGGAAATCACCAACGCGGAAAAAGCCCTGTATCCGGACGCGATCATGCTCAAGGGTGACATTGCAGTACCGCTTTCGCAGTATGCTCCGACCGTGCGGCAGGCCCAGGCGCTGGGTGAAAAATATGGACTGCCCATCTCCATCTTTGGCCATGCCGGGGATGGCAATATCCACTGGCATACCCTGGTCCCCTCCTCCGACGCTGAAGCGCAGCAGCGCGGCGAGCAGGCTGCCGCAGATCTGATCCACTATGCCTTGTCCGTCGGCGGGACCGCCACCGCCGAGCACGGTATCGGCCTGGCAAAGCGCCAGTTCCTGGTGGAGGAGCATGGTCCGGCGGTCGAGGTAATGAAGAAAATCAAGCAGGCCCTCGACCCAAATGGGATCCTCAACCCGGGCAAGATGTTCTTATGAAAGAAATCAACCGGCCAGGCGTGAATAGCCCAATAACTTTCTTCTTCAAGGTTCAATTTGCGGTTTCGTTTTCTGCCGGGGATATCAAAATATGATCGATCTCTTGTATCAAGACGAAGCCATCCTGGTTGTCAACAAGCCCGCGGGGATAACCGCCGTCCCCGGCGGATGGGACCAGGATGCCCCCAGCCTGGTCAGGCTGCTTGAAGCGGACTTCGGCCGGGTCTGGATCGTCCACCGCCTGGACAGAATCACGAGCGGCGTCATCGTCTTTGCCCGCACCGCCGAGGCGCACCGGGCCCTCAGCATGGCCTTCGAGTCACACATGACCCGGAAAACATACCTGGCCATCGCGTGCGGCGTACCCGAGTGGAATGATTATGCCTGCCGCCTCCCCCTGCTCACGGACGTCGGCCACAACCACCGGACCGTGATCAATAAGCAGAGCGGCCAGGAAGCAGTGACCCGCTTCCGGGTCCAGGAGCGATTCGCCGCGCATGCCCTGCTCGTGGCCTCCCCCGAGACCGGCCGCACGCATCAGATCCGGGCGCACATTTCCGCCCTGGGATTTCCCATATTGGCTGATAGCCTTTATAGGGCAGGGATCACAGACTTGATCAACCGCCCCGCACTCCACTGCCAATCGCTCGTGCTGACCCATCCCTTGAGCGGTCAACCCCTCACTCTGACCGCCCCTTTGCCGGAGGACTTCTCTGCCGCACTGGCGCGATTGAAAACAGGTCGCCGCTGAAGCGCGACCGCGCAATATTTTGCCATAAAGCTTTCCCCCGGCCCATTCAGCGAACCACAGCGGATCAGTGCCAATAAAAAACAGGCACGAATCCGTTCCAGGGACAGACAGTTTATGTCCAACTAAAAACCGGCCCGATGGCCGGTTTCTGGTACTTGGTTTTTCGTTTTCTCCTGGATCAGGACTTTATAATGCGATTTTCCTGCACTCCATGTAGAACCGCTTTTCTTTGGCCTCGCCCATCGAGAAGGTCTTGCGCGGCAGCGCCCCATCCAGGATCACCGTTTTGAACAGATCCCCCTTGTGCATGCCGGGCACGTAGAAACCGGCATTGCCAGTCTGGGCACCCAACCTGCACAGGATGTCCTGGCCATGGACATAATCGATCCTGTCTGCTCCCTTTTCCTTCAAGAATGAGTCGAGGAAGACCTGCAGCGTTCCCACCGGAAGATTGGAGGTCGGGTTGGCAATTTCAATCACTCCAAATTCCTTGGCTGTGACCATACCGACCACCTGCTGCGAACCGTTTGCCTTGTCCACCTTTTGGACCATCTCCTCGGCATTTTTGACCGAGGCATAGGCAAATCCACTTCCATAATACTGCTGCAGCGCCGTGGCAATATCCCGCTTCAGGCCGAACAGAACACGGTGGATTGGGGCAAACTCCAGGCCGTCATCATGAACATTTTCGATCTCGACCAGGGCATACCGGGCCGGATGGTCCATCCCTATCTGGGCTTTCCTCTGCTCCCAGACTGCCTTGGCGGTCGCCAGGGAGTGGTTGCCGTCGCCCATGGCGAAGAGCAGCACCGGCTGATTTTTCCCAACCCCGTATCTGGCGGCAAAGGCTTCCGGCTTCGCCAGGCTGCGCAGTGCCTCGATCACCTGCGTCTCCAGCTTTTCGCTGACGGCATAACCGCTCAGGTGGCCGCTCGCGAGCATCAGTTCGAAATCGTAGAGCTTTTCCATTTGATTTTTCGCCGCCCGGACCGGCTCGATCACCGTTCCCTGCGGGTCGTCGATCAACACCAAAATGTGAGGCAGCTCGAGCACCGCCCCCCGGCGGATCTTCATGCGCGGCGGCAGGCGGTCGACAATCGTGCCTTCGGTGGCCCGGATCAGGCTGGTGGAACCAGCGCTGTAATCGTAATTCTCCAGATCGAGGCAGAGCAGGATGCCCTTGCGCGTCCTGCCGCCCACCTGACGTTCCACATAAATCAGGCCCTGGCGTGGCTCAAGCAGCCCGTTTTCCAGATAGGTATGCATGGAGGCCTGGATGTGCTGGATGCGTTCCTCCCCGCCCGGTCTTTCCAGGTAGACCTCGGGAAAAATGAGATTCAAGGTCGAGGGAGCCGTGCCGACAACTGCCTCGACCTGCTGCCAGTATTCCGGCTGGGAGGTGAACTGATCGCAGGCAATGACCGCCCATTTGGTTAAATCCGTCCCTTTTTTGGGCAGGTAGACCTGCGGGATCTGGACTGCGATGTCGGGATATGGTTTCATGATCGATCAGCAGGGGTACAGCAGAGCTGTACCCCTGGATTCGTTCCTATTTCATGCTTTTGGCAAATTCGATCAATTTTTCCGCTACCTCGGCCCCAACGCGCCCCTGGGCCTCCTTGGTGGCTGCGCCGATGTGCGGTGAGGCGATCACATTGTCCAGCTTGAGCAGCTTCCAGTCCGTGGGTGGTTCCTCGGCGAAAACATCCAGGGCGGCACCGGCCACCTTGCCGCTGGTCAGCGCATCAAACAATGCCTTCTCATCAATGATGCCGCCGCGGGCGCAGTTGATGATGCGCACGCCCGCCTTCATCTTATCGAACTGGGGCTTGCCAATCATGTTGGTAGATTCTTTGGTCTTCGGCAGGTGCAGGCTGATGTAATCGGACTGGGCCAGCAGCACGTCCAGGTTGACCAGCTTGGCGCCCTCCGCTTCCTTGACGTTTGGGTCGTAGGCGAGAACCGTCATCCCCAGGGCATTGGCGCGTTTGGCAACTTCCTTGCCAATATTGCCAATGCCGAGCAGGCCGAGGGTCTTGCCGCCCAACTCATCCCCCTCGAAACTTTTCTTCTCCCACTTTTCAGCCTTCATCGTCGCAGTCGCCTTGTAGATCGACCGGGCGAGGGCGAACATGAAACTGATCGCCAGCTCCGCCACGGAGGCGCTGCTGGCTTTCGGTGTGTTCATCACGGTGATGCCCTTGGAGCGGGCATACTCTGCATCGATCGTATCCAGGCCGACGCCGCCGCGCACAATCACCTTCAGTTTCGGGCAGGCGTCGATCAGCGGCTGGCGGACCTTGGTCCGGCTGCGCACCACCATCCCGTCGTAAGCCGGCAGGACGTTGGGCAGCTCTTCTGGGGTGATCTCAAACTGGGTGTCAACGGTCAGACCCGCGGCACGCATACGCTCAATGGCATCTGATTCGGTTTTATCGCAAACTAGGATTTTCATGGCTGCTCCTCATCAAAGTGAAAATTTAAAAAATATTCCGTGTCCGATCACGATTTTATCAGGGTTTTGGCGAACACATTGTAGCAACGGAAAATTGCCTTGTCAACTGAAGAATGGCATGTCTAAACATGTCTAATTACATTGTGAAAAATGACACTTATGGTTATAATTCGTTTGTTTCGTTTAATATGGTAATATTGCGCCAGAAATAATTTAGGCGTCATCATTTAATAACAGGAGCCAGTAACATGTCCAATTCAACCAAGCGTGTCTACAACTTTAACCCCGGGCCAGCCACATTGCCGCTGCCGGTCCTAAAGCAGGCCCAGGAAGAGATGCTAGATTACAAAGGTACCGGCATGTCCGTGATGGAAATCAGCCACCGCTCGAAGGAATTCGAAGCACTGATCCAGGGGGCCGAGGCGGACCTGCGCGAGCTGCTCGCAATTCCGGCCAATTATAAGGTCCTCTTTTTACAGGGCGGGGCCAGCCTGCAGTTTGCCATGGTGCCGATGAATCTGCGGCCGGCAGGCGCTTCGGCCGACTACATTGTCACCGGCTCGTGGGGCAAGAAAGCTTTCGACGATGCCCAGAAACTCGGACCGGTTCACGCGGCCGCGAACACCAAGGCCAGCAACTTCGACCACCTCCCAGCCCAATCCGAGCTCCAATTGGACCCGAAAGCCGCCTACCTGCACTTCACCTCGAATGAGACCATCCAGGGAGTGGAATATACCACCGAACCGGTGCCCCCTGCAGGAATCCCGCTGGTTTGCGACGCCTCCTCTGATTTCATCAGCCACCCGGTGGACATTTCCAAGTATGGGTTAATGTACGCTGGTGCACAGAAGAACGCCGGCCCGGCGGGTGTCGTTACGGTGATTATCCGCGATGACCTGCTCGAAAAGGTCCCCGCGAACCTGCCCTCGATGCTGGATTACAAGCTCCTGGCAGCCGATGGGTCGCTTTACAATACCCCGCCATGCTTTGGCATTTATATCGTCGGCCTGGTGCTGAAATGGGCCAAGGAAATCGGCGGCTTGAAGGAAATCGCCAAGCGTAACCAGGCCAAGGCCAGCCTGATCTACAAGGCGATCGATGACAGCGGCGGTTTTTACCGCGGCCATGCCAAACCCGAAAACCGATCAATGATGAACGTGACCTTCCGCCTGCCGTCCGAAGCACTGGAGGAGCAGTTCCCTGCTGAAGCCAAGAAACGCGATCTGATTGGTCTCAAAGGTCACCGCTCGGTGGGTGGGATCCGCGCTTCCATTTACAACGCATTCCCGATGGAAGGTGCCCAGGAGCTGGTCAAATTCATGAAAGAATTCCAACAAAAGAACGGCTAAAATAAGCCCCGCTTTGAGACCCGGTTCTTCAAAAAACCGGGTCTCTTTTTTCTGGATATAATTAACCTGTGGAGTTTTTCCTCAACGGCCCGGAGGTCAAACGTGTTCCTCCGCAGGAGACGCGCCTGCTTGATTTGCGCGCTGACCCGTATCCAGATGGGGAGCGTCTGCGCGTCACCCTGGAGTTGACCCCGTTTGAGAAAAGACCCTACATTGAGCTTGCCTTGAAAGATGAGGCGGGGAACATCGCTGGCAGCGCCAGCATCATTGAGCCGATGGGCTGGAAACTCGAACTTACCTTACATAACCGTAAAGCCATTCCAAGCGTTGGGAAGTATACTTTGCTCGCCAGTCTCTCCTACCCCGATCTCGGGGAAATCGACCGGCGCGAAATTACCGTCGATATACCCACTCCGACCCCATGAGACCCAGCGTGTTATCTTTCTCCACTATTCACAAACGGGGGAGAATCTCCAGCCTATCTTTATTATTCGCAAGCGTCCTGCTTGCCGCGTGCATGGCGCAGCCGACCCCGCCACCGACACTTGCGCCTCCCACCCTGACACCCACCTCAACGGATACAGCCACCCCCGCACCGACCCAGACCCCTTATATCATCACTGCCACCAGCCGGGTGGATCCCTTTTCGACGAGCGGTCCGCAGGCAGTATTCATTCTCTCACTGGCCGATTCAGGCCACAGCCACCTGTTCGCTTATTCCCCACAATCCCAGCCATTCACCCGCCTGACGACCGGGGATTGGGACGACATCACTCCCGCCGTCAGCCCGGATGGAAAGCAGGTCGCCTTTGCCTCCAACCGCAACGGGTACTGGGACCTCTATCTGCTCGACCTGAACAGCGCTAAAGTCACCCAGCTCACCGACACGCCCGACTACGATGCCGCCCCCTCCTGGTCACCGGATGGAGTTTGGCTCACCTATGAGTCTTACGTGGGCGGGTACCTGCAGATTTTTATCCGTTCTGCGTCGGATCCGGCCCAGGCGCCCAAGCGATTGACTACGGACGCTGCCTCAGACATCTTTCCGGCCTGGTCTCCTCAAGGACGCCAGGTTGCTTTTGTCTCAAACATTTCCGGCGAGAACGAGATCTGGATCGCCGACCTCAATAAGACAGGAAAAGACCGATTCAGTGAGGTCAGCCAGGACAACGGCACAGTTGAATCCCATCCAGCCTGGTCCCTGGACGGCCAGTATCTTGCCTGGAGCGCCACCGATCCGGTCACGGGCTTGAGCGGAATTTATATTTGGGATGTGAGTACTCCGGATACGCCCGGACGCTGGGTCGGCAGCGGGGACTTGCCGGTCTGGCTGGACAGCACCCACCTCGCCTCCCGCCTGACCTACCCCAACCAGACTTACCTGACCGGCTATACAGCTCCGCATGGCGAAATCAGCCTGCCGCCTGTTGCGCTGCCCGGCTCGCTGGAAGGGCTGACCTATGGAAAGCTGACCGCGGATCTCCCTGGACAGTTCCAGGCCCAGGCTGCGGTGACCCCCGCCCCGCTTTATATCCCCACAATCAGCCCGCCGCCTGACCTCCCCTCCGGCCGTTCCTGGCTGGTCAACCTGCCCGGCATCCAGGCTCCCTACCCACAGCTGCACAATAATGTGGACGACTCTTTCATGGCTCTGCGCACCCGCGTCGCTGAACTGACCGGCTGGGATGCCCTGGGCAGCCTGGATAATGCCTACATCCCCCTCACCACTGCCCTTGATCCGGGTATGGAAACCGACTGGCTGTATACAGGGCGGGCGTTTACATTGAACCCCGCAATGATCGAAGCCGGCTGGATGGTTGTCGTCCGCGAAGATTTTGGCCAGCAGACCTACTGGCGGGTCTTCCTGCGCACGCACGCCCAGGATGGTTCCCAGGGTGAGCCGCTGCAGCAGATCCCCTGGGACTTCAGCGTGCGCTCCGGCGATCCCACCGCCTACGACAGCGGCGGCCAGCTGATGACATCCATGCCATCCGGGTACTGGCTTGACCTGACCACGCTGGCTCTCCAATTCGGGTGGGAACGACAGCCAGCGCTGACCGACTGGCGGATGTATTTCAATGGGTCTCGCTTCAACGAATTCGCCATGACCCAGGGACTGGACTGGCGCAGCGCCATGCTGGAACTTTACCCTCCAGATGTGCTCGTCACACCTACCGCCATCGTTCCGCCCACCCGCACCCCCACACGGACCTCCATCTGGTATCTCTCCCCAACCCCGACGAGCACGCCCACACTGAACCCAACCTACACCCCATGAACCGCCGCCCGCGTTTCTGGCTTGTTTCATTGATTTTGATTTATCTGGCTGCGTGCCAATCCGGACCGGGTGCAAACCCGGAAAGGAATCCCACCAGCCCCTCCCCTTCTCCGGTAGTTCAATCCAATCCAATCCCTTTCCAGGCCTCGCCCACCCCTGAAATCCTCCAGACGCAGGCTTCAGCTACATTAACCATTCCCGACACTCCCACACCGCCCCCTACGGTGACAGCCACGCTGGATGCGCTGCCGTTATTTTTTCCCACGCCCGACGAGACCGCCGCAACGGAGGAAAACCGTCCGCCGCTTTATCCTGTCCCCTGGTCGATCTCACCTTACGACCATTTCTTCTTCGCCCGCCCAATTTCTGCCGACTATCCCGCTGAGCCCCTCTCGGATTTCCGCTATGGGGGAGTCTATTTCGGACCGAATGAAGTCCATACAGGCATCGACATCGATGCCCCGGTCGGCACTCCAGTTCTCGCTGCCGGGCCGGGGACTGTCGTCTGGGCCGGCATCGGGCTCTACTCAGGATCGATTTATTACCCGGAGGACCCGTACGGCCTGGCGGTCGTCATCCGCCACAACTTTGGCTATGAAGGGCAGCAGCTCTACACCGTCTACGCCCACATGTCGGAAGTCGATGTCGTCCTTGGCCAGTGGCTAAAAATCGGAGACCAGGTGGGCAAGGTCGGGCGGACCGGGTTCACCACCGGCCCGCATCTCCATTTCGAGGTACGGCTGGGGACGAACGATTTCAACTCGACACGCAATCCCGAGCTGTGGCTTGTTCCACCCCAGGGCTGGGGGGTATTGGTCGGCCGCGTTATGGACACACGCACAGGCCTGCTGAGTGAATACACGATTTACGTGACCAACCTATCGAGCAAACGCAAATGGACCGTCACAACGTACGGCCCCCTAACTGTAAACAGTGACGAGCACTACCACGAAAACGTGGTGCTGAGCGATCTTCCGGCCGGGGTGTACGAGCTGCTGGTTCCTTATGCCGGCCTGGACATGAAAGCGCAGATCCAGATCCTGCCTGGACAGGTGACTTACTTTTCCTTCCAGGGTTACACGGGGTACAATTTCGGCTTGCAAGCGGCGGATGCATTCTCCTCTACTCCAACGCCGCCGACCCCTTGACTGTACGTGTTTAGCGTCCAAAACGAGTTATGGTGAACCAATCAAAGACGGCGGAGTTTCGCCAAAGCGCTGCAAACTGACCATATAGTCAAGGATAGGAACTGAATGTTGACGACAAGTCACCAATACGCTGGTCAAAACCGAGTGAGCCTGAGCTCCGCCTTTGGCCCGATTACAGCCATTCGTTTTGCGGATGATCACGCCTGGGCGCAGCTGGCGCTCAGCCAGGTTATTGGTGGCATCCAGACCGTCGACGTACAAGAAACGCAGCAAATGCGGGCGATGTTTACGCAAACGGCGGGCAAAACGGCGATTATCCCGGTCTTTCAGATGGTGCAGCCTGGAAATCAGGGTGTCCAGTTGAGTTTCCAGAGCCTGGGCGCGCTGAGCGAAGATGGCCGGATCCAGTTTGGGTTTTTCTGCTTTCAACTTAAGCGCCGCTTGCAACACGGCGGTTCCATCCCGGGCAAAATGGACCGCTCGGCCTGATTTGCTCTCTTCCATCTCTTTCAGGTCTTTCAGCAGGTGCGAGAGGCATTTTTGTTTCAGCCAGTCCTTCAGCCTTTGATCATCGTAGGCCACAAAGCAGTCCGAAGCCAGGATCCCTTGGAACTCCCGGCCCAGGATCTCGACGACCACATCGCTGCTGCGATTGTCCCGAATGGCGTAGACCGTGACTTCCTGGTTGGCGAAGACCCACAACCAGGCCGACAACGTGCCGATCCGCCAGCCGGTTTCATCGGCATGCACCACGCTGCTGCAGCGGGCAACTTCGATCAGTTGTTGATAAATCGGAAGGGCAGTCTCAGCCAGCCGCTGGTCGGCCTGACACCAGCCGCTGCGGCTCACTTGCATTCCAAAGGCATCGTTGAGCAATTCGCTCACTTTGCCATACGAGCATCCCAGGCGATGTTTCGCATCGGCAGCCAGAGCCTTGGCCCTCGGTCCCACCAGCACCCCCGCCGCTCCCGTGGCCTGCGAGGTCTGCTCCGGGTGCTGCGAACGTACCCGAGTGCAACACCTGGCGCAGTAGCCACTGTAGGTCACATAGCGAGTGGTGACCAGCCGGATGGTTCTCGGAATATCCGTCACATACTGCTCATGCGTATGAATATCGCTCAACCGGCCCCCGCACTGCGGGCAGCCATGCAACTTGGCCTTTTTCGTCTGATCCACGTGCCTGGGCGCAGGCTTCTCCCGCCGGGAAAATTTCCCTTGACCGGCTTTCCTCCCTCCCCGCTGCGGGTGCTCCACCAGTTTCCGCCGCGCAAACGGCGTCGCCTGGCGCTTCCCCGCTCGCTTCAATTCCTCGATCTCCACGTGCAAAAGCTCGTTCTGCTTTTTCAGTTTCTCGATAGCCACCACAGCCTGCCTCAGTTGCTCTTTCAACTCAGCTATCTCTTGATCTTTCGGGAAAGTTGGAGTGCTTTTGTTCCGTCTGTGGCTCATCAGGCCAAGTTTACCGCTTCCAACTTCCTTCCGTTAGAGTCATTCGACCTCTGTTTTTCTGAGGTTTGACCCTTTTCAAATTTCAACTTTTGACGCTAAACAAGTACCCTTGACTTACCGAACATCTGTGCTATACTCTGAAGCATCCATGACTTGAGAGGTTACCTATGGCACGTAAATCTGATTCTGGATCTGAAGGTCAAGTGAATGAAGCCCGCCGCGCCATGCTCGATAAGGCCGTCAGCGACATCGTCAAGCGCTATGGCGACGGCTCCATCATGCGCCTGGGAGATCATGCGAGGACAATCGATGCCATCCCGACGGGCTCGCTTTCCCTGGACCTGGCCCTCGGCGTCGGCGGCATCCCGCGCGGGCGCATCACCGAAATCTATGGCCCGGAATCCTCCGGCAAGACCACCCTCTGCCAGCACATTGTGGCAGAGACGCAGAAACTGGGCGGTACGGCGGCTTATGTGGACATGGAGCACGCCCTCGACCCGGCTTACGCGGCCAAGTGCGGAGTGGATGTGGACAACCTGCTCGTCTCTCAGCCGGACACCGGGGAGCAGGCCCTTGAGATCACGGAAACGCTGGTCCGCTCCGGTGCTGTGGACCTGGTGGTGATCAACTCGGTCGCCGCGCTGGTGCCGCGCTCTGAGATCGAAGGTGATATGGGCGACGCCCAGATGGGTGCCATGGCCCGCTTGATGTCCCAGGCCCTGCGCAAGCTCTCCGGCGCCATCAACCAGACCAAAACCTCGGTGATCTTTACCAACCAGCTGCGCCAGAAGATCGGCGTCATGTTCGGCAACCCTGAAACGACCACCGGCGGCAACGCCTTGAAATTCTACGCCAGCATCCGCCTCGACGTGCGCCGCATCCAGTCGATTAAAATCGGCGCCGAGGTGGTCGGCAACCGGACACGTGTGCGCGTGGTCAAAAACAAGGTTGCGCCGCCGTTCCGCCAGGCGGAATTCGACATCATGTACAACGAGGGTATCTCCAAGGTCGGCGACCTGATCGACCTGGCCACCGCGATGGGCATCGTGGACAAGCGCGGCGCCTTTTTCTCCTACGGCGACGTGCGCATCGGGCAGGGCCGCGAGAACTCCAAAGAATTCTTACGCCAGAACCCCGAGCTTGCCAATGAGATCGAGGCGATCATCCGCCAGCGCGCCTCCGGGGGTGAGGTCGCACTGCCCCTGGATTCCAGCGGGGGAGAAGCGGAAGGGGAAAGCGCGGCGGAGGAATAAATCGCATAACTCGAAATCAGGTGATCGAGATGTCCTTATGAACACAGGTATGCTGTACAGGCAATTGACCCTGCGCGTATCTGTGTTCTTTTGTCTTAACCTGTGGCTGTTATCTGCCTGCAGCGTAAGGAACACAAGCCCGACCCTGTACCTGGCACCCACGCCGATCAGCTCCCCCACCTCTCTCGTCCAGGCAACCCAGCCTCCATCCGGTCCAACCCCGACCCCAGTCTGCACCGACAGCCTGCATTTCCTGCAGGATGTGACCATCCCGGACAATACCGTCGTTGCTCCCGGCAGCAGCCTGGATAAGCAGTGGCAGGTCGAGAACAATGGCACCTGCAACTGGGACAGCCGCTACCGGGTGCACTTCATCAGCGGCGATCCGCTCGGAGCAAGCCCCGAACAGGCACTCTACCCTGCCCGCTCCGGCACCCAGGCGGTGATCCGCATGAAATTTACCGCACCGGCGACCACCGGAACGGTCCTCAGTGAATGGCAGGCTTACGGCCCGGACGGCGCCCCATTCGGGGATACATTCTTCATTAAGATCGATGTCGAGTCCGCCGGAAACCCTTAAACAGGGAAAACCACAAGCATATGGACCAAAATAATCCAATCCCGCCCTCTTGCGCCAGCTGGCTTGAGCTTATTCCACGGTATTAATCCCCGAAGATATACACCTTGGTACCGATGAAAAACACCGAGCTTCTCCGGTTGCGTCTCTACAACCAATCGATCGCCGAAACTGGATTTGAAAAGCCGGGTGAAACGGTAGCCTGGATGGGCGCGTTCCAGGCCCAGGATTATCCAAGTGTACTTTGGGCGGTCGGGCTCCGTACACGAAACGCGACGATAAAAGATATCGAGCGGGCGATTCAGGAACGAACCATTATCCGTACCTGGCTGCTGCGGGGCACACTGCATTTCGTCGCTGCCTCAGACATCCGCTGGATGCTTGATCTTCTCGGCCCACGGCTGCTGGCAGGGAGCAAGGGACGCCAGCAACAGCTTGGCCTGGATGATTCAATCTTTAATATTGCCAGGGATTTGTTGGTGCATGCCCTGCAGGGCGGCAAACAACTGCAGCGGGACGAAATTTTCACTTTGCTGGAGCAGGCGACCATTTCAACCGCCGGCCAGCGCGGTATCCACATTTTGTGGCAGCTCGCCCTCGAAAAGGTCCTGTGTTTCGGCGCCCACCGAGGCAAGCAGCCCACATTTACACTTCTTGATGAATGGGTACCCCATGCAAACACACTGGATCGTGAGCAGGCCCTGGCAGAGCTCACCCTGCGCTATTTCACCAGCCATGGACCAGCAACATTGCCAGATTTCACCTGGTGGTCCGGACTGACCAGCACTGAAGCCAGGACCGGTTTCGAAGCGGCCGGGGTGCATCTTGAGCATGAAGTCATCCATGGGCAAACGTACTGGTTCCCTGGATCTTTACCTGCAGGTAGAGAAACTCCATCAGCGATCCGCCTGCTCCCGGCATTTGACGAATACATCGTGGCTTACAAGGACCGCAATCCGGTACTCGCAGCACGCCAGGTCAGTCAGGCTATCTCCGCGAATGGCATCTTCTATCCGACGCTCGTCGTCAATGGTCGGGTGGTGGGGACCTGGAAGAAAACAGTGAAAAAAGATTCGCTGATCATTGCGCCAAACCCATTCGCTCCCCTGACAAGAACTGAAAAGCATGCCCTTCAATTGGAAGCCGGTCGTTATGCCTCATTTCTGAATTTATCGCCTGCCTCGAGATAAGAAAATCCACCCACAACAAGGTTTGAGCAGTCTTTAGAGAGTATCCTATGCAATTTGATTTCACCGGCGCGGAGTTGTTTTTGGCATATACGACCGGACAGGCATCCATCCAGCAGGTGCTTGACCATCCGGCCTATCGAACGATATGCGAACATGCCCACCGCTATTCCTCCGGCCTGACCGCGCAGGATGTCGAAGAAGCCCTGGCCGGAAAACCATCCCCTTTTTTCGGGCTGGATGGTTTTCCTGACCGGTCAGAGCGCATCCAAACCCTGCTGGGATTCATTCGCAAGAATGCAACTGCATGGACAGGCACGGTTCACACAATCCTGGGGGAAATGTTCCCAAAGGAAGATCTTGACATAACCATCTACCCGCTGATTGGCTACGACATGGGCATTGGTCTGGGCGGAGTGGTCTGTATGAACTGCAACTGCAGGTCATACCTGGATGAGCCTAACGAGTTCTTGTTCTTCATCATTCACGAATGCGTGCACGTGATCTATGAACGGCATCACCGGATAAAACCCCTGGTTGAGGTAATCTCCCCAGCGCAATGGCTTTCCTATTACCATCTGTGGGTCCAGAATGAAGGTTACGCCGTATACGTCCCTCTGCGTCTGCGGCTCGAACTGGGCGGCATGGCAGACCGGGATTATCGGGTTTTATCGGATCCAGAACAGCTGGAAGCCCACCGGCTGGCTTTCCTGGAGACACTGCAGAGCTTACAAAAAGAAATACCGCATTCCCGCGATGAGTATATCAACTCCTGTTTCGGGCCGATGAGACTGACTTACCGGATCGGCTGTGAGCTGATCCGGCGTATCGAAAACCGTCACGGCCGGGATGCTGTCAGGGAAGCTTTTTATATGGACGGTGACCGTTTCATCGAGACTTATAAACATTTGTTGGATTTGAGGTGAGATGACCGGGAATTCCGGCTTTACCATCCGCACATTGTCATCCAGCGATAGGGAATGGGTGGAGCAGGCCATGGTCAAGGAATGGGGAGCAGAGACCGTCGCCGTCCATACCCGCCTGTACCGCCCGGCCGAGCTTCCCGGATTTGTTGCTGAGGAAGTCGTAAAACCTGTCGGCCTGCTCACCTATCACATCGAGGGGAACTCCTGCGAGATCGTCACCTTGAACGCCTGGCACGAAGGCCTGGGCGTTGGCACGGCACTGATCGATGCCGCGCATCAGGCAGCCGTCTCCGCGAAGTGCCGCCGCTTATGGCTGGTTACCACCAATGACAACATGCCTGCACTGCGGTTTTATCAAAAGCGTGGGTTTGTCATCGCGGCAGTCCATGTGAATGCTGTCGCCCAGGATCGGCGCTTGAAACCGGAAATTCCCCTTACAGGCATGGACGGAATTCCCATCCGCGACGAGATCGAACTGGAAATGCAATTGAACAACCCCGGTGGATAGGAGCCCGATCGCGTCCTTTCAGGTCTAACCGCGCGGCTCTGCCAGGATTCTCCAGGCCCCCGTCCAAGGACACGTCGAACGCTGCTTTTATCTCGTGAAACCCAAAGCCAAAAAGAGCAATCCCCTAAAGGATCATCACCAGGTCGATGGCATCTTCGATTGAGATCCGTCCATTGGTACGGTAAAAAGATACAGCCTTAGTCCTCCTTTTCTGGTGTTAAAATCCCATCCTGCGAACGATCTGCTGCAAAATGCAGATTTTAGAACTACCGCATGGAATAACCGATACTTTAACCAGCTTGGAAGTGGAGGGAGCATGACCAACCCGATTATCGAATTGATTCACCAGCATGCCTCTGTCAGGCATTACAAGCCGGAGCCTGTTCCCGCCTCGGTCATCCAGACAATCGTCTCTGCCGGCCAGTGCGCATCGACCTCCTCCAATTTACAATTGTATTCGGCGGTCGCCGTCATGGATAAAGCCCGGCGCGATGAACTGGCCGGTCTATGCGGCGACCAGCGCCACATCCGCGAGGCGCCCGTCTTCCTTGCCTGGTGTGCCGATCTTTCCCGCCTGGAGCGAGCCTGCCAGCTTCGTGGCTATACGCATGTCACCGATTATGTGGAGAACTTCCTGGTCGCAGCGGTAGACACCGCACTGGCTGCCCAGAACGCCGCCCTGGCGGCCGAATCACTTGGGCTGGGGATATGCTTCATCGGCAATATCCGCAACAATCCCGAGGAGATCATCCACATTCTCAGGCTGCCGCGCCTGGTCTTCCCCATCACCGGCATGACGGTCGGCTGGAGGGCAAAAGAGCCCGGTCCACATCCCCGCCTGCCGCTCCAGGCCGTGCTGCACTGGGAAGAATACAATCCGGAACAGGATGAGGCGCTGCTTGCATATAACCAAACCATGCTTTCCACCGGCATCTACCAGGGCCGGCAGGTTCCGATGCCCGGAAAAGAAGGGGAGATGGAAGCCTATGGCTGGCTGGAACACTCCGCCCGACGCGTTTCCAGGGCGGAGCGCACCAATTTACGCGCCGTGCTGGAAAAACAAGGTTTCGGTTTGAAATAATTATAATGAATAAGATTATGTTTGGTATAATTATGTGTTTCTTATAACTAATGTATTTCTGGAGAAAAACAGCATGGACCATGTACGCAAGGTGAAAATGGTCGTTGAGCCTCAGTATGTCATCGAAGGCGCGGGTGTACTCCTGCGCCGCTCCATCGCCCCCAAAACCACCAACCAGTTTGACCCCTTCCTGCTCTTCGACCATTTTGCATTCAACGACCCGGTGGAAGGACCGATCCGCGGCTTCCCCATGCACCCCCACCGGGGTATCGAAACCGTAACCTACATGCTCGAAGGTTCGGTCAATCACCGCGACAGCCTGGGTAACTCCGGGTTGATCGGCCCGGGTGACGTGCAGTGGATGACCTCGGGAAGCGGGATCATGCACGAAGAAATGCCCAGGCGCGGGCCTGGCGGAGCAATCTATGGCTTCCAGTTATGGGTCAACCTTCCCGCTTCCCTCAAAATGTCCCGTCCTCGCTACCAGGAGGTGAAAGCCTCCGACATTCCATCCACCCATAAAGACGGGACGACGGTGCGCGTGGTGGCGGGAGAGGTCTGGGGTCTCAGCGGGCCGGTGAAAGATATTGCTGCCAAGCCAGTGTACTTTGAGGTGACCCTGGAACCGGGAGCGGAATTTGTCCACCCAATTCTATCTGGGCACACCGTCGTGGCATACGTGTTCGAAGGGGAGGGATTATTTGGACCGGAAAATACAGAGGACGAAAAAACCAAATCGGTCTCCGCAGTCAAACTGCTGACCTTCGGGGATGGGGATTGCTTCCGGGCGAAGGCAGCGGAGAACTCGCCCGTCCGTTTCATGCTCATGGCCGGGGCTCCAATCAAAGAACCCATTGCCCCTTATGGGCCGTTCGTGATGAACACAATCGAGGAGATTCAGCAGGCGCTTGCGGAGCTGCGCGCCGGGACTTTCATCCGCCAGGACATCATTCCCGAGATCGAGAATGTTTAACCGTCCGCGGAAAAACAAAGCCATTAACAATTTTACCTCCCTGCCCGGATGGGGCAGGGAGGTTCGTTGTATGTTAAGAATTTCCTTATATAATCCGTTTATGACAAAAACTGTTTGCGGCAAACGCATCGGCAGACACGCCTTTCTCCGCCCGGGAACCTCAGCAGTGCTCTTCGATCAAAAGCGGGAGCGGGTCCTGCTCACCCGCCGTGCAGACAACGACCAGTGGTGCCTGCCAGGGGGAGGAATCGAACCGGGTGAATCGGTTGCCGAGGCATGCGAACGGGAGGTGCTCGAGGAAACCGGCCTCCGAACGCATGTCGTCCGGTTGACCGGGATATACAGCGACCCCAACCAGATCATCCTCTATCCCGACGGGAACGCCATTCAGGTTGTCACGCTGAACTTTGAAGTCGAACTGGTTGGAGGAGAGATCGGTTTAAGCGACGAAACCACCGACATTCGTTACTTCCCGCTGGCTGAAGCCGTCCGCATGAAACTTTTTCACGGCCATGCCGAACGCATCCGCGATTGCATCGCAGGCCAGGAGTCCGCTTTTATCCGCTGATAACAAAATCCCTTCACCTATGAATAGTCAAGGTTCGTTGATGCGAACCACATTCAAGCTGGAATAGCCGTGTTACACTTGGCAACAAAAACTTTGGAGGCAACGTGAATTCCCTCAGTCCGACCGCACAAAAAGTACAGGATGCCCTTATTACCCTGGGCTGCAAATCAACGGTCATCGAATTCAGTGAGAGCACACACACTGCGCAGGAGGCCGCCCAGCGCGCCGGCTGCGAGCTGGGACAGATCGTCAAATCGCTCATCTTTCGGGAAAAGAAGAGCCTCAAGCCACTTCTCGTTCTGACCAGTGGTGTGAACCGGGTCAATGAAGAGCAGCTCGCCCGCCATGCCGGAGAACCCATCGAACGTCCTGACGCGGAATTTGTCAAGGTCGCAACCGGTTATGCCATTGGAGGCGTGCCACCCATTGGCCATCCCCATTCAATCGAAACATTCCTGGATGAGGATCTGATGCAATATCCAGTCCTCTGGGCCGCAGCCGGGACGCCGAACGCTATTTTTGAGATCCCCTCCGCGGAGCTGCTGCGGATAACCGGAGCAAAAGTCATCAGGGTCAGCTGACCTTTTTCATAACGGGGGGATCATAACGGAATAAGTTCGCATCGAAAGTGGTTTCTCAAACCGGAGCTTGCCAGAAACAGCCCACGATCTCAATTCAAGACGATTAGGAAACCGATGGAGGGAGGCACCTGCTGCGGGAATTTTTGTGATGAAATCATAATGAAATTGATCTCCCTGCGCTGATATAGTTGGTGTGAATTTTCCTGTGGGAGGTTAACCTTGGCTTTATTTTATTTCATGTATATCTTTCTCCTGGTCGTGGGGATAGGGGTATCGTTCTACCTTATCTCCAGGCTGTTGAGAATTCGCAAAACGCCCGGCGCATATTACCTGATCTGGGCTATTGCTTGTTTAATCGTCTGGTCAATCGGCTACCTGCTGGAAATCTCTTTACCGGCCCTCTCTGCCAAATATACAGCCTCAAAGATTGAATACCTGGGGATTCCTTTTATTTCCTTAGCCATTGTGGGTTTCAGCCTGAATTATAGCGGGCATGAAAAATGGCTGACACGGCTTCGACTGGTTCTGCTCGCCATAATCCCGACAGCTACTTTCCTCATGGCAGCGACCAATGAGTGGCACAAACTGCTCTGGTCTGCCTTATTAATGCCTGCCGGATCGTCTTTTGGCCCGCTTACGGTGGTGCACGGTTCCTGGTACATCATCAATGTAGCGTATTCTTATGCCCTTCTGCTCCTGGCGGTCTTCTTCATGGTTCAAATTGCTGTCCGCAACCACAGCCTGTACCGAACTCAAGCCCTGATCATGCTGGCCGGGATGCTCATCCCCTTCATTGGAAATCTGATCTACATGTTTCGCCTCAGCCCCGCCCTTTCCCTCGACTGGACGCCGCTGGCCTTTACATTGACTGTCATCCTCCTGGAAATCGGCTTTGTCCGCTTCGGATTAATGGACATCCTCCCGATTGCCCAGAACCTGATCTTCAACGCGATAGAGGATGGCGTCATTGTCGCAGATTCAAAGAACAGGATAGTCGAGATCAACCCTGCCGCCCAAGGCATTTTCCAATCCCGCGATGGCCGCCTGATCGGCAGGGAGGTCCATGAGTTGCTCCCCGCCGAGCTGGAAGTGGATGCACAATCCGCTGGCACAGCGGATATCAACCATGAGCTCTTGCTGAGGAAAGGGCAGGACCAGCGCAGTTACAACCTGAGGACCACGCCCATCCTGATACGCGGCGACCGGGTCACCGGACATTTGATCACATTGACGGATATTACCGAACAGAAACAAGCCGAAGAGCAGCTCCGCAAAGTTAACCAGGAAGCCCTGGACGCAAATCGGATGAAGACCCAGCTCCTGGCCAGCATCAGCCATGACCTGCGAACTCCACTCGGGGCAATTATGGGTTATGCCGAGATGATCCAGACGGGCGCGCTGGGGACGATCAATGACCAACAGCAAAGCGCAGCAGCTGAAATCCTGGATAGCACAAACCAGCTCCTTGCCTTCGTAAACAACCTGATCAGCGAAGCTCAGATCGAAACCGGGCGGGTGATGCTCAAACCAATCAAATTTGTACCCGGTGAGCTCATTGAAACCATCCAGGCGACAGTCAAATTTGTTGCCCAGAAAAAAAACCTTGCCCTCGAGACGAAGATCGACCCGGGACTACCAGGACTGGTCATCGGCGATCCTTACTGGCTCAAACAAATCCTGCTAAACCTGGTGAATAATGCGCTCAAGTACACCGATAAAGGTTCAATTCAGGTCAGTTTCCTTTGCGTGGATCGCGATCACTGGGCCATCCAGGTTAAGGACACGGGCATTGGCATACCGAAAGAAGCTCAGAAGACTATCTTCGAACCGTTCCGTCAGGTCAGGAGTGGCACCCGCCGGCAGGCAGGCTCCGGGCTGGGTCTGTTCATCGTCTCTCAACTAACCACACTGATGAATGGGGTAATTGAACTGCAAAGTGATACAGGTCAGGGAAGCACTTTCACAATCGCCCTGCCTTTAACCACCAACTAGGAAAAAGGACATGTCGCTAAAGCGCTCCTCGCAGCCCTGCGCGGTGATCGTCGAAGATGATGACAAGCTCATCGATATTTTTTCCAAGGCAACGATTCTGGCCGGTTTTCAGACTACCGGCGTAAAAAACGGAGCGGATGCGCTCGATATCCTTAAGTCGATCCAGCCGGAGATCATCGTCCTGGATCTCCATCTTCCCGGTCTCACCGGGGACCGGCTGCTGGATGAAATCCGACGGCACGAACTCCTGAAAAACACCCAAATTATTCTGGCAACCGCCGACCCGGCGATGGCGGATATGCTGCGCGAAAAAAGCGATTACGTCCTTGAAAAGCCGATCAGCTTCAGCCAACTGCGTGACCTGGCAATACGAATCCGACTGAGCTTATGAATCCCAGGTCGTGTCTCAAAATTAAAATCGGCCATTTAATATTTATTAATGCAGCACTTGTACAATCAGATTAGATTCGATAAAAGGTGGCACAAATAAGGAGGATTTGGTTCCATCACCAAAGGGACTATCGTAGTTTGCGGCGAGAAAAGCAAGGGCGGGAAAAAAAGAAAAATAACCAGATCCTACTTGGCCCGGATCTTTTTCAGTTCCATTAGGCAGAACCAATCATCACTTCTGTCTTCTTTGTCCTGCGTGAGATAAGTGAAGCCACCATCGCCAAACAGCGGGCCAAGTCGTCCAAGCCCAAATCCCAGTTTGGCAATGGGGGTCTCCACGCTCAACCCCGATAGAACATTCGGTATTCAAAGGAGACAACTCCAACCAAGTACTTCCCGGGTTAGCAGAAGATAATTTACATACCCACCTCCCCGATATAATAAAGCAACCTCCCGCAGGCAATCGAGTCTGCGGGAGGTATGATTTTTATTCGTCCAGCGCTTCCTTGGCCTTTTTTTGCTGCTTCCCGCGCTCGTCAGTGTTTAAAATGCGTTTGCGAATGCGGTAGGAGAGCGGGGTGACCTCGAGCAGCTCGTCGTCGGACAGGTACTCGATGGCCTCATCCAGACTCATCTGGCGGGGTGGCGTCAGGCGGATTTCCATGTCGCCCCGCGAAGAGCGCACATTGGTCAGATGCTTCTTGCGGCAGACATTGATCGGGATATCCCCTGGACGGGTGTTCTCGCCGATCACCATTCCCTCATAAACGGCGACACCCGGACCGCAGAACAACATGCCGCGCTCCTCGGCGCTTTTAAGGGCATAAGCCGTCGTATCTCCCACCTCCCAGGCCACCAGTGAACCAGTCGTACGGACCGCCATCGGTCCGGCCATTTCCTCATACCCATGGAACAGGGTGTTCATCACTCCCGTGCCGCGCGTGGCGGTCAGGAACTGGTAGCGGAAGCCCAGCAGGCCGCGTGTCGGGACGATGTACACCAGGCGAGTACTCCCCTGGCCGGTGTCCTGCATATCCAGGATCTTGCCACGGCGCGCACCCAGCATTTCCACGACCACCCCGACCGTCTCCGGGCTGGTCTCGATGTGGACTTCCTCGTACGGCTCGAGCTGGGTGCCGTCTTCGGCCTGGCGGAAAATCACCTCAGGCCGGGAAACCTGGAACTCGTATCCTTCACGGCGCATGGTTTCGATCAAAATTGCCAGGTGCAGCTCACCGCGTCCGGAGACCAGGAAGGTATCCGGGGTCTCGGTCTCCTGGACGCGCAGGGCGACGTTGGTGCGCAGCTCGTCAAACAAGCGCTCGCGCAGTTTCCGGGAGGTGCTCCACTTTCCTTCCCGACCCGAGAACGGCGAGGTGTTGACCCCGAAGGTCATCCGAACGGTCGGTTCCTCGACTTTAATCGTCGGCAGGGCGACCGGGTTTTCCGGATCAGCCAGGGTTTCGCCGATGGCAATCCCTTCAAGCCCGGCAAGGGCGATGATCTCCCCGGCCTCGGCATGCTCCACCTCGACCCGCTCCAGCCCCTGATGGATGTACAGGTAGCGGGCGCGTTCAGGGACGTTTGTCCCATCCAATTTCATCCGGGCCAGAGCCTGTCCGACCTTAATTTTTCCGGCAAAGATCCGGCCAACCGCATTTACCCCCCGGTAGTCGTCATAACCCAGGGTGGTGACGAGCATCTGCAGCGGCGCATCCGGGTCAACGCGCGGACAGGGGATGTGACGCAGGATGGTCTGGAACAACGGCTGGAGGTCCGGACCAAGTTCCGGGGTCAATCCAGCCTGGGCTGTCGTCGCCTGGGTGTAAATTACGGGGAAATCAGCCTGTTCGTTGGTCGCCCCCAGTTCGATGAACAGGTCGAAAGTCTGGTTGAGCACGCGCGAGGGTTCAGCGTCCTTGCGGTCAACCTTGTTGATCACCACCACCGCCTTGTGACCTCGCTCGAGGGCCTTGCGGAGGACGAAGCGGGTCTGCGGCATGGGGCCCTCGGCAGCGTCCACCAGCAGCAGGACTCCATCCACCATATTCATCACCCGCTCAACCTCGCCGCCGAAATCAGCGTGGCCGGGTGTGTCGACAATATTGATCTTGACCTGTTGAGAACTCGCCGCGTCCCAGATGGAAATGGCCGTGTTCTTGGCCAGGATGGTAATCCCGCGCTCGCGTTCCAGGTCATTGGAATCCATCACCCGCTCGGCAACCAGCTGGTTATCACGGAAGGTGTGTGCCTGGCGCAGCAGGCCGTCCACCAAGGTGGTCTTACCGTGGTCCACATGGGCGATGATGGCAATGTTGCGAAGGTCGGTGCGTTCGATCAGCATACACTACTCATGGTTGTTATTATTCCGTGGGCGAACAGTAGATCGGGACTATCTATCAATTGCCACTATCTAGCGTCCATCCCAACTAAAAACCCCGGAGGATAGACCGGGGCTGATCCTAAAATTGGACGAAGGGCTTCCCCGGGCAGGCGGTGCTTTTCCGTCGAACCGGGACTCGAAGCCGAAGGGTTCCGGCTTGCGGGCTGTATCTTATCAGAATGTATCTTTTTTGGATAGAGGAAAATTCAATCCTTGCGAGAAAACAACCTGTCAAAAAATCATGGATTGGAGGTTCGCGCGGCTGTAATCAGGCAGGTCTATCCGATCCGGGATCCTTCAAAAAAATTCTGGCAGGAATTCATCGACCTGGTCCTGAAAAATAATAAATGCCCCCGATCCTGGCTTCATTCGTTATCGAGTCGCATCCCAGGAGCATTAATTAACTAGGTCCGGGTGATCACTCCCATCACGGCGACAAAATGTGCCAGTGCCCCCAGCAGGACGAAGATGTGCCAGAGTTCGTGAAAACCGAACCTCCCGGGGAAAAGGTCAAGCTTCTTTGTAGCGTAGATGACCGCCCCGAGAGTGTAGATCACTCCGCCGACCAGCAGCCAGGCTATTTCCCAGGTCGATAGATTCCGAATAACCTGCCCGGCTGCTACCACGCCAAGCCAGCCCATAATAATATACGGCGCCGTGTGCAGCCAGCGCGGCATGTTGGGAAGGAACACTTTGGTTAGAATGCCAACCAGGGCAAATCCCCAAATAATGGAAAGCAGCCCCCAGCGCCAAAAACCGGTAAAGGCGATCATGCAAAAAGGAGTGTAGGTTCCTGCAATAAGCAAAAAAATGGCTGAATGATCCAGGCGGTGCAGGACTTCGTGAACCTTGGGCTTGACCTTTGCCATGTGGTAGATGGCACTCGCGGAAAAGAGCAGGATCAGGCTGAAGCCGTAAACAAGGGAGGAGACGATCTTCGTCGTGACATCCCAGCTGACAACGAGCAGGGCGATCTGTCCAAAAAAGGCGGCGATGGCTCCGCCCAAATGGGTCAGCCCATTAACCGGTTCACGCATTTTGGAGAGCATGTTTATCCTTTTTGTAAAGTTATTATATTCCATAAAAATGATACTCAACTTAAAAATATATTGCCTATTCTCCGGCTATCTGTTCGCGATCAATCCGGGAGGAACTCTGCATAAAAAAGGCCTCGCCAACAATACGCAAGGCCTTCAGCGAACCTTTCAAAGGAATGATCAACCGACATTCAGACATCTGCAGTCATCATTCTTGTTTCGTTCCTAAGTACCCTCTTCCCACGAATTCAGATACTTCTCCTGCTCAGGGGTCAAATTGTCGATTACCACACCCATTGCCTCCAGCTTGAGTCGGGCGATCTCGGCGTCGATTTCCGCTGGCACCGAGTAGACCTTCTTCTCCAGCTTACCGGCGTTCTTGACCATGTACTCTGCAGCCAGGGCCTGGTTGGCAAAAGACATGTCCATTACGGAGGCGGGATGACCTTCAGCCGCCGCCAGGTTAATCAGACGGCCCTCACCCAGGATATTGATTTTGCGGCCGTCCTTGGTCTCGTACTGCTCGACAAATGGGCGCACCAGCTTCGGGTCGCCCTTGGCCATCTTCTGCAGAGCCGGGATGTTGATCTCGACGTTAAAATGGCCCGAGTTGGCAACGATGGCACCATCCTTCATCAGCTCGAAATGGCGCCGGTCGATCACATTGATATCCCCGGTCACGGTGCAGAGGATGTCACCGATGCGGGCAGCCTGCTCCATCGGCATGACCTGGAAACCATCCATGACTGCCTCAAGTGCTTTGAGGGGATCCACCTCGGTGATGATCACCAGTGCACCCATCCCACGCGCCCGTGAGGCCAGGCCGCGCCCGCACCAGCCGTAACCGGCGACGACGAAGTTCTTGCCTGCCAGCAAAACGTTGGTGGAACGAACGATGCCGTCAAGGGTGGACTGGCCGGTGCCGTAGCGGTTGTCGAATAAATGCTTGGTCATGGCATCGTTGACGGCAAGGACCGGGAAATTCAGCATCCCGTCCGCGGCCATGGCGCGCAGGCGGATGACGCCGGTGGTTGTCTCTTCGGTGCCGCCGATAATATCCTTGAGCAGCTCGCGGCGCTCCTTATGAATGGTCGAAACAAGGTCGGCGCCGTCGTCCATGGTCATGTGGGGCTTGTGATCGAGAGCGGCCCCGATGTGCTTGTAGTAAGTGACGTTGTCCTCGCCCTTGATGGCATAGGTGGGGATCTCGAACTGGTTTACCAGTGCAGCCGCCACATCGTCCTGGGTCGATAGGGGATTCGAGGCGGTCAGGACCAGATCAGCACCACCCGCCTGAAGCGTGCGGGCCAGATTTGCGGTTTCGGTGGTGACGTGCAGGCAGGCTGACAGCCGCACGCCCTTGAGCGGGGTCTCCTTCTGAAACCGCTCCCGGATCAAACGCAGGACGGGCATTTCCCGCTCGGCCCATTCGATGCGCCGGCGGCCGCCTTCGGCAAGGCTGTTATCTTTAATATCATAGTTGCTCATAGCATCTCCTTCATATTTTTATTTTTCGGGACAGTACACCAGGAACAAATCAACTCCGGAGCGCCTGACCGCTTTTAAGAACCCTCCGCAAGCCCCCACGCTTCTAGCGCGAGGGGATAGGCAGGTTTCTCGCAAGGGCTTTAGCCCGCTGATAGGTGACGCATAGACGCCAGAGAACAGTTGTGCTATACTGTGCATGTACTTGTCTCGACAATGTTACATTTTCGTATAGGTTATTTATGTGCAACTTTTTATAGCGGTTTTTAGCAATTCAACAGTTTGCTACAAGTATATTCGGACCAGAGAACCCGAAGAAAACAGAACACTTGTCCTAATCTAACATTGTCGAGTTGTTTAGCGTGAAAAAGCAAAATTGGGTAGAGTCAAAGAGCAGGAAAAGTCAGGCCAAATGACTCTGCCGCGGACGGAATGAAAGCATTACACTTGCCACGATGAGTCGCAAACGGAACAAGAATAATCCCCAGCCGAGCACGAAGGACCAGCTGATTGCAGAACTGCAAGCGGAACTGGAACGAATGCGTGCGCTGAACCAACGGCTGGTGAAAGAAGTGGAGCTCTTGCGAGCGAAGGTGGAGGAGTTGGAGCGGGCGGGGAAGCGGCAAGCTGCGCCGTTTGCGCGGCGGAAGTTGGTGGAACATCGGAAGCGGCCTGGGCGGAAAGCCGGGCAGGGGAAGTTTGCGCATCGAGCCAAGCCGAGCCCGAAGGAAGTGAACGAGACGAAGGTGGCAAGACTGCACGGCTGCCCGGAATGCGGTGGGAAACTGCGGAAGATCCGCAAGCACGAGCAATTTGAGGTGGATATTCCGCCGGTGGAACCGGTGATCACCCGTTTTGTGACCTTCAGTGGCTATTGTGGGGTGTGCAAGAAGCGAGTGAGGTCGCGGCATCCGGAGCAGACCTCCATGGCAACGGGTGCGGCAGGAGTGGTGGTGGGGCCACGCGCCAAGGCCCTGGCATCGGATCTCAAGCATCGGCTGGGGTCTTCGTATGGAAAAGTGAGCGAAGTGCTGAATGACGCCTTCAACCTGCAAGTGAGCCGTGGTGGCTGGTGCCAGGCAGATCAAAAACTGGCCGAGACGGCCCGCCCGGTGTACGAGGATCTGGTCGAGGTAGTACGGCGGTGCAGTGTGGTGCATGCGGATGAAACCGGCTGGCGCATTGATACCCTGTCGGCCTGGCTGTGGGTCTTCACCAATCAAGAAGTCACGGTCTATGCCATTCGGGACAATCGCTCGAGTGACGTGGTGATCGAGATCTTGGGCCAGGAGTTCCGAGGCACCCTGGCATCCGACTGCTTCCTGGCCTATGACGATCGGAGATTGAAAGACTGGCTGAAGCAGAAGTGCCTCTCGCACCTGCTCAAAGACCTGAAGGAGATGGAGGAAAACAAGACCGGACGGGCCCTGCACTTTGCCCGGCAGCTCACAGCCCTTCTTCAGCAAGCCATCGCCCTCAAAGCCGAGAAGCCTCATCTGGATCCATTCACCTTCTACCAACGCAGCCAGGTCTTGGAAGCCCAGTTGGACGCTCTGATCGGTCCTCAGCGCAGGCTGAAAGACCGGGAAAATGCTCGTTTTGCCCGCCGATTGCGCAAACATCGAGCCCACTTGTTGCGATTCTTGTATGCAGATGACCTGGAAGCAACCAATAACCAGGCGGAGCGTATGCTGCGACCTGCGGTCATCACCCGCAAGACCAACGGCTGCAACCGCACCCGCCAGGGTGCTGATGCCCATGCTATCCTCTCGAGCGTTCTGGTCACCTGTCGTCAACATTCCATTCCAATCCTGGATTACCTGGTTCAACTGCAACTCTCGGATGGCACAGCTTCCTCCACCATCCCGGTTTCACCGCTCATAATCGATGCGCCCACCTTTACCTGATTTTGACGCTAAACACGTACCTGTGCATGGTTCTTTACCAAACGAATAGGTTGCCGGTTTAGACGGCGAAACTCCCGTCTTGGAAAACCTTGCGAGTGGGTTGCATTGGCACATTGGATATCCTCCAACTGTGGTGCAATCTAAAAGTATCGTAGCCCACGCTTGCGTGGGTCATGCGTAGTCGCTCGGACACGGCGGAAATGGCTTGGGCAGATCATTCGGTCGGAAGTCCCAAGAAGCTGCGGGGCTTTTAGCCCCAGCAGAGTGTCACACCTAGAGTAATTCGTTGAGCTTTCCCCTGTCGTCAAAATGATCCCGGAATCTGGCAATATATTCCTGGCGGGTGAAGGCATGATTCTGCGGACCTTTTTGCTCCAGGCAATAGGTGGCAGCCAGGGCCCCCATCTGGCCGCACAATTCCCAGTCCCAGCCGTGGGCGTAACCCGTCAGGAACCCGCCGCGAAAAGCATCACCCACACCGGTAGGGTCGAGGATGTGGTCCGGCTGGACAACCGGGATATTGTACTCTTTGCGGAGAGCGTAAATGGAGGAACCGTCCGCGCCGCGAGTAACGACCAGCACCTCAACGTGCTGGAGCATATGTTCCAGATCAAGGCCGGTTTTTTTCGAGATCAGCTCGAACTCATAGTCGTTAACGAACAGGAAATGAGCCCCCTCCATATCCCGGGCCAGCTCGGGTCCGCTGAGGCGTAAGACCTGCTGGCTGGGATCATAGAGGTAGGGGATCCCCAGGGAACGGCACTCGGCAGCAAAGTTCATCATCGCCGTTGGATCATTGGGTGAGACGACGACCAGGTCGGGACGCGGCCGGACTTCCTTTAATTTCTGCTGGGCGGCATATCCCATAGCGCCTGGATAAAAACTGGCAATCTGGGCGTTGCACTGGTCGGTTGTCGCGAAGAACGAGGCCGTGTAGACTTCCGGGATGACCAGCATTAGAGTTGTGTCGACCCCTTTTCCTTCCAGCCAGGTCCGGTATTCGCTGAAATCCTCGCCAACGGTCGCCATGACCCGCGGGCGCTGGCCCAGGAGCGCCATGGTAAAGGCGATGTTGGGAGCGATCCCGCCGCGCTGGCGTGACATCGAATCGACCAGGAACGACAGACTTATTTTCTCAAGGCGCTCGGGCAGAATTTGCTCCTTGAACAGTCCGGGGAAGGTCATCAGGTAGTCATAGGCGACAGAGCCAGTCAGCAATATGTCCATTTGGTGAAAAATCCTAAATACAGGATGAGAAACACAAAATCTTTATCCAGGGTTCGGTTTAACAATCCCCGGTAAATTCACCTCGAACGGTGGATAAACAATCCCGTTTTCCGTCACGATGGCAGTGATCAGACGTGCCGGGGTCACATCGAAAGCCGGGTTGCGGGCCCTGGCCCCTTTCGGAGTAACGCCCTCGCCGTGAAATTGAAGATCGAGCACCTCACGCGGGTCGCGCTCCTCGATGGGAATCAAATCTCCATGCGCCAGGGTGAGATCGATCGTTGAGGTCGGTACTACCGCGTAAACCGGAACCTGATTGTCATGCGCTGCCAAGGCCAGCATGTACGTGCCGATCTTGTTGGCAACATCCCCATTGGCAGCCACCCGGTCCCCGCCGAAGAGTACCTTTTTAGCCTGTCCAGTACGCAGGAAATGACCGGCCATGCCGTCGGTGATGATCTCGTACGGGATGCCGTACTGCTCCAGCTCCCAGGCGGTCAGACGTGCGCCCTGCAGCCGGGGACGGGTCTCATCCACAAGCACATGGATGCGTTTGCCCTGTTCGTGAGCAGTGCGGACCACGCCCAGTGCCGTTCCCCAATCCACGACAGCCAACGCACCCGTATTGCAGTGGTGGATGATGGTATCGCCATCTTCGATCAGCTCTGCGCCGTGTGCGGTCATGCGCTTGTTAATTTCGACGTCCTCGTCGGCGATGCGCTTGGCTTCGAAAAGAACGCGGCTGCGCAGGTCATTGACAGAAATCGAAGCGGAAGTGCGGTCGTCAATGAGCACCGAAACGGATTTAAGAACCCGGTCCAGGGCCCAGGCCAGGTTAACCGCTGTTGGACGGGTGAGGCGCAGTCGCCCGGACGCGGTCTCAAGATCCGACAGCAGACCGGCCAGGTCCTTTGCCTGCGACTCGCGTGCTGCCAGGGCCAGACCGAAGGCAGCTGCCGCACCGATGGCGGGCGCGCCGCGCACGGTCATATTACGGATGGCTTCGGATACCTCGACGCATCTGTGGAAGGAGACAATTTCCAAACGTTCCGGCAGCCGGCGCTGGTCGATCATCTTCAGGCACTCAGCTGCATCATCCCAGAAAAGGGTACGCATAGCAGGACACACAAAGACGCCCTTTCAGGGGCGTCGTGATAGGCGGGCGTAGTTTAACATGCCTTGCCCGGATTGGCAAGCATTTTTCCCCAGGTGATTTATGAGATCCATTTTCAATCATTTATATTCGCAAATCCACATTGACACCGCTCTAAATAGGCAGTATAAGTTTCGCCATGTTTATCAAAAGAGCTTTAATTGGGTTGTGCCTGATCGGTTTCCTGGCAGGCTGCAATCTCCAGTCTCCGCTGTTCGGTTCCACCCCAACCCCCAGTGTAACCCCGACGCCAAGTCAAACGCCGACCCTGACGCCCAGCCCGACCCCCACAGCCACCCCAACCCCTGTTCCAGAAGTGCGGGTCGAAAATGCGGATCACTCTTTTAGTAATGGTGACTACACGCAAGCCCGCTCCGATTACCAGATCGCTTTTACCACGACGTCCGACCCCCAGGTTCAGGCCGCGGCGTTATGGGGACTGGGCAGGGTGGAATACGGCGATAACAACCCCTCCCAGGCGCTCGAAGATCTGCGCCAGCTGGTGACCGCCTATCCCAATTCGAAAGATACTCCAGACGCATACTTTCTGTTAGGCGAAATCTACAGCTCCCTGAACCGCTACTCCGAATCCATCGACGCATACAATGCATACCTAAAACTGCGCCCCGGATTGATCGACTATTATGTCCAGTTGCGCCTCGGGGACGCCTTCGATGCAGCCGGGGACTATCCTCACGCCATCGCAGCCTACCAGGCCGCCCTCACCGCGCCGCACATCGGTGATGATACAGCCCTGAAGATCAGTATCGCCCAGGCCTATGCGAGCTCCGGAGACAGCGTTACCTCCCTGGGCATGTACGACGCGATCGCAACTGGCAGTTCCAACGATTACGTCAAGGCCCAAATGGACCTGCTTTCCGGCCAGATTTACCTCGCCCAGGGAAAGACCGACCTGGCCTATGAGAAATTCCTGCACACGGTGAACAATTACCCTCTGGCCTATGACTCCTACTCGGCCCTGGTGGCATTGGTGAACGCGGGCGTCCCGGTCGACGATCTCAACCGCGGGCTGGTGGATTATTTTGCACAGCAGTATGGGTATGCCCTGGATGCCTTCAATCGGTACATCAGCGCCAACCCGCAAAATGACGGAACGGTATATTACTACATGGCTCTTACGCTGGTGGCCAACGGCGAGTATGATCAATCGCTGCCGGTTTGGAATCAATTCCTGAAGAACTATCCGGGGAACTCGCACTGGGCGGATGCCTGGGATGGAGACAGTATCACTCCCGGGCTGGCGTTTACCCAGTGGTACTACCTCAACCATTATGATGATGCAGCCCAGACACTGCAGCAATTCGCCAGCACCACGTCATCCCAATCGGATGCAGCCTCGGCTCTGCTCGAGGAAGGGCGTATCTACGAACGCGCCAACCAGCTGGAGGATGCGATCCGTGTCTGGGAAGGGATTGCGAACTCATCTCCCGGAAGCGATGTCACCACTCAGGCGCTCTTCTGGGCCGGCATTTCCAACTACCGCCTCGGGAAGTATGATCAGGCCTTGCTCGACTTCCAGCGCGATTCGATCCTGGCCACTGCATCCGGGGATCAGGCACAGGCTTATTTTTGGATCGGCAAAGCCGACCAGCAAAAAGGAGATGCCTCGGCTGCGCAAACGGCCTGGCAGACTGCAGCCGCCACCGATCCGACCGGTTATTACAGCCTGCGCGCCAGCGACATGCTTTTCAATCGCCCGATCTTCGCACCCTCCCAGACTTTAAATCTGAATGTAAACCTGCCCAGCGAACGCACCGCGGCCGAGGCCTGGGTGCGGGTCAAATTTAACCTCCCGGCGGATACCGACTTAAGTTCTCCGGGCGCGCTGCTGTCGGATCCCCGACTGGTCCGCGGCACTGAATTATGGAACCTGGGTGATAGCAATGATGCGCGCTCTGAATTCGAAGATCTTCGCAAGAGTATGAGCAACGACCCGGCAAATTCCTTCCGCCTGGGCAATTACATGCTCGATCTTGGCCTGTACCGCTCAGCGATTACAGCGCTGAGCCAGGTGCTGACCCTGGCAGGCATGAATACCACCGCCCAGACACTGGCGGCACCGGTGTATTTCAGCCACGTCCTTTATGGTCTTTACTACCAGGACTTGGTCCTGCCCGCTGCCCAGCAAAACGGTTTCTCGCCGCTGTTTCTGTTCTCGATCATACTCCAGGAGAGTTCCTTCGAAGGTTTTGTCATTTCCACAGCCGGGGCGCGCGGGCTGATGCAGATCATCCCCACCACCGGGCAGAGCATCGTGGATAACTTGGGCTGGCCGCCCAATTACACTTCCGATGATCTCTACCGGCCTCTGGTCAGCATCGATCTCGGGGCGCATTACCTGCTGAGCAACCAGACCTATCTCAACGGGGACCTGGTCAGCGCCCTGGCCGGTTACAATGCCGGCCCGGTCGCCGCCAATATCTGGAGACAGCTTTCTGGAAGCGACTCGGATTTGTTCCTTGAGGTAATCCGATATCAGCAGACCCAGAATTACATTCGCTACGTCTATGAAAATTATGCCATGTACCAGTCTTTATACGGCAATGCCCATTAATTCCTGAGGCGCAAAAAAAATCTCCCGAAATGAAAGTTTCGGGAGATTTTGAATTAACTGATGTGGTTTACAATCTTTTTATGCACTGTGGCTGAGTCCATCTCCAATACGGAAATCAGCTTGTCCCTTCCGTTAGCGCCTGCCACCACCTCGATGCGCGAGGGCGCCACGCCCAGAACTTCAGACAAAAACTTAACCAGGGCTTCGTTGGCCTTCCCCTCCACCGGGGGTGCCGTAAGATGGACCTTAACCGTCCCATCATTGAGGACTTCAACAATCTCATTTTTACTTGCCCGCGGGGTAACCCTTACCGCCAAAGCCGCGCCTTTCTTTCCGTCGTGCAAATGAAATTTTCGAGGACTCATGATTTCACCTCACTAGGCTATTCAGGAAATTGGTCAGGACGGAGGAGAGAATAATGACGAGAACAATCAACACCATCGGGCTGAAATCGAACCCGCCCACTAAAGGCATGACCCGGCGGATTGGCCCCAGCATCGGTTCCACAATTCGCTCCAGGGCATGCCGGAGCGGATGATAAGGGCTGAGAAAATAACTGAGGATCACCTCCACCACAACAAGCAAAATAATGAGATTTGCCAGGATGGTGATCCAGTGGATAAGCAGTGTCAGCATGAAGCCTCTAAGCCGGACGGGCCCCTAATATCGCCTGCCCAATCCGGACATAGGTCGCACCTTCTTCGACCGCCTGGACATAGTCAAGGCTGGTCCCCATCGAAAGTTCCCGCCAATCTCCTTGAGGAAACTGCTCCGACAGGTAACCCTGCAGGCGGAGCAGGCGACGGAAGTAAGATCGGGATTGTTCGGGGTCTTCCGAATACGGAGGCATGGTCATCAGTCCGTGCACGCTCAAATGGGGAAGCTCCAGGATTCGGCCGATCACCGGGAGCAGGTCCGGCCAACGCCCTTCATCCCAGGCTGGAAAGCCAGACTTAGTCGCCTCTCCGCTGACATTCACCTCCAGCAGGACAGCCAGCCTCCGCGACCGGAACCCACAACAACGGTCCAGATGTTCCGCAAGTTTAAGACCGTCCAGGGAGTGCAGCATGCTAAAGTACTCGGCCACCAGGTCTGCTTTACGTCGCTGTACGTGGCCGATCATATGCCATTCTACCTCAGATTTTTCTATCAAGGCGGTTATTTTTTCCACGGCCTGCTCTGCGTAGTTTTCCCCCAGCAGGCGCGCTCCAGCCTCCACGGCTGAACGTACCACGATCAACGGCTGAAACTTGGTCACGACGACCAGCCGGACCATGCCTGGTTCACGTCCTGACCGGACTGCTGCCATGGAAATTTTCTCAAGGACAGCTTCCAAACGTGCATGTATGTCCGAGACCAAAGGTGGATTCATAAAAATGCCCCGAACCGATATACCTCCAGCGTTGTCCCCGACGGGAAAACACCTTTTTAGGTTAATGCGAGCATAGCACCAAACCGGCCGGTACGGCCCCTCTCCGCACGGTGTGAAAACCAATCCTCTGTGTGGCAGGCAGTACACAATCCGGCAATTTCGGTCTTGCGAACACCTGCCAGTTCAAGATGCCTGTGGTTGGCTGCCCACAAGTTAAAAAACATGTGCCCGTCTCTAACGGTCAAGAGGTCCGCAGCAGAATTGCGGAATGCCTGCTGGACCTGGATAACCACATCCGGCCCGACTTCGTAATGGTCCGGCCCGATGGATGGGCCAATCGCAGACAGAATGTCTGCTGGATTTGATCCGTAGCGGCTCTGCATCGCCTCTACAGCAACCCGGACAGTGCCTTTGACCGTACCAAGCCAGCCGGCATGTGCCATCCCAGCCACTTTGCGCACGGGATCATGAAGGAGTATTGGGACACAGTCTGCAAAGCGCATCATCAGCGTCACTCCCGGTTTATTGGTCAGGATGACATCCGCCTGGCGGTAGGGCGCTTCCGGCGGGCGCGGCTCATCAGCAATGGCAACCTCGATGCCATGAACCTGCCAGACATCGTATACCGAGGCTGGGCTGCGTCCCAATGCAGACAGTGCACGGCGGCGGTTCTCGAGGACCCTGTCCTTTTCGTCGCCGACCGTCCCGCCCAGGTTCAGCGAAGCCCAGGGCTCCGGGCTGACACCGCCTCTGCGCGAGAAAACCGCATGGACCACGCCCCGGTCCAAGGACTCAAAATTATAATAATAAATATCACCGCATGTTTTGAAAGGCATTCGGAGGTTAAGCCTTTACGATGGCAAATTTCTTGGCCAGCATCCGCCGGGTGTCAAGCATGGTTTCCTCGATCAGTGGGAACATAAACCAAGCAGTCATGAATCCAAAGAGGAAACCGGTCAGCACGCGCATGAAAGGCGTGCTCTCATAGTAAGGAAGAACAGATTGTAGGGACCTGCTGGGAATCTGGCTCAATAATTGGTAAAAGCCGTCCAGGCCCATCGGCAGGATGCCGAGCACTGCCCAGATCAACCAGTGCAGTTTAGGCCAGCGGCGGCGGCTCGCTGCAAAGATGGCTCCGAACAGGAACATCGCGCCCCAGATCGCGACGTCCCGTTCACAAAAGGCGACTTTATAGCCTAAAGTGGGATTGCCTTCAAAGGCGCGTGCCTGAAGACGCGTCGGGTCGTTCTGGTCAGTGATCCCGGAGACTGCTTCAAATGTCTGCAGGCCGGAGACATGAGCGGCGGCATGGGGATAGGCGTACTGCTCCCCGAACAGGAAAAAAGAACGGAAAGCCCATTGGTGACATAACGGGCTGTATATTGTATAGATGACTTGTGCTGGAGTGTTCAGGTTGATCTTCTTAAAAATCGGTGCCAGGAATGGCAGACCGACGTAAAGGAAAAGGAAGATGTTAAAAATCAGGAGGTAGTGCCGGGTCAGCCAGTAGGATAATTTGTCCGATCTGGAGACGACCTGCGACTTCTGGACACTGGTCTGATAAGCCTTGTCGTTGATCTTCTCCAGGTGCGCCTTCCGGTCGGTGGCCGCGCCGATGGTCATCTGCAATTCCTGGCGGGTAAACGGGGTTTTCAACTGGTAAGGGCCAATCTCGACAACCGGCACTGAGGTGCCGTAGGTTGATTGCAGCGCCGGATCCGTATCAATGTCGATCAGCACAAGCTTATGAGGGATGGTTTTCTGCAGCTCTTTCAAATCTTTTTCCGCCTGGTCACAAAGTGAACAATTCCGGCGGGTATAAAGGGTTACATTGATCATTTGTGCATCTCCAGATTAAAAGCAGTCTACCGGTGTACGCCCGGCGTATTTCCAAAATTAGGGGGCAGCAGGCAGATGATCATAGGCCAAAATTAATGAAAGGAACATAATTCGCCAGAAGGTTGAAAGACCCGAAAAAGAGCAGTACTCCAACGACAACCAGGAGCCCACCCATGGCTACCTCCACATAATGCATCGCCTTACCGTAACGACGCAGCAGCAGCGTCACCCAGCCAATGCCCAAGGCGGCCGCCAGGAAAGGAATTGCCAATCCTGCGGAATAGACCGAGCCGTAAGCAGCTCCAACCAGGAGCGAGCCGCCCCTGGCCGAAAACGTCATGATTGCACCAAGGATAGGGCCCACACACGGCGACCAGCCCGCTGAAAAGAAGACACCCATCAGCCCGGAGGAAAGATATCCCCAGCCCTGATTCACCTGGGTATGGATGCGCAGGTCGTATTCCAGGAAAGGGATGCGAAAGACACCCATCATGTGCAAACCGAAGAGCACCACCACGACCCCGCCGACCTTGGCCAACCAGTTTCGAAAATCATAGAACGCGATCCCCAGCCCCGATGCGGCGATATTGACGAGAATAAAAACAAAACTGAACCCAAGGACGAAAGCCAGTCCATGTGAAAATGTGATCCAGCGATTTTCTGGATTTGAATCGCCCCCGGCAGCCCTTCCCCCCAAATAACCGACATACGCCGGAACAAGTGAAAGCACACACGGGGAAAGAAAGGAGGCCAGACCGGCCAGGAAAGCCAGTCCAAGCGTCACGTCTTTAATCATCAAATACCTTCATCCCGCATCCTGGGGGGTGGCATGGCCATCAATAAAGCCGCTGCTGGACTTTCACATGCGTACTTCCTTTTTGCCAATCCGTCCAGGTTACATCGCTTGTATCCAGGTCAACGACCGGCAAGGTCCAGCGGAAGATCCACTTGGCATCCTCCGGTGCGCAGTTGACACACCCATGCGAACGCGCATTTCCAAAATCATTATGCCAGGTGGCAGCGTGGATGGCGTCGCCCAGGGAGGCGATGAACAGGGAGGTCCATGAAATTGCCGGTCCATCATAGCCGGATTCCAGGTTGCCGCCGGACATGTGGATGGTGATCGCCTTGCGGTAGATCGGATATTCCCCCGTCGGGGTGGATTTGTCACCGGCCCCGGTGGATACCCGGCAGAAGTAAACCTCATTCTGTCCTTCGTAGCAGGACAGGCTCTGATAAGTGACATCGACCACGATGCTTTTCGTGGCGGGATCCACATCCGGATGAATCGGGGAGATGTCATCCTGCGTCAGTGGACGGAAAGCCGCGCCATCCCCCCAGAATATATCCCCATATCCATATCCATGTTTGGCGTCCTCGTTAAACCGGTAAACGAGGTTGCCCGAACTGGAGGTTTTAATCTGGTCAATCCATACCACCTGGGAATAATACAGGCGGGGCGTTTGCCCGGCTGCCAGGATGTTGCGGATGCCGGGTGAGCGGGCAGGTGGATTATCCAGGCTAAGATCGACGTAAGGGACGGTCACTTCGGCCCAAAAACCCGGTTTTCCAGCCGGGAGCGCGGCCATGGGAGTGTTGGGAAGGTTTTGGCAAGGCTGGAAGTTCGCGCCGTATACATATCCTTCGGGCGTCTCGACCCAACGCTGGTTGATCACGTTGTAATCCCGGGTCTGGGCACTCACCTCGCGCAGCCATGGAAGGACGGTGTCTTCATATACATATTTAACCAGGCTGCCATGTGAATCAGGCTGGGACATGATTGCAATCTTGCCCCCCGAGCAGTTCCGGCCGAGAAGATCGGCTTTCGGAAAATCAGGCAGGGCCAGGGTGCGCGCTGAGGCGGGACCCAACCGGTCGAACCAGGGATGCAGGGCATATGCCCCTAGGCTGAGGCCGGCCAGCCTCAGAAAATCCTTGCGGGAAAGCGAACTTTCAGGGGGAGTCATGCCGACAAGCATACCCGTAAAGCGAACAATCGTCAACCGGAAGCTTAACTACAGCTTAACCAAAGCGCTCCACCGCCCACTGCGGGTCGGTGGAGCGCATCCTGCAGTCCGAAGCTATTTAATGACATCCCCACTGGCTGTGGTTGTCGTCCTGAAATCGCTCGAATCAATCGTTGGGTCGAGCGAGACGAGCACATGGTATGAAACTGCTCCATTCGGGGCGATTGTCCCTTCCGTCGGTAGAATGTAGGAGGAATTCGTCGCGACCAGGTCCTTTTGGGCATCCATCACCATAACAATGACCGTGACGCCGCTGAGGTTCTGGTTCGTCGTGTTGGTTACCGAGCCTGAGAAAGTCCACGCTGCCCCATTCCGCTGGACCTGTTCTCCGACTGCCGTCAGGGCCATGCTCTGGGCAGGCGGCGGGGCTGTCCTGGAAGGATCTACCTGTACCGTGAAAGTGCGCACCCGGGAGGCTTGAGCAGGAATGGAATTGACGCTGCCGAAATAGGAAATATCGAACGGCATATTCTTCCCCGGGCCAACCGCGATCTTATAAAAGGAATAGGCCGCATCCAATACGGTGCCGTCCTGGGCATAAAGTCCGGCCACCAGAAGAAGGTTCAACGCAGAGGCTGAATTGTTGGCTGCGATACCGACAAGATGATAAGCTCCGGTTTGATCAAAATACGAGTTTGTAACATTTACGGCGACGGGATAATCCTGAGGGGCCTGGGCGGTGTCTGCATCCCAGTAAATTCTCCAATCCGTCTGGCCTGGGCCTGGGTTCGGGAAAGAAATGATGAACGGGGCCTGATCCCGCTGTTCCGCATCCCCCTTGGGTGCCAGCAGTCCGGCATGGATGAACGACGAGCCGGCTGAGAGTGGGCTGTTCCCTCCGCCCACCACTGATCCGGCCAGTGCATTGATATTTACCCATGAGCTGCCGGAATTGACCAACCTCCCGCTCAAATACAGGGTTCCCTTTTGATCATCCACCAGCTGGACATTTTCAACTGTCAGGGCCGCTCGCTCGGCCTTTCCGCTCTGATAACCATCGACCGATACGACAAAAGAAGCCGGGGTCACCTTCGCCAGATCTATCGAGTAATCAAACGGGGAAGTTTCCCCTGGAGCAAGGGTGGATAACATCGGCTCAAAAACATGTTGCGACACGGCGGCACCACTTTTATCCTTCAGCAGGGAAGTGCCCGAGGCGTCCTTGATTTGAACGCCCAATTCTAGCGACGTCAGCGTGTTGTTGGTTCCATTCAGAATGGCTCCCACCACATGATAAATCCCAAATTGATCGGTAAATGCACTGGTGCTGCTGACGGTGAGTTTTCCTCCCACAGGGGTATTCAGCACTGCTTGGGCAGGCTGAGGAGCCCGGCTCCCGCAGGCAATCAGGGAGACCAGTAGAAAAAAGGTTACCGTGGAGACGAAAATATTCCGAACCATACTACCTCCTTGATTTCGATTCTACGGGAGAGCAAGCTGATTATAGTATAGAAACAAAATATGATTCTAACCCCTGGATGCAGTCGGCGCTGACTTTATGTCCGGTGTCTGCTTCGCAGTAGGTGACACGCGCGCCCGAATCCTGCAGGGCCTTCACGGCCATTCTGGCGCGTTCTACTGGAATCTGGTCATCCTGCCGTCCGTGGGCAACAAATACCGGCGTCTGGGTCAAAAGGTGCTTCTCCAGGAAAGGCTCGGCTCCAAGGGGAAGGAATCCGGAAAGAACCGCCAGGGCGCGAACACGGTCAGGATGGAACAAAGCCAGGGCTAAGGTCAAGGCGGCGCCCTGGCTGAAGCCCATGATATCGAGTGTTTTCGCCGGGAGCGACATCGAAACGGACCAGGCATCCACGAAGGCAAGCAGGGAATCCGCCGCCGGCTGCAGGTCGCTCATCGAAGGGAATCCCCAGTTGCCGTCCGCCATCTCCCGCCAGGAATAGCCCTTCTCCTGGAAAGCATAGAGACCCCGCAGCGCCAGGAGGGTGTATTCCTGCGGCAGTTTACGGGTGAAGATCCACATCGAATTTTCATCCCCCGACAAACCATGCAGCAGGAGCAGCACACGACCCGGCTTTACCTTGGATTGCTGCATCCGGTAGACCCACCGGTTTAATATCTGAGGTTGGGGATCAATCGCGGTCGGCACGTTTGGCTACCCATTCCAAGAACAGGAGGACGAGCCCGGTCAGGATCACGGGGACCAGGCCTCCCAGCAGGCAGAGCAATCCCAGGATGGCTGCACCGGTTCCGTAAAAAAAATAAATCAAACCATCGCCAACGATGAAAAGCAGGAGCAGCGCTCCAGCGATCAGGCGGATATTGGTCTGGCGGGCATACTTACGCGGATCGTGTGTCATCGGAGCGGTCACACACCCTTGTCCGGAGCGCGTTCCTTCAACCGGCGGTGAAAAAATTTCCGGCGAAACTGGCTCGGCCAGGAAGTTGCCCGGTATAGCTCAGGTAGGGCTGCCTCCACTGCCTTTTCACCCTGACGAACAACCCTGTGCACATCAACAATGTCAAGCAGGCCGATCCCGCTCACATCCGGGCGGATGACCACTTCAGGCGCATCGATCTGCAGGCGCAGGGCGCCCAGCATCCGTTCGGCAGCATCCACAGACTGCAGGAAAATAGAAAAAGCCTGGGCAACGCGCATTCGGGTGATCCGCTCCACAATCGGCGGAGGGACAGACACGGGCAGAGGGAAGCGGATAATATCCCCAGCTGGTTCCACTGCCTGGGACAGGATCACCGCCACCACCGGCAGATCCGGCATCAGGGTACGGACAACGGATACCGGGACCGGGTCAAGAACGCCCCCGTCCACCAGCCGAAACCCATTGATCTCCCTGGGTGGAAAGATCCCCGGCAGCGCGATCGTCGCCAGCACCGCGTCGACCACCAGACCCTGATTCAGGATCACTTCCCGCCCCGAGTTGACATCCACCGCGGGCATGGCACACGGGATGATCAGATCAGCAAAAGTCCGCGCTCCGAGGATGTCCCCGAGGACCCTGGAAGCACCGGACAGGCCCAGGAGGCCGGGGCCTTCGGTTGCCAAGCGGCCGAAAAGTTCGGATTGGTCTAAATGGGCGAAAATGGTTTCCATCTGGTCCGGATGGTAGCCAGCGGCATACAAAGCTGCCACGATGCCTCCCGCGCTGGTCCCGGCCACTGCCCGGATGTGGAATCCCCTCCTGTTCCAGGCGTCGAATGACGCCGATGTGGGCATGACCTCGCGAGCCGCCGCCCCCCAGTGCAAGACAAACATCCATCCTTAACCTCCAAAACCTCAAATAATGTAGAATTGATTATACTCTGCATCGGAGGCAGTATGATTTCGCCTGAGTCGCAGGAAAGTTCCTCCCCGATCGTCACCCGCGCAGTAGCCGCCGGGCTGCATGGGCAATCCATCGACAACTATCTCTTCCCCGCCTGGCAGAAAACCGTGTTGAACCTCCTGGGGAACTTGCCCCAGGGAAGTGCGCGTTTGGCCATCAGCGCCTTCCAGTCCCTCTCCGGGCTGCCCTCTAAAGTGCTGGATAATTTTTCGATGGACGACCTGGTCCGCGCCCGGCTCGATGACTACTACCAGCTGAAGGAGACATCCCCTGTCATCACGGTGGGGGCGGCACTCGGCGGGGCAACCGCCTACCTGTCCCTTGCCCTGGGTGCCCCGTTCCTGCCCCAGGCTTTTGTCGTCACGCTCAAGGGCGGCTCCCCGGACGGCGACATCCATCGCTACCTGAACCATTCCCTGGACCAGTCGCTGCGGATTGCCGCCGATCACCCGGGTCTGATGACCATTCAGCACTTCGATCCGGTCCACGACGGCTGGCTGACGCGTTTCGTCAACCATGTGCGCTTCAAGCTGCTCGACCTGCCCGCGGGGTATGCCGAGTTCATCCGCCGGCACCTCATCCCGGGGGGTGCGGTTGTTTATCTCGAGGGAGGGGCGGAATGGCTGAGGTACCGCCTCGGGCCACGCAGCATCTTCCAGGTTGGAGGCTGGGGGGGGATCCCCCCGGAGGAATTCCTGGAAGGCAGCACGCGCCCTCCGGGAATATGCCGCCCGGGCAGGTCTGAAATCCTTCGAGTGGAATTTAAAGGAATATCCCCTCGAACATGGGCCTGAATCCGAATGGGGCAGTGAGCCCGGACTGGATGGAGCACTTGAATCTTTCTGCCAACGGGAGGGATTCCGATTCCTGCGCATCCACCTGGCAAACCCCAACGACTTCTCGCGGCTGGCTTTTATTGCTGCCAAAAAGCTGCTCGAAAAAGAAGGGCGCGAACCGGCTGGTGTACTGGTGGAAATGTTCAGCCAGTTCGATTCCCATTCCGCCCGGCAGTCGGGCCTCCTGCCCCTTTGGTTGATTTTCAACACCCGGGACAGTCTGGATTACCTGAAGGAAATGCGGGCACAGTTTCCCCCGGAAAAACCCGTGTTCTTCTCCCCGCTGGCGACATTCTCACTAACCCCTGATATGACCCCATGGGAGGAATGGGAAAAGGCGCTGGCAGGGCTGGAATGGTTCAATATTGGAACGCGCCGGAGCCACTATCCGGCTGATTCACGTGCCCTGGTCAAATGGGCAGACCCGCTGCGCAGGTGGTCGGCAGATCATCCCAATCCGCTCCACAACTTCCTTAATGTAAATGAAATGGCGGAACTTGTCAATCAAATATAAAATATTAGCATGACCGGAGGTCAGGCACCTCAATCCAGCCTGTACATTCTGCCAGGATTCACGGAGGGTCGGGTTCCTTAGGTCGAACGGAGGGTTGAATGGCGATTGAAGAAATCCTTCAGGCGGGCAAAGCGGCGGCGAAGGCCGGCGATCTGGAACGCGCCGCTGCCTTTTTTGCCCAGGTTGTTAAAACCGACCCCTCCTGCGAGGAGGGCTGGTTTTGGCTTGGGCAATGTTGTCCTTCCCAGGAGCAGCGAGAATATTGCTTACGCCGCGTCCTCTCATTGAATCCCGGAAATATCGACGCCAGACAACGATTGGAGTGGATGAAGCAGCCAGCTCCTTTCTCGCCCGCGGCTCAGCCTGCGCCGCCACCCTCGAGCCAGCCCAGCTCCTGGAAAGCCTCTCCACCCCCAAAACCCAGCCTTTCCCCCTTTGTCTTCGATGAGAGGGAAGATTCCTCTCCGCAGGGTCGCCCCCTCCAAGACGCTTCCCCATCCAGCCGGCTGCAAGAACCCCATGCAGGAGAAATCTCCCTCTTCCCCACCCCGCCCTCTCATCCCCAGGAAAAAGCCGCTGCACCCAGTCCAAAACGCAAACAGGGAAGCAAGGCGCTTGCAGTTCTCCTGCCCATTATTCTTATTCTCGTCTTCGGTGGTCTGGTCATCGGGTATTTGTATTTCAGCGGGGATCTGAACAATTTTATCCCCTCCAGCCTGGTCCCGGCGCGGGCGCTGCCATCCGCGGCCAGCCTGGCATCCAACCCGCCCACCCTCACACCGACCCCTTCTCCAAGCGAAACCTCCATTCCTCCCACACCTACTCCCACCGCCACCGCGGTACCGACCATTGCACCCACCATTGCGTATACCCCCGAGAGTGAAAACAAAACCTGTGATTTTCAAATCCCCGAGGGGATATCGGTCAATTGCTACTATATCAGCATACCAGAAAACCGCACAAATCCGCATTCTGAAAAAATCAAACTGTCCGTCGCTGTTTATCACAGCACCAACAGCAACCCTTCGCCGGTCCCGGCCCTGTTTTTACAGGGCGGACCTGGAGGCGAGGCGGTACAACTGGCCGCAGGGATGTATAAAACCCTGGTTGCACCTTTCCTGGCAGATCGCGATTTTATCACCTATGACCAACGGGGAACTGGCGAGTCCATCCCGGAACTCGGCTGTCAGGAATTGAAAGACGTTTTCAAGGAGGACATCCACGGACAAATCCCCAGCTCAGGCCGGGATATGATCTACTCTAACGCCTTCATCTCCTGCCATGGGGCAATGAGTGTATCCGGGGTAAATCTTAATGCCTATACGACCGAGGCCAGCGCTGCAGATATCAAGGATATCCTATCGGTGTTGGGCTATAAGAAAGTTGACTTATACGGGGCTTCTTACGGCACACGCCTGGCTCAGGTCGTGATGAGGGACTATCCCGACATTGTGGAGAGTGTCGTGGTAGACTCCGTGGTGCCGATTGAAACTAAATTTTTTAATTCCCTGTCGCAGGGCACCACCAGCTCTCTCCAAGCCCTGTTCAAGACCTGTGCTGCGGATCCCCAATGCAATGCCTCTTTCCCATCGTTGGAAAGTGAGTTCTGGCAGGAAGTGGATAATTTGGAGGCCAGCCCGGTCTCATTGACCGGTCCAATCTCGACCGGCGGGACGATTAAAGAGGAGGTCACCGGTTCCACTTTCTTAAACATCATCGTAGGGTTATTACATTACTCTTATATTTCACCCATTCCTCAGGTGATCTCCCAAATAAAAAATGGCGATCTTTCCAGCCTGATCGATATACAGTATTTTTTGCCGGATGAATTTGCGGATATCAGTCCGGGACTGTATATTTCAATGATGTGCCACGAGCAGCTTCTGGCCACTACACCTGCTCAACTTAAAAAAGATTTACCGAGTTCCCAATCCGAGTGGGAGTTTGCGATGTTGCCTTTCTATGGTACGGTGGATGATTATTACAAGGTATGTAAAGATTGGGGATCCGTATCGCCCTCGCCTGGCGAGAATGACCCGGTGATCAGCAACATTCCCACCCTGGTCATTGCAGGCAAATTCGATCCGACCACCCCGCCCATTTGGGGAGAGCTACTGGCAAGCCATTTGAGCGATTCCTACTATTATGAATTCCCCAACGCCGGACATACACCCACCGCTTCCGATTCGACCGGGTGCGCCATGAAGATGGTCATTTCCTTTTTCAAGGACCCGACCCACGCCCCAGATTCCTCCTGCCTGGGTGCGATCAAACCCGTCCAGTTCGCGCTCACCTATACCGGGAATCCGCCAATAAGACTTAAAACTGTCCAGGAAAACGGGTTGACAGCTAAAGTTCCGGTGGGCTGGACTGAGGATGAGTTTGAGCCAGGAGCTTACTATCGGGAAAATTCAGATTTTGACTTGACCGAATTGATCATCTATAACTGGCCGTTCGAAAGAAGTCAGGATATTCTGGATTCGCTTTCTTCATACCTGCAAGGCTACGCCGGCTTCGATGCGCCCCCGGTCGCTGCCGGAACCCGCCAGGCAAATGGCATGACCTGGACGCTCTATACGCTCAGTTCATACGGCCGTCCGGTCAACCTGGCGCTGGCTAACCGAAGTGACGGCCGGGGAGCCTTGGGGGTTCTCATCTTCTGCCACAGCGACGAACGACAGGCATTTCTGCAAACACTCTACCTGCCGGTGATTGATTCCGTCGTGCCTTATCCGTGATCTGCAGGGTGTCGCTCGAAAAACAGCCTCCGCATCTCCTCAGGGATGCGGAGGCTGTTTGGTTGATCCTCCCAGCTGGCTTTGCAACATTGCAAACCGCGTCCCGACAGGATCGGAATTCATTTCATTTATAATCGGACTCGTGTTTTCCATCCGCCGTTTGCTGCACACGCCCACCGTGCCCGCTGAATACCGGGCAAACTTTACCCACCTGTATTTCGACATGTTTTGGTTCGG